>CAZSLI010000001.1:0-31985 GCA_964607705.1 uncultured Eubacteriales bacterium
GGGTTAACCAGGTAAGGCCCGTCGTAGACTACGACGTTGATAGGCTGCAGGTGTACGCACAGCAATGTGTTCAGCCGAGCAGTACTAATAGGCCGAGGTCTTAATCTCATTCGCGAGATTCTCAAGCGCTATGCAGCATTCAGGGTAGCCGGCGGCTGTGCCGCGGACCTTGACATGGAGCATATTGATGCTCCGACGGTGAGAGCCGTCGGATGCACTTAGTGGTTATGGCGGAGGGGGTACACCCGATCCCATTCCGAACTCGGTAGTTAAGCCCTCCAGCGCCGATGGTACTGGGGTGTAGTGCCCCGGGAGAGTAGGACACTGCTGAGCGCATCCGACGGCTCTTTTTGATTTCGGGAAGAGCCCCGGCTAGAACGCAGCGAGATCGCGACGACCGTGCCCAAAGCCGGCCGCCGATCGCTGATCAGTACGACTCCAAGAGCCCGATTCCATACTGTGATAAATGTTGACCATCGCGGTAAGGATTGTGGTACAGTTCTCGCTGCTGTTGAGAACAAAGGACCGGCGCGCGCGTCGGTTCGTGTGTGCGAAGCTGAGTCCTTGAAGGAGGATCACATGCAGCTCAAGGAGCGTGTCGAGGAGGCCCTGGGCCTCATTCGCCCGGCCCTTCAGGCCGATGGCGGCGACGTCGAACTCGTCGATGTGTCCGAGGACGGCGTGGTCAAGGTGGCCCTGCAGGGCGCCTGCCGTGGTTGCCCCATGTCGCAGTTGACGCTTGCTAATGGTGTCGAGCGCGTGCTCAAGGAGCAGGTGCCCGAGGTCCAGCGCGTCGAGCCCGTCTAGCATTCCAGCAAGAACCGATCACGGCCGCGATCCCGAAAGGGGCGCGGCCGTGATGCGTTGTACGACACTATCCGCCCGAACCGCTGGTCATCTGCCGTACGGCGGGGAATGGCGCCGCTCATCAGACCTTCGTTGACGCACAATATGTGGGCGACCTACGATGGTCGGGCTCAACATCTAGTATCTTACGTTGCTGGCGCACCTGCCGGCGACAGCATAGGAGAGGGGACGTTTCATGCCGGACGCCGCAGGCGCAACCGACTATTCACGCGCCATCGACGACATCCTCAGCCCGAACTCGCTGAAGGTGCTCCAGAAGCGCTATCTGCTCAAGGACGAGGCGGGCAACGCCATCGAGCAGCCGTCCGACATGTTCGTCCGGGTGGCTGAGAACATCGCATCAGCCGAGGCATCGTGGGGCGCTGACGAGGCCCAGATCGCCGAGACGGCGCGCGACTTCTATGACCTGATGACCTCGCTCGAGTTCCTGCCGAACTCGCCGACGCTGATGAACGCCGGCCGCGAGCTTCAGCAGCTCTCGGCATGCTTTGTCCTGCCGGTCGACGACTCTATGGAGTCGATCTTCGGTGCCGTGCGCGACACTGCCCTGATACACAAGTCGGGAGGCGGTACGGGCTTCTCTTTCTCCCGTCTCCGTCCGGCTGGCGACTCAGTTCGCTCCACTCAGGGTGTCTCGAGTGGACCGGTGTCGTTCATGCGCGTGTTCAACCAGGCCACTGAAGCGGTCAAGCAGGGCGGCACGCGGCGCGGCGCCAACATGGGCGTACTGCGCATCGACCACCCGGACATCCTGAACTTCATCAAGTGCAAGGCCGACGGGGACTTCGCCAACTTCAACATCTCGGTCGCCCTGACGGAGAAGTTCATGGAGGCAGTGAAGGCGGGCACTTCGTACGACCTTCTGAACCCCCGCACCAAGGAGATCGACGGCGAGCTCGATGCGCGCGAGGTCTACGACCTCATCATCGAGATGGCCTGGGCGACCGGCGACCCCGGCATCATCTTTATCGACCGTATCAATCGCGATAACCCGACGCCTCACCTCGGCGAGATCGAGTCGACCAACCCGTGCGGGGAGCAGCCGCTGCTGCCGTACGAGGCCTGCAACCTCGGCTCCGTCAATCTCTCGAAGATGGTCCGCATCACCGAGAACGGACCCGACGTGGACTGGGACCGTCTTGCGGACATCGTGCACCGCGGCGTGCGCTTCCTCGATGACGTCATCGAGGTCAACAACTACCCGCTGGAGCAGATCGGCGAGCTGGCTCGGGGCAACCGGAAGATCGGGCTCGGTGTCATGGGTTGGGCCGACATGCTGATCAAGCTCGGCCTCGCTTACGACAGCGACGACGCGGTCGCGCTCGGCGAGAAGATCATGGGCTTCATCGATGCCGAGGCGAAGTCGGCCAGCCGCAAGCTCGCCGCAGAGCGTGGCTCCTTCCCCAACTTCGAGGGGTCGGTCTACGACACGCCCGAGGGCGGCCCGATCCGCAACGCCACCGTGACCACGATCGCCCCGACCGGCACGTTGTCGATCATCGCGAACTGCTCCAGTGGCGTCGAGCCGCTCTTCGCCGTCAGCTATGTGCGCACGGTCATGGACAACGACCGCCTCATCGAGGTTAATCCGCTGTTCGAGGAGATCGCGGTCAAGCGAGGCTTCTACAGCCGTGAGCTTATGGCGCTGATAGCTGAGCACGGGACCGTGCGCGGCATCGAAGAGGTGCCCGCTGATGTACAGTCGGCATTCGCGACCGCGCACGACATCGCGCCCGACTGGCACATCCGCATGCAGGCGTCCTTCCAGAAGTACACCGACAATGCCGTCTCCAAGACGGTCAACTTCGGGCACGAGGCCAACCCTGATGATGTGCGTTACGCCTACGACCTGGCTTACGAGCTGGGCGTCAAGGGTGTGACCATCTATCGGGACGGCTCCAAGGAGAATCAGGTCCTCTCCACCGGCAAGACCGGCAAGGCAGGGGCCTCGGCAGACAGCGAGTACGTGCGGGCAGGGGAGCTGGAGCCGCGCGAGCGTCCGGCGATCACGCAGGGCCGGACCGAGAAGATCCAGACTGGGTGCGGCAACCTGTACGTCACGGTCAACTGGGACGAAGAGGGCATGTGCGAGGTGTTCACCCAGATGGGCAAGTCGGGTGGATGCGCGGCCTCGCAGTCTGAGGCGCTCTCCCGCATGATCTCGGTATCGCTGAGGGCCGGCGTGGACCCCGAGGCGCTCGTCAAGCACCTGCGTGGTATCCGCTGTCCGTCGCCGTGTTGGGCCGAGGGCGGCAAGGTGCTCTCGTGCGCGGACGCCGTGGGCATCGTCATGGAGCACGCGGTGCAGTTCATGGAGACCGGCCAGGCTCAGACCGCGATCACCAAGAACGTGGACTCGCTGGACAACCTCTCCGGCGCATGCCCGGAGTGCGGCGGCTCGCTCGAGCACGAGAGCGGATGCTCGGTGTGTCGCAGCTGCGGCTACAGCAAGTGCGCGTAGTCGTCTGTTAGGTCAGTCAAGCGGCCCGCACGGCGACTAGTGCGGGCCGCGTCTGTTCTCGGTGAAGGGATGACGCCGCCATGGTCCTCTCAGACCACACCATCAAGCTCGAGCTCGCCTCCGGCCGTATCGTCGTCGAGCCGCTCGACCCCGACGATATCCAGCCGTCGAGTATCGACCTGCATCTCGGTGATGACTTCCAGGTCTTCCGCAACTCTCGGCTGCCCTACATCGACCCGGCGCGCGAGCAGCTGGGGCTGACCGAGCAGGTCATCGCATCGGCGGCTGAGCCGTTCGTGTTGCACCCGGGCGAATTCGCGCTTGGCACCACCGTCGAACGCATCGCGTTGCCCGGTGACATCGTGGGAAGGCTCGAAGGCAAGAGCTCGCTGGGGCGGCTGGGGTTGCTGATCCACTCGACCGCGGGCTACGTCGATCCCGGCTGGGACGGCAGGCTCACCCTCGAGCTCTCGAATGTCGCCAACCTTCCGATCATCCTGTCGCCGGGAATGAAGATCGGCCAGATCTCGTTCTCCCAGATGACGTCGCAGGTCGACCGACCCTATGGGCACCCTGAGTTGGGGAGCAAGTATCAGGGGCAGGAGAGCGCCACACCGAGCAGGATGTTCATGAATCGTCCGCGGTAGTGGCGCGGGGCGTCTAGAGGCCCTTGGTCACCTGCGAGACGATCGGCGTGGGGACGAAGCCTGCCAAGTACTTGCCGGCCCGCGACTCCATGAACGGCAGCCACTTGAGCTTGCGCCGGATGTTGCCGGAAACATGGGCAGCGCCCGACCGGTATGCCGTAAGGGCCTCGAGCGGCTCGTTGCCCGCGACGGCTTGGCCGGCGAGGCGCCCCGTGTTCAGGGCGTAGCTGATGCCTTCGCCGCTGGTGGGGGACATGAAGCCGCCAGCCTCGCCGGCGAGAAGCACGCGTCCTGAGCCCTCCACGACATCGCCATGGTTTCTGACCGACAGGGCGATCCAGGCCTCGCGCTTCTCGGCAGCGCCGAGCGGCAGCTTACCCCGCAGGATCGACAGGACCTGGTCGTGCTTCTGGTGAGGGTGCTTGGTCCTGGGATAGAAGACAGAGCCGACGATCGCGGTATCTCCCTTCGGGACCACGTAGGCATAGCCGAAGCTATCGCCGATGTCGCGCATGTAGATACAGTCGAAGTACGGCTCGATGGGGCCCTCGATGCGGCAAAAGTCCTGAAGCGTCACGTATGTGGCGACTGAACCCACGCCAAGCGAACGGCGAACCGTCGAGCGGGGCCCGTCGCATCCGATCAGGTTCTGACAGCGGACCTCTTCCCGGCCGTCAGAGCGCTTGAGACAGACAGTCACTCCGGCGGCGTCCTCGGCAAAGTCGACCAAGCCGGTACCGCCCTCGATGCGGACGTTGTCGGGGAGAAGCGAGACGAGCCAGTCGTCGAAGCCTCGGCGATCGACGTTGAGGAACCGCAGCTCGGTGGGCTTGAGGATCCGGCGGTCCCAGTCGTGATAGCGGAAGTTGACCCACTGGGGGTCGAGGATGATCGACTGCGGCACCTGTCCGTAGTCGGCCAGGAAGTGCTGGGCGTACTCATTGAGCATGCCACCGCAGCTTTTGTCCCGTGGGAGTGCCGCAGCATCGATGAGGAGAACGTCCCCGCGCTCGGCCGCGTGACGCGCGGCCATGACGCCGGCGGGGCCTGCGCCCACGACGATGGTGTCGAATTCTCTGATAGGTGAGGGATTCTCAGACATGATCTTCGGCAAGTGTAGCTGAACGGCACGGGCGGTGCAGTGCTCTGGGGGCAGCGCCACTCCACCTTCGCCGGAAGGGGCTAAGTCCCTATCGGAGTAGTAGAATGTGCCGCATTCGTGAAGCGATGATGAGGAAGGCGAATCAATGGCGAAGTGCTGGGAGCAGCGGGGTTGCGACGAGGAGATGCAGGCCGAGTGCCCGCACGTCATCCAGTTCGACGACAACTGCCCTACCAAATGCGCCTTCGCAGGATGTGACCGCGCCTCTTACGAACTCACCGTGGACCCCGAGCTGATCTTCTCGCCCGACGTCGACCGCTCGGCGGCGATCAAGGACGGCTGCATCTACTGCGCCTTCTTCCTCAAGAACGCCCCACGGGTGGTCAAGTAGCGCTCGCGAGCGGACCACGGCGTCGCACAGGTCGCGCGTAGCTTCGTCCGGCGTGCGGCGACTCCCGGCTTGGGGATAGACTGGACAAGGGGGTGCGATCGCGCTCTCTCATGTCATGCGTCCGATCTCCGGGAGGGTGCTCAATGCACTACTACGACGACGAGCTCACCATCTATGGCCTCGTACGGGATCTCTTCTGCGCCTCCGCTGTGACCTGCTTCTTGTGGGCGCTCCACCGCATCGCAGCCGGCGTGATGCTCGGCGGTAGGATCAGGGCGTACCAGAAGCTCGAGCAGGCCTACACACCCGAGGAGCGCGAGGTGCTCATCCACCGCATCAAGCAGCAGTCGATCAAGCTTTAGGTGAGCCATCGCCGTCTCCGGGCTGCTGAAGCGCCGGCTGCCCGTCAGTCTTCGTCACGCGTCGCCGAGGAACTCATCGCTTACGGCCTGGAGTTGGAGGCGGCGGGTGCCGCACAGGTCGGCGGCTCGTTCTCGGGCGTGCCCGAGGCGGACGCCCTCATCGAAAGGGAACCCAACGCCTTCTTGATCGGCGTCCTGTTCACGCAGGGGATCCCGGCCGAGCGGGCGTGGTCGGGCCCCTGGCATCTGGCGCAGCGGCTGGGAACGCTCGACGTCTCATTCCTGGCCTCGCACCCGGAGTCGGTACGCGATGCGGTGCAGCGTCCTCCGATGCTCCACCGCTTCAAGGAAACCGTGCCCCGTTGGATCGTCTCGGCCGCCGAGCGGCTGATCACCGAGTACGGCGGGGACGCGCGCCGCATCTGGCCGGATGGAGCTCACGTGATCGAGGTGACCGAGCGGCTGTCCGCCTTCGATGGCATCGGCCGCAAGAAGGCGGTCATGGCCACAGAGATCCTTACACGCCATTTCGGCGTTGCACTCGAGGGGCGTGAGTGCGGTCAGGTCGCCTACGACGTACAGGTCAGACGCGTGTTCCTCCGCTCAGGCCTGATCGCCGAGGACACGCGTGAGGCAGTCGAGGCGGCGGCACGCCGCTACTGCCCGGCGGCGCCCGGAACACTGGATCTGCCGGCTTGGCTCGTGGGCAGGGAGACGTGCCGGCCGAAGGCCCCCCGCTGCGACGAATGCAGGCTGGGTAGAGTCTGCCCGCGGTTCGTGTGGCTCACGCCCGAGGGCGTCGGGGTGCGCGGCGGCGTGCGCACGTGATCGCAGGGCGCGGGCCGCGCGGAGGGACCGCATGCGGTGACGGCCGGTGCTGCGGCTACTCGGCGGCGCGGAAGACGAGACCCGAGAGAAGCTTCGGGTAGAAGTACGTGCTCTTCTGGGGCATCGTCTCGCCTGCGAGGGCGACCGAGCGCAGCTGGTCCATGCGGGTGGCCCGCAGGACGAACGCCACGTCGTGCTCGGCAGTGGCCTTCATGGCTGCATGAGCTTCCTTGTAGAAGTGCAGCCGCTCGAGCGTCTCAGGCCGGTCCGGATGTATGCCGAGGAGCGGGTCGAGCACGAGCTCCTGCAGGACAGCGACGTCGAGGTTCTTCCAGGCGCGCGAGCGCTCGAGCGGGATCGCGGTATCCGGGTCGACATCCGGCCTGAGCCGGGCGAGGAACGGGCTCTCTCCCCTGAGCTTCACGATCATCGCGGGCTCCGCGATGTCGTCGAGCGCACCGTGGGCACGCGACTGCTCGAGCGGCTCGATGACGAAGTGCTGCTCGAGACCAGCCACGAAGGCGACGGGGTCGAAGTGTCCAGGAGCGTCGGCGACGCGGTGCGTCGGCAGGACGACCAAGTCAGGGTCGTCCATGTTGACCAGCGCCATCATCACGAAGTCGTAGGGGGCGTCGCCGGTCACCTCGGCGCCCTTCGCGGCCTCCTGGGCGCGCCGGAGGTCGCGGTAGGCAAGCGCGGTCGTGTAGCGGTGGTGGCCGTCTGCGATGAAGATGCGGCCGTCGGCGAGGAAGTGGGCGAGGCGGCCGGCGTGCTCGGCGTCATCGTCGGCCCACAGGCGGCTCACGACGCCGTCGGCGTCCTCGGCGATCGCGACGGGCTCGCTCGCCATGATGCGAGTGAAGATGGCGTCGGTCTCGCACGCGGGGTCGTCGAACAGGCCGAAGACCTGGCTGAAGTTCGCGCCGGTCGCCTTGATCAGCTCGAAGCGGTCACCGAGCGCCTTCGGTAGCGTGCGCTCGTGGGGCAGCACGACGCCTTCCTCGAACGGCTCGAGGCCGACCTCCACGATGAAAGCGCGACGCCGGACTTCGCGCTCGCCGAGATGGTAGTGCTGCTCCAGCACGTAGACGCAGGGCCGCGCGTCTTCGGCGAGCACGCCCGTTTCGCGCCATGCGGCCCAGGTGCGGGCACCAGTCTGGTAGCGGCCGTCCTCGGCATCGGGATCCAAGGGACCGTCGGGGAGCTCGAGCTGGACCACGTTGTGCGGGTCCTCGGCGATGAGCGCTGAGCGCTGCTCGGCGGACAAGACGTCGTAGGGCGGAGCGGTCACGGCGGAAAGGTCGGTGCCACGGTCGGCGTAGCGCCAGCCGGCGAACGGACGGATTCGGGCCATGTGAAAGGGGCTCCTCGGCGACGAAGCGGTCGTGGTGACGCCCGCGAGGGCGAGCGTGGGCTTTGCAGTCTAGCGCACGGGGTTAGGCGCGAAAAGCGACAGCATGACGCGGTGTCAGCCGATGAACGCGTTGAGGGCGACGAAGGACACCATGCCCGCAAGCGTCGCGCCGAGGAAACTGCGCGTGAACCGGAAGACGAGCATGGTAAGCACGGCCGCGTAGATGCCTGCGTTAGTGGCCGGCGGCTGCCAGGTGTTGTTCGGGCGCATGACTTCGGTGGCGACTAGTGCGCCCATGACCGAGATGGGCACGAAGGAGAGCCAGCGCATGATGGGCGCGGGCAGCTTCACTCTCGACAACAGGGCGAGAGGCACGAAGCGAAGAGCAAAGTTGATCAGCGCCATGAAGACGATGACCGTCCAGATGGCTGTGCGGGAAAGCTCAGCGCTCACGGAACACCACCGCAGCTGCTCCGGCCGCGAGCATGGACGCGATCACGACGAAGGAGCCGGACGGAAGAGGTATTCCCGCTGCGGTAAGCAAGGGAAGCGCGAGTGCGAGCACGCCGGCCACGATCCCGACAACGATGTGGCGGCGGTCCTCGGCGAGCGCAACGAACAGCGCCGAGAACATGGCGGCCATCGCGAAGTCGACGCCGAACCGCGTGGGGTCGCCGATCCATCCTGCGCTCACCGCGCCGGCGATGGTGCCGAGCACCCAGCCGCACCAGGCGATGAAGCCGACGCCGGCCATCGACGCGGGAGTGGACTCGCGTTGCCGGACATCGGCGACGTTCACCGCGAATGTCTCGTCGGTGAGCGTGAAGCCGAGCCAGGCGAGTACGGGCAGACGGACACCGGCCACGTCCGGTGACAGCGTCGTGGCGAACAGGACGTAGCGCAGGTTGACGACCGTGGTCGCGAGCAGGGCGGCGATCGCTCCGGAGCCGGTGGCCAGTATCGAGAGGGCGATGAACTGGCCGGCTCCCGCCAATGCCGTGGCGGAGCAGATGGTCGCGGCGAACACCGAGAAGCCGAGAGACCTCGCGAGCACGCCGAATGCCGCCCCGACCGGCGCGTACCCGAGGAAGATCGGCAGGCCGAGCTTGCAGCCGCGCAGGAAGCGAGTGAGGCGGCCGGTCGGGGATCCGGCGGCCTCGCCGATGAGCTGCACCGGCAGCTCGGCTACGCCCGTCTCGGCGGACTGATTCTCGTCGGGGGTCATCGATGACATGGCGGCAATCCTAGCATGCTGGCGCATTTCTTGCGGATGGCTGAGCAAGCTTCGGGGCTTTCGAAAACGATCCCTTCACGCGCTACAATGGAGTCCCGGGGCCACCGTTGGAGGCGGTCACCATGGAGTTCACTATCGCTTGTCCTGTCGACGGGTCCATCGAGGTCGGCCTCGAGGATATCGACAGCGTTGTGCTCCGCGAAGCGGATCGCGCGGACATCACCTTCGTCTGCCCCCACTGCGGCACGGAGATCACGGTCTCGGCCGTCGTCCCGAGCTTCCTGCTCGCCGCCATCGAGGCACTCGCCGAGGACACGGACACCACCTCCGGCGCAGGCGCCATGGGCTTCGTCGGCGAAGACGTCACTGAGACTGCAGCTGCCTTGGTCGAGCCGAAGACCATCGTCGAGATCGCGGAGGACGACCCCTCGGTGAACGCCTACTGCGAGTACTTCCACCGCCAGCTCGATGGCATCCGAAGCGTCGATGACCTCCTCAAGGAGATCGACGCGCGCGGCTAGGCGGCCTTTCGCGACTTCACGTTCGACCGGCGGCGCCCCTGTGGGCGTCGCTTTGTTGTTCGGCCACTGTTCTTGCCGAGTGCGCTCGGCACCGCGAGCGCCACGCCGACGCCGAAGCCGGCCAAGTGCGCATACCAGGCGACGGGAGCAAGTTGGGCCGCTGTCGCCGGGGCAAGCGCCGACGCGAGCTGCAGCAGGAACCAGAACCCGATGAGAAACGCCGAGGGGAGCGCGGCGATCTCGATGAAGATGATGACCGGGATGATGGTCGTGATCCGCTCCCGCGGCGCTAGCACGAGATGCGCGCCGAGCACCCCGGCGATCGCACCGCTCGCCCCGACCAATGGGACAGTGGACTCCGGGTTGACGAGCACGTGCGCAGCTCCGCCGGCCACGCCGCATGCGATGTAGAGGCCGAGGAATCGCAGGTGACCGAGACGTGACTCAACGAGCGGTCCGAACACGATCAGGAACACCATGTTGCCGAGCAGGTGCACCCAGCCCGCGTGCAGCAAGGTCGAGGTGATGAGGGTCGCCAGCTGGCCGGGATCGACGGGTGCGGCGAGCCAGCGCGCGGGAATCAACGAAAGCGCCTGCAGTATGGCCGTTGCCCGCGGGTCGGGCAGCATCGCCAGGCGAACCAGCGCCGCAGCGCAGGTGGCGGCGATCGTCCAGGTGACGTAGGGGCGGTAGCCGGAGAGGCGCGCGCCGCGCAGTGGGATCATCGGCGGTCCGCTCTGAAACGGTGCCTGCAGTCGCGGGCAGTGTTAGGATTCTTCGCGGGTCAGTCTAGCGCACCCTTGCACGAACCCCGTGCTCCAAGGAGGAGACATGTTCTCAGCAGGTCCGCTCATCGCGTGCTTCTCGCTCGGCATGGTTCTCGCCGTCGTGCTGGCACTTGCCGTGGTCGTGCTCTACAACCGGCTTGTCCGACTTCGCAACCGGGTCGAGAATGCGTGGGCGCAGATCGATGTGCAGCTCAAGCAGCGCTACGACATGATCCCGAACCTGGTCGAGATCGTTAAGGGCTACGCCTCCCATGAGAAGGAGACGCTCGAGCGCGTCATCCAGGCCCGCAACATCGCGGTCAGCGCGAGCGGCGTGGGGGAGCAGGCCCAGGCGGACAACATGCTCACCGGCGCACTCAAGTCGCTCTTCGCGGTCGCCGAGGCGTACCCGGACCTCAAGGCCAACGTCAACTTCCTCGACCTCCAGGAGAAGCTGGCCGGGATCGAGCAGAAGATCGCGTACGCGCGCCAGTTCTATAACGACTCGGTCATGAGCTTCAACACCGCCATCCAGTCGTTCCCCGCGAACATGCTCGCAGGGATCTTCGGCTTCACGCCGCGCGAGTACTTCGAGGCGAACCCGGAGGCCGCCGAGGCTCCCAAGATCCAGTTCTAGACCGCCGATGAACCCGGCGTCTCTGGCGTTTCCCGCGGTCGATCCGGTCGCGTTGCGGCTCGGTCCCCTTGCCGTGCACTGGTACGGCCTCGCTTACCTTGCGGGGTTCGTCGTGGCGATCCTGGTGCTGCGCTGGCTTGCCCTGCGCTGGGACGTCGGGCTTACCGACGACGACCTGCTGACGATCCTGCTCTGCGCGATCGTGGGCGTCATGCTAGGCGGACGGCTCGGCTACGTCCTCGTCTACGGCGGTGCGTACTACTTCCAGCACCCGTCGGAGATCCTTGCCATCTGGGACGGCGGCATGTCGTTCCACGGGGGTCTTCTCGGAATCCTGATCGCCGGCGTCGTGGCAGGCCGCCTGACCGGCGTGCCATGGCTTACGATCTGGGACCTCGGTGCTGTGGGCGCACCGGTGGGTTTCGGCCTGGGCAGGCTCGCGAACTTCATCAACGACGAGCTGTGGGGCCGTCCGAGCAACGTATGGTGGGCCGTGCGGTTTCCGAGCGGCGGTGGTATCCCTCGGCATCCGTCTCAACTCTACGAGGCGTTCCTCGAGGGGCTCGTGCTCTTCGTGATCATGGTGCTGCTGGCGAGGAAGCTACCGCCGCGGCCGCGTGGTGAACTCGTGGGGTGGCTGCTGACCCTTTACGGCACCTTCCGCATCGCCAGCGAGTTCTTCCGGGAACCGGATGCGCAGATCGGCTTTCTCGGCGGGGTGTTCACCGTGGGACAGGCCCTGAGCGTGCCGCTGATACTTGCGGGCGTCGCGCTGATCGTGTGGTCGCGTCGCCGCGATCTGCCGCCAGGAAGAGCTCGGCGAGTGCCCGGCGACCGCTAGCGCGGCGAGGCGCCGGTGCCTGCGCCCGGCGCCGGCTCGCAGATGCGATCAGCGGGCTTCCAGCAGGGAGCCTCGCGTCCGAGACAGCGCACGCTCTCTGACGGAACGAGGGTTCTCGGCGGGTTGCAGTAAGCGCAATAAAGCTGGGGAAACTGACCGATGACGTCCTTGAGATCCGCGTCCTCGTAGGGATGCGGGTCCGGAGCTTCGATCATGTGGAGAAGGTAGCAAGGCATTCGCTAGAGAGCCCTTTCGTCGGCGCAATCGTACGCCCGGTCGGCGGCGACCGCCAGCACCAACGGTTTTTATACGGTGACGGCGAACACATTGACCCGTTAACGGCTGCATCCGCTAGACTCGGTGCGGCTGATCAAGGAGGACCATCTGATGCCACGATCCCGTACCACGCTCGTACTGCTGTGCGCCGCTGTTCTGGCGGTCGGCCTGGCTGCCGGCTGCAAGAAGCAGTCCGCCGAGGTGACGTCGGCTTGGCCAGTCGCCAACAGCGAGCGCACCGTCTCCGCCCCGCCGAAGCCGCTCGTCTACCCGTTTACCGGCGAGAAGGCGTCGAAGAAGGCCGACCTCGTGCGCCGGCCCATTTCCGTGAAGATCGAGAACTCCCCGGCGGCACGTCCCCAGACCGGCCTGAACTCGGCCGACGTCGTCTACGAGACGATCAGCGAGGGCGGCATCACCCGCTTCAACGCCATCTTCCAGAGCAAGATCCCGTCGCGCATCGGCCCCGTCCGCAGCGCGCGACTCTCCGACCTCTGGGTCGTGCCGCAGTATCGCGCGCTCTTCTTCTTCTCGGGTGCCAGCTCGACCGTCAACCACGCCGTCAACGGCCAGAAGCTCCCGAACCTGTCCGAGGACGCGGGCGTGACCAAGCCGTACAGCCGCAGCTCCTCTCGGCCGGCGCCGCACAACCTCTATATGGACGGCACGAAGGCGTACCCGACGGCCAAGCTGCGCGGCTATAGTCTCGTGGCGGATCTTGTGCCCCTGCAGTTCGAGAAGCGGTCGCTCCCGGCGACTGAAGGCATCAGCGAGATCACGATCCCGTTCTCTCAGGCCAACACCGTGCGCTGGGTCTACGACTCCGATTCGCGTGAGTACGAGCGCTACAACAACGGGCGCGCTCACACCGACGAGGCCACCGGCAAGCAGGTCTCTGCCGACAACGTCGTCGTGCTCTGGGCCGACTACGAGGTAGCGAGCCACGACAAGGTCGGCTCGACCACCTACCGCATCAAACTCGGTGGTACGGGAAAGGCCTCGGTCTTCCACGACGGCCAGAAGTTCGATGGCACATGGACTGCCGACGCGAAGACGCCGCCAACTTTCAAGGCGGCCGACGGCACGACCATCCGGCTCGCCAAGGGACGCACCTGGTTCCAGGTGATCCCGCTTAACGGCCGAATCACGATGAAGTAGGTGCGCTTGGTGGAGCGGGGCGCAGTTGTGCGCTCTTCTTCGGCACAGGTACAATCCTCAGACGCTTGAACCGATGACAGACGGCGGGCCTGATCCGCCCCCTCCATGAAGGAGCAGTAATCCAGGTGGCAGAGACGCAGCGTGAGATCGGGACCCTTCGGGTCAAGACCGGACTGGCCGAGATGCTCAAGGGCGGCGTCATCATGGACGTCGTGACTCCGGAGCAGGCGAAGATCGCCGAGGATGCCGGTGCCGTGGCCGTCATGGCGCTCGAGCGCGTGCCGGCCGACATCCGTGCCGCAGGCGGCGTCGCGCGCATGGCCGATCCGACCATCGTCGAGGCCATCGTGGGCTCAGTGTCTATCCCCGTCATGGCGAAATGCCGCATCGGCCACTTCGTCGAGGCGCAGATCCTGCAGTCGCTCGGCGTCGACTACATCGACGAGTCCGAGGTCCTCACGCCTGCCGACGAGGAGCATCACGTCAACAAGCGGGACTTCACCGTCCCGTTCGTCTGTGGCTGCCGCAATCTCGGCGAGGCACTTCGCCGCATCGCCGAAGGCGCCGCGATGGTGCGCACCAAGGGCGAGCCGGGCACCGGCAACGTCGTGGAGGCCGTCCGTCACATGAGAGCTGTCACCGACGAGATTGGCTGGCTCAAGGGCCTTCGCCCCGAGCAGCTCTTCGCGGCTGCCAAGGACCTGCAGGCGCCCTACGAGCTCGTCCAGTGGGTTGCCGAGAACGGCAAGCTGCCGGTAGTGAACTTCTCGGCAGGCGGGATCGCTACGCCGGCCGACGCGGCGCTCATGATGCAGCTGGGCTGCGATGGCGTGTTCGTGGGCTCGGGCATCTTCAAGAGCGGCGACCCGGCGGCGCGCGCCAAGGCCATCGTCGAGGCGACGACGCACTTCGAGGACGCCGACATCATCGCGAAGGTCTCCCGCAATCTCGGCGAGCCGATGGTGGGGATCAACATCTCGGACATCCCGGATGCCGAGCGCATGCAGGAGCGTGGCTGGTAGGTGCGGGTCGGAGTACTCGCCCTCCAGGGCGCCTTCCGCGAACACATCTACGCACTCGAGGCGCTTGACGTCGCCGCGGTCGCGGTGAGGCTACCGCATCAGCTCGACGATCTGGATGGCCTGATCATCCCCGGCGGCGAGTCGACGGCGATCGCCAAGCTCATGGAATCCTACGGGTTCTATGAGCCCGTGAGTGCGCGCTTTGCCGAGGGTATGGCGGTCTGGGGCACGTGCGCCGGGGCCATCCTCATCGCCAAGGAAGTCGCCGACGCGATCCCGGATCAGCGGTCACTCGCCCTCATGGATGTGACAGTCCGCCGCAACGCGTACGGCCGGCAGATCGACAGTTTCGAGGTCGACTTGGACGTCGAGGGTATCGACGAGCCGTTTCGCGGCGTCTTCATCCGGGCACCCTGGATCGAGTCGGTCGCCGCTGACGCCGAAGCCATCGCCGAGCACGACGGTCACATCGTCGCTGCGCGGCAGGGGCGCCTTCTGTCGACGACCTTCCACCCGGAGCTTACGGGCGACCCTCGGGTGCACCGCTACTTCATCGAGCGGGTTATCGGCGACTAGCGCTCGGCGCCTCGTGTCCGGTGTTGCAGGGTCGGGCACCGTGAAGCTCGCCCCGTTTTGGGCTATCCTTACCCGCGTCATCACCGCGAGTGCCGCAGTCGTCGCTCGCTGAGAACTCGGAGGAGCTATGTCAGGACACTCCAAATGGGCGACCACCAAGCACCGTAAAGCGGCAGTGGATGCCAAGCGGTCGGCCCAGTTCAGCAAGCTGACGCGCATCATCACGGTCGCGGCGAAGACCGGCGGCGACCCGAATCCCGAGAACAACGCGTCGCTCGCGGCAGCCATCGCGAAGGCGAAGAGCTATTCGCTTCCCAGAGACAAAATCCAGGCTGCGATCGACAAGGCCTTCGGCAGCGGAGCGGACGCGGCCAACTTCGAAGAGGTCATCTACGAGGGCTACGGCCCGGCCGGCGTGGCGCTCTACATCGAAGCGCTCACCGACAACCGCAACCGGACCGCCGCCGATGTGCGGGCGGCCTTCACACGGGCGGGTGGCAATCTCGGCACGAGCGGCTCGGTGGCGTTCATGTTTGAACGCAAGGGCGAGATCGTTGTCGACCGCGCCGGCGCACCCGACGAGGACGAACTGCTGCTGCTTGTAGCTGATGCTGGCGGCGAGGACATGGAAGTGGGGGACGAGGATGTCGTCATCTACACCGCCCCCAATGACCTGTCGACCGTGAGCAAGGCGCTCGAGGCGGCCGGGGTTATCGTGAAGGGTGCGGAACTCGCCATGGAGCCGGTCAACCCGACCACGGTCACCATCGAGGACGCCAAGAAGGTCATGCGCCTCGTGGATAAGCTCGAGGAGAGCGACGACATCCAGAATGTCTTCACCACGATGGACATGACCGAGGAGATCGCCGCCGCGCTCGACTAGTTACTCGATCCAGCTGAACTGCTGCTGCCATCGGTGTTGGACCACGGGCCGCTGAGACCTCCAGGTCGAGGCGGCCCTGTGCTGCTCGATGCTCATCGTGAGGGGGACGAGTAGGACGCCCGTGACCGGCTTGGTAACCTGCATGTCAGCCACGACCAACTGCCCGAGCGTCCCCTTGCGCACCGAGTGACCGTAGGCCTCGAGGACGACATCATGCTTGGCGCACGCCGCTTGCGCGGCGAACGCGGCCGCGTTGCAATCGTCGGGGGACGTCTTGATGACCTGCCAGATGGCGGACTTGGCGTCGCGCGCCGAGAGGTAGACCGAAAACCAGGCCGCCGAGTAGTGCAGGCCCTCGTTCAACATCAGGACGGTGATGAGGATGAGGGCACCGGACCGGAGCTGGCGCACGGCGGTGCGGGACCAGTACCGAAACTGTTGGCTTTCGACTTCCCCCATGCGTCACAGGATACGCCAACACGCGGTTAGCGCACACCCGCTTTACGCCGCTTTGACCTGCTGATACCCTGAACATATGTTCGATTAGGCAGCCGTCGGGGCCGCCGCTGCCGTGCGAGGGGAGGGGCGCGTGATCATCCTCGGAATCGATCCCGGGCTGGCCAATACCGGCTGGGGTGTGGTCCAGAGATCCGGCTCCTCGCTCCGCTGCCTCGCCTACGGGTGCATCACCACCAAGGCCGGGGAGCCGGTCGCGGCCCGACTCAAGCTGATCCACGACGAGATCCAGGCGGTCATCGCCCGCTACGTTCCAGCCGAGTGTGCTGTCGAGAGCGTCTTCTTTGGCACGAACGCCAAGAGTGCGTTTGCGACAGGCCAGGCGCGAGGAGTCGCTCTGCTCGCGACTTCGGACGCCGCGCTACCTCTGGGCGAGTACTCGCCCGTCCAGATCAAGAACGTGGTCGTGGGGACCGGTACCGCCGATAAGCATCAAGTCGCGTACATGGTCCGGACACTCTTGGCGCTCGACCATGAGCCGCGTCCTGACCATGCGGCCGATGCGCTTGCCGCCGCGGTCTGTCATGCGCATCTGCGTGACAGGACCGCCCTCGAAGCCGGGGCCCGGCGATGATCGCATTCCTCACAGGTCGGGTCGCCGGCAAGGGCGTCAACTATGCGCTCATCGAGGTCGCGGGCGTGGGGTACCGGCTCAACATGTCGACCGGATCGCTTGCGGCGCTTCCCGCCGAAGGCGACGAAGTGACCGTGCATACCTACCTTCACGTTCGCGAGGACGACCTCTCGCTGTTCGGCTTCGAGAGCGTTGCCGAGAAGGAGGCGTTCGAGCAGCTGATCACCGTCTCCGGCGTCGGGCCCAAGGTCGCTCTCGCGATCCTGTCCGCGCTCACAGCCGACTCGCTGGCCCAGGCCGTCGCGTCTGAGGACGTGGCCCTGCTCTCCAGCGTGCCGGGCATCGGCAAGAAGACCGCGCAGCGCATCATCCTGGACCTTGCGGGCAAGCTGGTTGGCGATTCGGGCGGCGAGGGCGTGCGTCCAGGCGCGGGTGCCGCGGTGACAGAGGCGCACGACGCCCTGCTGGCGATGGGATTCTCGCCGGCCGAGGTGGCGATGGCGCTCAAGGGCACCGATGCGAAGGATGCAGAGGGGCTGCTGAGGCAGGCGCTCCTCCGACTGGGGGGTGGGTCGTGATCGAGGACAGTGATCTTCGGAGCGCGGTCGCGCTGCCGGCGCTGCTCATTGCCATGTGGCTCATGCCGGTCGTCGGGCTCCTGCCATCGCCGCCCAACAACGTGCTCGGTTACGTCTATGGTGCCGTGGCCGTGTTCAGCATCGTGTGGTGGATCCAGTACCCCTCTCCGCAGCGCAGGCGCGTCGGCGTCGCGGCCGCAGCCATGGCGGCCACGGGGCTCACATTCGCGATCGTCTACGCGTTTGGCCGGTTCGCCGGCGACAACGAGTGGGCACAGCAGCCCATGCAGTACCTCATCCTCATCGGAGTTCCGGTCCTCGCGTTCGGCGTGGGCGCTTGGGCTCTCGCCAAGGGATTGAGGCTCGCCGCCGGGCGGCGCCTGGTGGCCATCGCCTGGCTTGCTGCGATCGGGGCGGCGTTCGCCATCTCGCCCATCCTCTTCAGCTTGTCTGACCGCGCGGGTAACGCGGGCATGGACGTGATCGCGATGTTCGTGACCCCGGCGCTGGCCGTCGTCGCCTGGGCGGTCTCAGAGGCGATGCGTGTCAAGTCACGCCGCGTCGTCCCCGAGGCGACGAGCACGCAGTGGACCGAGGGCGGCGAATGAGTACCGTCTGGGAGGCCGATGATCCGCGCGGGGGCGAGGCAGAGCGCCTGGTCTCCTCGGAGTTGATCGCCGACGATCTCGAGATCGATCGTTCGCTCAGGCCCAGGCGCCTTGCCGAGTACCTCGGTCAGACGCGCGTCAAAGACAACCTATCGGTGCTCATCGAGGCGACGCGCGGCCGAGACGAGCCGCTCGATCACATCCTTCTCTCGGGCCCTCCCGGTCTGGGAAAGACGACGCTCGCCCAAGTCATCGCGAATGAGCTCGGTGTCAAGATGAAGACGACCAGCGGGCCGGCCATCGAGCGAGCAGGTGACCTGGCGGCCATCCTCACGAACCTCGAAGAGCGTGACGTCCTCTTCATCGACGAGATCCACCGCCTCAACCGGGCCGTAGAGGAGATCCTCTATCCCGCGATGGAGGACTTCACGCTGGACATCGTCATCGGCAAGGGCCCCGCCGCACGTTCCATCCGGCTGGAGCTCCCCAGGTTCACCCTCATCGGCGCTACGACGCGCACCGGACTGCTCACCGGCCCGCTGAGGGACCGTTTCGGCATGGCGTTCCGGCTTGACTACTACTCGGCGCCTGAACTGCAATCCATCGTCGAGCGCTCGGCCGGCATCCTCGACGTGGCGATCGATGCCGAGGGCGCTGCCGAGATCGCGCGCCGTTCCAGGGGGACACCACGGCTTGCGAACCGGTTGCTCAAGCGCGTGCGCGACTACGCTCAGGTGCGACACTCGGGCGCCATCGACGAAGACGTCGCCGCGGAGGCGCTCGCGTTCTTCGAGGTCGACCATCTCGGGCTCGACTGGATGGACGTCAAGATCCTGACGACGCTCGCCGAAACGTTCTCCGGGCGGCCGATCGGGCTGAACACGCTCGCCAGCGCGGTGGGCGAGGAACCTGATACGCTCGAGGACGTGTACGAGCCCTTCTTGCTCCAGCTGGGTCTGCTGGTGCGCACGCCGAAGGGCCGGCAGGCAACGACGCGGGCCTACGAGCACCTCGGACTGACGCCGCCGGCAACAGCCCCCAAGCAGGACGGGTTGTTCTAGCCGACATGCTGCCCCGCACGCCCCCCTGTACGTGCCTTCTCGACAACCGCTGAACGATTCGATAATAATTCTGGCTGAGGCCGAAAGCGGCCTCTGGGTAGCGGCGTGCATGCGTTTGCGGTCCAGCACCGGTGAGGTGCAGCGCAGCGCGGCCCGCCGCTTTTTGTTTGCCCCTTGCTGGGGCGGAAAGTAGGTTCTTGATGGCTACTGGTACGGTCAAGTGGTTCAACCCGGACAAGGGCTACGGCTTCATCGAGCGCGAGGGTGGCGAGGATCTCTTCGTTCACTTCTCGGAGATTCAGATGGACGGGTTCAAGACCCTCGACGAGGGTCAGGCTGTCGAGTTCGACGTGACCACCGGCCGCAACGGCAAGGAGCAGGCGAGCAACGTCCGCAAGCCCTAGCCTGCGCCGTATAGATCGCATGCCGAGGGGCGGTTCCCGACAGGGGGCCGCCCTTCTCCTATTGTGCGTCGGGGCTGCCGTTCCCCTGTGAGATGGCGCCGTTGGCCCACCCGAGCACTGGCGCCGGGCTGACTATCGGGTAACCTGCAGTCATGCAGACATGGGGCTTCTATCTCATCATCGCCGCGTTCGCCCTGCATGGCGCAGGGATGCTTCTTTCCGGGCTCACGCTTCCGATGGCCACCCGTGCCGAGAAGCAGGGGTTCGGTCACTCGTGGTTGCTGTCGCGTTTCGGCACTGAGACAGAGTCACTCATCGGCACGATCGTCTGGGGGCTCGCCGGCATCGGCTACCTCGTCGCCGCGATCGGACTGCTTCTCGGCGCGGGCTGGTGGGTCTATGGTGCCTGGCTCGGAGCGCCGCTGACGATGGTGGCGGTGCTGCTGTGGTTCGGTGCGGTCCCGATGGGCACGTATCTCGGCGGCGTTCTCGCTGCGCTCACACTCGGCGCACTCGTCTTCCTGGCCATCGGCTGACCTGGGCGAGGCGCCCCGCGTGGCGACGCTCGCCGCCCACTCCTTCGCTCCCGGACTCCGTGCGGCTCTCACGCCTGATGCAGCGCCTGGGGCTGACCCGGTCATGCCCTGGCGGTCGCGATGGTACGCTCATGCGGCAAACGGCGATATTGAATGCGGGCGACGTGTGGACAGGCACTCGCCATCGCGGGTCCGTTGCATTGCGGCAGGTGTGGTTCTCGGACAGGAAGGGGGCGTGGGGTGCAATACCAATCGGATTACGTCCTGCGCCTCATAGAGCAGATGGGCTCACTCATCAGGCGTTCGCTCGAGATGATCCGGGCAGGCGGCGATGAGGAACCGCTGGAGCTTGCCGAGGAAGCCGTGGGTCTTGCGCTCGACGTCGACCCCTCGCTCGCGCGCAAGCTGGCACCCCAGAGCCTCGTGTCCCTGCTCGAGATGCGCAACCTCGATGACCGGGTCCTCGGCATGGTGGCCGAGGCGCTCGAGATCGAGACCGAACTCCTTGAGGGAGCCGGTGAGTTGGTGGACGCGGCAGTACGTCGCGATCAGGCGGCAGCGGTGCGGGGGATGCTCGATCCGGGGCGCGCCAACTAGCCGACTACCCGCGCCCCGGTCCAGGGGAGGCATCGATGATCTCACTTCGATCTTCGGCGTTCGGTGAAGGGGAGCCGATCCCCCGAGTCCATGCGACGCTGGCCGCTGGTGGCGAGAACCGTTCGATCCCGCTCGAGTGGGTGGGGGTTCCGGCTGAAGCGCGAAGTCTCCTGTTGGTGGTGGTCGATCGCTCGGCACACGACTGGGTCCACTGGGTCGTCGTGGACATAGACGCGGTCGATGCGGCGTTGCCCGCAGGCGCTTCGGGCGGGATCGCCCCGCCGGCGAGGGAGCTTGGCAACACCTTCGGCACCCAAGGATGGGGAGGGCCCCAGCCTCCGGTCGGAAGTGGGGCCCACACCTACGAAGCGATCCTGTACGCGCTCGATGTCTCTACGTTGCCGCTGTCTGCGTCCCCCGCATTGGCCGACATCGAAGATGCGGTGTATGGGCGCGTCCTCGGCAAGGCGAGGTTGTCCGGAACCTTCGAACGATCGTGACCTACGGCGCGGTGACGTCCCACGCCCACAGGCCGTGCAGGTTGCAGCTCTCGATGGCAGAGAGCTTGGAGCCGGGGTCGACGTTGATGACGCAGGTCACGTCGGGGTCCGCGACGACGGCACCGAACGTGAAGCGCTCGACCGGGCTGTCGTTGACGTACAGGTCGATCCACTCGATGAAGTGGTCGGGCTGATTGGGGTGGGGGACACCGTGTCCCATGAACACGTGCACGCGAAGCCTGTCGCCCTCGCGCGTACATTCGATGTTGGGCGTGTGCTTGTTCTCGAAGTCGCCGGCCGATGCCGGGTCCGCTACGCGGTGGATGCCGCCCAAGATGGGTGCGTCGCTCATATTCGAAACCTCCGGGAGTCGTCTGCGGTGTGTCTGCGGCCGTTCACCGGCCGAGGAGTTCTTACCCGAGCGCGGGGATGAATAGAATCGGACAAGAAGAAGTCTCCAGTAGCATATCGATGGCGGGAGCGCCCAGTGATTCCTCCGGCAAGCACACTGCACCGTGACCAGACGGCCCTCGTCGTGATCGACATCCAGGAGCGGCTCGCCGCCGCGATGGAGCGGCGCGAACAGGTCATCGCGCGCACGACACTCTTGTTGCGAGTGGCCGGCATCGTGGGACTGCCTGTTATCGTGACGCGGCAATACCCCAAGGGACTGGGCGACACCGAGCCGGCCCTGGCTGCCGAGATCGAGGCGCTGGAGGCCATCGGCGCCGCCGTGACGCACGCGGACAAGCTGGCCTTCGACTGCTTTTGCGACCGCGAGTTCGTACGATCGTTCGTTGCGACGGGGCGCAGCCAGGTGCTGATCGCGGGCATGGAGAGCCACATCTGCGTCTGCCAGACCGCGCTTTCGGGTCTCAGGGAGTCGTTCGACGTCCACGTCGCGGCAGATGCGACGTGCTCGCGAGAGAAGTACGCGCACGAGACGGCGATGGCGCGGCTGCGTGCGGCCGGAGCGGTAGTCACGACCGCCGAATCCGCGGCTTACGAACTCGTGGGCGCCGCCGGTACCGATGAATTCCGGTCACTCCTGGGTGCCGTGAAGGGCTGACCCGCGGCGCGCCGCAGCCGACATCGACGCGTCGGTCGACGCCTCCTGGTGCGTGCTACACTGTCCGCTCGTCGGCCCCTCCATCGAAGGTTCGAGCAGTGCTATCGGATATCGACATCGCACATCAGGCGACACTTCGGCGGATACGCGAGGTGGCCGATGAGTGCGGCATCGAATACGACGAGGTCGAACCATACGGCCCTCTGAAAGCCAAGGTCAGCCTGTCTGTCCTGGACAGGCTCGCCGACAAGCCCGACGGGCGCCTTGTCGATGTCACCGCCATCACCCCCACGCCTCTGGGCGAAGGCAAGACCCTCACGACCGTGGGCCTGGGCCAGGCACTTCGCGCGAGCGGTCGCTCGGCGTTCACCTGCATCCGCCAGCCATCCCTGGGGCCTGTGTTCGGTATCAAGGGAGGTGCCGCAGGCGGCGGCATGTCGCAGGTGGTGCCCATGGAGGACGTCAACCTGCATCTGACCGGTGACTTCCACGCGGTCAGCGCTGCCCACAACCTGTGCGCGGCGTTCGTCGACAACCACATCTACCACGGCGACGCCTTGGGCATCGATCCCTCGGCGGTCACGTGGCGGCGTGTCGTCGACATCTCGGACCGCGTCCTGCGCAACGTCGTCGTCGGCCTCGGCGGCCGAGTGAACGGCGTGCCGCGCGAGACCGGCTTCGACATCACGTCCGCGAGCGAGCTGATGGCGATCCTCGCCCTCGCCGAGGACCTTGGCGACCTTCGCCGCCGCGTGGGCGACATCGTGGTCGCAACCACGCGGGACGGCCGTCCGGTCACCGCTGAGGACCTCAAGGTCGCGGGCTCCATGACGGTGTTGCTCAGGGAGGCGATCAAGCCGAACCTGCTCCAGAACCTCGAGGGCGGCCCGGTCTTCGTGCACACCGGTCCCTTCGCCAACATCGCGCACGGGAACAGCTCTGTGGTGGCCAACAGGGTCGCGCTCAAGCTGGCCGACTATGTGGTCACTGAGTCCGGCTTTGGCGCCGACATGGGCTTCGAGAAGTTCGTCAACATCACCTGCCGATCGAGCGGCCTGCGGCCTGACTGTGTGGTCCTCGTCGCAACGGTCCGCGGGCTCAAGGCGCATTCGGGCGACTATCAGGTCCGCCCGGGGCAGCCGCTCGACCCTGCTCTCACCTCCGAGAACCTCCAGGCGCTCGAGGCGGGCATGCCGAACCTGTGCAAGCACGTAGAGAACGTGAAGTCGTTCGGCATCCCCGTGGTGGTTGCCGTGAACGCGTTTCCCACTGACACCACGGCGGAGCACGAGGCGATCCGGGCGGCCGCGCTCGCGTGTGGCGCCGAGGCCGCGGTCGTCCACACCATGCACGCCGACGGAGGGGCGGGCGGCATCGAACTCGCCGACGCCGTAGCCGCGGCGTGCGAACAACCCGGCGACCTGCGCTTCACCTACGACGACGGCGACCCCGTCGCGGTCAAGATCGAGAAGATCGCAACTCGGCTCTACGGAGCCGAGGGTGTGGAGTTCTCGCCTGCCGCGCAGCGGGCCATCGGCATCTTCTCGGGCATGGGCTACGGCGACCTGCCGGTGTGCATGGCCAAGAGCCACCTGTCGCTGTCGGACGACTCGGCGAAGAAGGGTGCACCCCGAGGCTGGTCGCTGTACGTGCGTGACGTGCGGCTTTCCGCGGGTGCGGGGTTCCTCTACGCGCTCTGTGGCGACATCATGACCATGCCGGGGCTTCCGGGCCGCCCGGCAGGCGAGAACATCGACATCGACCCGGACGGGACCGTGCGGGGCCTCTTCTAGGAAAGGGACGGCTGGTGGCGGAGATCATCATCGACGGGAAGCTGTGTGCTGCGGAGACGCGGGAGCGTGCGCGTCAGCTGGTGGATCGGGTGAAGGAGGCCGGCGTCGAGCCCGGCCTGGCGGTCGTGCTCGTGGGCGAAGACCCGGCATCGCAGTCCTATGTGCGCATGAAGGAGAACGACTGCGCGGAGGTCGGCATACGTTCGGTGGACTACCGACGGCCCGCAGACATCCGCCAAGAAGACCTCAACGCCATCATCGACGAGTGCAACGCTGACCCTTCGATCCACGGCATCCTCATCCAGCTGCCGTTGCCCAAGCACCTCGACGAGGAGGCTGCCCTCGAGCGGATCTCCGCCGAGAAGGACGTTGACGGCCTGCATCCCGAGAACCTCGGCAGGCTCGTGCGCGGGCTTCCGGGAGCGCGTGCGTGCACGCCGTGGGGCGTTATGGCGATGCTCGACCGCTACGGGATCGATCCGGCTGGCAAGCGCGCCGTCGTCATCGGCAGGTCGTCCATCGTCGGCAAGCCCCAGGCACTGATGCTGCTCGAGCGCAACGCCACGGTCACCATCTGCCACAGCCGCACGGCGGACCTTCCGGCCGTGTGCCGAGAGGCCGACATCCTGGTCGCCGCGGTCGGCCGTCCTAAGATGGTGACTGCCGACTACGTCAAGCCGGGCGCCGTCGTCATCGACGTCGGCATCAACAGGACCGATGAGGGAATGGTTGGCGATGTCGACTTCGCGTCGGTGGAGCTGATCGCGTCCGCGATCACGCCGGTGCCGGGAGGAGTTGGACCGATGACCCGAGCGATGCTGGTCATGAACACGGCCGAAGCCGCGGCGCGCGTGGCAGGGGTCGAGCGATGAGCCGCTTGGCGCGCTTCGGGGCACTGATGGCGGCCGGCGCGCTGCTGCTCGGCTTCATGGCGGCGCCTGCGACTGCTGCCGCCCCGCCCGCGATCGGCCCGCTCGACGTGCAGGTCTGGGCGGGGGCCGAGCCGAACGAAGTGTTGGTCATCGTCGGCGTCACGCTTCCTGAGTCCGTGAAGCTTCCTGCGACCGTCAGGCTTCCGCTGGTCGATGGCGCCGAGGTGACCTGGGCCGGTGAGATCAGCAATACCGGTGATACCGAGCGCAGCCCGGTCATCAAGGACGGTACCGGGGGCAAGTACGCGGAGTTCGAGGTCTCCAACTCGCGTGCCGCCCAAGTGGAACTCGGCGGCCTGCCGCTCACCAACAACAAATCGAGTTACTCCGCCAACGTCCGGTTCGTGCAGACGGTGCCGGCTACGCTCACCGCATTTGCGGTCCGGTTGCCGCAGGGCGCCAGCAACGCCAAGATCACGCCCTCGCCTGTGGGCCTGCCGGCGAAGAACGAGGCCGGAGAGGCGCTCTACACTCTTCCGTCCGCCACGCTCAAGACAGGTGCTGGGCAGGATGTCTCCCTGAAGTACGAGATCGGCGCGCCTGAGGTCGCCCCCGCGAAGCAGAACCCGTTCAACACGGTCCTCGCGGTCCTCCTCGGCTTGATGGCGGCGGCATTCGTGGCGCTGTTGATCGTGGTCACGAGGCGGCGACGGACCGCCGAGGAGCCGGCCGAGATGTCTGACGATCAGGAAGCCGAAACGGTGATCGGGAGTGACGACGATTCCTGGCTCTTCGACGATGACGACGCTTTCCCCCGGGACGAATAGCCCTTTGCGGGCTTGGTTGCCGCGTTCCCACTGGTAGCGATATGCTTTTGCCTGCGGGCCAAGGGCGGCTCGTAGGGTTCGCGTTCCGGCGAGACGCCGGTCCGCGAGAGGCAAGCCCCGAGGGGGCGGAAGGAAAGGCACGCATGGCTGAGGGCACCGTCAAGTGGTTCAATCCGGACAAGGGCTACGGCTTCATCTCGCGCGAGGACGGCGAAGACCTCTTCGTCCACTTCAGCGAGATCCAGATGGATGGCTTCAAGACGCTCGATGAGGGTCAGGCCGTCAGCTTCGAGGTCACCGTCGGTCGTAACGGCAAGGAGCAGGCGAGCAACGTCCGCAAGGCGTAGCAGCCCAAGCCAGACAGACAGGTTGAACGGGAGGTCGCCCACGGGCGGCCTCCCTCTTTGTGATAACTTCTGCCCACCCACGGCGCCGGCCAGGCGCGTGCCATCCGACACGGAGACGCCTTGTTCTACGTATTCATCGTATCGCTGCTGCTGATCATGATCGGCGAGCTTGCGGACAAGTCACAGCTGCTTGCGCTGGTGCTCGCCACCAGGTACAAGGCATGGCAGGTGCTCGCAGGCATCTTCCTTGCGACGTTCGTCGTCCACTTCTTCACGACGCTGATCGGCCAGACCGCGGGGGCCTTCATCCCCCAGCGTTGGCTACCCTGGATCACCGGCATCCTCTTCATCGGCTTCGGCATCTGGACACTGCGCGGTGACAAGGTCGAGGAGGGCGAGGAGGAGAGGGGGGCCGGTCGATTCGGACCGATCCTGGCCTGCGCCATCCCTTTCTTCTTCGCTGAGCTCGGCGACAAGACGCAGATCATGACGCTCACCATCGCCGCCGACCCGGGTTCCGCACTCCTGGTCTATCTCAAGGGCGCAGGCCCCGCAGTCCAGGCGTGGCTCGAAGGCACCGGCATGTCGGTGACAGCACTTGGACCCATGGCGCGCTTCTGGGCGGTCACCTTCGGCTCGACGCTCGGGATGGTGCTTGCCGATGCGATAGCGATCGGGGTCGGGCGGCTCCTCGGCAAGAACCTGCCGGAGCTGCTGCTGCGGCGCATCTCAGGCACGATCTTCATCGTCTTCGGCATCGCTTCGATAGCTGCGACCTTCTTGTGACGGGTAGCATCGCATCATGAAGCTCGCTCTCCATGCCTGCTGCGGTCCGTGCCTGCTCGAGCCGTACGACGCGCTCGCGTCGGATGCCGAGGAGGTCGCAGTCGTCTACTTCAACCCGAACATCCACCCCGCGGCGGAGTATGAGCATCGCCGAGATACCCTCGTTGCCTATGCCGAGGAGCAGGGGATCGAGGTCGTTGAGCTGCCGTACGACCCGGGCGCCTGGCTCGAGGCCGTGGCGCCGTTCGCGCGCGATCGCGCCGCGCGCTGCCGGGCGTGCTATCGCCTGCGGCTCGGCGAGGTGGCGCGCTGGGCGGCTGGCCATGGCTACGATGGTGTGGCCACCACTCTGTCGGTGAGCCCCTACCAGGATGCCAACAGCATCGCCGAGGAAGGACGAGCGGCCGCGGGGGCGGCTGGCTTGCAGTTCGTCGCTCGCGACTTTCGCGACCGGTATCCCGAGGCAACGCGGCGCTCCCGCGACTTGGGCATGTACCGCCAGAACTACTGCGGGTGCCTCATGAGTGAACTTGAGGCCCGTGAAGAGCGAGAGGCCCGGAAGGCCGCACGCAAGGCCGAGAAGGACGCCGCCCGGCAATCGGGGAAAGCCTAGCGCCTGCGCTACACTCGGAACGGGACCGAACAGCCGCCAGGAGGAACGCGAACCAGTGCGCACCGACGACTTCGATTACGACCTTCCCACGGGCCTCATCGCCCAGCATCCCGCTGAGCCGCGCGACTCGTGCCGCCTCATGGTGGTCGATCGCCGCAGCGGTCAGGTCGACCATCGCACCTTCGCCGACCTCCCGGAGTACCTTCGCGAGGACGACCTGCTGGTCGTCAACGAGACGCGCGTGCTGCCGGCCCGCATCCTCGGCACGAAGGACGAGACCGGGGGTCAGGTGGAGCTGCTGCTGCTTCGCGAGCGCTACGAGAACGCTTGGGAGTGCCTCGTGAAGCCCGGACGGCGAGTGAAGCCCGGCGCTCGCATCATCTTCGATGGCGGTGCGATGACCGCGCTCGTGGTCGACGTGCTCGACGAAAGCGGCGGCAGGCTCGTGCAGTTCAGCCCCAAGCGGGGGCGTTTCATCGACATCGTGCGGCGGATAGGCCAGATGCCGCTGCCGCCCTACATCACGAGCGAGCTCGACGATCCCGAGAAGTACCAGACGGTCTTCGCGCGCGACGAGCGTTCGGCCGCCGCGCCCACGGCGGGTCTGCACTTCACGCCGGAGCTTCTCGACCGGTGCCGTGAGACGGGCGCACGGGTGGAGGCGGTCGAGCTGGACGTAGGTCTCGACACCTTCAGACCCGTTTCCGAGGACGACCCTGAAGAGCACCGCATCCACACCGAGCACTTCAGCGTATCCGGCTACGCCGCGGACGCCGTGAACGAGACCAAGGCTCGCGGTGGGCGTGTCATCGCCGTCGGTACGACGAGCGTGCGTGCTCTTGAGAGTGCCTACCATCCCGAGCAGGGCGGCGTCGTGGAGTCGTCGGGCGCGACCTCGCTCTTCATCCTTCCGGGCTACCGGTTCGAGGTCGTCGACGCGTTGGTGACCAACTTCCACGTGCCGCGTTCGACCCTGCTGATGCTCGTCAGTGCCTTCGCGGGTCGCGACCTCATCATGCGCTCGTACGACGAGGCGATCGAGAAGCGGTACCGCTTCCTCAGCTTCGGCGACGCCATGCTGCTGTTGTAGCCGTCGCTATCCGGTAGAGACCCTGGCTGACCGGACGCTAGGGCGCCGCTGTCTCGGGCGCCCACCAGGTCCAGTCAGGACACCCGGCGATGGGGTCTGAAGCCGGCGCATCGGGCCCGATGGCTATCCCTTCGGCGGTGTCGCCGGTCGACTTGCGGTAGACGACCACCCCGTCGGCTCCCTTGCCGGCCTCGGTGTAGCCCGGCGCACCGTTCGGTGACTGGGGCCTCGCCACGCCGGACGGCATAGAAGGCCACGTCCCGAACGAGTCGATCGCCGCGCTTCTCAGCAGGTACGCGCGCCCCTCGTATGAGCGCGAAACGCGCGTGAAGGCGAGGACGCGCGCGCCGTCGACGATGTAGGCGGTCGCGCTACCCGGCGCGCCGAGGACGTCGCGCCTGCTCGGCAGTTGGGACGTGTCGAGAGAGCTGCGCGTCTCGCCGAGCTTGGGCAGAGACGCTGTCTGCGCGTCCGGCGACAGGCCTTGGAACCGGTAGACCGTGCCGTTGACGACGATGAACTGCGGTGTGGAGTACGCGAGATCGGCGGGGTTACCCGCAACGGCGCCTTGAGAGGTGACGTTCGACTCAGTCGTTGGAGGCGCGAGCGACGTCGCACCGAGGTTGTCTGCGGACTTGCTCGCGAGGCGCGCCGAGCCGGCGTCGGGCGGGATGAGGATCGTGCGTACCCCCGCGATCGCCGCCCAGCCGGCGAAGATGAAGACGATGGCTGCCGCTCCGGCCCACAAGGCGACCGAGCGGCGATAGCGCGGACTTGCCGCGAGGGTGATGAGGTCGCCGACACTTCGGGCGGCGCGCTCGGGCTCGGGCGCCGCGAACGGTTCCTTGGCGATCGGTGGGACGTCGGCACGCGCGGCGACAGCACGCGCGCGGGCCACGGCCGTGCGCTGGGCCTCCTCGCGAACCTCGGCCACGATGCGGTCAGCCAGATCGCCCGGGGGAGCGGGCAGCGGCGTACGGCGGACGGCCAGCATCGCACGCACGAACGATCCGCAGTCGGCGCACGACCGGCAATGTTCCTTGGACTCGGCGAGCTCGAGCCGGTCGACGGGCGCGCGGTCGAGCGCATCCGACAGGACTTGCTGTGCCTTGAGGCAGTCCATCACTCACCGCCCTTGAGGCCGAGGGTGGCCGCGAGCGAGCGCCGCGCCCGGAAGACGCGTGACTTCACCGTGCCGGCGGGAACACCCAATGCGGACGCCGCTTCCGCGTACGACAGGCCGAAGAGGCTGATCGCCGCGAGTGCGTCGCGGTCCTCGGGCACGAGCGCGCGCATGGCCGCCTCTACGGTGACCGAGAGCGCGACCGTGCCGGAAACGTCGTCGGGCACGCTTGCCGAGACGTCGAGCGGGTCGACCGGCAACGGCCGGCGCTTGCCCGAGCGCACCTGGTCGAGGCACGTGTTGCGCGTCACCCGGTACAGCCAGGTGGAGAAGCGGGCACGCTCGTCGAAGGTGTCAAGCGAGCGGTACACCTTGATGAAGACCTCCTGCGTCACGTCATCGGCAGCCGACGGATCGCCGAAGAAGCGAACCGCATGCGCATATACCGCTCTCGTATGCCTGCGCACGAGCGTCTCGAAGGCAACGAGGTCGCCGTCACGCGCGGCAGCGACGAGCATCTCGTCGTCGGCTGTCTGGTAATTCATCCTGCTCCGATTTGACGCCGGTAGGAGGGTCTCGGTTCGCGTCGATTGCAGTCTAGCGCGTCCTCGGCCGCCAACGGGCGCCTATCGCTCGGGTACAATCGCGCCCATGACTCTCTTCGACTTCGATCTTCTCGCGACGGACACGACGACCTCGGCACGCCGCGGCCGCTTCCATACGGCACACGGGACCGTTGAGACGCCGGTCTTCATGCCTGTGGGCACCCGGGCCACGGTCAAGGGCGTGACGACCGACCAGCTCCATGACCTGGGCGCCCAGGTGGTGCTCTCGAACACCTACCACCTGTTCTTGCGGCCCGGAGCCGACATCATCGAGGAAGCGGGCGGCCTCCACCGGTTCATGAACTGGGACCGCGCGATCCTCACTGACTCGGGCGGCTTCCAGATCTTCAGCCTCGCCGACACGCTCAAGCTCGACGATGACGGCGTGACCTTTCGCAGCATCGTCGACGGCGCGTGGCATCGGTGGACGCCCGAGGACAACATGGTTGTGCAGCAGAAGCTCGGCGCCGACATCGCCATGCAGCTCGACCAGTGTCCGCCGTACCCCGCCGAGCGAGCGCTGGTGCAGACGGCCGTCGAGCGCAGCGCGGCGTGGGCCGCGCGATGCAAGGCCGCACACACACGCGAGGACCAGGCTCTCTTCGGCATCGTGCAGGGCGGCGTCCATCTCGACCTGCGCCTTGAGAGCGTCGAGCGCCTCGCCCAGATCGGGTTCCCCGGCTACGGGATCGGCGGTTACTCGGTAGGCGAGCCCCACGACCTGATGCTCGAGTCGCTCGGCCCGGTGCTCGAGGCGATGCCCAAGGACCGTCCGCGCTACCTCATGGGCGTTGGCAATCCGACCACGATCCTCGAGGCAGTCGGGCTCGGCGTCGACATGTTCGACTGCGTGTTGCCCACACGGACGGCCCGTCTGGGGACCGCGTTCTCCAGCGAGGGCCGGCTCAACATGCGTAACGCCGCGTTCGCGCGTGACTTCGGCCCGCTCGACCCCACGTGCACGTGCAGCACCTGCACGCGATACACGCGCTCGTACTTGCGTCATCTGGTGAAGAGCAAGGAGATGCTCGGCGCCATCCTGCTGACGGTCCACAACCTCCACTACCTGCTGGACCTGACTCGGCGGGCACGCGAGGCGATCGAGAACGGGACGTACGGCGCGATGCTCGCAGACTGGCGGTCGTCTCCGGCCGCGAATGACTTCTAGAGACGCTTCTATCGCCGAGGGCGAACAGGTAAGATAGTCCGTCGGCTGCCGCGGTGGCCGAGCACCAGTCCGGCCAGGAAGGTCCTGCCCTCATGCAATACAGCAACCTACTCGTCATCGGCGGCCTCGCGGTCGCTTTCTGGTTCCTCGCCATCCGGCCGCAGCAGCAGCGCGCGAAGCAGACGCAGGACATGCTTTCGACGCTCGCTCCGGGCCAGGAGATCGTGACCATCGGCGGCATCTACGCGACCGTCGTCGAGCTCGGCGATCGCGTGCGCGTCCGCGTAGTCGACGGCAGCGAACTCGAGATCGACCGCCGCGCCGTGTCGCGGATCATCCCGCCCCGCACCGAGGACGCCGAGGAGCTCGCCGAGGACTCGGCGACCGAGGA
>CAZSLI010000001.1:32085-223203 GCA_964607705.1 uncultured Eubacteriales bacterium
TCCCGCCCCGCACCGAGGACGCCGAGGAGCTCGCCGAGGACTCGGCGACCGAGGACGCCGCCACCGAGTCCGCCGAGGGCACGCGCGCTGATGCGTGACGCTGCCGAGCAGAAGGCGGCCGCCCAGCGGGCAGCCGTCGAGCAGATCGCTGCGGCGGCGTCCACCGAGCCGGTGGTGAACCTGCAGATGGTGCAGGGCGACGCGGAGTTGCTTGCGTACATGCAGATGGGCGACGACTACCTTGGCGTCATCGGCTACACCGAGCATGGGCTGCGTCACGCGAACCTGTCGGCGCACATCGCTGGCAACGTCTTGCGGCGGCTCGGCTACGATGACCGGACCGCGGAGCTCGCTGCCATCTCCGGCTTCTGCCACGACATCGGTAACTGCGTGTCGCGCTCCAACCACTGGATCAGCGCGGCGCTCATCGCACGGGACGCGCTCGCGCGGCTCGGCATGCCGTACCACGAGATCGCGACGGTCATGAACGCGGTGGGTAACCACGAGGAGGACGCGAGCGATCCGGCCACGCCGGTCGCGGCCGCCTGCATTCTGGCGGACAAGTCCGATGTGCATCACACTCGGGTGCGCACGATCGATCCGGCGTTGTTCGACATCCACGACCGCGTCAACTATGCGGCGAAACGTTCGTTCTTGAGGGTAGACAGCGAGCAGCGCACACTGACGTTGGAGATCGACATCGACACGAGCGAGATCCAGATCATGGAGTACTTCGAGATCTTCCTTGAGCGTATGCAGCTCTCGCGGCGTGCCGCGGAAGTGCTCGACGCATCATTTTCGCTGGTGATCAATGGAGTGAAGCTCCTGTAACAGGGGCTTAAGCGACGAGGAAAGGTACGGAAGGCGACCAGCATGGACCAGAAGCAGAAGAACATACTTTTGCTCGGGTTGACCGCTGTCCTCGTGATCGGGTCCTGGGCCCTGTTCTGGCCCCCGGGCAAGAAGATCACGCAGGGCCTCGACATCCGAGGAGGCCTGTCGGTCATCCTGACCGCTCAGGAGAGTTCGGGCACGGTCACTGCCGACGACATGGAGCGCGCAGAGCTCATCGTGCGCACCCGCGTCGATAAGCTCGGAGCTCGCGAGACGAGCATCCAGCGCCAGGGCAGCAACTCGATCCTCATCCAGATTCCGGGCATCCGGAACGCCGAGGAAGCGCTGCAGGTTCTCGGCAGCACGGGTCAACTCGAGTTCGTTGACGTCGCCTCCATCACCGACTCGGCCACCGTCGCCGCCCTGCAGTCGGGCCAGGACGGGGTCAAGCTCAAGGAGGGCACCTACAAGCCGTTCATGACCGGCGAAGTGGTGACTCAGGCGACTGTCGGGCAGAACCCCACGACCGGCAAGATCACCGTCAATCTCACGATGAACCCCGAGGGGCGCAAGACGTGGGGTGACGTGACCACGCGGCTCTTCCCGACGCGCGGGCAAGTGGCCATCGTCCTGGACGGCGTCGTGAAGTCGGCACCTTCGGTCGAGAGCGCCATCACCGACGGCCGAACCGAGATCTCGGGCAATTTCACCGTCGAAGAGGCGAAGAACCTCAAGACGGTTCTTGAGACGGGCGCGTTGCCCGTGTCGCTCGAGTTCTCCGAGTCGCGCGTCGTCGGCCCGAGCCTCGGCCAGGACTCGCTCAAGCAGGGCGTGCTCGCCGTGCTCATCGGTCTGGCCCTCGTCGCGATCTACGTGCTCATCTTCTATCGCGGGCTCGGTATGCTCACGGTGGGAGCGCTCCTCGTGTTCGCGTCGTTCTTCCTCGGCATCCTTGCGCTGCTCTCGAGCTTCGGCTTCTTCGCGCTCACGTTGCCGGGCATCGCGGGTATCGTGCTGACGATCGGCCTCGCGGCCGACAGCTCGATCCTCATCCTCGAGCGCTTCCGTGAGGAAGTCCGGATGGGCAAGACGATCCGCTCGGCCTCGAACTCCGGTTCGTGGCACGGCATCATGACCAGCGTCGACGCCGACGTCGTGACGCTCGTCTCGGCTGCGGTCCTCTACTTCGTGGCCATCGGGCCGGTGAAGGGCTTCGCCCTCACGCTGATGATCGGTATCGCGTGCGACATCATCATGATGCTGTGCTTCAAGCGTCCGTCGCTGATGCTTCTTGCCGAGAGCGCGATCCCCAAGGCTCCGCGCTTCTGGGGCGTCGATCCGGAGGCCGTCAAGCCAACCGGTAAGCCCTCGAAGGGGGGTGTTGCTGGTGCGTAGGTTCAACATCGACTTCCTCGGCCATCGCAACATCATGTTCGCTATCTCTGGTGTGCTGCTGATCGTCTCGATCGGGGCGCTCGCATTCCGTGGGCTGACCTTTGGCATCGAGTTCCAGGGCGGCACGGTCATCAACGTGCAGAAGTCCGGCTCGGTGACCATCGACCAGATGCGCGCGGCCTTCGACAAGGCGGGCGTGTCGAATCCTGAGATCCAGACCACGGTGGTGCGCGGTGAGAAGGGCTTCATCGTCCGCACCGATGTGACCAAGCCGAAGGAGGCGAACGCCTCCGCCACGGTCGTCGCCAAGGCCGTCAACTTGCCGCCGGCGAGCTTCCAGGTCACTACGATCGGCCCTGGCTGGGGACAGAACATCACCGACCGTGCGCTGCTGGCGCTCGGGCTCTCCATCGGTGCCATCCTGCTCTACGTCTCGGTCCGGTTCGAGTACAAGATGTCGATCACCGCGGTCGCGGCGCTCATCCATGACATCGTGATCACGCTCGGCGTCTATGCGCTCTTCGGCTGGGAGGTCACTCCCAACACGATCGCGGCCTTGCTCACGATCCTGGGTTACTCGCTCTACGACACGGTCGTCGTGTTCCACCGCATCAAGGAGAACTCGCAGTCGCTCGCCAAGCGCACCTTCATGGACATGGCGAACGAGTCGCTGAACGAGGTCTTCGTGCGGACGATCAACACGTCGATCACGGCCCTGCTGCCGGTCCTGACGATGCTGTTCTTCGGAGGCGAGACGCTGCGCGACTTCGCCTTCGCCCTGACGATCGGCCTCACTGTGGGCGCGTACTCGTCGATCGGTGTCGCCACTCCGATCTACGTGATGTGGAAAGAGACCGAGCCCAAGTTCGCGGCTCTCAAGAAGAAGTACGCGGACGCGTAGAGTCCGGGCAGTTCGTGACTCTCGTGATTGCGGGGCCGGCACCCTTACGGTGTCGGCCCCGTCCGTTACCATGGGGAAGATGACTGAAACCTGCCCTCAGAATCGCTGGACGCTCGCCTCGGTCGACGAGTCGCTCGTCGAGTCCCTGGCTGCGGCGACAGGGTTGTCCGCGATAGCCGCGCGCATCCTTGTGGCGCGCGGCGTCACGACTGCCGAGGACGCAGCTGCGTTCCTGCGCCCCGATCTCAAGCGCGACTGGCATGACCCCGGCCTGATCCCCGGCATGGCGGAGGCAGCCGAGCGCGTCGCTGCGGCTATCGCTGAGGGTGAGCGCATCCTGGTCTTCGGCGACTTCGATCTGGACGGGGTATCGGCGGCCGCCGTCGCCACGCGAGGCCTGGCCGCGATGGGGGCCGATGTGCGCGCGATAGTCCCGCACCGGTTCCGCGAAGGATACGGTCTGAGTGCCGCCGCCATCGACCGCATCGCGGGAATGGAGCCGGGGCTCGTGATCACGGTGGACTGCGGCGTCTCCAGCGTCGAGGAGGTCCGGGAGCTCAAGTCCCGCTGCATCGACGTCGTGATCACGGACCACCACGAGCCCGCGGACCTGGTGCCCGAGGGCGTCCCCGTCGCGGACCCCAAGCTCGATCCGGACTGCCCGTCACGGGACCTCGCCGGCGCAGGGGTGGCGCTCAAGCTCGTGCAGGCCGTCGGCTCTCGGTGTGGCTTTCCCGACACCTGGCTCACCCTCGTCGACCTTGCCACGCTGGGGACCGTCGCCGACATCGTGCCGCTTCTCGGCGAGAACCGCGCGTTGGTCGCGGCCGGCACCGCCTCCATGCAACGCTCGCCTCGCGTCTGCGTCGCTGCGCTCGCGGCGGTCGCCGGCGTCGTCGCGACGGCGCTCACGAGCGATGCGATCGCGTTCTCGCTCGCTCCTCGACTCAACGCGGCGGGGCGCATGGCCGACCCCCAGGTCTCTCTCGACCTCCTGCTCACCGATGACCCCCTGCGTGCCGAGGAGCTGGCCGGCGCGCTCGACGAGCACAACCGCGTGCGCCAGTCGGTCGAGCAGGAGCTCGCCGCCGCAGCGGCCGCTCTCGCCGAGCGCACGTACCACGGTGAGCGTGCCCTCGTCCTTGCCGGTGAAGGGTGGCATGAGGGCGTCAAGGGTATCGTCGCGTCGCGCCTGGTCAACCAGTACCGCGTGCCCACGTTCATGTTCGGGATCGAGAACGGGGTTGCGCGCGGTTCCGGGCGTTCGGTGGGCCAAGTGGACCTGTTCCAGTCGCTCGAGGCTGCGAGCGCGGTGCTGACGCGCTTCGGGGGCCATGCCGCCGCCGTCGGCTGCACGCTCCCCGCCGACAAGCTGCCCGAGTTCCGTGACGCGCTGCTCGCTCACATGGACACGCTGCCTGCCGAGCAGTTCGAGACCTCGCAGGTCGTGGATGCCGAGCTGGCGCTCGAAGCGGTGAGCGTGGAGTTGGGTGCGGAGCTTTCGGCTCTCGAACCGTTCGGCCACGGCAACCGCCGCCCGCTGCTGGCTGCGACCGGCGTCTTCATGAACGGTCGTCAGCGCGTCGGTCGCGCGGCCGACCACCTGCGCTTCGTCGCGTTCGACGGCGTCGCCTCGGTGCCCGCGATCGCCTTCCGCTGCCGCGACATCGCGGAGCTTGCGGAGCACGACGCCCAGGTCGATCTGGCGTTCGAGCTTCAGGTGGACGAGTGGCGTGGCCGCTCCCGCGCGCAACTCGTGGTGCGCGACGTAGCCGTGAGTGACTCGGCTGTGCCGGACGCGCCTGCATCGGCGCTCGTGGAGGACCTGTTCGCTCGCGCCGACGAGCTGCTCGCCCGGGAGGAGTACGCCGGCATCGAGGACGCCCCCAGCTTCCACACGAAGCTCGCGGGCGTCACCTTCGAGGGCCGTCAGGACGCGATCGGGGCGCTTGCACCGGGTCTGCCTCTGCGCCTCGAGCGACAGCCGGACAACCAGTACGATCCGAACGCCTGCGCCCTGTTCGAGCCGAGTGGCGCCCAGGTGGGCTTCTTCAACCGTCGTCTGGCGGGAGCCCTCGCGCCCGCCATCGATGCCGGCATCGAGTACGACGTCGAGGTCACGGATGTCACCGGCGGCGATAAGGGCCGGTCGCTCGGCGTGAACGTGCTCGTGAGCCGCCGCGATGCCACAGCCGCTGCCGAGGACCTCGCGCAGCAGCGCGCCGACGCCCGCGCATCGCTCGCGGCTCTACCTGCCGAGGAGCTCGAGGCGGAGCTCGTGCGGCGGTTCATCGGCGACCGCTCGTTGCACGAGGCGCAGATCCAGGCGCTCGCCGAGCTGTCCGCCGGCAACAGCACGCTGGCCGTCATGGCGACGGGCCGCGGCAAGTCACTCATCTTCCACATGCACGCGGCGCGCATCGCGCTGCGCGAGCGTGCGGCGAGCGTGTTCGTCTACCCGTTGCGAGCACTGGTGGCCGACCAGGCCTACCACCTCGACGAGTCGTTCGCCGACGTGGGGCTCGCGGTCCGAACGGTGACGGGCGAGACCTCGATGGGCGAGCGCGATGAGGCGTTCGCGGCCCTGGCCGCCGGCGAGCTGGACGTAGTCCTCACCACGCCGGAGTTCCTCCACTTCCATGCCGAGCGCTTCGCGCAGGCGGGGAGCGTCAGGTTCGTGGTCGTGGACGAAGCGCACCACGTGGGGCTGGCGCGCGCGGGTCACCGCCCCGCCTACGCTCGGCTCGGGGAAGCGTTCGCGAAGCTCGGGACGCCCACCGTCCTCGCCGTCACCGCCACCGCTTCAGACGACGTGGCCGACCAGATCCGCACGACGCTCGGCATCCAGTCGGTGGTCCTTGACCCGACGGTCCGCGACAACCTGCTGGTCGAGGACAGGCGCGACGTCGCGGACAAGGACGGCTACCTCGCGGGCCTCGTCGCCCGGGGAGGCAAGTGCGTCATCTACGTGAACTCGCGCGATAAGTCGGTCCAGATAGCGCGGATGCTCCGCAAGCGCGTACCGGAGCTCGGCTATTCCACCGCCTTCTACAACGGCGGCTTGTCGCGATCGGTGCGCCACGCGGTCGAGCGCGCGTTCCGCGTGGGCGAGCTGCAGGTCGTCGTCGCCACGAGCGCCTTCGGCGAGGGCGTGAACATCCCGGACATCCGCAACGTTGTGCTCTACCACCTGCCGTTCAACGAGGTGGAGTTCAACCAGATGTCGGGCCGCGCAGGCCGCGATGGGGCGGCCTCCCGGATCCACCTGCTCTACGGCGAGCGCGACGCCCGGCTCAACGAGACCATCCTGTCCTCGCTCGCGCCCGAGCGCGAGGACCTCGCCACCCTCTACCGGGTCCTGCGCGAGATCGCCGAGAAGGAGGGCGACGGCTTCGAGATCACCAACGCCGAGCTTTCTGAGCGTTCGCGGAAACTGCGGCGCCGGTTCGGCCTCGACGAGCGCGGCGTCTCCTCGGCAATCGGGATCTTCAGGGACCTGGGGTTCGTGAGCGGCGAGGGGCACGGCTCGTATCGCCGTCTGACGCTCCTGCCCACCAGCGGGAAGGTGGAGCTGACCGAGAGCGTCCGCTACGCGGAAGGGCTCGACGAGATCGAGCAGTTCCAGGCGTTTCGCCGCTGGGCGCTCGATTCGACGGCCGCCGAGTTGCTGGCGCGCTTCAACCGTCCTATCCTTCCCACACGCGCCTAGCCGAGAGAGACCTCAGTGCCCGCGACCCTCAAGAAGATCGAAGAGCAGGTCCGCGCCTACAACCCCGCGGCGGACCTCACGGGCCTCGACGAGGCGTACCTCTTCGCGCAACAGGCGCACGAGGGGCAGATGCGCAAGAGCGGCGAGCCGTTCGTCAACCACCCGCTTGAGGTCGCCCTCATCCTTGCAGAGCTCCACCTCGACACCGCCACGCTCAAGGCTGCGCTGTTGCACGACACAGTCGAGGACTCCGACGTCGAGCTCGACGAGGTCCGCGAGAAGTTCGGCAACGAGGTCGCCGAACTCGTCGACGGCGTGACCAAGCTCGGCAAGATCGAGTTCGAGTCGCTCTCCGAGCAGCAGTCCAACAACCTGCGCAAGATGCTCATCGCGATGGCGAAGGACATCCGCGTCATCCTGATAAAGCTGGCCGACCGGCTGCACAACATGCGCACGCTCGCCGCGCTACCGCCGGAGCGCCGCATCGAGAAGGCGCGCGAGACGATGGAGATCTACGCGCCGCTCGCGCACCGCCTCGGCATCAGCCAGGTGAAGTGGGAGCTAGAGGACCTCGCGTTCTTCTACCTCGAGCCCGTGAAGTTTCACCAAGTGTCGCGCATGGTCGCGGAGAGCCGCACGGAGCGGGAGAACTACACCGACGCCGTGATCTCCCAGATGCACGAGGAGCTCGGGAAGGTGGGTATCACCGCCGAGATCTCGGGGCGGCCCAAGCACCTCTACAGCATCTACCAGAAGATGACGCAGCGCGGTAAGGACTTCTCGGAGATCTACGACCTGATCGCCCTGCGCGTGATCGTCGACTCGGTGAAGGACTGCTACGGCGCGCTCGGCACGGTCCACTCGATCTTCAAGCCGGTACCGGGACGCTTCAAAGACTACGTCGCGATGCCCAAGTTCAACATGTACCAGTCGCTCCACACGACGGTCATCGGGCCCTCCGGACGACCACTGGAGATCCAGATCCGCAGCGAGGAGATGCACCGCACCGCCGAGTACGGCATCGCCGCGCACTGGCGCTATAAGGAGGGCGGCAAGGGCGAGGACACCTTCGACGAGCGCCTCGCCTGGCTCAGGCAGATGCTCGAGTGGCAGACGGAGCTCAAGGACCCACGCGAGTTCATGGAGGCCCTCAAGATCGACCTTTTCGACGAGGAGGTCTTCGTCTTCAGTCCCAAGGGCGACGTCATCTCGCTGCGACGCGGCTCGACGCCCATCGACTTCGCTTATGCGATCCACACAGAGGTCGGCAACCACTGCGTCGGCGCCAAGGTCAACGGCTCGATCGTGCCGCTCGGCTACGAGTTGCAGATGGGCGACCGCATCGAGATCCTCACCAACAAGAACGCGAGCCCCAGCCGGGACTGGCTCAACATCGTCAAGACCTCCTCGGCGCGCAGTAAGATCCGCAACCACTTCAGCAAGGTCACCCGCGTCGACGACCTTCAGCACGGCCGCGATGAGCTCGCAAAAGTCATGCGCAAGCACGGCATGGGCATCGGCAGCAAGACCGCCGAGAAGGCGCTCGACGCCATCGCGCACGAGATGAACTACGCCAAGGGCGAGGACGTGCTCGCGCAGATCGGCGCCGGCAAGTTGTCGGCGAAACTCGTCGGGACCCGCCTGCTGAAGCGCATGAGCAAGGAGGGCGAGGCCCCCGAGCCCGCCAAGCCCGCCGAGGAACCGTCGCTGCCGCTCAACGTCCCCATGACGCCGCCTCGCAGCGCACGCCGCAAGACCGGCGGCGGTGTCGTCGTAAAGGGTATCGACGACGTGCTCGTCCGCCTCGCGCGCTGCTGCAACCCGGTCCCGGGCGACGACATCATCGGCTTCGTCACGCGTGGTCGTGGCGTGTCCGTGCATCGCAAGACCTGCCCCAACGCGAGCGAGCTCCTCGGCAGCCCCGAGCGCATCATCGATGTCGAGTGGGACCAGGGGAGCAAGGCGACCTACCAGGTCGAGATCTTCGTCGAGGCGCTCGATCGGCTGCGTCTGCTGCAAGAGGTCACGCTCGCGATCGCCGAGTCGGGCGTGAACATCCTGGCGTCGTCCACCACTACGCACCGCGACGGTCTCGTGGACATGCGCTTCTTGTTCGAGATCGGTGAGATGAGCCGTCTCGACGCGCTCCTGCGCGACGTGCGCGCGGTCGACGGCGTCTTCGAGGCGCGCCGCATGATGCCCGGTGAGGCCACAGCGAAGAAGGGGTCGCAGAGGTGAGAGTGGACCGCGTGCAGGTGGGAGCGCTCGAGACCAACTGCTGGGTCGTCTCCGACGACGCCGACGGGCCGGCCTTCGTGATCGATCCGGGTGACGATGCGCCGCTCGTCCGCGAGGCGCTCGCCGGGCGCCCCATCGCGGCCATCGTGCTCACGCACGCCCACTTCGACCATATCGGCGCCGTCGCCGAGCTCGCCGAGGAGTCCGACGCCCCGATCGTCATCCACGAATCAGACGCGGGTCGCCTCACGAGCTCCGCGCCCTGGGGCACCGGCGGCGCTCTCTTCGGCTTCGACGAGCACGTCGCGCCCCCTGCGGACCGCATCGTGCGCGACGGCGACACGCTCGAGGCCGGCATGCTCACGCTGACGGTGCTCCACACTCCCGGCCACACCGAGGGCGGCATATCGCTGCTCGCCGAGGACACCGGCGCTTCGGGGCCGGTGCACCTGTTCTCGGGCGACACGCTCTTCGCCGGCAGCGTCGGCCGCACCGACTTCCCGGGAGGCGACGGCCGCACCCTCTCGCGCTCGCTCGCCGAGAAGCTCGCACCGCTTCCGCCCGAGACCATCGTGCACCCCGGTCACGGCCCGGACACCACCATCGCCCGGGAGGCACGCCTCAATCCGTTCTGGCCGAGGGCCTGACGTGAACGCACGCGATCTCGCCCTCGTCGCACTCGGCGGCGCCATCGGCTCCATGCTGCGCTACCTCGTCGGCAAGGCCATGGGACCACAGGCGGACGCGATGGTGCCTTGGCATACGTTCTTGGTGAACGCCACCGGCGCATTCGTCCTCGGCCTGCTGGTGGTCGTGGCGGCACGGCAGGGCTGGCCCGGATGGTGGCGACCGCTCATCGCAGTCGGCGTCCTCGGCGGCTATACGACGTTCTCGACCTTCTCACTCGAGGTGGTCGAGTTGGCACTCACGGGCCACGGCGGCCTGGCGCTTGGCTATGCGGCCGGCTCGCTTGCGGCCGGATTCGGCGGCTGCGCGGCGGGCATCGCACTTGGTCGCACCGTCTGACCTCCACTTCTCCCGCGACGGCACAGCGTGTGCTTCAGCAGGTGCGCACTGACCGCATCTGCACACGATCGCCGTGGGGGTACGCCGACCATGCTTCACAGTCTTTCGAACGCCCTTCAGCCCGCCGGTCTCGTCCTCGTGGGACTCGGACTCGTCTCGCTGATATTCAGCGAGCGCCTGTCGAAGTTCGACGCGCTGCTCGACTCCGCGATGATCGCGAAGGTCGACCCCGACTACTCGCGCAAATGGGTCGAGGTCGCCGGCGCCGTATGGGGCGTCATCGGCATCGCATTGCTCTACGGCGAGCGCTTCATCCGCTAGCACTTCAGGCATCGCGCTTCAGGAGCCGGCATGTCGCGTGGTCGCGACGGCCGGCTTCCTTCATAATCGGGAGCCGCATGGCAGCCCGGTCATCGCGTCCGATCGAAAGGCCCGCTCGTGGAGTACCGCGCACCCAAAGGCACCGCCGACCTGCTGGGAGACACCGCCCGCGCATGGGAGTTCCTTTTGCGCACGGCCCAAGAGCTGTTCGCGCGCTACGGCTACGAGCCCATCTACACGCCGCTGTTCGAGCACACCGAGGTGTTCAGCCGGGGGATCGGCGAGGCGACCGACATCGTCGGCAAGGAGATGTACACCTTCACCGACAAGGGCGACCGCTCGATCACGCTGCGTCCCGAGGGCACCGCAAGTGTCGTGCGCTCGGCACTCGAGCACAACCTGACCTCGAACGGGCAGGGCGCTAAGCTCTACTACGCCGGCCCGATGTTCCGCTACGAACGTCCCCAGAAGGGCCGCATGCGCCAGTTCTGGCAGATCGGCATCGAGGCGCTCAACATGCCGCAGCCGTCGGCGGACGCCGAGGTCATCGCCGTCTTGATGGCCTTCTTCGCCGCCGTGGGAGTGCCGCGAGAGAACATGCGGCTGCTGCTTAACTCGATGGGCGATGAGAACTGCCGCCCGGCGTACCGCGAGAAGGTCGCCGACTTCATCCGGTCCCACGGCGCCGACCTCTGCGACGAGTGCAATCGACGCGCCGAGACCAACCCTCTGCGCGCCTTCGACTGCAAGAACCCCGGCTGCCGAGAAGTCATGACCGAAGCGCCCCTGCTGCGCGACGAGCTGTGCGACGAGTGCTCGGCGCACTACTCGGCGGTCAAGAGCCACCTCGACGGGCTCGGCATCGCCTATGAAGAGGACCCCAAGCTGGTTCGGGGCCTCGACTACTACACGCGCACCGTGTTCGAGGTCCAGGCCGACGCCGGGCTCGGTTCGCAGAACGCCATCGGCGGGGGTGGACGCTACGATCGCCTGATGGAGCAGTACGGTGGTCCCGCGACTCCGGGGCTCGGCTTCGCACTCGGCTTCGAGCGCACGTTGCTTGCGCTGCAGGCTGCCGGGGCGCAGATCCCGTCGCCGCCCATCGCCGAGGTCTACATCGCCCGCGTCGACGCCTGTGTCGAGGGCGAGGTGTTCGGCATCGCCTCGGCCCTGCGCGAAGCCGGCATCGCCACCGAGCTCGATCACCAGGCGCGCTCGCTCAAGTCGCAGTTCAAGCAGGCCGACCGGCTCGGTGCCCGCTTCGTGGTCGTCGTGGGCCCCGACGAACTCGCCGAGAACCAGGTCACGCTCCGCGACATGGCGACGAAGGAAGAGGCGCGCCTGCCCATCGCAGGACTCGCCGAGGAGATCGCGTCCCGCCTGCGTTAGCTGCTGGCGATGCTCTGCAGGTGCTCGAGCTCGTGCGGGTCAGGCTTCGCCTCGTCGGAGAGCGCCTTCTGCTCCTCGGACAGCGCGGTGAGGTTCGTGGGGCAGGGATGGTCCCTCAGTAGCTGCGCCATCCACACGGTGTTGTAGGCCATCCACGCCGCTATCTTGTTCGTGTAGAAGTGCTCGCTGCCACCGGCTTCGATGTAGCTCGGCCCCGGTCCGGCGTCGCCCACCCAATACACGTCTGAGTTCGGCGCGATCGTGCACCCCAGCGACTGCAGCGCGTACAGGACGTGCTCGGAGGCCTTCTGCGCGCCGTCCTCGTTGCCGGTGACGATCACGCCACCGACCTTGTTGTAGAGCGGAAACTGCCCCGTGTCCTCGGCGTAGTCCGAGAAGGTCGCGTCAAGCCGTTCGATCACGCGCTGGCACACCGACGACAACTCCCCGAGCCAGATCGGCGTTCCGATCACGAGGATGTCCGAGGCATAGATGCGTTCGAGGACGCCTGGCCACTCGTCACCGCCGCCCAGATCATTCGAGACCCCGGTTCCGATCGCGAGGTCGGCGATCCGAACGGTATCTGCCTCGACCCCCTGGCGCCGCATGAGCTCAGCCACCTTTTCGATGAGCGCCTGCGTGTTCGATGGCTCTGGTGCTGGCTTGAGCGTGCAATTGAGGAATAGGGCTCTTAGGGGCATGACGAGCTCCTCTCGATAGACGATTGGATATACCCGCCACGCACTGCCGAGGAGACCGACTGCCGCACCACCTGCGCTCGCGTATACTGCGCAGGTACTCAACCGAGGGAAGGACGCGCACGCCGATGCTCGACGCACGCTACTCGATGCGGTCTCACACCGCTGGCACGCTCAACGCCGATGCCGTAGGGGAGACCGTCCGCCTCGCGGGCTGGGTTGCCAAGCGGCGCGACCACGGCGGCCTGATCTTCCTCGACCTTCGCGATCGCACAGGCATCGCCCAGTGCGTCTTCGACCCCGACACTTCCGGCGCGGCCTTCGTGACCGCCGAGCAGGTGCGTCCCGAGTGGGTCGTGCTGCTTGACGGCGTCGTGCGCCGCCGCCCCGAAGGCACCGTCAACCCGAACATGAGCACGGGCGAGATCGAGGTCGTCATCACCTCGGCGACCGTGCTCAACCGCAGCGAGACGCCGCCGTTCGAGATCGAGGCCGGCATCGAGACCGATGAACTCACGCGCCTCAAGTGGCGCTACCTCGACATCCGCCGCCCCGAAGTGCTTGCCGCGCTCACGCTGCGCGACCGCGTGACCCAGCGCTTCCGCAAGTCGCTCGAGCACCGCGGGTTCATGGAGGTCGAGACGCCGATCCTCGGCAGGTCGACTCCCGAGGGCGCGCGCGACTTCATCGTCCCGAGCCGCCTGAACGCCGGCAAGTTCTACGCGCTTCCGCAGTCGCCGCAGCTCTACAAGCAGCTGCTGATGGTGGGCGGCATCGAGCGCTACTACCAGATCGCCCGCTGCTTCCGCGACGAGGACCTGCGCGCCGACCGCCAGCCCGAGTTCACGCAGGTCGACATCGAGATGAGCTTCGTCTCGATGGAGGACATCCTCACCATGATGGAAGACGTCATGCGTGAGGTCATGCACGAGGCCGGTCACGACCTGCCGATTCCGCTGCCGCGGCTCACGTGGGGCGAAGCCATGGAGCGCTTCGGCTCCGACCGGCCCGACACCCGCTTCGGACTCGAGCTGGTCGACGTCTCCGAGGTGTTCTCGGCGAGCGAGTTCAAGGTGTTCTCCGGCGCGCTGTCCTCGGGCGGAGCGATCAAGGCGCTCAACGCCAAGGGTGCGGGGGACTGGAGCCGCAGCCGCATCGACGCGCTCAACCAGATCGCGCTCGACAACGGCGCCAAGGGGCTCGCGTGGGTCGCCTTCACGACCGACGGCGAAGTGAAGAGCCCCATCGCCAAGTTCTTCACCGACGACGAGATGGCCGCCCTGCGCACTGCGCTTGCCGCCGAGCCGGGCGACCTCGTCTGCATGGTCGCCGACGCGCGCCAGCTCGCGAACGAGGTCCTCGGCACGCTGCGGCTGCACCTGGCCGACGAGCTCGGCATCGAGCGCAAGGGCTTCGAGACGCTGTGGGTCATCGACTTCCCGATGTTCAAGTACGACGCCGATGAGGAGCGCTGGGCGGCCAACCATCACCCGTTCACGCGCCCGTTCGACGAGCACCTCGATGCCGTGACGACAGACCCGGGTTCGGTGCTGAGCTACGCGTACGACCTCGTCATGAACGGCTTTGAGATCGGCGGCGGCACGCTGCGCATCCACGACACGGAACTGCAGCGCCGCGTACTCAAGACGATCGGCCTCTCGGATGAGGAGGCGAGCGAGCAGTTCGGCTTCTTGCTCGAGGCGCTCTCGTTCGGCGCGCCCCCGCACGGCGGCATCGCGCTCGGCCTCGACCGGCTCGTCATGCTGCTCATGGGCGGCCACTCGATCCGCGACGTCATCGCGTTCCCGAAGACGAGCTCCGGCGGCGACCCGATGACCCAGGCGCCCGACGTGGTGTCTCCTCGGCAGCTCAAGGACGTTCATCTGCGCTTCGATTAGACATCGCAAGAGAGAGTGCGCTAAGTCACGGTCATGTTGTTGAGCCGGCGCGCTGGGCGGTACACTGACGCGTAGGCTTCGCTTTGCTGTGGCTCGGCATTCACGGTCGAACCAACACTTCTTGATTGGGGGCCTCACATTTCGAGGCGGACAGGTATCCCCCTAGCGGGGAAGCTGGAAGTCCCGGTGCGGGCCCCCACCTGCTGAGGCAGGTTCACCACGTCGAGTCGCAGCAGAGCGGGCCGCATCTCGCCCCTGGGAGGAACCACATGCGCAGACTGGTCGTAGCACTCATCGCGGCACTCACCGTTCTGTCCCTAGCGGGATGCGGCGGAGGGGGAGAGGCTCCGCCGCCAGAGGCCGCCACCCCGGCCCCGGCGCCCGTCACGGCGGCTGCGCCCGCCGCGGAGATCCCCAATCCGCTCGACGACAGGTCTTCGTTGTCCACCGAGACGTGGGTCCCGTTCTCCGTCGAAGGCACGCTGCCCGTAGCCGTGCAGCAGCGACTCGACGAGAAGCAGGCGATGATCCTGTTCTTCTACAACGGTGCTCAGGCCCAGACGGACGATCTGCGGGAGCAGGTCGACACCGCGGTCGAGGACAACGCCGGGCAGATCGATCTGCTCGCGTACGACCTCGGCAAGGCGACGTCGATCGACAAGAACGGCGTCGTCGTGGTCGACGAGACGCAGCTCGCGGCAGGGTCGCCCGCAGCGGAGGCCGCTCGGCTTGCTCGGCAGGTAGGGGTCAAGCAGACGCCGTACCTCATGATCATCGATGACCAGGGCTACCTCATCTTCTGGAACATCGGCTACATCGATTCCGATCTGCTCACGCGCCAGATACAGCGCGCCGCGGACTAGGCGGCCTCAAGGGCCGTGGACTCGCTCTTCGACGAACAGGCGGGCAAGGCGCGGGCAGGCGTCGCACCGCTCGCCGCTCGTATGCGCCCGCGCACTCTCGACGAGTTCGTCGGGCAGCAGCGCGCTGTGGGTGCGGGTACCTGGCTGAGGCGGGCGATCGAGTCCGACACGCTCTCGTCGGTCATCCTCTACGGCCCGGCGGGTACCGGGAAGACGTCGCTCGCGCGCATAATCGCCGAGGCGACCCGGGCCCACTTCGACGAGGTCTCCGCCGTCACGTCGGGCGTGGCTGACCTGCGCAAGTCGATAGAGTCCGCTTCGCAGCGGCTCGGGCTCACCGGGCAGCGCACCATCCTCTTCATCGATGAGATCCACCGGTTCAGCAAGTCGCAGCAAGACGCGTTGCTGCACGCGGTCGAGGACCGCGTCGTGGTCCTGGTGGGGGCGACCACCGAGAATCCCTACTTCGAGGTGAATGCGCCCCTCGTGAGCCGCTCGAGGGTGATCGAGCTCGACCCGCTGACCGACGCCGAGGTCCGCGCGATCGTCGAGCGCGCCGTCTCGGACGAGCGGGGACTGGCGGGCCGAGTGACACTCGCCCCGGACGCCGAGGAGGCCATCGTCACGGGCGCCGGTGGTGACGCTCGCGTCGCGCTCACGACCCTCGAGCTCGCCGCCGGGTGCGTTGCGCCCGACGCAGATGGTCGTCGCGCGCTGACGGTCGAGGCTGTCCGCGAGGCATCGCCGTCGCGCATCCTGCCCTACGACAAGACGGGTGATGTGCACTACGACGTCATCAGTGCCTTTATCAAGTCGATGCGGGGCAGTGACCCCGATGCCGCCGTCTACTGGCTCGCCCGAATGATCCACGGCGGCGAAGACCCGAAGTTCATCGCGCGCCGCATGATGATCTTCGCCTCCGAGGACGTGGGAAATGCGCACCCGCACGCGCTCCTCGTCGCGCATGCCGCATTCAAGGCGGCCGAATCGATCGGGTGGCCTGAGTGCCGCATCAACCTGGCCCAGGCTGCGACCTACCTGGCGCTCGCTCCGAAGAGCAACGCCGCCTACCTTGCCATCGATCGCGCCCTGGCCGAGGTGCGCGAGGGCCCCGCGCGCTCCGTGCCCAACCACCTGCGGGACAGGCACAGGCCGGGAAGCGAAGCGTACGGCCCCTACCGGTATCCTCACGACCATCCGGGAGCCTGGGTGGAGCAGCAGTACCTGCCGGACGGACTCGAGGGGAGCCACTTCTACGAGCCTCAGAGGGGATGGGAGGCACATCAGCCTCAGGGCGCCGAGCGCACCCCCAAGCGTGATGTGTCAGGTGAAGACGGGTATTCCGGGACGTAGGCGTTCGCGCTTCTCGCGCGCTTCGCAGGCCGCACCGTTCGGGCCGCCGGCCGTGATACGTCTGCTACACTCGTTCAGTCTCGCGATTGATGTCGGGGGGACCTTTGACCGCCCAAAACGTGCTGCTTCTCGTACTGCTGGCGGCGGCGACAGCCGCCTGTCTGGCGGCGGTCTGGGCGCTCCGCGAGGCGGTCTTCACGGCTCGCTCCATGCGCCTCCTCTCCGACGATCTGCGCGAGCGACTCGTCCCGCTTCTCGACAAAGCCGACGTGACCGTTGACGCGGCAAACGCTGAGCTTCTGCGTATCGACGGAGCGATCACCCGGTTCGAGGATGCGGCGAACCGCGTCGGCGAGGCATCCAACACGCTGTCCGAGATCGTCCAGGCTCCGGCGGAGATAGTCAGCGGTGTGGCGGACCGCGTCCGTCACGCATGGAAGCACCGCAAACGGCACGAGAACGATGTCGAGCTCACCGAGCTCTCCCTCACGGACGGAGTGCCGGACAACGACGGGGAAGAGCTGACAGGCGAACCCCTCTTGCGAGAGGCGCCATCAACCGACACGGAGGATCCATGGGACAAGATCGAGTAACACTAGTCGTTCCTGCTCGCGGGGAGTACGCCAAGACGGTTCGCATGACTGCTGCGGCGCTCGTCAGCCGGATGGATGTCGGCTACGACGCGGTCGACGACGTCCGCATGGCCGCCGAGGAGTGTTTCGTGTACGCCGTGGACACACTTCCCGAGGACGCCGAGGTCAAGTTCACCTTCACGATCTGCGACGATAGCCTCAACATCGACACGACGCTGGGCGCGGAGCCCGACGTGTCGGATGAGGAGGTCGAGCGCCGCACGTCGTACGCCATGTTCATCCTCCAGTCGGTCTGTGACGAGTACGAGCTCGGCAGTGACGAGGACGGTCGCCGCTTCCTGAAGGTCTTCAAGCGCATGGAGCCTGCCGATGCCGTCTAGCCGTCGTCCCGAAAAGCAGTCGCGCAAGCTTTCTTGGGACAAGGACTACACGAGAGAGCTGTTCAGGCGGTATCGGCTCAACAATGACGAGGACGCCCGTGACGAGCTGATCACGATGTACCTCAACCTGGTGAAGTATCTCGCCAGCCGGTTCCGCAACCGCGGAGAACCGGTCGAGGACCTGGTCCAGGTCGGAACGATCGGGCTCATCAAGGCCATCGACCGCTTCGACATCGAACGCCAGGTCGAGTTCACCACCTATGCCACACCCACCATCGTCGGCGAGCTGAAGCGGTACTTCCGCGACAAGGGCTGGGCGATCAAGGTCCCACGCCGGCTCCAGGAGTTGTCGTTCAAGGTCAACCAGGCAGTCGACGCCCTGACTCAGAAACTTCAACGCTCACCCTCCATCCAGGAGATCGCCGCGTACCTCGAGGTCACGCCCGAAGAAGTCCTCGAGGCGATGGAGACGAGTGAGGCTTACAACTTCGTCTCGCTCGAAAGCGACCGGGGTGGCGACGGCTCGGACACGTTCTCGATCTTGGAGTACATAGGCAAGGACGACACGCTGATGGCGGTGGTCGACGACCGGACCACGCTGCAGGTCGCGTTCAAGCAGCTCACACCGCAGGAACAGCGCGTTCTGTACCTCCGGTTCTTCGAGGGGCTCACCCAGACCGAGATCGCCCGGCAGCTCGACATCTCGCAGATGCAGGTGTCGCGGCTGCTCCGAAGGACCCTCAAGGTACTGCGCGAGAACATCGTCAGGGACTAGGTATGACGACGCGCGAGGCCCGAATGATGAGATGGCGCTCGGCTTACTATGTGGCCTGGGCGGTCATCGGCGGGCTGCTGCTTCTCGCTGCGGCGGGCTATGCCCTCGGCAAGATCTCGGGCGCGCTCGCGCCCTTCGTGTTGGCGTTCCTCTTCGTGTTCGCGCTGCAGGGACCGGTCGCGCGCCTCGCGGAGCGCGGGATTCCGCGCGCGTGGGCCGTGATCTGCTGGTTCGCGATCGTGTTCGTCGTACTCTCCGTGTCGCTCGTCTTCGTGGTGCCCGTCGTGGGCAGACAGCTGGCGGAGTTCGCGGCAGCGATACCCGCGCTGCTGGAGTCTGCGCGCCAGTGGCTACTCGAGCTTCAGGGCCGCTTCAGCGCAGTGATCATTCCGAACTGGTTGCGCGAGGCGGTGCTCTCGATAGCGCAGTCTCTATCGAACATCTTCGTGACGCTCGGCAACCGGATAGCCGCGGGTGTCGTCTCGGCGGGAAGCGGCGTCGCGACCGTCATCTTCGATCTCTTCCTGGCCACAGTCATCGCCTTCTGGACGCTCAAAGACCTCCCCAAGATACGGCGGGAGCTTCGCACCCTGGCAGGCGAGAAGTACGAGGACGACCTCGAGAATCTGCTGGCCACCGTGGGACGGATGGTGGGCGGGTACCTCAAGGGACAGACCGTTGCCTCGCTCGCTACGGGCTTCATCGCGGGAGTCGGCCTCGCCATCATCGGCGTCCCGTACGCGTTCGTGCTCGGGATCATCACCTTCGTCTTCAACTACGTGCCTTATGTCGGCCCGTTCATCGCAGGGCTCCTCGCCGCCACCCTTGGACTGTTCGTGAGTCCGCTGACTGCGGTCGGCGCCATAGTCATCGTGGTCGTCGCGCAGAACACGGTCGACGCCCTCATCACGCCCCGCGTCATGTCCGATCAGGTCGACCTGCATCCGACCCTCGTGATATTCTCGCTGCTCGTCGGCGGCGCGTTGTTCGGCTTCTGGGGCATGGTGTTTTCCATCCCGGTGGCCGCGACGGCGAAGGCGCTCTTCGTCTACTACTGGGAGCGTCGGACGAGCCGCCCATTGGCAACCGAGGACGGCGCCCTCTTCAAGACGGCGCAGTGCGAGGAAGGCTCACCTGAGCCATGCGACGAACCGGACCAGACGCCGGACGCGTGAACTCGAGCGCGGACCCGGCGCACACGAGGCGCTAAGGAGCCTTGAGAGTGAAGTCTGCCGAGATCCGCGAGTCTTTTCTGACCTTCTTCGAGAGCAAGGGGTGTCGGCGCCAGCCGTCGTCCTCGCTCATCCCTGACGACCCGTCGCTGCTGCTCACCACCGCAGGCATGGTGCAGTTCAAGCCGGTGTTCCTGGGCGTGAAGAGTCTCGGGTTCACGCGCGCGACCACCGTGCAGAAGTGCGTGCGCACCACCGACATCGACATCATCGGCACCACGGGGAGGCATCACAGCTTCTTCGAGATGCTCGGCAACTTCAGCTTCGGCGACTACTTCAAGTCCGAGGCGAGCGCGTGGGCGTACGAGTTCTCGACGCAGGTGCTCGGCTTCGATCCGGACCGTCTCTGGTTCTCGATCTACGAGGACGACGACGAGGCCGAGGCCATCTGGATCAACGAGGTGGGCGTGCCCGCCGACCGGGTCGTGCGCATGGGCGCCAAGGACAACTTCTGGTCCGCCGGGCCCACCGGTCCGTGCGGCCCCTGCTCCGAGCTCTACTACGACCAGGGTCCCGACGTCGGCTGCGGCTCGGCCGACTGCGCGCCGGGGTGCGATTGCGACCGCTTCCTCGAGTACTGGAACCTCGTGTTCATGCAGTACGACCGGCAGGAAGACGGCACGCTGCTCCCGCTGCCCAAGAAGAACATCGACACCGGCATGGGTCTCGAGCGCGTCGCCGCGATCCTGCAGGGGGTGCACACCAACTTCGAGACCGACATCATCCGTGCGCTGATCGCCGAGGCGGAAGCGATCACGGGCGCGACGTTCCAGGTCGACGAAAAGACCGACATCAGCCTGCGGATCATCGCTGACCACGCTCGTTCCGTGACGTTCATGATCGCCGACGGCATCCTTCCCTCCAATGAGGGACGCGGCTACGTCCTGCGCCGCCTCCTGCGCCGCGCCGTGCGCCACGGCCGACTCCTCGGCGTCGAGGACCCGTTCCTCAATCGCATCGTCGAGCGGGTCATCGAGCTCATGGGCGAGGCATACCCCGAGATCGTCACTCACCGCGACCTCATCGAGGGCATCGTCGCCTCCGAGGAGGAGCGCTTCGGCGCCACTCTACGCACCGGCATGAGCTTCCTCGAGACGGAACTCGCCACGCTCGCGGACACCGGCGCCGCGCTCGACGGACGCGTCGCCTTCACCCTGCACGATACCTACGGCTTCCCGTTCGAGCTCACGGCCGAGATCGCTGCCGAGAAGGGTTTCTCGGTAGACGAGGAGGCCTTCGCGACCGAGATGCAGGCGCAGCGCGAGCGCGCTCGCGCACACGTCAAGGACGAGTCCTGGAACACCTTCGGCGGTGCGTTCTCGGACATAGCGCAGGAGTCCGGACGCACGGACTTCGTTGGCTACGAGAAGGACGAGTCGGAAGCCACGGTTCTGGCGATCATCGTCGAAGGCGAGCGCGTCGAGAAGGCGACCGAGGGCACGCAGTGCGAGGTTGTCCTGGACACCACGCCGTTCTACGGCGAGCAAGGTGGCCAGGTCGGCGACACCGGCGTGCTTCGCGCGGCGGACGGCGGCACCTTCGCTGTCCGTGACACGCAGATACGTGAAGGCGGTGTCTACTCTCACCTCGGCGCGGTCGAGACCGGTGACCTGCGCGTGGGCGAGACCCTGACCGCCGCCATCGACTTCATGCGCCGCGAGCGCATCCGCCGCAACCACACGGCGACCCACCTGCTCCACTGGGCGCTGCGGCTCACGCTTGGCGAGCATGCAACGCAGGCGGGCTCGTACGTCTCGCCGGAGCGCCTTCGCTTCGACTTCACTCACTTCGAGGGTCTCTCGGCAGACCAGATCGACCAGATCGAACGCCGAGTGAACCGCCGAGTCTTCGAGAACCACCCGGTGCGCAGCTATGAGACCTCGCTCGCCTCGGCTCGGGAGGCCGGCGTGACCGCCCTCTTCGGCGAGAAGTACTCCGATTTCGTTCGCGTGCTCGAGGTCGGGTCGTTCAGCCGCGAGTTGTGCGGCGGCACCCATGTCGCACGCACCAGCGAGATCGGCTTCGTCAAGATCGTCTCCGAGGGCAGCGTGGGCGCGAATCTCAGGCGCCTCGAGGCGGTCACGAGCTTCGATGCCTACGAGCTCGTCCGCACCGAGGAATCCGAGCTCAAAGAGGCCGCCGCGGCCATGAAGGTGCCGCCGCGCGACGTCGCCGAGAAGGCGGCAGCCCTCACCAAGCGCGTGAAGGAACTCGAGAGCGGCGCCAACCGCGTCGTGAATATGGTGGCGGACGACGAGATCAACGCCATGCTGTCGCGCGCCGTCGACGTCGGCTACCGCTTGGTCGTCGACCGCCTCGCCGACGTTCGGGCCGCCGGCCTCCGCAGCGCCTGGGACATCCTCAAGGGCCGCGGCGTTGATGCCGCCGTTCTTGTCGCGAACGACATCGAGACCGGCAAGCCGATCTTCGTCGCGGCCGGAAACGACACCGCGGTCGGAGCCGGCTTCGACGCCGGAGCCACCGTGCGCGAGATAGCCGCGGTGCTCGGGGGCCGGGGCGGAGGCAAGCCCGCCATGGCGCAGGGTGGCGGCGAGGACTCGAGCCGCATCGACGAGGCACTCGAGACGGCACGCCGGGTCATCGGCGCGGTCTAGAGGGCCCCGGTGCGCGTCCTGGCGCTCGACATCGGCGAGAAGCGGATCGGGGTCGCGGTCTCGGACCCGACGGGCCGCGTCGCCACGCCCGTGACGGTACTCGACGCTCGCCGAGCCCTCGGCGATGCCGTGGAGATCAAGCGCCTCCTCGGTGACTACGACGACGTCGAGCTGCTCGTGGCCGGCCTGCCGCGTTCGCTCGACGGCACTGAGGGCTCCCAGGCTGCGCGGGTACGCACGGCAGCCGAGAAGATCGCGGCGTTCGCGGGACTGCCCGTCGTCTACGTGGACGAACGCCTCACCTCCGCGGAGGCCGAGAAGCGCATGGCCGAGGCCGGCGCGGACTCCCGTAAGCGTCGCGGTTCGGTCGACATGGTTGCCGCATCGATCATGCTGCAGGCTTATCTCGACGCGTCGGCGGGGGAAAGCGGCCGATGACAGCCGCAAGGGCGGGCAGTCGCAAGGGGTGCGCTCGCACGCTCGCCATCATGGCGATCGCGCTGTCCGTGGTCGTCGTCGCGCTCATCGGGCTCAGCGCCTGGCTCTTCCTCGGCGGGTCCTCGGGGGAGGCGGGACGCCCGGTGCAGGTCGAGGTGCCTGCCGGTGCCAGCACTGCCACGATCGCGCGGCTCCTTGCCGACAAAGACGTCGTCGCCAATCCCAACATGTTCCGCATCCAAGCGCGCATGACCGGGTCTGACGGCAAGCTTCGCCCGGGCGTGTACGAGCTGACCAGCGCCATGGCGTACCGAGAGGTGCTCGACCGCCTCAAGCAGGGCCCACCGGCCTCCTACGTGACGGTGACCATCCCTGAGGGATTCGTCCTTGAACAGATCGCGGCGCGACTCGAGAAGCAGGCCGGTATCCCGGCACAGGAGTTCCTCAAGCTCGCCCGAACCGGTGCGCCGTCGTTCGCCCAGGACCATCCGTACCTATCGGAAGCCTATCAGGGGTCGCTCGAGGGCTACCTGTTCCCCAAGACCTACCGAATCCGCGAGGGAGCCAGTTCCGAGCAGGTCATCGAGATGATGCTCGACCAGTTCGACCGCGAGATGGCGAGCGTCGACACCGCGACGGCCACACAGCGAGGGCTCTCGGCGACCGACGTGGTGATCGCTGCGTCGATCATCGAGCGCGAGACGCGGGTGGACTCAGAGCGCCCGCTCGTGTCCTCGGTGATCTACAACCGGCTGGCCCGAGGCATGAATCTCGAGATCGACGCGACGATCGAGTACGTGCTGCCCGGCAACCGTTTTCGCCTGCGCAACCGGGACCTTCGGATCGACTCGCCCTTCAACACCTACCGCTTCAAGGGATTGCCCCCCGGACCGATAGCAAATCCGGGCCTGAAATCCCTTCAGGCGGCCGCTGCTCCTGCCGACACGGATTACATCTATTACGTGCTCACCAGCAAGGCGGGCACGCACACGTTCACGACCAACAAGGAAGACTTTCTGCGTGCCAAGCAGAAGTCCAAGGAGGTGTTTGGGCGATGACCGACGAGTCCGAACTCCTTGCTGCCGCAATCCGGATCGAACACGCGAGCAAGGACTATGGACGTGCCGCGGGCGGCCGGAAGCAGGCTGTCAGGGACGTGTCGCTTGAGGTGTCGCGTGGTGCGATCCATGGTCTGCTCGGACCAAACGGCGCCGGTAAGACCACCACGCTCAAGATGCTCCTCGGTCTCGTGCGGCCTTCGGGTGGGCGCTTCGAGATCCTCGGCAAGGACGCGTTCCAGCCGGGTGCGCGGCGGGCGCTCGGGTTCCTTCCGGAACAGCCGTACTTCCCGGGTCAGCTCAAGGCGCTGGAGGCGCTCGTGCTCTACGGTCGGCTCGCCGGCTTCACGCGCGCCGACATCGCGGCCGAGGCGCCCGGTCTGCTCACGCGCGTCGGGCTCGGTGGCCAGGAGTCCACGCCGCTCTCGCGCTTCAGCCGAGGCATGCTCCAGCGCCTCGGTCTCGCACAGGCGATGCTCGGCTCGCCCGCGGTCATCGTGCTCGACGAGCCGGCGTCCGGCTTGGATCCCGTCGGCCAGCGCGACGTCCGCAACCTGATGCTCGATCTGCGCGCGGCGGGCGCCACTGTGCTGCTGTCGTCACATCAGCTCTCCGAGGTCGAGGCCGTCTGCGACGAGGTGACGATCCTCAACCGCGGTCTTGTCGCAGCCCGCGGGCACATCGACGACCTGCTGAATGTCGCGGGTCAGACGGCGGTAAGGGCCTCGGGCGAGGGGGACTTGCCTTCGGGCGTCGCCGGGCTCATCACCGATCAGGCGTTCGGCGGCGGGTCGTGGAGCTTCTCGATAGCCGACAGCGATGTCCGACGCGTCGTCGATGGTTTGGACGACGCCGGTTGGCGCATCCTCTCAGTCCAGCCCAAGCGTGATTCGCTCGAGGACTACTTCGCCAAGATGCTCGGTGAGTCCGCCGAGCCGCTCGAAACCTCGAGCGACTCCAAGGCGGGTGAGGCTGCATGAGGGCCACATTCGCGATCGCACGAGCGGTGGTGACCGACGCCGTCCGCCGCAAGGTGGTGTGGGCCGTCGCCGTCTTCGCCGCGCTGCTGGCATTCGCAGTCCCGTCCCTGCCCAGCTACGGCCAGGGAGTCGTCGGCGCGGTCTACCGAGAGGTCACGATCGCGCTCATGTACGCTGCCGCTCTCGTCGTCGCCCTGGCGCTCTCCGCTACGCGCATTCCGGCAGAGGTCGAGCGCCGCACGGTGTTCAGCATCCTCGCGCGCGACGTCCGTCGCTGGCAGTACGTGGCCGGCAGTTGGGCGGGCATGCTGGTCGTGGTAGGTGCCGCACTTCTGGCGTTCAGCGCGGTAGCCATGGGAGTCGGGTTCTACGTCTACCACGAGGTGATGTGGCGCCTGCTCGAGGGTGCGCTCGGCGTGTGGCTCGAGATGGGCGTCATCATGGCGTTCACGGTCATGCTGTCGACGCGTTTCGGGCCCATCACATCCGTTGTCGGGACGCTTGCCTTCGTGTTCATCGGGCACTCGTACGTCGGCTTGCTCTACCACGGCGAAGGGGTGACGGCGCCGTGGTACCTGCCGTCACTTGAGCCGTTCAACATCATCAATCCTGTCGCGCACGGAGCGGGCTACTCGGCGGTCTACGCCCTTGGGATGCTCGGGGCCTTCGCGGCATGGAGCGCCCTGCTGCTCATCGGTGGCGGCGTGCTGTTCGCGGGGCGGGACTTGTGAGCGCGCTCGGGACGCGCGCCCGCATGACGCTGGTCGTGGTCGCGCTCGTCGGCGTGCTCCTGCTCTCGCAGGCCCTTGTGGCCGTGACCGCGCCCGCGGGCGGGCGTGCGGAAACCGGGCGACTCCTCGGCAAGACCGGGTTCGCGTTCTTGGGCGGGCTGCGGACGTTCGCGGCGGCAGTGCTCTGGAACCGGCTCGAGCCGCAGTTCCACGAGTACTATGGCGGCGTGGCGCTCGCCGACCAGCTGTACGCGCTACCGGCGATGGAGCTCATCCAGCGCCTGGACCCGCAGTTCTTGCAGGTCTACTACATCTCGTCATGGCAGCTGGCCACCAGGGGAGACATGAAGCGGGCGCTCGAAGAGGCCCGTCTGGGCGTTGCCAACAATCCGGACTCCGGGCTGCTCAGAGCGAACCTCGCGCAGATACTGATGGTGCAGGACAAGAAGAAGAACCTGCCTGAGATGGTCGAGCAAGCCAACCTCGCCCTGTCCGGCGACCTCTACTGGACCAACAAAGATGACCTGTTCGAGTCGCTGGTCATCTTCCGAACGGTGTACTCTCTTTCGGGCAACCATGATGGCGTCAAGACGATCAACGAGCGTCTCGACGAACTCGTCCCACAAGGATCGAATGCCGCTCCGGTCGACCCTGACACCGTCCCCAGCGCCTTGAGGTAATGCATGCCGCTTCTCCGGCCCGTTCATTTCTATCGACACGTCACTGACATCGACCTCGCAGCGCTGCGCGAGATCGGCGTGGACACGTTGCTCATCGACATCGACAACACGATCCTGCCGCGCGACACGGGCGAGATCGCCGAGGAGATGTCCGCATGGGCGGAGAAGCTGCTGGGCGAGGGTTTCAAGGTCTGTCTGGTGTCGAACAACTGGCACGACCACGTGAAGCGCATCGCCGACGCGCTCGGACTGTGCATGGTGCCCCGGGCGCTCAAGCCGCTCCCGTTCGGCTTCCTGCAGGCCATACGCCTTCTGGGCTCGACACGGTCCTCCACCGCGGTCATCGGCGACCAGATATTCACCGACATCATCGGTGGCAATTCGATAGGCGTGGTGACGGTGCTGGTCCTGCCTCTGTCCGAGAGCGATCTGCCTCACACGCTCGTGCTGCGCAGGATCGAGCGGTGGTTGATGGCGGGGCGCTCACCCCTGCCGTAGACTGCGAGCAACCGGCACTACCGAGCCGACAGGAGACGCACTGTGACGACCATCAGCGGGAGCACCCGGCTTGCGGGCGTCATCGGGCACCCCCTGGGACACTCGTTGTCGCCGGCGATGCACAATGCCGTGTACGACCACGTCGGTCTCGACTGGGTCTACCTGCCGCTCGAGGTCAAGGACGAGATGGGGCTGAGGCGCCTGGTCGCCGCGCTCCGTGAACTCGACGTCGTCGGCTTCAATGTCACGATGCCGTTCAAGCAGTCCGTGCTCGAGCTTTGCGACGAAGTCGCCATGGCAGCGAGCATGGCCGGAGCGGTCAACGCGGTCCATTGCCGCGACGGTCACCTTGTGGGCTACAACACCGATGGCCGAGGACTCCTCGAGGCACTCGAACTGGAGGCGTCGTTCGTCCCTGTCGACAAGGACGTCGTCGTCTACGGGGCGGGCGGAGCAGCCGCGGCGACCGTCGTCGCTCTCATCCTGGCGCGCGCCAAGAGCGTCACGATCGTCAATCGCGACTACGAGCGTGCCGAGGAGCTCGTCGATCGCATGCAGCCGCACCTCGGCGTCGTGCAGGGCTCGGCCGTCCACCTGAGCGGCGCCGAGCAGGCAGTCCGCGCGGCGGACCTGGTCGTCAACGCCACTCCTGTCGGAATGAAGCCGGACGACCCGAGCCCAGTGCCCGTCGAGTGGCTGGGTCCCGACCAGGTCGTCTACGACATGGTGTACGGCCGGGTGAAGCCCACGGCGCTCGTGGAGGGCGCTCGTGCCGTGGGAGCGACCGCACTCGATGGCCTCGGCATGCTCGTATGCCAGGGCGCGACGGCGGTCGACATCTGGAACGACAGCAAGCAGTCGCGCACCCCGCGTGACGTGATGAGGAAGGCTGCCGAGGAGGCGCTCGCGCGCCGCTCGGTCAGAGCGTAGGTGCAGATGTCAGCAGCCATCACCCAAAGACTCGGCCAGCTGCTCGTCAGGGCGGGCGTCATCACCACGGAGCAGTTGGTCCAGGCGACCGAGCAGGCGCAGGGCCGGCCGCTCCCTGCCGTGCTTGAGGAGCTAGGTTTCGCAACCGAGGTCCTCATCGCCCAGACGGTGGCCGAGCAGATGGGTCTGCCGTTTGTCGATATCGCGGCCTACGACGTGGATCCCAATGCGGCGATGCTGATCACCACCGACATGATGAAGCGCTACATCGCGCTCCCGGTGAAACTTGAGGACGAAGAGCTCATCGTTGCCATGGCGGACCCCGCTAACATCTTCGCCATAGACGACCTGCGCATCGTGACCCGCATGGAGATCCGCACGGTAGTGGCGGTCGAGAGCGACCTCATCTCGGCCATCGAGCGCTTCATGACGAACCAGACCAACGTCGAGGACATGCTCGGCGACCTCGAGGACTCGGTCGTGGTCCGCGAGACCGAGGATGACGAGGGCGGGGAGAACTCCGCCGTCGCCAAGCTCATGAACCAGATCATCACCGACGCCATCAGGCAGGGCGCGGGCGACATCTACATCGAGCCCTACGAGCACGAGATGCGCGTCCGGTTCAGGATCGATGGCGTGTGCCAGGAGATCTTCTCGTCTCCGAAGAGCCGCCACCGGCAGCTCATCAGCCGCCTGAAGATCAACTCGGGCATGGACATCGCCGAGCGGCGCATTCCTCAGGACGGCCGATTCGGCGTGGTGCTGGACGGCAAGTCGGTCGACTTCCGCGTCGCCACGCTGCCCATCGTCCACGGCGAGCTGGCAGTCCTGCGTCTCTTGCGCAAGGACTCGATCATGATGTCGCTCAAGGACCTCGGCTTCCTCGAGTACAACATGGAGCGGCTCCTCGGCGCGCTGCAACTGCCCTACGGTGCCATCTTGGTCACCGGACCGACGGGCTCGGGCAAGTCGACCACGCTCTACGCCGCCATCAATGAGACGAACGATCCCAAATCGAACCTCATCACGGTCGAGGATCCGGTCGAGTACCGGCTCCCCGGACTGTCCCAGGTGCACGTGAACGAGAAGGCCGGCCTGAGCTTCGCCGCGGCGCTGCGCTCGATCCTCCGACAGGACCCCGACAAGGTCATGATCGGTGAGATCCGAGACAAGGAGACCGGCACGATCGCCATCGAGGCGGCGCTCACGGGCCACCTCGTCCTTTCGACGCTGCACACCAACGACGCACCCTCGGCCGTCACTCGTCTGACCGAGATGGGCATCGAACCGTTCCTGACCGCCTCGGCGGTCACGCTCGTGCTCGCCCAGCGCCTCGCCCGGCGGCTGTGCACCGAGTGCCGGGAGCAGTACACGCCCGACGAGGCTGCGCTCGACCGAATCGGTTTTCCCTACGAACCCGGCCGTGCGCCCAAGGTCTATCGTGCGAAGGGCTGCAAGAAGTGCAACGGCATCGGCTACAAGGGCCGCATGGGCGTGCATGAGGTCATGACGATGTCCGAGACGCTCGAGCGTCTGACAGTCGAGAATGCGTCGTCGGATGAGATCAAGCGCGTCGCGATCGCCGAGGGCATGCTCACCCTGCGAGACGACGGCTTCTCCAAGGTGAAGCTCGGCCAGACGTCGATAGAGGAGATCCTGCGCGTCGTCGTGTGATGCGCGGCACACGCACCGCGGTTTTCGAGGGGTTTCAGCGCGCGCGTTCGGTTGTTTCAGCAGGGGGTTCATGAGAGTATGAACCGACTCGTCCACAGGCGGGCTTGTTGGCGTGCGCCCGCTGGCGAAAGACGATCCCAGAGCCCCGTGGGAGGTGCTCGTTTCATGGCAGACAACGCGTTCGGCGACTTCTTCTTGAGCGACGCCGATGATGAGCTGCTCGAAGAGGACGATGAGCTGATCGCGGCACCCGTGGTCGTCCCTGCGGCGCCCGTGGCGGCGCCTGTTTCAGCTCCGGCGCCGGTCGCCGCTCCCAGTCCGGTACCTGCACCGGCTCCGGTCGCGGCCGCACCGGCACCTGCGGCACGGCCCGCGGCTGCGACGCACCAGCTGACGCGTGAGGAACGCCTCGCGGGTGCACTCAACCAGCTCATGGACGACAACCAGGAGATTCAAGCAGCCGCGCTCGTATCGCTCGACGGGTTCACCATGGCCTCCGCGTTGCCCGAGGGCATGGAAGAGGACCGCGTCGGTGCGATGTCGGCCGCGATCCTCGGTCTCGGCGAGCGCGCAGCCGCCGAGTTGGGCCGGGGAGCCCTCTCGCAGGTGTTCATCGAGGGAGACGACGGGTACGTGCTGCTGATGGCGGCGGGCGAGCGTGCGGTGCTCACCTGCCTTGCGGATTCCGAGGCGAAGCTCGGTCTCGTGCTGTACGACATGCGCGCTGCGGCCGAGGCGATCGGCGAGGTCCTCGGCTAGTGACGCGGGGACGAACCACCACATCTGAAGGACACGGACGTAGAGCATGGCGCTGAGGGGCAACCTCAAGGACTTCAGCCTTCCCGACGTATTCCAGCTGGTGACCTTCAGCCGGAAGACGGGGGTTCTGCGCATCACGCGCGAGGATGGCGTCGAAGGCACCGTCTGGTTCCGAGATGGTGACGTCTTCTTCGCCTCGTCCAATTGGCACGCCGACCCTCTGGGCCAGCGACTCGTGCGTGCACAGCGCATCACGCCGCAGGCTCTCAAGAGAGCGCTCGAGCTGCGCTCCGCCGAGGCGCAGGATGGCAGGCGACTCGGCCAGATCCTGATCGACGAGGGCTACATCACGGACAAGGTGCTCGAGGAGTTCGTCTCCGAGCAGATCCAGGACACCATCTTCGACCTCATGCGCTGGGACGAGGGCGAGTTCGACTTCGAAGCGATGCCCGAGGTCGCCGAGGAGGACATCGGCCTCTCCGTCTCCATAGAGAACGTCGTGATGGAGGGTGCGCGCCGGCTCGAGGAATGGAACCGCATCAAGAAGAAGATCCCGTCGATGGACGTGGTCTTCAAGATGGCGACGGCTCCCGGCGAGGGCACGTTCGAGATCTCGCTCAAGCCTACCGAGTGGCAGTTGCTGCTTCTCATCGACGGCACCAGGTCGGTCGCGGAGCTCGCCGTCGAGACGCACAGGACCGACTTCGACGTCGCCCGTATCATCTATGGCCTCTTCAGCGCCGGTCTGCTCGAGTTCGCCACCGAGGAGGAGATCGAGCACAACCGCGCCGAACGCGCCGAGCGGGAGGCGAAGCTCGCCGAGATCGAGGCTGCGCGCAAGGCCGCCGAGGAGGCCGCCAAGGCTGCGGCGCTTGAGCGCGAGGCCAAGCTGGCGGCCGAGGCGGAGGCGCGCGTACGTGCCGAGGCGGCTGCAATGGCGGCCGCGGAGACACCAGCCGAGGCATCGCCCGCACCCGAGCGCGTCCCGGAATCCACCGAGGTTCCCGAGTTCCTCGGCGGCTCCACGATCGCTCCGACGGCTGACGACCAGTCGGTCCTCGAGGAGTTCATGGGAGCGGTGCTCCAGAAGCCGGGTACCGCGCCTGCGCCGGCTCCGCAAGCTGCCAAGCCCGAGCCCGCGCCGGTTCCGCACGTGCCCGCCGACGAGCCCGCGTTCATGTCGGCGCCGCTTGAGGACGAGGGCGAGGCCACGGTTGGGGCGGCGTCCATCGCCGGTCTCCTCGGCATCGAGGCCGCGCCCGTGGCGCCGACCTACGAGCCGGCGGTCACGGCCGAGCCGGCGCCCGCCGTCGAGCCCGAGGCCGCACTTGCCCCGGAGCCCGAAATGGGACCCGCACCCGAGCCCGCGCCTGTGGTCGAGTATGCGCCCGAACCCGTTTCGGAGCCGGAGTTCTTCACGCCAGAGTCCGCCGTCGAGGCCCAGGTCCCCGCAGCAGCCGACGCCGAGCCGGCGTTCGAGCAGGACCTCATGGCGCTCGGACTCGGCGAGTTGCCCGCAGACCTGCTCGCGCCCGTGACAGTCGAGCCCGAACCTCAGCCCGAGCTCATCGAGCTTGAGCCGGTCGCCGAGCCGATGTCCCAGCAGGACTCGATCGCCGATGATCTGTCGGCGCTCGTAGGAGACCTGGGACTTCCCACCGAGGTGCCGCCCGCCGTGGCGGAGCCTGCGGAGGCCGCGACGGTCGAGCCGGACTTCTCGGCATTGCTCGAGTCGCTGGACGTGGACGCGGTCGAGGCGGAGCCCGTGGAGGAGCTTGCTCCTGAGGAACGCGGCTTCGATGTCGAGCTGCTGGTCGAGGACGAGGCCCCCGCACCTGCCGGCGGCGTCATCTCGACAGACGCGTTCCTCGACGACATCACCATCGAGGACATGGGCTTCTCTGGCGGGCTCAACGATGAGCTTTCCGCGCTGACAGGCGCCGACCGCCGAGGACCCGTGCGCCCGCAAGCGAGCGTCAACGCGATACCTGACAACGATGGAGCCGTCTTGAAGCGCGATGCGCGTGTCGACAAGGACACCGTGCTCAAGATCATCGACGGCATCAAGAACCTGTAGCGGAAGGGCAGCGATGCAGTCCGTCAAAGTAGTCGTGACCGGGCCATTCAACGCCGGCAAGACCACGTTCATCAAGGCAGTCAGCGAGATCACCGTGCTCTCTACCGAGCGCCAGGTGAGCGACGCGTCAGGCGAGGGCGGGGGAGAGACCACCGTCGCCATGGACTTTGGCCGCATCACGGTCTCCGATGATGTCGTCCTCTATCTCTTCGGCACGCCGGGTCAGGCACGCTTCTCGTTCATGTGGGAGACGCTGTCCGAAGGTATGCTCGGCTTCGTGCTCCTCGTGGATGCCACCGCGCCGGAAACGATGGCCGACGCCAAGGAGATGATCGACTTCTTCACGCAGATGTCGGACGTCCCCTTCGTCGTCGCCGCCAACAAGGTCGACGCCGACGATACCGAGACCATCCGCCAGGTGCGCACCGAACTGGCTCTTCCCGATCGGGTCCCGCTGCTTCCCGTCGATGCCCGCGACAAGGACTCCGTCAAGGCCGTCCTGCTGGGACTGCTGTACGAGATCCTCGAAAGCATGGGGTAGGAGCGGATGGACTACCGGCTGTACATCCTCGCCGGGACGTTCCTGCTCCTCATCGTCGCGATCGTGACGTTCTTCGTCACGCTTGCTCGTTCTCGGCGTGCCGAGGAACCCATGGGGGGCTACGCTGCGGCACCTGCGAAGTACGCCGCGCTTCCGCCTGCGAACGCGCGCGTCGTCCATGACAACAGTCTGGCGGGGCTCGAGGTACCTGTTGCCCCCGACGCCCCCAGCGCCGCTCTGCTGACGCCGTTGCGGACGGGCGAGTGGATGCCGCCCGAGCGGCCCGCTCCCGCCGAGAAGTTGCCCGACATCTCGCTGGCCGAGCGTGTCGCGGAGTTCGCGCCGGCGCCCTCGGTGCCCGAGCCCGCCTTCTCGGTCGAGGCGTATCCGGCATGGCAGGTCACGCCCGACTCGCTCTATTCGGCCGCACCCGCCGGCGTCGTGGAGGTCGCCGCACCGAACGGGTGGGCGCCCGTGGGGCCGGCGCCCGCCCCGCCCGCGCCTGCGCCCGCGCCGCCGATGCCCGAGCCCACACCTGCTGCCACGCAGCCCGCGCCGCCGATGCCCGAGCCCACACCTGCTGCCACGCAGCCTGCGCCGGTGATGCCCGAGCCCACACCTGCTGCCACGCAGCCCGCGCCGATCCCTCGGCCCGCCACGGTGCCCTACGTGCCTCCGGTCATCGCTGATGGGACGGACGAAGACGACTTCTCGGCGGAGCTTGCCGCACTGATGCCTCCACTGGAGCCCGACGAAGGTTGGAGCGCCGCCGCGACGCCGCCTCCCGCGAGCATTCCGCAGATCGAGAGCGCCTCACCTGCCACGGCCGCTCCGGCCACTCTCGTTCCCGAGGTGGTCCCGGTGGTCGCGCCTACGCCGGAGTCGGCACCTGTCGTGGTATCGCCAGCCGAGTGGCCTCCGCCGGTCGAGCCTGCCTGGCCTCTCGAGCTGCCTGTCGCTGCTCCGACGGCGGTCACGCCGCCCGCATCGTCGGCCGCAGCACCCGCGCCTTTGGCGCCTGTGTCGTTGCCAGCTCCGGCTGCTCCGGCGTCAGAGCCGTCGGCGCCCGCTCCGGCGCCGCTTCAGACTCAACCACCCCTCGCGACACCACCTCAGCCACAGCCTCAAGTCGACGAGGCGGTCTGGGAGGACCTGCTGCGCGAGCAGCAGGGAGTCCGCCGGCCCGCGGCCAGCGCGCCGCAGCCGGTGACAGCGCCGCGGCCCGCGGCGACTGTCGCCGCCACCGAGCCGCCTCGCGCCGAGCCGACCCCACCGCCGCCCGTGTCCGCGCCGCGGCGCGAACGCCCGCGTGCCCGCGTGCGCGTCGGCAGCGACACCGTCGTCGCACCGACGACCGAGCACCGCGTGGTGCCCGCAGCACCTCGGCCCGCTGACACTCGCCGTCCCGAGGGTGTGCCCGAACTAGTGATGGCTGCGCCTGTGGAGATGTGGTTCGGCGAGTACCGCGTCGGCGTAAAAGCCGGAACCGCGACCTATGATCGCTTCCGCAAGTACGCCGACGTTCTGCTTGCCGACCTTAAAGCCTCGCGCACCGTCTCCCGATAAGGAAGTGTGCCGCGGGACACAACCCGCGGGTTATCATGTGACTACTTCGCGGGCGCCTGGGCTCGCAGTCGCTCCGCATTCGTAGAAGGAACCGTAGGTGGCGGAAGCAGGTCAGCGGCTCGGTCAACTTCTGATGCGAGCCGGCATCATTACTGAGAAGCAGCTGAACGACGCGCTTGAGGTGCACCGGGCGACCGGCAGCCCCCTCGGGCGTGTCCTCGTCGATCTCGGCTACGCCACCCAAGGCGCGATCCTGTCGGTGATGGCGAAGCAGATCGGCATCGAGTACATCGACTTCAACGTCCGTCACCCCGAGCCCACGGCGGTCGCCGCGGTGCCCAAGGACCTTGCCGAGCGCTACACCCTCATGCCTGTGGCCATCGAGGGCACGACGCTTCTCGTCGCGCTCGCGGACCCGCAGAACGTCCTCGCGCTCGACGACCTGCGCATCATCACCGGCTACGACATCAAGCCGGCGATCTCCACCAAGGACGACATCGTCGCGGCGGTGCAGGAGTACTACAAGGTCGCCGAGCACGCCGTCGACGACACCTTCGTCTCCACCGAGGACATCTCCGAGGACGAGCTGGAGGGCCTCACTGAAGTCGGCTCCGAGGCGCCCGCGGTCAAGCTCGTCAACTACATCATCCAGAAGGCGGTCGCCGACCGCGCATCCGACATCCACGTCGAGCCCCAAGAGGCGGACGTTCGTGTCCGCTATCGCGTGGACGGCGTCCTCCACGAGATGATGCGCAGCCCCAAGTCGGTCCAGCAGGCGATGATCTCGCGCTTCAAGATCATGGCCGAGATGGACATCGCCGATTCGCGGCGCCCGCAGGACGGCCACTGCGCTGTCACCGTCGGTTCACACCGCATGGACTTCCGAGTCTCCACGCTCCCCACGGTCTACGGCGAGCGCGTCGTGCTCCGTATCCTTCGTACCGACTCGATCTTGTTGCAGCTTTCCGACCTCGGCTTCTTGCCGACGTCACTCGAGCGGTTCCAGGGCTCCTTCACCAAGCCCTACGGCGCCATCCTGGTCACCGGCCCGACCGGTTCGGGCAAGTCGACCACCCTCTACGCGGCGATCAACGTGCTGAACGATCCCGGTCGGCACATCATCACTGCCGAGGACCCGGTCGAGTACCGCCTTCCCGGCATCAACCAGTGCCAGATCAACCACAAGGCCGGGCTCACCTTCGCCCGTGCGCTTCGCTCATTCCTGCGTTGCTCGCCCGACGTCATCCTCGTCGGTGAGATCCGAGACCAGGAGACCGGCCAGATCGCCATCGAGTCGGCGCTGACCGGCCACCTCGTGCTCTCCACGCTCCATACGAACGACGCATCGAGCGCCGTCACGCGCCTGATCGAGATGGGTATCGAGCCGTTTCTCGTCTCCTCGGCAGTGGACTGTATCCTCGCCCAGCGTCTCGCCAGGCGGCTTTGTCCCGACTGCAAGCAGGAGTGGCGCCCCAAGCAGGATGTGCTCATACAGGCGGGCTTTGCTGCCGATAACCTCCCAGAGGTCGTCTACCGGGCCAACGGATGCAAGAAGTGCGGAGGAACCGGTTACCGCGGCCGTGTAGGCGTTCACGAAGTTCTGTTGATGTCCGAGGAGATCAGCAGGCTCTGCGTGGACGAGGCGACCGCCGAGGAGATTCGGGCCGTCGCGGTTGAGCAGGGCATGTTGACGCTTCGCCAGGACGGCTTGGAGAAGGTCCGAGAGGGCCGTACGTCGATCGAGGAGATCGTCCGCGTCATCGTGTAAGAGGCACCCTCAGGGGCACTAGGAGTCGAAGATGGCACAGTTCAGCTACACAGTCCGCGACAAGGCGGGCAAGGTCGCAAAGGGCAAGCTCGAGGGCGAGAGCAAGGAGGCCGTCCAGGCCAAGCTCACCCAGATGGGCTACATCATCCTCGACCTGAACCAGCAGGGCGGCCTCGCGTCGCTCGGCAACATCACCTTCGGCAGCGGCGTCAAGCCCAAGGACGTGTCGATCTTCGCGCGCCAGTTCTCGACCATGATCAACGCCGGCCTGTCGCTGACCAAGTGCCTCACGATCCTCGGCGGACAGACCGAGAACGCCTACTTGCGTGACATCATCGGCCAGCTCGGCAAGGACGTCGAAGCCGGTCAGTCGCTCTCCGATTCGCTGGCCAAGCATCCTAAGGTCTTCCCGCCGATCTTCGTGAACATGGTTCGCGCCGGCGAGACCGGTGGTGTTCTCGACGAGGTCCTCTCTCGCATCGCCGACCACTTCGAAAGTGAGCTCGCCCTCAAGGCCAAGATCAAGTCGGCCATGACGTATCCGGCGTCGATGGGTGGCCTCGTACTCGTCGTTTTGGCTGCCATGATGGTCTTCGTCGTCCCGACGTTCGAGAAGATGTTCGACGACATGGGCGGAGAGCTGCCTGCGATCACGCAGCTCCTCGTCAACGCGTCGAACTTCGTGGCGAGCTGGAAAGGCGCCGTGTTCGCCATCGTGTGTGTCGCCCTCGTTTTCGTCTTCAAGTGGTGGGCGGCCGGTCCCGGCAAGGTGATCTGGGACGGCGCCAAGTTGCAGATGCCGGTCTTCGGTTCTATGACTCGCAAGATCGCATTGGCGAAGTTCACGCGCACGTTCGGCACGCTCGTTTCCGCCGGCGTGCCGATCCTGTCGGCACTCGACATCGTCGCCGACACGGCAGGCAACGAGGTCGTCGCGAACGCGGTCAAGAACGCCCGTACGGCCATCAAGGAGGGCGAGACGCTCGCCAAGCCTCTGTCGGAGAGCAAGGTCTTTCCTTCGATGCTCGTCCAGATGATCGCCGTAGGCGAGGAGACCGGTGCGCTCGACGCGATGCTGAACAAGATCGCGGACTTCTACGACGAAGAGGTCTCGACCGCCGTGGACGGCCTCACGTCACTCATCGAGCCCCTCATGATGGCGTCGCTGGGCATCATCGTCGGCGGCATGGTCATCGCGCTGTACATGCCGATGTTCCAGGTCATCACGCTCATCAACTAGCCGAGGCGCCTCCGTCATTCACCTTCGGTCGTCCTTCGTCTCAGGCTGGATCGCGCTTGGCGTGCAGCTAGCCCCGCGCAGGCGCCGATCGCCGCGCCGCGACTGTGACGGCCAACACCTTTATGAGAATTGTCTCAAGGGCTGACCAGCGTCGTCGATAACAAGAGTGATGGAACGGACGGAATCAGCCGTCCGTGACCCCGAGTAGGGGAGAGGAGGTGCGAAGACATGAAGTTGTTCCGTAAGGATGAGGGTTTCACCCTCGTCGAGCTCATGGTCGTCGTGCTTATTATCGGTATTCTTGTTGCCATCGCTATTCCGGTCTTCAACGCGGCCAAGGCCAACGCTGAAGCCAAGCAGTGCCGCGGCACCATGCGCACGATCGAGGGCCAGGCTCGTGCCTACGAGGCGGAGAACAACAAGCTGCCGACCAACGCTGCAGCGCTCGTCACCGCCAAGTACGTCAAGTCGGCGCCGATCTGCAAGTCCGGTGGCTCCTACACCGACACGCTCGGCAGCGACGGTCGCATCGAGTGCTCGAGCCACGGCTTCTACGAGGATACCGACATCCCCTAAGCCACAGCGAGCATGAGTGAACCAAGAGAGCCGGCGGGATTCCCGCCGGCTCTCTCTTTACCTGCCAAGACTTCCTCGAAAATTCTCGGAAATCGGTCTAAAGAGCCGAGAGAGAGCGTCCGATAAAACCAGCGTAGACAGGGGGCGGGAACGCCCGAGGACCCCGAAAAGGGGAAAGGAGGTGCGAAGACATGAAGCTGTTCCGTAAGGATGAGGGTTTCACCCTCGTCGAGCTCATGGTCGTCGTGCTTATTATCGGTATTCTTGTTGCCATCGCTATTCCGGTCTTCAACGCGGCCAAGGCCAACGCTGAAGCCAAGCAGTGCCGCGGCACCATGCGCACGATCGAGGGCCAGGCTCGTGCCTACGAGGCGGAGAACAACAAGCTGCCGGCCAACGCTGCAGCGCTCGTCACCGCCAAGTACGTCAAGTCGGCGCCGGTCTGCAAGTCCGGTGGCTCCTACACCGACACGCTCTCGAGCGACGGTCGCATCGAGTGCTCGAGCCACGGGTTCTACGAGGATACCGACATCCCCTAGGTCGCACGTGTCTTTGAGTCAACTGCGAGAGCCGGCGGGAAACCGCCGGTTCTTCCTTTTCCAGCACGGTCGACACCCCTGAACCTGCTCCGCTACTGTGAGTGTCATCGGAAATGTCCTCCTGTCGTACACGAGGTGCCGCGTGCCCCTACCGCTCTACTACGTCGCAGCCGGCCTTCTGGGACTCGTCTTCGGCTCCTTCGCCAACGTGGTCATCTGGCGGTTCCCTCGTGGCGAGTCGATCGTCGCTCCACCTTCTCGCTGCCCGAAGTGCGACACGCTCATATCCTGGCGCGACAATGTGCCGGTCTTGGGATGGGTGCTCCTCGGAGGCAAGTGCCGCTCATGCCGCGAGCCGATATCTGTTCGCTATCCGCTCGTCGAAGCGCTTTCAGGCGCCCTCTGGCTGGCCGCCGCGTTGGTCTTCGGCTACTCGCTGACAGCGGTGTTCGCTGCGGCGTTCTTCTACCTGCTGCTCATCCTTGCCTTCATCGACCTTGACACCATGAGGCTGCCGAACCCGATCGTGGGCCTCCTGTTCGGGATCGGGCTCGTCGGCAGCGGGATCTCTCAGTTCACCGGGGTCCGAGCCGTTCCGCTGCTCCCGCACGGCGGCATACTGGCTTCTCCGCTGGCCGCGTCGATCGCCGGTGCGCTCGCGTCGGCAGGATTCGCGTTGATGATCGCGCTCATCTACGCCGGTGTGCGCAAGGCGCAGGGTTTCGGCATGGGCGACGTCAAGCTCCTCGCGGCGATCGGCGTCTTCCTGGGTCTCTATGGGCTCATGACGTTGTTCTTCGCGAGTCTCGTCGGCGCGATCGTCGGCATCGCAGCATCACGCGGGGAGAGCGGCTCGCTGGTGCGGCGCTATCCCTTTGGACCATTCTTGGCTGCCGCGGCGGTGCTCGTCACTTTCATCGGCCCGCCGCTGTGGTACTGGTACATCGGGTTGGCCATCTGAAAGCGTGTGACAAATGTCACAGAACCATGCCTGACGACCTAAAGACGCTGCTCGGCGATGCCGATATGAGACTGGAAGGCGTGCGTGCCGGCGCGCCCAGGGGTGCCATGAGGTGAGTAGCTTGATCCGCTCGATAGCGCGAAAAGATGAAGGATTCTCAGTCGCGGAGGTTGTCATCGCGGCTGCCATTCTGTTCTTCGTGCTGACCGCGATGATCGGCCTCGTCGGCGCTTCTCAGCGAATGAGCGTTGATGCCAAGCGCCGCACCATCGTCACGAACGCCATGGCCGAGTACATCGACGAGATCCGCGCGATGGACTACAAGCAGATCGCGATGTACCCGACCGGCGGCATCCGCGACACGGATCCGCGGGTCTACGGCAACTATACTGTCACCTTCAAGAACCGCGTCGTGTTCCAAGACGGGGCGAACGGCGAGTACCTGCGTACGATCTACGTCAGTGCCTCATGCACGATCAACGGGCAGACGTTCACTTCGTCGTCGACGGTCAACATCAAGAACCCCGCGAACGATACGACGGCCGCCAAGCTCACCGACCCCGACGCGCCCGTGATCAAGTTCACGACCGCCACGGCGAAGCCAGACTCGGTGCTCTACGCCAAGCGCGTCAACAACACGACGTACGATCTCAACGAGATCGGGGTTGAGGTCCGCAGCCCCAACGACGCCATCCAGGAAGTGCAATTCAAGGTCGGCAACGTGCTCGTGCGCGACGACCAGTCCGACTCTGGACATGACGCAATCTGGACGTTCACGCCCCCGCGCACCGGCGCCTTCGTCGTGACAAGCGTCTGGGACACCGAGCAGGATGGCGTCTCAGACGGCTTCCAGACTCTCCGGGCGATCGCCAAGGACGACAAGGGCCTCGTATCCAGCGTCGACCGGCGCTTCATCGTGGATAACGAGGTGCCGGGAGTGCCGACGGACCTCGCGGCGAACGCCACCACCAGCCGCGCGGCTGCGGTGGCCTTCAACGCTGCTCCCGACCCAGTCCCGCCCAGTGGCGGCATCGCCAGCACCTTCGCGACACGCTACGAGTACACGCTTCGCAAGGAGCCGCTCGGCTACTCGTCGAGCGTGGATTCTTGGTCCGTGGTTGGCGTACCGGTCATCATCAGGAACGCGACAAGCGATGTGGCCGCCATGCAGAAGGGCGGCAGGCTTTCCATCCCGCTGGTGGTCGAGCCGTTCTCCAGATATTCGATCTCTCTCAAGGCCGGCAGTCCCCGCGACTTCAACGCCACCCCGGGAGTGCTCTCTGTGCCCCTGGTCTCGAGGGCGGAGGCGGTCTCCGCGACCTGCACCACCAACTACGTGAAGACCGGCAACAGCAAGTACACGGACTACACCCTGCAGATCCTCGTGACGAGACCGTCTTTCCCGGTCAGCTCCGTTACGTACGTCTTCGAATACAAAGACCCTGCCACGGGTGAGTGGCTTCCCTTTGAGTTCGCTGAGGGTTGGACCGCCACGACGGGCTCAACCTCGCCGTACGTCAGCATCGCGGGAACGTTCACGGATACGCAGGCATCGCGCCAGTTGTGGCTGAGAGTCGGAATGACGGTCACGCCGAGCGGGCCCGGCGGCGGTACGCCGCTTCCGGTCAACTACACGAACGCGTTCGGTCGCACGCCGTTGGACAGCGACTCGAAGTCCGGTGTCAAGGCTGGCCCTCTGCCGTTGTCACCTGACCCGACGTGGGCTGAGTGATGGGCAGGCACCCGCACGACGACGGCATGAGCGTCGCCGAGCTGCTGGTTGCAGTGACGGTGCTGTTGATCGTACTGGGCCTCACTTACTACGGCGTGCAGGCGATCCAGGTGTCCGGCAAGGTGACGGAGCGCCAGGCCCAGTTCGCCACCGAGATATCCACGCCGCTGCACGAGATGGACAAGATCCTGAGTCAGAACAAGGTGATCGAGAACTCGGGGACCCGGCTGTCCGACGGCTACAAGATCACCGTGCGGCAGCCGACCGCTCCCGGCACGTCAAACTTCGAACGCCACGTGTTCCAAGCGACTACCGACGGCAGACTCGTGCACACGGTCGAGCGACAGAACCTGCTCTCGGGAGCCGTGACGCCTCTGCGTACCAGAATCATGTCGACTCGCAACGCGAATCGCACTCAGGGGGAGTTGTTCCGGTACGTCGCAGGCGCGAGTGGAACCCCCACGACCCCGGTTGGCGCCGACTCGGTGATCGTCACGATCTTCACGGTCAACGAAGGCCAGTACTTCAGCGGCGAGCGCCGGATCTTCTTCAGGAACAGGTAGAACCAGATGCACCGCAACTCACATCTCGCCTCAGATGAGGGATTCGCCCTGGTCACTGTGATCGGTGCCATGGCGCTGATCACGGTCATCGCCATCAGCGGATTCTTTATCGCGCAGAATACACTCGGCGAATCGCTGCGGGTCAGCGACGAGAACCGGGCCTACCAGGCCGCGAGCTCTGCGCTCGACCAGGAGCTTTCGGTATTCACGCCCGAGTCGCTCGTAACGGGTGTGAGCCCGTCGGGCTATTCATATGACACATCACGAACCATCAATGGAAGCGATTGGTACGTCGTCTCGGTTCACGACTCGGCCGATGACTCTTCACTCGGCGCCGACGAGTACGAGATGGTGGCCCTCGGCGGGTCCGGCGGTACGACCGAGACGGTGCGCGTGAGGTTTCAGAGCTTCAACCTCTGGGACATGAACATCAGCGCCGGCGAGAACTCCGGTATGGGCTCGGGTGCGGGTTTCAACGGTAACGGTACGATCATCGGCAAGGTCTACAGCAACGGCAACTTCGACTGGTCGGGCAACGGCCGCCTCGAAGACGGGCCTGTGTTCGTCCGCAACGGCGTCTTCACCAAGCAGAGCTCGGGTAGCAACGTCGGCTACCCGACCGACTACGTCGACGCCTACATGGACAATCCCCCCGCCGGACAGACGAACGGGATGTACGCCACGCTCAAGGGCACAGCTCCGAAGCTGGACATCCCATTTCCCACTGAGGCTGATATGGACAACTGGCGCCAGATGGCGATCAGCAGCGCCGCAGCGAACAAGTTGGGCGACAACGGAGTATGGACTGGCGGGGCGACCGCGCCTCGGCATCCCGGTTCGGTGTCCGACGCTCAGTACACCGTCTTCGACAACGACATCACCATCGGCACGGCATCGTTCGGTAAGACGGGCACCACGGGCGTGCCGGTGGTTGAGTCCGAGAGCGCTGACGTGATCGCCTTCGATGCGAGCCAGGGCACCCTCTATCTGAACGGCATCGTCTACTGCGACGGGACGGTGACCATCTCGAACGCCGTCAACAACTACGTTGGAAAAGGCGTGATCGTTGCACACGACGGTGTCGTGATAGACGGTCGATTGGTACCGAGACCCTTCGCGTTCGGCGCGTTGGACTCCTATGACACGCACAGCTCCGGCGAACGCCTGCCGAGGACGAGTACCAACGACTGTCTCGCGATCGTGAGCATGGGCCAAGTGACTCAGAGGGTCTCGGATTGGGTTGCTGGCATGATCTTCACGAATGGCGCTTACGTCGCCACGCCGACCGGTGCCAAGTTCCGCGGCTCGATCATCTCCAACGGAATCAACTTCAATCAGCCGAACGTCTGGCTCGTCACGCAGACAGGAATGGCCGATAACCGACCGGATGGAATGCCCGCCCTGAACAACATGAATGCTCAGGGCGACTGGATACGCAGGTAGGGCCCCGAGGGGCTGGGCATTGTTGACAGTGGTTCCTGTGCTACTATTTCTCACGGGACCATCGCAGTAGAAGCACCAGTAGACGAAGCACAACACTGCAGCAGTTATCGAGGGAGGACGCGTTGGCTCCTGTTTCTCTCGGCGCCGTTCCGCCGCCGGTGGGTCTCGACATAGGGACCGACCATGTCAGGGCAGCATTCGTAAAGCCGTCGGGCGCCGGGTTCAATCTGGCCGCCTACGGCTCGGTGAGCATGCCCTTCGGCGCGGTCGTCGAGGGCGAGATCGTCGATCCCGAGTCGGTGGCGAGCGCCATCAAGGAACTCTGGAAGCGCGCGGGCATCCGCTCCAAGGAAGTCGCGATCGGGGTCTCGAACCAGAAGGTCGTCGTGCGCCTCATCGACCTGCCCTTCATGGAGAAGGACGAACTCGCAGGCGCGATCCAGTATCAGGCCCAAGACTACATCCCGATCCCCGTAGAAGAGGCCATCCTCTCGTACGAGCGTATCGGCGATTACATGACCCCTGCTGACGAGCACATGATGGAAGTGCTTCTGGTGGCGGCGCAGCGCGATATGATCGACAACGCAGTCGCTGCTGTCGAAGGCGCCGGACTCAAGCTCTCGCAGATCGACGTGACCGCCTTCGCGCTCGTGCGGTCGCTTCTCGGCAGCGTGTCGAGCGTGCTCCCGGACGAAGAGGAGCAGTCGGCAGCCACGGGACTGATCCACATCACCTCGGGTCTCACTAACATCGCGGTCGTCGAGAAGGGCGTCCCGAGGTTCACGCGCGTGTCTGCCCTCGGCGGCAACCAGTTCAGCCAGGCGATCGCCAATGTGCTCAACCTCACGTTCGACGAGGCCGAAGACCTCAAGGTCCGTGCCGGACTGCCCGCCCTCGACGGTGCGCCGTTCCCGCTTACCGGAGTCGACCCGGAAGTTGCTCGGGTCGCACAGGAGGCGCTCGAGCGCGAAGCCAACAAGTTCATCGCCGAGGTCCGCCGCTCGCTCGACTACTACCTGACGCAGGCAACCCAGGTCCGCACCATCAAGCGCATCGTGCTTGCGGGCAGCGGTGCTCAGCTTCGCAATCTCGCCAACTATCTCGAGAAGGGCCTGCAGACGCCGGTCACGCTCGGCGATCCTCTCGCGCGCGTGCATGCGTCCGGAGCGCTCGAGCAGGCGGTGCTTGCCGACCGCATGGGCTGTGCCGCAGCGATCGGCCTGGCGATGGGAGGCGTGGACTAGATGGTCCGCATCAACCTTCTGCCCGCGGAGATCATCGAGCGCAGACGCTACGAGCGCTTCTATCCGTACCTGTTCATAGGCGGCGCTATCGGTCTCGCAGTGATCGTCGTGATGTGGCTGGGGCTCCAACTCTACGTGAGCCAGCGCAACGACCAACTGCAGCAGACGCAGGAGACGGTCAACTCGCTCACCGCCCAAGCACAAGCCCTCGCCATCTTCGAACAGCAGCGGCAGCAGTTGGCGCAGCGTCAGTCGATCGCCACCCAGGCGCTTGCCGGACGCATCGACATGGGCCGCATCCTCGAAGAGGTCTCGCTCGTCCTGCCGGACAAGGTCTGGCTGACCCACATCGGTCTCGACGAGAACTCGGGCGCGCTGTTCGACGCCGTATCGCCCAACAGCGCCGAGCCCGACGTCACTGACGGCTACAAGTCGGTGGCCGCAACCCTGGTGCGACTCAACAGTCTTGCCGACCTGTACGATGTCTGGCTCACGGCCGCCTCGAGCGGCCTGTCGGAAGTCCAAGGGTCGGACTCGGGCGAACAGACGGTCATCTTCGGAGCGACCAGCAAGATCGTGAAACCGGTAGCGCCAACGGCTGATTCCGCCGTGCCTGCCCCGCCTACGACGACGGGCCAGTGAGATGAGGGCGATCAAACTATCTCCACGAAACACCCTCATCTTGGTGGCCGTCGGCATCGTTGCCGGTCTGGCGATCCTTGCGGCTGTTCTAGTCGTGCCACAGTTCAAGAAGCTGTCGTCCTTGGATGCTGCGATCGCGGCGGCAGACACTCAGGTCGAGCAGGCGCAGACGCTGCTTGCAGCTCGCCAGGAGGCCAAGACCAACGCGGCGATGACCGACGCAGCGCTGCTGGAACTCGCGGCAGGCATGCCCGAGACTCCGGACCAGCCGAGCCTGATCATCGAGCTCCAAGACTATGCGTACGACAGCAATGTCGAGTTGCGGACGGTCACTCCCGGCGCGCTCACCGGAAACGGCGTGTGGATCACCATGCCCATGCAACTCATGGTGTGGGGGGACTGGGCGGATTGTGTCGACTTCGTCCAGAGGCTGCAGCGCTTGACCCGGCAGGTCCGCATCATTCGCGTCGACAGCAGCCTCACCGACGTCGAGGGTGCCGTGCAGGAGCACGGGCAGTACACCAACTCGCTGACGCTGGACATCAACACCTACATCATCCCGTCCGCCGATGAGTCGGGTACCGCCGCCCCGGTGGCCCCGGCACCGGCACCGTAACGGAGGGAACTCGTGGTCGATAACCTGACTCCTTCCGATCCCGCGGTCGAAGGCGCACCCGCCAAGGGTGGCCTCGTCGGCTTCCTGTCGACGACCCGCGGCAAGCTCATCGTCGGTGGCGTCGCCCTGCTGCTGGTCATCGCTGCTGCTGCAGGCGTGTTCGTCATGTTCATCCAACAGCCCGGTGGCGATGCGTTGGAGCCTCTGGTGCCGCCTGCGGGCAGCGTCTCAACGACCGCGACTCCTGATGGGAGCGTCGAGGCGACACCTACGTACCGTCGCGCCAAGCCGCTCTCGAGCACGTTCGTGTTCCGCAACATCTTCATCCCGACCGTCAAGGCGTCGACCACCGCATCGAGTTCGAGCGGGGCGTCGTCGACTGCCGGCGGGTCCACGACCGCGAGCGGAACGCCGAACGTCCCCGCGAACACGTTGTATCTGCAGTCGGTCACCACGGTCGACGGCGAGCCGGTCGCGACCTTCATCTGGAACGGCCAGACCTACACCGCGTCGGAGGGCGACCGTCTCGGCGACACGCCGTGGATGGTCGTCGACATAAGCGGCGACAGTGTGACGATGCTCTATGGCGACACGCGCATCACGCTCACCGTGGGGCAGGGCCTCTCGAAGTAGCGCGGCAGGGCCAAGCCGGCCTGAGTGGTAGAATCTGCGCACGTCACCGTAGCCGAAAGGTCCTTGAGCCATGCGCTATACCACCGCCGGCGAATCGCACGGGCGCGCCCTGTGTGCCATCGTGACCGGCGTGCCCGCGGGCGTGCCGGTCGACTCCGCAGCATTGGATGCCGACCTCGCTCGCCGACAGCGCGGATACGGCCGTGGCGGTCGTCAAGCGATCGAGACCGACCGCGCCGCCGTGCTCTCCGGCCTGCGCTTCGGTCGCACCATCGGAAGCCCGGTGTGTATCACCGTCGCGAATCGTGACTGGGACAACTGGGTCGAGATCATGGCTCCCTTCGGTGACAAGCCCGACAACTTGCGTGAGACCGCGCCGCGTCCTGGACACGCCGATCTGCCGGGGGTCATGAAGACGGGCTCCGATGACACCCGCGACATCCTTGAGCGCGCAAGCGCGCGTGAGACAGCTGCTCGTGTGGCCGCCGGTGGGATAGCCAAGGCGTTCTTGTCGGGACTCGGTGTGCGGGTCTCCTCGTATGTCGAGGCGATAGGGGATGTGCGACTTCCCGAGCAGACCGTCTCCTCGGCGCTCGACCAGCAGGCCATCGAGGCGAGCGACGTGCGGTGCCCTGATGAAGCGACCGCGCAGGGCATGCGCGAAGCGATCGACGCGGCGCGCAGTCGCGGTGAGTCGCTCGGCGGCATCTTCGTTGTGACCGCCACGGGACTCGTCCCGGGTCTTGGCAGCTACGCGGAGGCCGACCGCCGCTTGGACGCGCGGCTGGCGGCTGCCCTCATATCCATCCCCGCCATGAAGGGCGTGGAGTTCGGCGATGGGTTCGCGGCAGCCCAGAGGCCGGGGAGCGAAGTCCACGACGCGATCCTCCATCAGCCCGGTCGCGGCTTCTATCGCGACACGAACCGGGCCGGCGGTCTCGAGGGTGGCATGACGAACGGTGAGCCTCTCGTGGCACGGGTCGCGATGAAGCCGATCCCCACGCTCATGCGGCCGCTGGCAAGCGTCGATCTCGACACCCGCGAGCCGATCGACGCCAGCCGTGAGCGCAGCGACGTCTGCGCCGTGCCGGCTGCAGCGGTCGTAGCGGAGGCTGAAGTCGCGTTCGCGCTTGCGAACGCCTACTGCGAGTCGTTCGGCAGCGATTCGTACGACGACATAGTCGCCCGCGTCGATGACTATCGAGAGAGGCTGGCTCGGTGAGACTCGAGCGCCATCTCTTCCTCGTCGGATTCATGGGCTCGGGCAAGTCGACGGTCGCGAGGCTGATCGCCGGTGTTCTCGGCGCGCCGCTCATCGATCTCGACGAGCGCATCTCGCACACGGCCGGCAGGTCGATCGCCCAGGTGTTCGCGGCCGACGGCGAGGAAGCGTTCAGGGATCTCGAATCCGCTGAGCTCGCACGGACCGAATCCGAGACGCCATCGGTGGTGGCTTGCGGGGGCGGGGTCGTCTTGCGCCCCGAGAACCGGGCGCTGCTCACGCGCCTGGGGACCGTCGCCTACCTCCACGTGACTGCTGGCGAGGCCATCGCACGCATCGGGGACGCCGAGTCACGGCCGCTATTGTCCGGTCCGGGAGCGCCTCTGGCTGCCACCGCGCTTCTCGCGGCACGGGAATCACTCTATCGTTCGATCGCCGATTTCACGGTGGAGACGGTCGGAAGGTCGGCACAAGACGTCGCCGACGACGTCCTCATAGCGCTAGGGGAACTATCGTGACGCGGCGCATCTCGGTCGACATTCCTCAGGGCGCCTACGAGGTCGTCATCGGCTGCGGACTCATGGCCGAGGCCGGCAGCTATATCGCGCCCCTCGTCCGCGGCCGCAAAGCAGCGGTCATCAGCGACTCGAACGTCGTCGACACCTTCGGTGCGCGCGTCGATGCTTCGCTTGCGCGCGTCGGATTCGATGTGACGCCGATGATGATCCCGGCGGGTGAGACTTCGAAGAACTGGGATCTCGCCGGCCACCTGCTCGAGGCGATGGCCGATTCGTCGCTCGGACGTGAGGACGTGGTGGTCGCGTTCGGCGGCGGGGTCGTGGGCGACCTCGCCGGCTTCACGGCCGGTGTCTACCTGCGCGGCGTCGCGTTCGCCCAGGTGCCTACCACCTTGCTCGCCATGGTGGACTCCTCGGTGGGCGGCAAGACGGGCGTCGACCTGCGTGCCGGCAAGAACCTCGCCGGGGCGTTCAAGCAGCCGCTCGTGGTCGTGGCCGACATAGACGTCTTGGCGTCGCTACCTGAGGCACAGTGGCAGAGCGGACTCGCCGAGGTCGCCAAGTCGGCCGTCATAGAGGGCGCCGACTTCCTCGGCTGGCTTGAGTCGCATTCGCGCGGGGCGGTCACGCGCGATGCGTCGGTCACCGAGGAGATGGTGGCCCGCTGTGTCGCCTTCAAGGCGGCGATCGTCTCGTCGGACGAGCGTGAAGAGGGGCCGCGCGAGAGCCTCAACTACGGGCACACCCTCGGACACGCGCTCGAGAAGGTCGCCGGCTACGGCCACTACACGCATGGCCACGCGGTCGCCGAGGGCATGCGGTTCGCCGCGCGCATCGCGGTTGAAGTGGCCGGCGCGGACGCCGAGTTCGTGCGGCGACAGGACCGCCTGCTCGATGGGCTCGGCTTGCCTGCGACGACGGACGCTTTCGATCCCAAGGCGCTGCTGGACGCTATGCACGCGGACAAGAAGGCCCGTGGCGGCAGCGTGCGCATGGTCCTCGCCGACGCGCCGGGCCGCTGGGCATGCGTTCCCGTGTCCGACGACGTGATACACGCGCACCTGGAGGCATGGGCCTCCACCAAAGAGGGGAGTGGGGCATGATCCGCATCCTGGTTCTCAACGGGCCCAACCTGAACCTGCTCGGCGAGCGCGAGCCGGACGTCTACGGGGCCGCGCGCCTCGGCGACATCGAGGCCGCGCTCACGTCACTCGCCGAGGAGCTCGGCGTTGAAGTGACGTTCTTCCAGAGCAACCACGAAGGCGCGCTCATCGACGCTTTGCAGGAGGCGCGGAAGAGCTGCGACGCCGCGGTCCTCAACCCGGGGGCGTTCACGCACTACTCCTACGCGCTTCGGGACGCCGTGTCGGCGATCCCGATCCCGGTCATCGAGTGCCATCTCTCGAACATCCACGCGCGCGAGGAGTTCAGGCGCGTCAGCGTCATCGCTCCGGCGTGTGCCGGGCAGATCAGCGGTCTCGGCGTGACGAGCTACATGCTCGCGCTTCGTGCGGCTGCGCGGCTTGCGAAGGAAGCGTCGTGATCGCGGCGCATCGGCTCGAGACTCTGCGCCGACGCCTCGCCGGCGAGGAAATACAGGCGATCATCGTCTCGAACCCCCACAACGTCGCCTACCTGACCGGCTTCGAAGGTGTCTTCGATGGCGAGGATGCTCACGCGGCGGTCATCACGGCGGAGCACGCGCTGGTCTACACCGATGGGCGGTATGCGGAGGTCATGCGGCGCGAGGCCGCCGAGACCGATTGGCGCGTCGTGCAACCGGTCTCGAACCTGTACCTGACGCTTGCCGCCGACCTCGAGGAGATCGGCATGGAGCAGGTCGCCATCGAGGAGTCCGTGCCGCACGGCCGGTTCCGGTTCCTCTCGCGGGAATTCGAGGGGAACGTGATCGCCGTCGACCAGTGGGTCGAAGAGATCCGCCAGGTCAAAGATGCCGAGGAGATCCGCCGCATCGCCGAGGCGCAGAAGCTGACCGACGCGGCATTCGACTACATCGTCGGCCGGGTGCGTCCGGGCGCCGTCGAGCGGGAGATCGCGCTTGAGCTCGAGGTCTTCATGCGCCGCAATGGCAGTGAGGGCGTCGCGTTCCCGCCGATCGTCGCGAGCGGACCCAACTCGTCGCTGCCGCACGCGAAGGTGACCGAGCGCGAGTTCTCGGCAGGTGACTTCGTGAAGATGGACTTCGGGGCCCGGGTGGATGGCTACTGCGCGGATATGACGCGCACGGTCGTGCTTGGGCAGGCGAGCACGCGCCAGCGGGAGGTGTACGAGGGAGTCTTGGCGGCGAACCTGGCAGGCATAGCCGCGATGGTTGCGGGCCGGCCGGGAGCGGACGTTCACGAGGCGGCCCGTTCGGCGCTCGAGGAGCGCGGACTCGCCGAGCTGTTCACCCACGGATTGGGCCACGGCGTCGGCATGGAGATCCACGAGCTGCCCTACGTGGGACCACGCGGGACGAAGAGCGTGCTCGAGGGTAGTGTCGTTACCGTGGAACCGGGTGTCTACGAGCCGGGCATCGGCGGTGTTAGAATCGAGGACTTGGTGGTCGTGGAATCGGACGGCGTACGCGTGCTGACCGCCACGCCCAAGGACCTGCTGGAGCTCTGAAGCGAGTCGAGATGCGCCTGCCTGAGGCGGGCGAGATCATGAAGGAGACGAACGAAGTGCCAGTCACCACCGCGCAGTTCAAGAACGGCATGTGCATAGTCCATGAGGGCAAGCGCTGGGTCATCATCGAGTTCCAGCATGTGAAGCCCGGCAAGGGCGGCGCGTTCGTGCGCACCAAGCTCAAGGAGCTGCAGAGCGGCCGCGTCGTGGACTACACGTTCCGTGCGGGCGAGAAGTTCGACGACGTCCGCATCGAGACGAAGAACATGCAGTACCTGTACAACGACGGCGCCAATTTCCACTTCATGGACAACGACAGCTACGAGCAGGTGGAGCTCAGCGCCGATTTCGTCGGCGAGACTGCGAAGTGGCTCAAGGAGAACGACGAGGTGCAGATCCAGACCGCCGACGGCGAGTATATGGGCGTCGAGCCTCCGATGTTCGTCGAGCTCGAGGTCGTGGAGACCGATCCGGGCTTCAAGGGTGACACGGTGCAGGGTGGCACCAAGCCCGCCAAGCTCGAGACGGGTGCGATCGTGCAGGTACCGATGTTCATCAATACCGGCGAGAAGCTCAAGATCGACACCCGCGAAGGCGGGCGCTACATCACCCGCGTCTAGCACCTCGGAAGAGATGGTTCGACGAGCCGCGACCACGCCTCCTCGGCGGGTCGCGGCTCGTATATAATCGTCGGACTACGCAGCGCGACCGCGTGCGTGGGTTCGCACCGCGACAGCAAGGGGACATCGGGCGATGCGACCTGTCCACATCACAGATACGACGCTCCGTGACGCGCACCAGTCGCTGTGGGCCACACGCATGGAGATCGGCGACATGCTGCCGGTCCTCGGCAAGATGGACTCGGTCGGCTACTGGTCGCTCGAGGTCTGGGGAGGCGCGACGTTCGACTCGTGCCTGCGCTTCCTCGACGAGAACCCGTGGGAGCGACTGCGCGTCATAAAGAAGCACTGTCCCAAGACGCCGCTTCAGATGCTGCTGCGCGGGCAGAACCTGGTGGGCTACCGCCACTACAGCGACGAGATCGTCGACCGGTTCGTACGCGCCTCCAAGCGCAACGGGATCGACGTCTTCCGCGTGTTCGACGCCCTGAACGACATCCGCAACGTACAGACGCCTGCCCAGGCGATCAAGAACTGCGGCGGGCACTTCGAGGGCGCGATCAGCTACACCGTATCGCCGGTGCACACGCTCGACAGCTACCTCGAGTACGCACAGGCGCTCAAGGAGCTCGGAGCCGACACCATCTGCATCAAGGACATGGCGGGCATGCTCACGCCGTTCCGTACCGAGAAGATGGTCCTCGCGCTCAAGGAAGAGGTCGGGCTCCCGGTGCACGTGCACTGCCACTACATCGGTGGCATGGCGCCCATGAACTACCTCAAGGCCGCCGAGGCCGGTGCCGACATCGTCGACACCGCCGTGGTGGCTCTCGCGTTCGGCAACAGCCAGCCTGCCGTCGAGATGATCGTCGCGGCGCTCAAGGAGAGCCCGTACGACTCCGGCCTCGACCTCGACCTGCTTTTCGAGATCGCGGACTACTGGGAGAACGTGCGTCGCAAGAAGGGCCTCAAGCGCGGCGTCACCTCGCTGCTTCAGATGGAGGTGTTCAGCCATCAGGTTCCCGGCGGCATGATGAGCAACCTCATCAGCCAGCTCGAGATCCAGAAGGCGCTCGACCGGCTGCCCGACGTGCTCGAGGAGATCCCGCGCGTACGTGCCGAGGTCGGTTACCCGCCGCTCGTCACGCCTATGTCGCAGATCGTCGGGACGCAGGCCGTCATGAACGTCTTGACGGGGAAGCGGTGGAATATCGTTCCGCAGGAGATGCGCGACTACATCCGCGGCTACTACGGCAAGGCCCCTGGTCCCATGGACCGGGAGGTCATCGCCAAGGTACTCGGCGACGAGAAGCCACTCGCGAGCGACGTGAGGCCCGGCACGCTCGTCTCGACCACCTATGCAGAGGTCGAGGCGGAGATCGGGGACCTGGCCCGCAGCGAGGAAGACGTGCTCATGTACGCGCTCTTCCCGAACGAGGCACGCACGTATTTGTCTGCTCATCGCGAAGGCGCCGAGAATGCCGTCTTCATGATGAGCGAGGAGATCCGCACCGTCAGAGAGGGTGAAGAGGTGGACATCAACCAGCTGCGTGAGCTGATCAAGATGGTCGAGTCGTCCGATGTGGCCGAGGTGATCATCGAGGAGGGCGACAACAAGGTCGTCGTCCGCAAGGCCGGAGCTGTCGTGGCCGCCCCCGTGGCTGCCCCCGCTGCCGCTCCCGCCGGAGCCCCCGCGCCGGTCGCCGTCGCGGATTCCGCCGCCGGTGCGCGTCCCGCGTCCTGGAAGTCCGTCACCGCGCCGATGGTCGGCACGTTCTACGAGTCACCGTCGCCCGGCTCACCGGCCTTCGTCGCTGTGGGCGATCAGGTGAGCGAGGGTCAGCCGCTGTGCATCGTCGAGGCAATGAAGCTCATGAACGAGATCGTCGCCGAGGAGGCCGGCGTCATCCGCGAGATCGCCGTCAAGAACGGTGACGCGGTCGAGTACGGCACGGTCCTGTTCTACTACGAGGCCCAGTAGCCCGTGGCGACGCCCGTGTTCGACCGGATACTGGTAGCCAATCGAGGCGAGGTCGCGCTTCGCGTCATCCGCGCTGCGCGTGAGATGGGCATCGAGACCGTCGCCGTCTACTCCGAGGCCGACGCCGACGCGCTGCCCGTGCGCATGGCGGACCACCGTGTCTGCATCGGTCCGGCGCAAAGCGCCCTGAGCTACCTCAACATGCCCAACATCATCTCCGCCGCGCTCACCATGGGCGCCCAGGCGGTCCACCCCGGATACGGCTTCCTTGCCGAGAACGCTGCGTTCGCCCGCGCCTGCGCCGACTCGGGGCTCGTCTTCATCGGCCCGTCGCCCGAGGCCATCGAGCGCATGGGCGACAAGTCCGTCGCGCGCGAGACCGCTGCACTGGCCGGCGTCCCCACCGTTCCCGGCAGCGACGGAGCCGTCGATACGCCGGCAGAAGCGCTCAAGTTCGCCGAGCAGGTCGGCTTCCCCGTGCTCATCAAGGCATCAGCAGGCGGCGGCGGCAAAGGAATGCGCGTCGCGAAGCACGCCGATGAGCTCGAGGCGAACTTCGTCGCCGCCAAGACCGAGGCCGCGGCCGCGTTCGGCAACGACACCGTCTACCTCGAGAAGTACCTGGCGCGTCCTCGGCACGTCGAGATCCAGGTGCTCGCGGACACCCATGGCAACGCCGTCTACCTGTTCGAGCGCGACTGCTCGATCCAGCGCCGCCACCAGAAGCTCGTCGAGGAGGCGCCCTCGCCGGCGCTCTCGCCCGAGCTGCGCGCCGAGATGGGTGCCGCGGCGATCAAGCTCGTGCGGGCGGTCGACTACGTAAACGCGGGCACCGTCGAGTTCCTGCTCGACACCGACGGCAAGTTCTACTTCATGGAGATGAACACCCGCGTCCAGGTGGAGCACCCCGTCACCGAGCAGATCAGCGGCGTGGACATCATCAGCGAGCAGATCCGCATCGCCTCGGGTCTGCCGATGAAGCACGCGAAGCAGGAGAACATCATGCTTCGGGGTCATGCCATCGAGTTCCGCATCAATGCCGAGGACCCGGCGCACAACTTCCGTCCGCATCCCGGTCTCATCGAGGTGTTCAACCCGCCGGGTGGCTTCGGCGTTCGAGTGGACAGCCACTGCTACTCGGGGTACCGTGTCCCGCCGACCTACGACTCGCTTCTCGCGAAGCTGATCGTATGGGGCGAGACGCGCGACGAGGCCATCGCCCGAGCACACAGGGCCCTCGACGAATTCATCGTGACGGGTATACCGACAACTCTGCCCTTCCACCTGCGCGTCGTCGAGACGGACGCGTTCCGAAGGGGCGAAGTCTATACTGACTTCGTTGACACCGAGATGGGCGGGGCCTAACCGGCCTCGCGGGGAGCGAACATGTCCGACGAGATCAGACTTGAAGGGCTGGGCGTCGCGCCCGGTGTCCTCGATACCATTGTCAACCTTGCGACGGAGGGCGTTGCCGGTGTCTCGGCGATCGGCGCCCCCGGCCTCGCCGGCCTGGTGCAGAAGGGCAGTCGCAAGGGTTCAGCGCGCGCCATCGATGTGACCGTGAACGAGGACAACTCCGTGTGTGTCTCCGTCCACGTCCAGGTCGAGTACGGCAGCAAGCTGCGCGAGGTGGCCGGCCAGGTGCAGGACGCCGTGGCTGACGCGCTCGTGAGCCAGGTCGGCGTCGAGGTGTCCTGTGTAGACGTGTACGTCGACGGACTGGTCTTCGCAGAGTGATGTCGAGACCTGAACGACACAAAGCGCGCCAGCAGGCACTGCAGATGCTCTACCAGCGAGAGGTCACCGGCGAAGCGGTCGACCACATCCTCAGCAGCGGCTCGTATTCCACGGAAGACGGCGAGCCCGACGAGTTCGCACGGGCGCTCGCTCAGGGCGTGAACGACCACGTCGAAGAGATCGACGCGACCCTCTCGGACATCTCCGAGCACTGGACCGTCGGCCGCATGCCTCTGGTCGACCGCAACATCCTTCGCATCGCGACCTACGAGCTACTTTACGTCCCCGACGTGCCGCCGAGTGTCGCGATCAACGAGGCGGTCGAGCTCGCCAAGGTGTACGGCGGAGAGGATTCGTCGAAGTTCGTGAACGGCGTCCTCGGCAAGATCGCCGAACGTCGCGAGAGCGGAGAGTGATCGAGAATGGCTGATGACTCCTACACGTTCGCCCAGACGCGGGCGCGCCTTGACGACATCGTGACCCAGGTGCGCAAGAAGGACACCTCGCTCGAGAAGAGCCTCGATCTGCTCGAGGAAGGCGTGCGGCTCGCGAACCAGTGCACGGAGCTGATCGACCACGCCGACTGGGACGCCGCAGCAGGGACGCCGGACGGGCAGGCCATCGAGTCACCCGACTCGGTCGAGGCCGCTGCCGCCGAGGAGCCCGCCGACGGTGCGCCCGAGGCGACTCCGGAGCCGGAGATCCAGGACGAGGACGCGCCGGGAGCCTCCGGCTCGTAAACACGCCGGTGACGGTGCATGCCGGAAGCGCCGTCTCGGGCACTCGGGCATACTATTCTCGACGTAGCGCCGCCTCGCATGGCGGCGACCAACCGACAGGCGGGCTTCCTCGGTGGACCAGGCACGTATCCTCGACACGATAGATTCGCCGTGTGACGTCAAGTCACTCGGCGATGACGAGTTGAAGGTGCTGGCCGGCGAGATCCGCGATGAGCTCGTCAACACCGTGTCAGCCACGGGTGGTCATCTCGCCCCCAACCTCGGCGTCGTCGAGCTGACGCTCGGCATCCACCGCGCGCTCGATTGTCCCGAGGACCGGGTGATCTTCGACGTCGGTCACCAGTCCTACGTGCACAAGCTGATCACCGGCCGCCGTGACCGATTCAACACGCTGCGCCAGTACGGCGGCGTCTGTGGCTTCCCCAAGCGCGCCGAGTCACCCTACGACAGCTTCGACACAGGTCACGCATCGGACTCCCTATCCGTCGCGCTCGGGCTTGCTTTGGCTCGAGACGCCAGGGGGGGCGACGAGACGGTCCTGGTCGTCATCGGCGACGGGTCGATGACCGGCGGCATGGCGTTCGAAGCGCTCAACCACATCGGGCATCTCGGCACGAGGCTCGTCATCGTCCTCAACGACAACGAGATGTCGATCTCCGAGAATGTCGGCGCCCTGGCGAGTTACCTCGCACGTGTGCGCTTGGACCCGCGCTACCAGCGGCTCCGTGACGGCGTGGAGTCGCGCCTGGCCTCCACCAGCCTCGGCAAGGTGATGGTCGACGCGGGCGAGGCCGTCAAGGAATCGGTCAAGCAGCTGCTCGTACCGGGCATGCTGTTCGAGGAGCTCGGCCTCAAGTACGTCGGCCCCATCGACGGGCAGGACGTGAGTGCCGTCGAGCAGGCCGTTGCCGCCGCGAAGAAGACCGCCGGTCCGGTCATCGTGCACGCCGTCACGCGCAAGGGCTTCGGATACCTGCACGCCGAGGACCAGCCCGACGCCTTCCACGGCATCGGTCCCTTCTCGATAGAGACCGGTAAGGCCAACAGCAGTGGCGGTGCGATCAGCTACACCGCGGCTTTCTCTCGCGCCCTGCTCGCCGAGGCCGCCGAGGACGAGCGCATCGTCGCCATCACAGCGGCCATGCCGTCGGGCACGGGGCTGGACGCCTTCGCCCGGGAGTACCCCAGCCGCTTCTACGACGTGGGCATCGCCGAGGAACACGCTGTGGGACTCGCTGCGGGGCTCGCGACCGGCGGACGTATCCCGGTCGTCGCGATCTACTCGACGTTCCTGCAGCGGGCATACGACCAGCTCATCATGGACATCGCTCTGCAGAAGGCGCATGTCGTCTTCTGCCTCGACCGCGCCGGGCTCGTGGGCGAGGACGGCCCTACGCATCACGGGGTCTTCGACCTCACCTACCTGCGCAGCATCCCGAACATGACCGTGCTCGCGCCCGCCGACGAGGGAGAGCTCGCCGACGCACTGCACACGGCGCTCAAGGCTGACGGGCCCGTCGCGCTGCGCTATCCGCGCGGCTCCGGAGCCGGCGTGGCCGAGCGGCCTGCGGAGCTCTGGGAGCCGTCCCGCTCGCAGACGAGGCGCCAAGGCGCCGACGTCGCGCTGCTGGCGGTCGGTCGGATGGTCGGCGTCGCCGAGCAGGCCGCCGAGTCGCTCGCCGAGGACGGAGTCGAGTGCACCGTGCTCAACATGCGCTGGGTGAAGCCGCTCGACCTGGAAGCCATCGCTGACGCCGCCCGGTCGCATCGGCTCGTCGTCACCATCGAGGAGAACACCTGCGTGGGCGGCTTCGGGTCCGCGGTCGTCGAGACGCTCGCCGACTTGGGGTTGCGCCCCTCGGTGCTGCGCCTGTCCGTGCCTGATTGCTTCGTTACGCATGGGGCCATGCCGACGCTGCTGGCCGAGGTGGGCCTCACGCCAGACGCGGTCGCGGCCGCTATCACGATGAAGCTCTCGGACCTGACGCCTGACGCCGTTCTGACCGACCGACCTGAAACGAGTGCCGATGAGCCGACGTCGGCTCGACGCACTGCTCGCTGAGCGCGGCCTCTTCCCTTCGCGGGAGCAGGCGCGCGCCGCGGTCCTGGCCGGTGAGGTCCGCGTGGGCGGCGAGGTCGTGACCAAGGCGGGCGAGCAGGTCGCCGAGGACTCCGTCATCGAGGTGGCCGAGCGCCGCCGGTTCGTCTCGAGGGGCGGCGACAAGCTGGCCGGCGCACTCGAAAAGTTCGCCGTCCCGATCGAAGGGCGTCGCGCCATCGATGTGGGGGCGAGCACTGGCGGCTTCACCGACTGTCTTCTGCAAGCGGGTGCCGTGAGCGTCGTCGCTCTCGATGTGGGCTATGGTCAGCTCGCCTGGAGCCTGCGGAGCGACGAGCGCGTGACGGTCATCGAGCGAACCAACATCCGCAGCGTCGACCCGGTCGAGCTGGGGGCTCCATTCGACCTGGTCGTGTGCGACGTGTCGTTCATCTCCCTGCGGACGGTGCTGCCTCACCTGGCGGCGCTTCTCGGCGAGGAGGGCGACCTGCTGGCGCTGGTAAAGCCCCAGTTCGAAGTCGGCAAGGGGCGCGTGGAAAAACGAGGCGTCGTGAGAGATGCATCGGTCCACGAGGAGGTTCTCGGGGATGCGGCGCGCGCGGCGGAGGACCAGGGTCTCGTCGTGCGCGGGCTTGCGTTCTCGCCGATAACCGGTCCGGAAGGTAACATCGAATTCTGGTTGTGGGCGTCTCGCGTCGGTGACCCGACCGGGGCCACGGCCGCAGACGTCGTCCACGCCGCACACGAAGTGCTGGGAGGGTAGTCATGCGAGTACTGTTGGTGCCCAATGCGCTCAATCCGGCTGCCCTCGCGGCCTGCGCCGAGCTTGCGACGTGGCTGACGGGTCAGGGCCTGGAACCGGTGCTCACGCTCGCGGACGCCCAGGCTGCCGGCATGCCCTCCCACGGCGTGCCCTCCTCGGAGATCGGCGAGCCCGCGCTGGCTGTCGCGCTGGGTGGCGATGGCACGATACTGAAGGCGTTCCACACACTGCCGGAGATGGAGATCCCGCTTCTTGGCGTGAAGTTCGGCCGGCTCGGCTTCCTGTCCGGCGCGCATCCGGAGAACATGCGCGAGGCCGTGGAGGCCGCGCTCGCCGGTGATGCCGGCGTCGAGCGCCGGGCCACTCTTCGGGCCGAGGTCATCATCGCCGAGCGCCCCGCGGGGACCTACCGAGCGCTCAACGAGGTCGTCTTGTCTCGGGGCGGATCGGCCCGCGTCATCGCGTTCGATGTTGCGATCGACGGTCGGCGGCTTGCGCAACACCGCGCCGATGGCATAGTCATCGCCACGGCCACCGGATCGACAGCCTATGCGCTCTCCGCCGGAGGCCCTATCGTGGCTCCTGGGTATGGTGGCATGATCGTCATGCCCGTCGCGCCGCACACGCTTCAGTCTCGCGCCCTCGTTACGGGACCCAACGAGACGGTCGAGCTCACTCTGCCGGATCCCGCACGAAGCGAGGCATGCTTCGTGGTCGACGGGGACCTGACTCCCTGCCGCCGTTCGATCGACCGCGTGACCATATCCAGAGGGACCCACGACTGCGTGCTCGTGAAGCTCAGCGGCCGGGACTTCTACGATACGGTCGCCGAGGAGTTCTTCGGAGGCTGACGAGTGCTCGAAGAACTTCACGTCCGCGACCTGGCGCTCATAGAGGATGTCTGGCTCGAGTTCGGGCCGGGCATGACCGTCCTCACCGGCGAGACCGGGGCGGGGAAGACAGCCCTGCTTGGCGCCCTGAAGCTCCTGCTGGGCGACCGGGCCGACTCGGCCTCTGTGCGAGCCGGGGCCCCGGAGACGCTCGTCGAGGGTCGCTTCAGCGATGCGGGCTCCGAGCTGGTGGTCAAGCGGCGCGTGACTGCGGACGGACGCAGCAAGTGTGTACTCGGGGATGAGATGTCGACCGTCGGCGGCCTGGCCGAACGCGTGGGCCCGCTTGTGGACCTGCACGGTCAGCACGAACATCAGGCATTGCTCACACCTGCCACCCACGCCGGCTACCTCGACCGATGGGCGGGGGAGACCGCGCTGGCTGCTCTGGCGGACTACCGCGCCGACCTGGCCGCGTACCGCGATGCCTTGGACGCTTTGTCCGCGCTCGAGTCCCGCATCGCCCAAGCCGCCGAGAACGCCGATTACCTCCGCTTCATCGCCGAGGACATCGACGCAGTCGCGCCCGAGTTGGGCGAAGACGACGCTCTCGAGGCTCGGCTGCCCGCGCTCAGGCATGCCGAGCGGCTCACCGAAGCGTCGGCGTTGGCGGCGTCCGCCTTGCGGGGTGATGGCGGTGCGCTCGACCGCGTGGCTGCCGCCGCGGCCGCCCTCGGCAAGGTCGCCGGGATCGACCCGGCGCTCGACGATATCGCGGCACGGCTCGCCGAGGCAGAGGCGCTCGTTGACGACATCGGCTCAGCCTCGCGCTCGTACCGCGACACTGTCGAACACGACCCGCGGGTTCTCGACGAGGTTCTCGGCAGGCTCTCTGCGCTGAGCGGCCTCAAGAAGAAGTACGGCCCCACGCTCGAAGATGTGGTCGCTCGCAGGGAGAGCGCTCGGCAGGCGCTGCTGGTCGCCGAGGACGCGTCCGCAGAGCGGCTCGCGGCCCAGCAGCGTGTCACCACTGCGTCCGATGCCTTGCGCGCGTCGAGCGAGCGGCTCGCTGCGGAGCGCACCAAGGCCGCTCCGGGATTCGCGGACGCGGTAGGTGGCACCGCGTCCGAGCTTGCGATGGAGGGCTCGCGTCTCGAGATCGGCTTCGAAGAGCTGCCATTCGATTCGTGGACCGCCGAGGGGCCCCACCGGGTGGAGTTCCTGTATTCGCCTGCGCCGGGCCAGCCGGCACGTCCCTTGGCGCGTATCGCCTCGGGGGGCGAGATCTCCCGGGTGATGCTCGCGCTCAAGAGTGTTCTCGGCTCGGCCGACCGCGTGAAGACGCTCGTCTTCGACGAGGTCGACGCCGGCGTGGGTGGCTCCACCGCCCAGTCTGTCGGGCGGCTGCTTGCCCGCCTCGCTGCCACACACCAGGTGATCGTCGTGACGCACCTGGCGCAAGTGGCTGCGTACGCCGACGCGCAGCTGGTCGTCCGCAAGGACGTCAGAAGCGACGGCGCATTCACGTCGGTGGTCACCGTTGCGGGCGAGGAGCGTGTCGCGGAGATCGCGCGGATGCTCTCCGGCAACGACTCGGATGCGTCGCGGGCGCACGCACGCGAGCTGTTGGAGTCCTCGGCGGTTTAGTACACGGGCGGGTGACGGGGCGTCCGTGGCGAAGAGCGGGCGTGATAGCATACCCGAGGACCTTTCGGTCCCATCCCCGCACCCAAGAAGACTCGGACCCGGATGCGCCATCAGGGCATAGCACGACTGGACAAGCGTACGAAGGACCTGGTCAAGAGGCTGGGCTCTGACGACGTGGCCGTGATCGACCACGTCGACATGGATCGGGTGAGCGCCGAGGGATTGATCGCCACCGGGGTCGAGGTCGTCGTCAACGCGTCCGCATCCATCTCGGGCACGTACCCGAACGTTGGGCCGTTGTTGCTCACGCGCGCCGGCGTCACGCTCATCGACGACGTGGGGCCCGAGATATTCTCGGTCCTGCGCGAGGGCGACGCCGTCGAGGTCATCGGCGACGAAGTGTTGCGCGACGGTGAAGTCTGCGCGCGCGGCACGCGCCTGTCGGTGACCACGGTCGAGGCGAAGATGGAGGCCGCGAAGGCCGGTCTCGGCGAGCAGCTCGACAAGTTCGCCCGCAATACCATCGAATATCTGGAACGCGAGCGCAGCATCCTCGTCGACGAGACCTGGGTACCGCAGCTCAAGACTGAGATCTACGGTCGCCACGTGCTCGTGGTCGTGCGAGGCTACGACTTCAAGGAAGACCTCACTGCGCTGCGACCCTACATCCGAGAGATGCGGCCGGTGCTCGTGGGGGTCGATGGCGGTGCCGACGCCATCATGGAGACGGGCTTCAAGCCCGACATTATCGTCGGTGACATGGATTCGGTGACTGACGCGGCGCTCGCTTCCGGTGCTGAGCTCCTGGTCCATGCCTATGCAGACGGTCGCGCGCCGGGCATGGAGCGTATCGAGCAGCTCGGTCTCGCCGACCGGGCTCAGGTGTGGCCGCTCACCGCGACGAGTGAAGACCTGGCACTCCTGCTGGCTTGGGAGTCCGGCTGCGACCTGATCGTCGCGGTGGGAACTCACGCCAATCTTGTCGAGTACCTCGACAAGGGCCGCAAGGGCATGGCCTCGTCGTTTCTGGTCAGGCTCAAGGTGGGGCCGAAGCTCGTCGACGCCAAGGGCGTTAACAAGCTCTATCGGACATCGGTCGGGCCCGAGCACCTGCTTCTCATCGCCACAGCCGCACTTACTGTCGTGACCGCCATGATCCTGATCTCCCCCGCAGCTCGCGGTTTCGTCGAGCTCGTCATCCTGCGCGTCCGCGCCTGGCTCGGCTTCTAGCCTCCCGAGGAGAGCTCATGTACAACCTGCGCTACCACATCGCGTCGCTCGTATCGGTCTTCTTGGCCCTCGCACTCGGCCTCGTGCTGGGCGGTCTTGTCGTTCAGCGGGGCACGTTCGACCAGCAGCAGGTCGCTCTCGTGAAGGGACTCCAGAAGGAGTTCAAGGACCTGCGCACCGAGAACGAGGCCCTCTCGACCGAGAACAAGTCACTTAACGGCTTGTCGGGTGATCTCGTGAACACCTGGGCTGCAGGACGGCTCACAGCACAGACGGTGGTCGCGATCGTCAACGGCGGTCGTGAGGACGGGCTCAGCGAGGTGCGCAAGGACGTCGAAGCGGCCGGAGGCACCGTCGCCGTCGTTACGCTGCTCAAGCCGGGATTCGCTCTTGACGATAGCGAACTGGGCTCAGCGGTCGCGTCGCTCGCGCCTAATGGTGACGATGCGGTCGCAAGTCTTGCGGCCGCTCTTGCCGCCGAGTGGAAGACCAAGGGCCCACGTCCCCTCACCGACGCGCTCGTCACTTCGGGCGTCTTGCGGGTGGACGGTCTCGATGCCGACACGGCTGCCTCTCGCGCGGTCGACATCGCAGCGCCGGATGGCAAGGCGGACCCCGCCGGTATCGCGCTCGCGAAGGCCTTCGACAGCCCCACGACCACGGCGATCGTTGCCGAGAACCCCGGCCAGAAGACGGGCATGGTGGCGGCCGCCCGTGACGCCGGACTCTCGTCGCTAGACACTCTGGGAACGACCACAGGGCGCTACACGCTGGTCGCACTGCTCAGTGGCGCGAACCCTGGCAACTACGGCACGACTGCTGGCACGGACGCGCTCTATCCGCCCTTGCCGCAATAGCCGCATCTGACTAGACCCGGGGGCGGCGTCCCTCGAACGTAAGCTTCGTGAGCGCGATCGCGACGTGCACGAACTGGCGTCCCCGGTGGATGAAGCCGTGGACGTCACGCCCCGTAGCGGCGTGCGTCATCTCGGTGGGGACCTCCACGACCCGCATGCCTGCGCGCAGGGCGCGCACGGTCAGCGCGACCTCGACGCCGTAGCCCGACGCGAACGGACGTACGGCCTGCAGGCACTCGGCGGTCAGAGCCCGCTGCCCCGACAGGGGAGCGTCGGCGAGGAAGCCGTTGCCCATGCGGGCGATCCCTCGGCGCGCGAGACCCTTGACGAACCCGAAGCCGGCCTTGCCCGCGGGACGCGGGAACTTCGCGATGCTCATGTCCGCTTCGCCCGCGATGATCGGCGCCAGCAGGGACACGGCCTGCGAAGCGGTGTCGCCCAAGTCGCCGTCGAGCAGCAGGACTATGTCGGCGTCCTCGGCGCGCTTCGCGCCCGTCTCGAGAGCTGCGCCCTTGCCCACGTTGAAGCGCAGTCCTATGACCTTGGCACCGGCGGCCTCGGCACGCGCGGTGGTCTGGTCTCCCGATGCATCGTCCACGACGACCACACGCACGACGCCCGGGATGCCGGCGACCGCACGCACGGTGTCGGAGATGCGCTCCTCCTCGTTGTACGCGGGAATCACGGCCACGATGCGCGGGTCGTTCACGAACGTCCTCCAATCCGGCCTATCAGTCGGCGGCCGAGTTTGCTGACCGAGCGCACCTCGGCGACGTGCATGACGTTCCCGAGCCCGAATGCGATGACGAAACACGCGACGCCGCCAACTGCGACTTGGAGAAGCGCGCTCGCCACGCCCGACAGGAGTGGCTCGACGAACCCGGCGGCGTAGTACGCGGCCACGCCACCGACGAGGGAGGCGGCGATCATCTTGCCGTACACGCCGAGAACGCCCTTCAGGTCGTAGCCGCCGATGCGACGCCGCAGCACCACGGCGAGCGTGGCAAGAAGAAGCACGTAGAACACGGTGTCGGCGACCGGAATCCCGTTCAGGCCCAGGCCGGCCCAGTCACCGAAGCCGGTGGAAAGGGTCCAGTACAAGCCGACCTGCACGATGGTGAGGACTACGTTCGCCATCGCGGGGGTCTTCGTGTCTTTCAGCGAGTAGAAGGTCCGCAGCACGAACATCATGCTCGCGTAAAAGACGAGCGCGATCGCCCACAGGCGCAGGGCGCTCGCTACCGGGGCGACGGATGCCTCCTCGAAGGCGCCGACCCGGTAGAGCGAGACGAGCGGCACCGACAATGCGAACAGCGCCGCTGCCGAGGGGATGATGAGTACCGCCGTCGTGCGAAGGCCCGCCCCGAAATTGTTCTTGAACGCCGCCATGTCACGCCGGCCCGCCGACTCCGACAACTCGGTAAAGATGGCTGTGGCAAGCGCCACCGCGAGCACTCCGTACGGAAGCTGGTAGAAGTTCCATGCGTACCACAGGATCGACGGTCCGTTCTCGGCGACTGCGAAGGCCGAAGCGTTGCGGAACGATACCGCGATCAGGTTGGTCACCACGTAGATCACGGTGGGGATCGCAAGGACGAGCATGTGCCGAACGTCGGGATCGCCGAGCCCAAGCTCGGCGTGGTACCTGACGCCGCGGCGTTTGAGGTCCGGGAACATGACCGCGAACATGGCGACCACCCCGAGCGTGGTGCCCAAGGCGAGCACGACAAGGCCCTGCGTCGTGTCTGCGCCGATGCGGGCCACCGTCAGCAGCGTCACGATGACCACGACGTTGTTGAAGACAGGGCCCAGCGCGGTCCACAGGTAGCTTCGCTCGGCGTTCAGCAGCCCCTGCATCACCATGCCGCCGCCATAGACGACCACCTGGATGGCGAAGAAGCGGAAGAAGAAGCTCGCCATCTCGCGCACCGGTGCGGCCGACTCGGAGGGAAGCCGGAAGGTCTGGGTCCAGATGAACGGTTGCGGCAGCAGGATGCCGATGATCGCGACGACGCCAAGGGCGAGCACGGCGACGTTGAACACGTGATTGGCGAAGCGCCACGCCTCCTGTTCGTTGCGTCGCGCCTTGATCTCCAAGAATGTAGGGATGAACAGCGACGACAGGATGCCGCCGGCAACAAGCTCGAAGATCATGTTGGGGATGTTGTTCGCCACGCTGTACGCCGCCGCGAGCGTCGTCGCACCGAGCGCGTACGCGGTAGCCCAGGTACGCACGAACCCGGTCACCCGCGACAGAGAGGTCGCAAGCGACATGGTCGCGGTCGAGCGGGCGATGGAAGGCCTGCTGATGGTGGTTCCTCTCACAAATGGGAAGGCACGCTCGCGTGCGGGGCTAGTGTAACCGAGGTGGCGGCGCCTTCTGTTCGAGAGCGTGACGGCGTCACCCTCTCGTCACCGCCGATGGCCCCGGCATCCGCTATCATGGGTGCGGATGAGAAGGGCCACCCTGATAACCATGCTCGTCGCCGCCTGTGCCGCGGCGTGGCTCGGCCTCCCTCGCAGCGCTGCCGCCAAGGCAGCAACGGACAAGACGTGCATCATCGTCCTCGCGCCCTATCTCACGTGGGCCGACATCACTCCCACCGCTACGCCCACACTGTGGCGGCTCGCGCAGACGGGTGCCACCGGCAACGTCAACGCTCGCAGCCGCTCGCGCGACAAGGCGGACGCAGCATCGCCGCTCGAAGGGGCGCTCGGCATCTCAGCGGGATCGTGGGCTGTGAGCGTGCCGACCGCGGCGGGCGCCTACAGCGTTACTGAGCGCTACGAAGTGGGCACGGCTGCCGAGGCCTACCGTCGCGCAACCGGCAACCAGGTGGGGGACAGCGCTATCGTCTTCCTCGGCATGCCCCTCACGGCCAGAGTGAACGCCGAGAAGGCGTTCGAGATCCAGCTTGGGATCCTCGGCGAGTCCGTAGAGGACGCTGGCGGCACGACGGCAGCGGTGGGGAACTCGGATGTCGGCTACGTCACCGGCGAACAGCGCTACGTGCGTCCCGCTGCACTTGCCGCGATGAACGCCGAGGGACTCGTGCGGTTCGGCGACGTCTCCCGCAGGCTGCTCACGCAAGACGCGAACGCGCCCTTCGGCATCGCCACTGACAAGGCGGCCGTCGCCAAGGCGCTCAAAGCAGCGAATCATGACATGGCGGCCGCGGGAGGCCCGCGTCTGGTCGTGGTGGATGCCGGTGACGTCTACCGTGCGGTCAAGTTCTCCGAGCAGGTGACAGCGGAGATCGCGGTGAAGCAGCGTGAGCGGGGCATGAGCACGCTCGATGCCGCGGTCGCTGCCGCCGAGAACACGTTCGGCCGTAGCGCCACGCTGATGGTCGTCGGCCAGTCAACCGGCGATCCGGCTCTCGGCCAAGCCGAGGGAATCGCTCCGCTCATCGTTTCAGGCGACGGTTGGGGAGCGGGTCAACTCACCTCCGACTCCACTCACCGCATCGGGCTCGTCACTAACCCGGATATCACCGCCTCGGCACTCGAGGCGCTCGGCATCCCGCAGCCGGTGTCTGTCATCGGCGACCCGGTCCATGAGCGCTCGGCGGGCGATCTTGCTTCGCGCATCGCACTGCTATCGCGCATGGATGCGACCGCGGTCTCCGTCGACCAGGCGAAACCAGGACTCGTCAATACGTTCGTCGCGCTCACCATCGTGGCGCTACTCATGGCTGCGTTCATCCTTGTGCGCGCGCGTGAGTGGTCACTGCGCGTACTCGGCCGAGGAGTGGCAGTCGTCAAGGCTCTGCTGCTGTTGGTGCTCGCGCTGCCTATGTGTGGTTGGCTGATGTTCGGGTTCAACCGCTGGCCCGTGACGTCCGGGCAGGCGATAACCGCCTACGTCGTCACGGTTGCCATCGTGTGGGCCATCGGAATCCTCCTGTGGTGGAAGACCGGTGCACGGGTGCCTGTGGCCGTGCTATCGCTCGCCACAGCGGCCACCATCATCGTCGACCAGTGGCTCGGTGCTCCCGCATCGTTCACGAACTTCTACGGCTACTCGCCGCTTCTCGCGGCCCGCTTCTATGGGATGGGCAACGAAGCGGCGGCGATCTTGTTCGGATCGTCGATCGTCGGGCTCGCGCTGCTGGTGGACGAGTGGCCGGAGCATCGCTTCACGGTATACGTCCGCCGTTTCGGCCTGCCACTCGTCGGCCTCATAGCGATCATGACCGCGGCTGCACCTTTCTGGGGAGCCAACGTCGGCGTCGCGATCTGGGGTGTGGTTGGATACGGTCTCGCCTGGGTCCTCATGAACGGGCACCACGTGTCTTGGCGGATCGTCTTCTGGCTCTTCCTGGGGGTCGTGGTCATCATTGCGGCGTTCGCCGCTATCGACCTTTTCGGCGGTGGCCCGCAGACCCACTTGGGACGCGCCCTGACGTCTGCGCAGAGCGGCGGGCTCGTCGAGCTGTGGAACATCATCGTCCGTAAGGCCGAGACCAACGCCAGGGTGCTCACGCGGACCAACTGGGCCTACATCCTGCTCGCGGTCCTGGCCTTCCTCGGCCTGATGCGCTGGCGACCGCAGGGCGGCTTTGCCGACACCCTCATCGAGAATCCGAACTTCGCCGACGCGATCACCGTCTCGCTCGTCGCCGGGCTCGTCGCGTACTTCACTGAGGACTCGGGAATCGTGATCCCTGCGCTCGAGGTCTTCTACGTGGGAATCGGCCTGTCATGGGTCATGCTGTCCCACGCGCTCCAACAGCGCCGGCGTGCTGAGGCGACGGCCGCCGAGGACCGGGCGAGCGAGCGATGAGCGGGCGCGACGCCGCAGTGATCCTCATGGGAGCGTTGCTCGGCCTTGGGGTCCCATGGCTGGGCATGCGCATGCTCGAACCGTCACTGGCCGAGGGGCCGCGGACCGCCAACTACCGAGGACGATCGGTGTACGCCGGCCTCGGCGTCGTGTGGCTGCTGTGGGCAGGAGCTGCGATCGTCGGGGGTGTCTTCGGTGCCGACACAGGCGGCGAGCGCACCTCGCTGTTGCCGATACTGACCCTTGCAGGCCCGCTCGCGCTGGTTGCGTTCGCATTGGGGCTGGTTGACGACGCCTACGGCACCGGAGCATCGCGCGGCTTTCGCGGGCACCTTCGCGCGTTGAGGCACGGCAGGCTCACGACCGGCGGCCTCAAGTTGTTCGGGATCTCGCTCGCTTCCTACGTCGTCGCCTTCATACTCGCCCAGGCGGCCGGATGGGGAGACAGCGGACTGGGACTGGCTTTGCTCTACGCATTGCCCGCGGGCGCGGCCATCGCGCTGACCGCGAACTTCGTCAATCTATGCGACCTGCGGCCGGGACGCGCGCTGAAGGTCTACGCCGTTCTCGCGTTGGGCGGACTCGTCGCGGTCATCGCGGGTATGGGTAACGTCGCCGATACTCCCGTGACGGAGCGGCTCGTTGATGGCCTCGTGCTGCTGCTGTTTCTCGCGGGCCCGCTCCTGGCAACATGGCGTTTCGATCTGGGCGAACTCGGCATGCTCGGCGACTCGGGTGCGAACGCCGCTGGTGCCGTGACAGGCCTGCTCATCGTCGCCGGCCTGCCGTTCTGGGGTGTGCTCATCTACCTCGCGCTAGTTCTTGCACTGAATCTGGCGAGCGAGCGGTTCTCTTTCTCGGGCGTGATCGAGAAGAGCGCACTACTGTCACGCATCGACAGCTGGGGCCGCCTGCCCGCCGAAGAATCTTCACGAGACTCGTAATCAAGTCCGCACGACCTGCACGCCGCCGAGTAGAATCGGCAACGGGGTACGCACGTATCGATCCTCAAGGGAGCTGATAGGGGCACATGACCAAGCACATCTTCGTGACCGGAGGCGTCGTCTCCTCGCTCGGTAAGGGCATCACGGCCGCATCACTCGGCCGCTTGCTCAAGTCGCGCGGACTCAAGGTGACCATCCAGAAGCTCGACCCGTATCTGAACGTCGATCCGGGCACGATGAGCCCTTTTCAGCACGGTGAGGTCTTCGTCACCGATGACGGGGGAGAGACCGACCTCGACCTGGGGCACTACGAGCGCTTCATCGACGAGTCGCTGTCTCGCGACTGCAACGTCACAGCGGGCTCGGTCTACCAGACGCTCATCGGCAAGGAGCGCCGCGGCGACTTCCTCGGCGGTACGGTGCAGGTCATCCCGCACGTCACCAATGAGATCAAGGACCGCATCAACCGCCTCGCCGAGCAGACGAAGCCAGACGTCATCCTGACCGAGGTCGGCGGTACGGTCGGCGACATCGAGTCGCTGCCGTTCCTCGAGGCCATCCGGCAGATGCGCAAGGACAAGGGCCGCGAGAATGTCTGCTACATCCACGTGACGCTTGTGCCGTGGATCGGCGCGTCGAGCGAGCTCAAGACGAAGCCGACGCAGCACTCCGTCAAGGAACTGCGCAGCATCGGCATCACGCCCGACTTCATCGTCTGCCGCAGCGACCGCCCCATCGACGCGAGCATCCGGCGCAAGATCGCGCTCTTCTGCGACGTCGACCCCAAGGCCGTCGTCTCCGCCATCGACGCGCCTTCGATCTACCAGGTGCCCGAGAACCTGCGCGCCCAGCAGCTCGACGAGATGGTCATCGACCGCCTCGAACTCGAGTGCGGCAAGCCGGACATGTCCGAGTGGGACGCGTTCGTGGCGCACTCGGCATCGCTCTCCGACGAGGTCAACATCGCGCTCGTCGGCAAATACGTCCAACTGCCGGACGCCTACCTCTCGGTCAACGAGGCGCTCGATCATGCAGGCATCTTCCACAACCACAAGGTGAAGATGCACTGGGTCGACGCCGAGTCGATCACTCCCGAGGAAGTCGACCAGGTCCTTTCAAAGATGGATGGCATCCTCGTCCCGGGTGGCTTCGGGATCCGTGGTATCGAAGGTAAGATCCGAGCGGCCTGCTACGCCCGCGAGAACAAGGTGCCGTACTTCGGCATCTGCCTCGGCATGCAGGTGGCAGTCGCCGAGTTCGCGCGCCACGTCGCAGGTCTCGACGGCGCCAACTCCGCCGAGTTCGATCCGGTGACCGAGCACCCCGTCATCGACCTCATGCGCGACCAGCACGGAGTCGAAGACATGGGCGGCACCATGCGCCTCGGGGCCTACCCCTGCAAGGTCGTGCCGGGAACCAAGGGTTTCGACGCCTACGGCGAAGAGGTCATCTACGAGCGCCATCGCCACCGCTATGAGGTCAACAACGCCTACCGCGACCGACTGACCGAGGCCGGTCTCGTGATCAGCGGCATGAGCCCTGACGGCAAGCTCGTCGAGATGGTCGAGCTGCCGGACCACCCCTGGTTCCTCGGCAACCAGGGCCACCCCGAGTTCAAGAGCCGACCCACGCGTCCCGCACCACTGTTCCGCGACTTCATCGGCGCCGCTGTCGCCTTCAAGGATGCGCGCTAGATGAGCGACGTCCGCGCCGAGTCTGCCGAGGACGCTCGCCTGCTGGAGACGTTCCTGGAGCTCGTGCGGATCGACAGCCCCTCCCGCGAGGAGCGTGCTGTCGCCGAGTACTGTGCGGCCGCGCTCGCGGCGGCCGGGTGCTCCGTACGATTCGATGACAGCGCGGCGGTGACCGGCTCGGACACGGGCAACCTCATCGCCGAGCTGCCGGGCTCGTTGCCCGGCGTGCTGCTCCTCTCGGCCCACATGGACACCGTGGAGCCGGGCAGGGGCGTGGACCCCGTCATACACGAAGGTCTCATCGTGGCGGCCGGCGACACGATTCTTGGAGCCGACGACAAGGCCGGTCTGGCGACCGCCATCGAGACGGCGCGTCGGCTGACTGAATCAGGAAAGCCTCATCCCACGGTGAAGTTTCTCTTCACCGTCCAGGAAGAGGTGGGCCTGTGCGGCGCAAAGGCGTTGGACGCCGGCGTCGTCGCCGGCGACCTGTGCCTGGTTCTCGACGCGGACGGACGGCCGGGCGGCATCGTCGTCGCCGCCCCGACGCACTACACCTTCAAGGCGTCCTTCGAAGGCCGTGCCGCCCATGCGGGCGTGGCGCCGGAGTTGGGCATCTCGGCGATCGCCATGGCGGCTGATGCCATCGCAAGGATGCGGATCGGCCGGCTCGACGACCGTTCCACCGCCAACATCGGCACCGTGAGCGGCGGCCGGGCGACGAACGTCATCGCCCAGCAGGTCGAGATGACAGGCGAGTGCCGGTCGCTCGATCGACAGCGTGTCGAGTCGATCAAGGCCGAAATGGACAGCGCGATGCGCGACGCGGCCGTCAAACACGGTGGCTCCGTCAACGTCGCCTGGACCCGCGAATACGAGGGATTCGAACTCTCCGAGGACGCCGCTGCAGTGCGGCTGGTCTCGCGTGCGTGCCGCGAGCTAGGCATGGAGCCCGGCACCTTCAAGACCGGCGGGGGGAGCGACGCCAACGTGATCGCCGCCTACGGAGTCGAGACGGTCGCGCTGTCATGCGGGATGCAGGGCGTTCACGGAACTAGCGAACAGATCGAGGTCGTCGACCTCGAGCGGCTCACCGCGTTGTGCGTGCGGGTCGCTTACCTGCTCGGCGACCTGGGGGATGCCGCGTGAGGCTCGTCTGGGGCACGGTGTCCTCGGTCGAGCGCGAGGTAGCGGGCGCTCAAGATCTGCGGGTGTCACTCGACGACGGCCGCGAGGGGCGAGCAGTCAGCTACCCCTCTCTCGCCGGAATCTGCGAAGCCGGCGAACGAGTCTTGCTCAACACGACCGCCGTCGACCTGGCGTTGGGGACGGGCGGAAACCACTTCGTCGTGGCCCGGCAGGGCAGCGGAGAGGGCGTCGTGCTCGACGTCCCGAGCCCGGGGCACGTGATGAAGCTTCGCTACACGCCCCTGCAGGTGGACGTCATCGCGGTCGAGTCGCAGGAGTCCCCGCATCACGCCGTCATGCGACGGGTCGAGTCGCTCCTCGGCATGCCGGTGGTCTGCTGCGGGCTCCACAGTCAAGTCCCCCTGGTCGCCGCCGCGATCAAGCGCGCCGACTCGACTTTGCGAGTGGCCTACTGCATGACCGATGACGCCGCTCTGCCGATCGCCCTGTCCGACGTGGTTCGCGCTTGCGCCGACGAGGGTCTCCTCGACACGACGGTGACCTGCGGACAGGCGTTCGGCGGCGACTTGGAGGCGGTGAACCTCCACTCGGGGCTGCTCGCCGCGCGCCACGTCGCCCAAGCCGACGTGGCGATCGTTGCGCTCGGTCCGGGGGTTGTGGGGACCGCGACGCCGTTCGGACATGGCGGGATCGCACAGGGAGAGGCCGTCAACGCGGCAAGCGTTCTCGGCGGGGTTCCGGTGGTCTGCCTCAGGGTCTCCTTCGCCGATGCCCGCGAGCGCCATCGAGGGGTGAGTCACCACACGCTCGCTGCGCTCACCAAAGTCGCCTTGGCGCCTGCTCACGTGGCGATTCCGTCACTTCCAGAAGAATTTTCCGATGCAATAGAGGAACAGCTCGATGCAGCGGGTGTCGCGGAGCGTCACAGGCTGTACGTGTCGGCGGAAGGCAGGGTGGCGCCGCCCCCGCTATGTGGGGTGCGAGTCACCACCATGGGCCGTTCGCTCGCCGATGACCCCGCCTTCTTCGCGGCTGCGTTCGCAGCGGGAGATATTGCATCACAAGTCGCCCTTGGGACGCTCAAGTAGCGTCATCTCTATGCAATACTCACTCGGCATCATGCAATCCGGGCATTGCAGAGCGCTGCACGAGCGCTACACTGTGTGAGGTTTTCACCACCGCAGCGCCGCAGGTCGCGGCGCATCATCGCTGGCCGCCACAGAGCGTGCTGAGACGCGAAGGGAGCAACTCGTGATCGTCGGAGTGCCCAAGGAGATCAAGAACAACGAGTTTCGGGTCGGACTGACACCCGGCGGCGTAGCCGAGTTCGTCGCGCACGGCCATTCCGTCCTCGTCGAGAAGTCGGCAGGCGAGGGCTCGTCCTTCACCGACGCCGAGTACGCCGCTGCCGGTGCCGAGCTGGTCGACACCGCCGATGAGGTCTTTGCCCGCGCTGAGATGATCGTCAAGGTCAAGGAGCCGCAGGCCGTCGAGATCGCGCGCCTCCGTCCGGGCCAGATCCTCTACACCTACCTCCACCTCGCTCCCGACCTGCCCCAGACCGAGGGTCTCGTGAAGTCCGGCGCTGTCTGCATCGCGTACGAGACGGTCGAGCTCCCGAACCGCTCGCTTCCGCTGCTCGCCCCGATGTCCGAAGTGGCCGGCCGTATGGCCGCTCAGGTGGGTGCCGCTTACCTGCAGAAGCCCAATGGCGGCCGTGGCGTGCTCATGGGCGGCGTCCCCGGCGTCGCGCCCGCGAACGTGCTCGTCCTCGGCGGCGGCGTCGTGGGCACCAACGCGGCGTACGTCGCTATGGGAATGGGCGCCCGCGTGACGATCGCGGACGTGAACCTCGATCGCCTCCGCTACCTGGACGAGATCTGGGGCAACCGCATCACCACCATGTACTCCAGCAAGCACAACGTCGCCGAGGCCGTGAAGAGTGCGGATCTCGTCATCGGCGCGGTCCTGCTTCCGGGCGCGAAGACCCCCTTCCTCATCACCAAGGACATGCTGCCGACGATGAAGAAGGGCGCCGTGCTCGTCGACGTCTCCGTCGACCAGGGTGGTTGCATCGAGACCACGCACGCGACGACGCACGCCGACCCGATCTACTTTGTGGACGACGTTCTGCACTACGGCGTGGCCAACATGCCGGGTGCTGTCCCCAACACCTCCACGCTCGCGCTGACGAACGCCACGCTGCGCTACGGCCTGGCGATCGCCGATAAGGGCTGGAAGAAGGCCGTGTCGGACGACGCTGCGCTCGCCAAGGGCGTCAACGTGGTTGACGGCAAGGTCGTCTACAAAGAGGTGGCCGACGTCCACGGTATGGAGTTCACGCCGCTGGAGTCCGTGCTCGCCTAGTCCCACGCTGACAGCGTCATCGAGCGGCCGTCTCCTTCGGGGGGTGGCCGCTTTCGTTATCATCGGAGCCGATGAAGACTCTTGTCGCCGAATACCTGGGACACTTGGCCGTCGAGCGCGGAGCGTCTCCCAATACCCTCGCCGCCTACGAGCGCGACCTCAACGAGTATGCCGACTTCCTCGCGGCTCGTGGTATCACCGGTCCGGATGCGATCCAGCGCGACGACGTCGCCGTCTTCATCGGAGCGCTGAGGGAGCGAGGTCTCGCTCCGAGTTCCGTCGAACGCAAAGTCGCTGCGGTCAAGGGCCTGCACAAGTTCCTCGTGCGAGAGAACATCACGTCAAACCACCCCACGGCTCAGTTGCCTCTGCCTAAAGTCCCCGAACGCTTGCCGGACGTGATCTCCATCGAGCAGATCGAGAAGCTCCTGGGCCAGCCGTTCCCCGACGGGCCGCTCGGTCTTCGTGACAGGGCGCTGCTCGAGACGCTCTATGGCTGCGGTCTGCGGGTGAGCGAGGTGGTGGGTTTGGACACCGCCGATCTCGATCTTGCCGAGGGCTTCCTCAGAGTCTTCGGCAAGGGGAGCAAGGAGAGGCTCGTGCCCGTCGGAGGCGTCGCCGCACGCGTGTTGGACGCTTATCTGACTAGCAGCCGACCCCTACTCAGGCCCAAGCGGGGGGTCGGGCCGGCGGATTCAGCCGTCTTCTTGGGGTCTCGCGGCCGGCGCATGTCTCGGCAGGCCGTCTTCAGGATCGTGCGCGACCACGGCGCTCGCGTGGGCATCGAGGGGTTGCACCCGCACACCCTCCGGCATTCCTTCGCAACCCACATGCTGGAGGGCGGAGCGGACCTCCGTGCCTTGCAGGAGATGCTCGGCCATGCAGATATTTCCACGACTCAGGTCTACACCCACGTAGACCGCCGCCATATAAGGGAAGAATATCTAACGACGCATCCTCGCGCTCGCCTCCGATAGGGCTGGCAGGGGCTGCAAGTTCGCCCGCCCTCGCGCCTCCAAGTGGTCTAGAATGAATACCGAGGGCAAGTCCGTGAATACCCGAGGAGGGAGATCTACGTGAGAACGAAGTTGAGCAAGCTTCTGGTTCTGATGCTCGCGCTCGTCATGATCGGATCGCTCGTGGTCGGCTGTCAGAACAAGCCGGCCGAGGACACCTCGAAGTCCGAGGCCCCGAAGACCGACGTCAAGGCCGCCATGGTCACCGACGTCGGAGGTCTCGGCGACAAGTCGTTCAACGACCTCTCCTACGCCGGTCTGCAGCGCGCCGAGAAAGAGCTCGGCGTGAAGATCGAGGTTCTCGAGTCCAAGGAGCAGACGGACTACGAGAACAACATCACCCAGTTGGCGAACTCGGGCTACAACCCCATTTTCGCCGTCGGTTTCCTGATGACCGACACGGTCATCAAGCTCGCGCCGCAGTATCCCGACATCAACTTCGGCGGCATCGACATCTTCTTCGACAAGCCTGATGCCAACGTTCTCGGCCTCAACTTCAAGGAGCAGGAAGCCGCCTACCTCGCCGGCGTGGTCGCAGGCATGATGACCACCAAGACGGACCTGGATCCGCGCATCAACGACAAGAAGGTCGTCGGATTCGTGGGTGGCATGGAGATCCCGGCAGTCCAGCGCTTCAAGATCGGCTTCGAGGCCGGCGTGAAGTCCGTCGACCCGGCGATCGAGGTCAAGAGCGTCTACACCGGTACCTTCACGGACCAGCAGAAGGGCGCCGAAGCGGCCAAGGCCATGATCGAGAGTGGTGCGGACGTCATCTTCGCCGCCGCCGGTCAGACCGGTAACGGCTCGTTCAGCGCGTGCCAGGACAACAAGGCGCTGTTCATCGGCGTCGACGCTGACCAGTACAACACGCTCGACAACCCCGGCGACACCATCGTCACCTCGGCCGTCAAGCGCGTTGACAACGCCGTGTTCGACACCGTCAAGGCTGCGGTCGACGGCAACCTCAAGGGCGGGGAGAACAAGGTCTTCGGCCTCGCCGAGGACGGCGTGGGTCTTGCCCCCTGGCATGACTGGGACAGCAAGATGCCGCAGGACATCAAGGATGCCGTAGACAAGGCCACCGCGGACATCAAGTCCGGCGCCGTCACGGTTCCTGCCGAGTAACAGCTGAGTACGCGAGAGGAGGGGCGGGCTCGCCCCGTCCCTCCTCCGACGCGCGACGGGAGCTCTCATGGCCGACGAACCGGCTGCCGCCTGTCCTGCCCCCGCCGCTCCAAGCGGCCGCACAGCCGCTCTGGAGATGCGCCACATAACCAAGCGCTTCCCAGGCGTGCTTGCCAACAACGACGTCTCCCTGGCGGTTGCCGGCGGGGAGGTCGTCGCGCTTCTCGGCGAGAACGGTGCCGGGAAATCTACGCTCATGAACGTCGCTTACGGCTTGCTCGACGCAGATGAGGGCGAGATAGCCGTAAACGGCGAAGTGGTGAAGATCAAGAGACCACGCGATGCGATCGCGCTTCACATCGGCATGGTTCACCAACACTTCATGCTCGTGGAACCGCTCACGGTCACTGAGAACATCGTCCTCGGTCTCGAGCCCACCATCCGCGGTGGAGTCCTGGACATGCGGACGGCCCGCGCGCGCGTCGCCGAGCTATCCTCGCGCTACGGTCTGCGAGTCGACCCCGACGAACGGGTCTCAAACCTGTCCGTGGGTATGCAGCAGCGAGTCGAGATCCTCAAGGCGCTGTACCGTGATGCGAACATACTCATCCTCGACGAGCCCACCGCGGTCCTTACTCCGCAGGAAGTCCGTGAACTCTTCGACATCGTGAAGGGCCTTGTATCCGAGGGCCTGGCCGTGGTCATCATCACGCACAAGCTCGATGAGGTCATGATGTTCTCCGACCGCATCGTGGTCATGCGGGCGGGTGCTGTGGTGGGGGAGACCACTCCGTCGAGCTGTAGCGAAGCCGATCTCGCACGGATGATGGTGGGCCGAGATGTCGTATTGGACATCCACAAAGAGCCTGCGAAGCCGGGAAAGACCGTGCTCGAGGTACGCGACCTCAAGGTGATCGACGAACGCAAGCTCGAGGCGCTCCGAGGCGTCAGCCTGCAAGTGCACGAAGGCGAGATCGTTGGGATAGCCGGAGTCGACGGAAACGGCCAGCGCGAGTTGGTCGAGGCGGTCATGGGACTGCGTCACCCATCCTCTGGCTCGATCCACCTCAACGATCGCGATATCACACACGACAAGCCGGACGCGACGATAGATGCCGGCGTTTCGCACGTGCCGGAAGACCGCCATCGCCGCGGACTGGTGCTGGAGTTCGATCTGGTCGAGAACCTTACCTTGGGCGACCACCGGCATCCGCCGCTCTCGAAGCTTGGTGTCCTCGACCGCAAGATGATGGAGAGCGTGGCGCAGGAGCGCATCCGCGATTACGACGTCCGCACGCCTTCGGCTCACGTCGCCGCAGCCAACCTGTCGGGCGGCAACCAGCAGAAGCTCGTTCTGGCCCGTGAGCTGGGACGCGACCCCGACCTGCTCGTGGCCGCACAGCCGACACGCGGGCTCGACGTCGGCGCCATCGAGTTCGTCCACCGCCGAATCCTGGCCGCACGCGATTCGGGCAAGGCGGTGCTTCTCGTCAGCATGGAGCTTGAAGAAGTCATGTCGCTCTCGGACCGCATACTTGTCATGTATGAGGGCTCTGTGGTCGCCGAGTTCTCCGCAGGAGACTTCGATGAGGAGCGGATCGGCTACTTCATGACGGGCGGCAAGGGGAGCCAGGAAGAGATGCGTCCGGCGAGCAAGCCACACGAGGGGGGCCTGAATGTCTGACGCCAGCACGCGCCAGGTCGACCCGTCGATGGTCCCCGGGGGCGCGCCGGACACTCCCGAGAAGCGTTTCGCGCTCGAGCAGGAGCAGATCCAGCGCGCGATACGCATCGCCACGCCGTTCATCTCGGTAGCCATCGCGATGATCATCGGCTCGATCATCATGCTGGCGACCGGAAAGGACCCGGTCGCGGCCTACAGCGCCATGTTCACCGGAGCCTTCGGTGGTCCCCGGCAGATCGGCGAGACGCTCATGCGGGCCACGCCGCTGATCTTCACGGGCCTCGCCGTCGCCTACGGCTTCCGATCGGGCTTGTTCAACATCGGTGCCGAAGGCCAGCTGTTCATGGGCGGGCTCGCGGCCGCATTCTTCGGCATCGCTCTCGCCGGCCTGCCGTGGGGTATCGCCGCGCCGCTCGTACTGATCTTCGCGGCGCTCGCGGGCGCCGCTTGGGCGTTCGGCCCCGCGATCATGAAGGCGAAGATCGGCGCACACGAGGTCATCACCACGATGATGTTCTCTTACATAGCGCGGTACTTGGTGTCCTGGATCGTCACCGGCCCACTCAAGGCCAAGGGCCAGATCCCGCAGACGGTGCAACTACCGCCTGAAACAAGACTCCCGCGAATCTCCGACCTCCTTCCGTTCATCGGCGCAAACAGGGCTCACCTCGGGATCATTCTCGGGATCGTAGTCGCGATCATCGTGTGGTGGGTGCTCAAGTACACAGTCATGGGCTACGAGGCCAGGGCCGTCGGCTTCAACCCCTCCGCTGCCGAGAACGCCGGCATCTCGGTCGCCTCGACCACCGTCAAGTCGCTCTGTACTTCGGGAGCGCTTGCAGGTCTGGCGGGCGCTGTCGAGGTGATGGGCGTTCATTGGAGGTTGTTCGACCAATTCTCGTCCGGCTTCGGCTTCACCGGTATCGCGGTTGCGCTGCTTGCGAAGAACAACCCGATCGGTGTCATTGCAGCCGCCATCCTGTTCGGTGCGCTGTCGGCCGGAGCGGGTACGATGCAGCTCGAAGCGGGCGTCTCACAGAAGCTGATCGCGATCCTGCAGGGACTGATCATCTTCTTGGTTGGAGCCGAGACCATCGTCACGTGGGCTGTGGCCAGGATGCGGAGGAAAGGAGGCGCCGATGCTGTCTGAGATCCTCACTCCTGAGCTCTTCGCCTCCGCGGTCAGGCTGGCCACTCCCATTGCCCTGGCTGCGGTCGGCGCGACCATCTGTGAGCGGTCGGGTGTCGTCAATATCGCGATGGAGGGCCTCATGCTGGTGGGCGCCTTCTTCGGCGTGACCGTCGCCCTGCTCACCGGCAACACCTGGCTCGGCGTTCTTGGCGCTCTCACCAGCGCCATCATCTTCTCCGCGCTTCACGCGTGGGCGTCGATCAACCTCAGGTCCGACCAGGTCATCTCGGGCACGGCGATCAACATATTGGCCGTTGGGATCACAGGCTTCCTCATGGAGACGATCTTCGGCCACCCCGGAACCACCGACTCAGTGGAGCGCCTCAAGCCGGTGTTCAACTTCCCGACCGGTGGACAGGGGCTGCTGGGCACGATCTGGCACTGGATCGATGTGATGTTCTTCAGCTACACGCCGATCGTCTACATCGGCATCTTCTCCGCGATCTTCCTCACGTGGGCGCTGTATCGGACCCGCTGGGGGCTTCGTCTGCGCGCACTGGGCGAGCACCCGCGAGCGGCGGATACCGTCGGCGTGGGGGTCTATAAGGGCCGCTGGGTGGCAGTACTCATGTCGGGGCTGATGGCCGGGCTCGCCGGCGCCAATCTCACACTCGAGCAGGTCGGCTCCTTCACCGAGAACATGATCAACGGTCGCGGGTTCATCGCGCTGGCCGCCATGATCTTCGGCCGCTGGATACCTGGCGGCGCGTACCTCGCGTCGCTGCTGTTCGGCTTCGCGGACGCGCTGCAGCTCAAACTGCAGTTGTTCTCGGACCAGATCGCTATCCCGCGCCAGTTCTTCCTCATGCTGCCGTACGTGATCACCGTTCTCGTTCTTGCGGGTGTCGTGGGCAAGGCGGTTGCACCGGCCGCCGACGGCAAGCCGTATAAGGAGAAGGGCTAGCCGAGTGACCGCGCGCCAGGTGGTTGTCGCGGCGGAGTGGTCCGCGACGTGGGCTGTCGGCGTCGCAATGGGAGTTGCAGCGGGCGCCTACCTGACGGTGGTAGGCGCATCTGGTGCGCCCGGCGCCGGTGCGCTGGGAACGACCGAGCTCGTCATGCTACCGCTGGCTGCCGGCGTGTTGGTCTTCGTCGTCTCTCTGCTGGTCAGGGTTATCCTGGGCCTCTTCACGGCGCGCCATGAACCGGAGCCATGCGATGAGGCCGAATCCAACCGCTAGGGCTGCTGCGGCGAGTGCGTCGGAAGGTAAGTCGGGGCTGAAGTCACCGCCCCGCTCCACGAGTGCCCTGAAGATGTAGGCGGCGCCCACCACGGCGAGCGCCGCCCACATCGGTATCTTGATGTTCAGCCGGGATAGCATCTACTCCGTGGATCCTTCTTCGTCGTCAGGGGCGACGGACGCCGCGTCCGGCAACGTGGCCTTCGGCCGGCGCCGGTGAAGCAACCAACGAACGGCGAGCCACACAAGCAGTGCCAGTAGCAGCAAGGGCGCTACGGCGATGACGAATGTCAGCAGCCCCGTCACGACGGCCGCTGCACCCTGGATCCCTCGGCGGATCGCGTCTGCGAAGCCCCAGTCGGCGCCGCCCGACGACACCACGGGCCCGGGCTCATACAGTGTCAGGGTGAGCGTCGCCATCGCGGCCTGACGCTCGAGGTAGTCGACCTGCGCCTGCATGGCTTCGATCTCTCCTCGCACGCGCGCAAGCTCACGCTCGACCTCGAGCAGCTCGCTGACCTTGTTGGTCTTGGTCAGGAACGCGCGGAGCCGGGCCTCCTCGGCTTTCAGGTTCTTCAGGCGCGCGGAGAGGTCGATGTACTCCTGGGTCACGTCGTCGGCGGACACCGACTGCGACAGCACCTTGCCGGTCTTGGCGAGCTGCTGCTGGAGAGTATCGAGCTTCTCGGCCGGCACTCGGAGGGTGATCCATCCCGTGGCCGGCGATGGCACTGCGGCCTCACCCAGCGGTCGGGGTCCGGCATTGTCACCCGAAGTGATGCTGAGCTGCGTGACCTGCGCGCCCACGACTGCCGCGATCCTGCGGACGGAGGCGACTGCGTCCTCCATGGATCGCACGCGTACCTCCATCGCGGCGTTTCGTACGACCATCGGGTCGACACCTGCTGCTGTCGGTGCAGCCTTCGCGTCCATCGTGGGGGACTGGGCGGCAGCGTCGTACGCCTCGGTGGACTTGAGCGACGAGCGTTCGCCTTCAGGTACGCCCATGACTCCGGCTGTGGCCCCGCCGGAGGAGTAGGCGCTCTGGGACGTTGATCCGCCCGGCCCCCAGCCGAAGATCAGCGCTCCGATCGCGAAGCCAAGGCCGGCGATGACCAGCCCCCCGGCAGCGATTGCTATCCAGCGTCCCGCTCGCCTGCGTTCCATCATGGTCTCCTCAAGTCAGCCCTTAACGAAAGACGCCCTCGGCTTGAGCGGAGGGCGTCGGTCGTAGACAGGCATGTGTGGAACGCTAGAGCTCGCTGGCGCGCTGGTCCCCAAGATCGATGGTGGAAACAGCGATGTCAGCCTCGCGCTTCTTGAGCACGCTCGCTGCGTAGGCGCCGAGAGCGACACCGATCGCCACGCACACGAAGAACGCGAGTATGAGCACGTTCACGACGGCCGCAGGCCAGTTGGCGGTCATAGAAGTCGTTCACCTCCGGGTAGGCGGGGAATGCTGCCTGATTCTACTCCCACCGTTCGCCGTGGGGCAATGGACTTCCTTCCTTACTGCGGCTACTGCGCCTGTCAAACCGGCGACCGGATCGCCCGGTGCCAGTTCTTAGGACGTCTCAAGTCGCAGGATGGTTCGAGGCAGCCCGTTCGATATCCGCCATGTGGGCCACGTCCGGTGAACCGCCCCCAGTGACGGGCCATGGGCATCGACGGTGTGCGCCGAAGGTCATCGAGTGGTCCACTGGTGTGATGAAATCCCATGAAAGTATTGCGCAGTGGGATGAAGTGGCATAAAGTGCAGTGCGGAGGGAGGGGGCATCGAATTTCGAAGTCCTCTCGAAACAACCGCAAGGGAGGCGTCAGAGACATGTTTCTCGGCGATCACCAGCACACGCTGGACGCCAAGGGACGAGTCTCGCTGCCTGCAAAGTTCCGGGCGGAGATGACCGGCAAGATCGTCGTGGCCAAGGGCCTCGAGAACTGCCTGTACGTCTACCCGGCCGAGGACTACAAGCGGTTCACCGACAGCCTGCTCGCGGGATCCGACTTCGATCCTCGCAAGCGTCAGGTGCGTCGGTTCTTCATGGCAGGCGCCGACGAGGTCGAGCTCGACTCGGCCGGCCGCGTCTCCCTGAAGCCCGGACTGCGCGAGTGGGCGGGGCTCACGAAGGATGTCACGGTCGCCGGCAACGGGGACCGCATCGAGATCTGGGACGCCGAGAAGTGGGCGGCCTACAACGGTGAGACCGCTACCGACATCGAAAGCCTCACTCAGGAGCTGGCGAACGCCGGTCTCCTCTAGGGATTGACAATGGAATACCGGCACACCCCAGTTTTGCTGGCCGAGGTCACGCAGCAACTATCATTGCACCCCGGTTCGATCGTCGTAGATTGCACCTTAGGCGGGGCAGGACACGCGACAAAGCTTGCAGACCTCATTGCTCCCACCGGCACGCTGGTGGGGATCGACCAAGATGACCAGGCACTAGAAGCAGCAGCAGTCACACTACGCCTCGGCCAGCAAACCCCTGCGCGGACGGTACTACTCAAGGGGAACTTCGGTGACCTCGACGACTTGCTCGTCGAGGCGAAGGTTCCCTACGTCGATGGCTTCCTCATGGACCTTGGCGTTTCGTCCCCGCAGATAGACGTCGTCGAGAGGGGCTTCTCCTTCAAGGAGGACGCACCCCTGGACATGCGGATGGACCCGGGTCACCAGACCCAAACCGCAGCAGAGGTCATCGCAGCCTACACCGAAGCAGACCTCGCCCGGATCTTCCGTATTTACGGTGAGGAACGGTGGGCCTCGCGCATCGCAGCATTCATCGTAGCCGCGCGAGCCCGCCGCCCCATCGAGACCACCGGCCAGCTCGTTGACGTCATCAAGGCGGCGATCCCCGCGTCCGCGAGGCGGAGTGGGGGGCACCCGGCCAAGAAGGTCTTTCAGGCCCTCCGCATCGAGGTCAACGACGAGCTCGGCGCCTTGGATCGCGGACTGCGAGCGGCCATCCGCTGGCTGGCGCCTGGCGGCAGGATCGCGGTGATCAGCTATCACTCGCTCGAGGACCGCCTGGTCAAAGGCATCTTCAATGAGAACGGCGAGGGGTGTACGTGTCCACCAGGCCTTCCGGTCTGCACCTGTGGCCACCAGCCGGTACTCCGCATACGGACGAGACGCGCCATCGTGCCCGGATCGGACGAGATCGAGAGAAACCCGCGCGCGCGGAGCGCGAAGTTGCGGGTCGCCGAGAAGCTCTAGCGGGTCGAGCGCCCGCATCGAACGAGGGAGGTGTGGGATATGGGTCTGCCGGCGGTCAAGCATGAGAGCCGAGCCCCCCGTACTCCGCGCCTCACCGTAGTACGTTCCTCAGCACGCAAGGCCCCGAAGCGTTCGCCTCGCGTATCGCGCGAGATCGCACAGCGCAACTTCCGCCTGTTCGGACTCTGCGTCGCCATAGTCTCGGCGCTCGGCATGGGCCGCGTCTGGTTGTCGGTTCAGGCCGTGGAGGCGTCGATGGATGCCAACAAGCTGCGTGACTCGATCAAAACCGAGCGCTACGAAGGCGACATGCTCGAGGTTCGCCAGAGTGCGCTCGGGTCGCCATCTCGCATCCAGGCCATCGCGGGCCGTGCGCTCGGGATGGCTCCCGCGTCCAAGGTCACCTACCTGGATCTCACCAAGGCTGATAAGAGGCCGAAGAAGGTCGCCGTGCAGGCGACGCCAGCTCCCGCGGTGGCCAAGGCCAGCGTGGGCAGCGGCTCGGGGTTCGACTCGGCGATTGCCCGCGTAATGGACCTGACCGCCGGTGAGGCGCAGGTCCTGTTGGTCGGCGATGTCGGGCTCGCGTCGTCACGCTGATGCGCCCACGAGGCGCAAAGGCGGCCAGAGTGCGCGTAAGCGTCCTGCGGGCAACGGGCGGCATACGCAGCTGCTGTTCTGCCTTCTCTTTGCATTCGCGCTGGTCGCCGGCCGCCTGATCTGGATCCAGGGTTTCTCGGCGTCTGCGTACGCGGACAAGGCGTTCCAGCAGCGTCTCAAGGACATCGAGTTGCCACCCCAACGCGGCACCATCTACGACCGCGAGGGCGAGCCGTTGGCTGTGAGCATGGAAGCTCGCACCGTCTTCGTCTCGCCCAATCAAGTGCGCGACAAGGAAGCGGTCGCCAAGGCGCTCGCCGAGACGATCGGCGGGGACATCGAGGACTACCGGAAGAAGCTCGCGAAGGACAGCGGTTTCGAGTATGTCGCTCGCAAGGTCGAGATGAACCAGGCGAAGGCGCTTGAAGACCTCGGCCTGCAGGGTGTCGGCTTCTTGGACGACTACCGCCGGCTGTATCCGTCGGGCGAGCTCGCGTGCCAGGTCCTCGGCTTCGTGGGCGTTGACGACAAGGGCCTTGCCGGCATCGAGGCGCAATACGATGACCAGCTGGCCGGTGTGCCGGGAGTGATCCTCGGCGAACGGGACCCGCAGGGCGGTCCGATCCCCGGTGGCATCCAGAAGGAGATCGCGCCGACCAACGGTCACGACGTCGTGCTGACCATCGACAAGGACATCCAGTACGAGGCCCAGGTCCAGCTCACGAAGGCCGTCAAGGAGTTCCACGCGAAGAGCGGCAACGTCCTCGTCATGAATCCACGGACGGGCGAGATCTACGCGATGGCCTCGACGCCCGGTTTCAATCCAAACGACTACGGCAAGGCGAAGCCGACGGCGACCCGCAACAAGGTCGTCTGCGACGCGTACGAGCCCGGTTCGACGATGAAGTGCATGACCGCGTCGACCGTCGTCGACAAGGGGCTGTTCAAGCCTGAGACGAAACTCGACCTGCCCCCCACGATCAACGTCGGCGGACGCACCATCCACGAGTCACACGGCCGAGGGTCGGTGCGCTGGAGCCTGACCGACATCGTCACGCACTCGAGCAACGTCGGGACCGTCAAGCTCGGCCTGAAGCTGGGCGCACAGGGTCTCTACGACGGCTTCTCGGCGTTCGGGCTCACCGAGAAGACCGGTATCGACTTTCCCGGAGAGGCTAAAGGATGGCTTCCCGAGACGAGCCAGTGGTCGGCTTCCTCGATCGGCAACATCCCCTTCGGCCAAGGTGTTTCCGTGACAGCACTGCAGCTGGCGCGAGCGCTGGGCGCGGTCGCCAACGAGGGGGAGCTCGTCACGCCGCACCTGCTGCTCGATCTGCCTAACGCGCCGAAGGACGAGCCGGTCTGGCCCAAGCGTCGTGCGATCAAGAAGGAGACGGCAGCCGACGTCACCGAGATGCTCACGCACGTAGTGACCGAGGGGACCGGTACCGAGGCAGCGGTGGCGGGCTACACCGTGGCTGGCAAGACCGGCACCGCCCAAAAGGCGCTTCCTAACGGCGGCGGCTACGCCGGCGGCAAGTACGTGGGCTCCTTCATCGGCTTCCTGCCTGCAGAGGACCCACAGGTGCTGGTCCTGGTGACCCTCGACGAGCCGTCCAGCGGCTACTACGGGGGCACCTGCGCGGCCCCGGCATTCTCCCGGATCGCGCAATTCGCGGTGGCCCATCTCAAGATCCCGCCGTCGTCCAATGGCGGTCAGAAAGTGGACGTGAAGGAGAAAGGTGTCGGTCAGGTGTCAGGGGCGCCTGCGCCTGACTAGCCGGTGCTAGAATCGCCCGACTGCGAAGCAGGGGAGAGCGTGACCGTAAGAACTATTCGAGAACTGGTCGGGAAGAGCGCGAGAGCGCTCGGCCTCGACGATGTCGACGTCACGGGCGTCGCCTACCGCTCCGACAAGGTGCGGAAGGGTGACGCCTTCTTCTGTGTCAGCGGGTTCGCCCACGACGGGCACGATTTCGCCGAGGACGCCGTCGCTCGGGGCGCTGCCGCCCTGGTCGTCGAACGCGAGCTGAGTGTGGCTGTGCCCCAGTTCGTCGTTGAGGACACCCGCGTGGCACTCGCGCTGGCTGCCGCCGAGATGTGCGGCCATCCCAGTCGCGACCTCGAGGTTGTGGGTATCACCGGGACAAACGGCAAGACGACGACCACCTACATACTCGACTCGATCTTCCGGGCCGCCGGAAAGACGACGGGCATCATCGGCACGGTCGAGACGCGCGTGGCCGGGGAGCGCCTCCCCGCCGGACGCACGACGCCCGAGTCCTCGGACCTGCAGGGCCTTCTCGGTCTCATGGTGCAGCGAGGTGTCTCCGGCGTGTCGATGGAGGTCTCGAGCCACGCTATCGACCTGCACAGGGTCGACGGCGTGCGCTTTGCGGTGGCGGCGTTCACGAACCTCACGCAGGACCACCTCGATTATCACCACACCCTCGAGGCGTATTACTCGGTGAAACGCCGTCTCTTCACGGACCTCGAGGTGGTCCGGGCGGTCATCAACATAGACGACCCGTATGGGCTCGGCCTGTCGCAGGAGATCGACGCCATCACCGTGGGTCGGGAAGAGTGCGCGGACGTTCGCTCCTCTGACGAGCGCCTCGACGCCGCCGGCACCTCGCTCATGCTCACCACGCCGCAGGGATCGCGTCACGTGCGGCTGCCTCTCGCAGGCGCGTACAACGTGAGCAATGCGCTGGTGGCGGCCGGCTGCGCTCACGCCTTGGGAATTCCGTTGGATACTATCGTCGCCGGTCTTGAGGGCGCTCCGCAGGTCCCCGGAAGGCTCGAGCGCGTGGAGTGCGGACAGCCGTTCTCGGTGATCGTCGACTACGCTCATACGCCGGATTCGCTCGAGAAGGCTATCGCGGCGGTGCGCGAGGTGACAACGGGCCGCGTCATCGTGGTGTTCGGATGCGGCGGCGATCGCGACCCCGATAAGCGACCGGTCATGGGAGCCGCAGCCGGTGCCGCCGATGTGGCGATCGTCACGAGCGACAACCCCCGCAGCGAGGATCCGGTGGGCATCATCTTGCAGATAGAGGACGGGCTCAAGGCGGCACACGCCACCTACGACACGCAGGTGGATCGACGTCGCGCTATCGAGCATGCGCTCGACATGGCTCGTCCGGGAGACGCTGTGCTCATCGCGGGTAAGGGTCATGAGGACTATCAGATATTCGCTGACCGGACGATCCACTTCGACGACCGTGAGGTCGCTCGTGAGGTGTTGGAGTCATGCTGACGGCGTCGGTCGAGACGATCATGTCGGTGTGCGGAGGCTCGCTCCTCATGGGCAGCACCGATGTGATAGGCAATGGGATCACCGTGGATTCGCGTGAGGCCGAACCTGGTTCCGTGTACTTCGCGCTTCCGGGAGAACGGGTCGACGGCCACGACTTTCTCATCGACGTGCTCGACGCGGGCGCTCGCGTGCTTGTCGTGACGCGTCCTCGAGAGGAGCTCGTCCCCGTTCTGGTGAGGGCGTCGGCCAAGGGCGCTTCGGTGCTGCGTGTTGAAGACGGGCTCGCCGCATTGCAGGCGCTTGCATCGTGGCACCGCGGACGACTTCACGCGACGGTCATCGGCATCACGGGATCGACGGGCAAGACGACGACGAAGGACTTTCTCACGGCAGTGCTGTCGAGCTCGATGCGCGTCGTGTCGACCTCAGGCAATCGGAACAACGAGCTCGGGCTTCCGCTCACCATCTTCGGAGCGGGAAGCGACACGGACGCCCTCGTCGTGGAGATGGGGATGCGTGGGCTCGGACAGATCGCGAGACTCGCCGAGATAGCGCGCCCGGACTTTGGACTCGTGACGAATGTGGGGACGAGCCACCTGGAGATCCTCGGCACGCAGGACGCCGTCGCCACAGCCAAGGGCGAGTTGATCAGGGCGCTGCCGCGGGAGGGCGCCGCCTTCCTGAACGGGGACGATTCGTACTCTGACGCGCTGGCGCTCGATTCGGCGGCACCTGTGACGACGTACGGGCTGTCCGAGCGCTGCACCGTCCGTGCGGTCGATATCGTTCTCGACGAGATGAGCCGGCCATCGTTCACACTTCAGACGCCGGTTGGCGAAGTTGTCGTGACTCTGGCGATCTCAGGACGACACAACGTCTACAACGCGCTGGCTGCTGCCGCAGTAGGACTGCGCATGGCGGTGCCGTTGGAGCGCATCGGCGAGGCGCTCGGAAGTGCAGCGGTCACCGACATGCGCATGCAGACATTCACGACCGCAAGCGGGGTCATGGTCGTGAATGACGCCTACAACGCGAATCCCTCGTCGATGCGGGCGGCGTTGGAGGCGCTCTCTTCGATGCGGGTGCCTGGTCGGCGGATAGCGGTTGTCGGCGACATGGCCGAGCTGGGTTCTCTCTCAGAGCTGGCTCATTTCCAGATCGGCGAGACGGTCGCCCAGCTGGGGATCGATTGCCTCGTGACCGTGGGCGACCGGGCAAGAAGGATCGCCGACGGCGCGAGGGCGGAGGGCATGAGTTCCGACGCAGTTCGTGCGTGTGTGACAGCCGACGAAGCGAGCGAGGTGCTCGACGACCTGTTGGAGGCCGGCGATGTCGTACTCGTCAAGGCGTCGCGTGTGATGGGTCTCGAGCGCGTCGTGGAAGGGATCGTGACGCCCCGTGTTGGCTAGGCTCGCACAGTATCCGACCTACCAGGTCTTCATGGCGCTGGTGTTGGCGCTTGTCGTTTCGGCCGCACTGTTCCCTCTGTGGATGCGGCTGCTCCGGGTGCGCAACATCGGCCAGCAGGTCCGCGCGGACGGCCCTCAGGGACACCTGATCAAACAGGGCACGCCGACGATGGGCGGGGTGCTGATCCTTTTCGTTGTCACGATCATCTTCCTGTTCATGGGCCAGCCACGACCGCTGAGCATCCTTGCTCTCGGCGTCACGCTGGCTTGCGGCGCACTCGGGTTCATCGACGACTGGTCGAAGGTGGCGCACGAGCGTTCGCTGGGCCTTCGCCCGCGCGCCAAACTGGCGTGGCAGGGCGCGATATCGGTCGTCTTCTGTCTGCTCGCGGTGAACTGGGCGCATCTTCCAACATGGCTCCAGCTACCGCTCACGGTGCAAAGGATCGACCTCGGCCGCATCGCCACGACCGTTCCGCTCGGGGATCTGGCGATCACGATCCCTTGGCTCTACGTGGCGTTCGTCTTCGTAATGGTCACCGGGATGAGCAATGCGGTGAACCTGACCGACGGGCTCGACGGTCTTGCTGCGGGCACGGTCACGGTAGTGGCACTCGCGTATGCCGGCATCGCCTTCAGGCAGGACTCACTCGACAAGGCGCTGTTGGCCGGAGCGATCGCTGGCGCTTGCATCGGCTTTCTCTGGTACAACAGCTATCCAGCCGACATCTTCATGGGCGACACGGGGTCACTCGGCCTCGGCGCCGCCATCGCAGCGCTTGCGGCCATCACCAAGACCGAGCTGCTGCTTCTCGTCATCGGCGGCATCTACGTCATCGAGACGCTCTCGGTGATCATCCAGGTCGGAAGCTACAAGGCGACCGGCAAGCGTGTCTTCCGCATGGCGCCTATACATCATCACTTCGAGATGATCGGCTGGTCCGAGACGAAGGTCATGGTGCGGTTCTGGATCGTGACGGGCGTGCTGGCCGGCCTCGGTTTCGCAGTCTTCTTCTTCCAGTCCGTCCGGTTCAAGGGCTGACATGGGGGCACCACTCGACATCGTCGTACTGGGACTCGGTGCCAGCGGTATCGCTGCTGCTCGCTACTGTGCGCAGCGCCCCGAGCGGTTCCGCTCGGTGACTGCGGTTGACACCGCAAACTCGGAGCCGTTGCGTCGCATCGCCGACGACCTGGCCGGGGAGGGCGTGACCGTACTGCTCGGAACGTCGGCTGTCGCAGGTCGATATGACCTCGGCATATCGAGCCCGGGGATCCCGCCTCACGCGCCCCTGTTGCGCGCCGCGCGTGCGGCGTGTGAGGAAGTCGTCTCCGAGATCGAGTTCGCCTATCGCGAGTCCACCTCGCCGTGGATCGCGGTGACGGGGACCAATGGCAAGACGACCACGACGGCCCTTATCCGGCACCTCCTCGACGGGGCCGGCATCAGAGCTGTCGCGGTGGGCAACATCGGGACGCCGGCGATCGAGACCGTGGATCAGGCTGATTCCAAGACCTGGCTCGTCGCGGAGGTCTCCTCGTTCCAGCTGGCTCTGACGAGCACCTTTCGACCCCGAGTGGCCGTACTCCTGAACGTCACCCCGGACCATGCGGACTGGCACGGATCCCTACAAACATACGCCGAGGACAAGTCCAAGATCTTCGGAAACCTGCGCGCCGAGGACCTCGCGGTCATCGACGTGGACGATGCGGGATCGGCCCCCTACGCCGATATCGTCTCGGCCAAGGGCGTTCCCGTGATCCGCGTGTCACTCGCCGGTAACGCTATTTCGTGCGCATGTCTCGTCGATGGCGACCTCACGCTCTCGACGTCAGAGGGACCCGTCCATGTGATCGCCGCAAGTGATCTGCGCATCAAGGGCTCGCACAACGTGAGTAACGCCCTCGCTGCGGCAGCGGCCGCCGCAGCGGCGGGTGTGGGCGTCAGCGACCTCGCACGTGGACTGGCTTCGTTCGCGCCCATCGAGCATCGGCTTGAGCCGGTCGCGAACGTCGCGGGCGCTGCGTGGTTCAACGACAGCAAGGCGACCAACCCCGACGCCGTCAGCAAGGCTCTGACCGCGTTCGGTGAACAGCCCCTGGTGCTGCTCCTCGGCGGGCGGAACAAGGGCAACGACTTCGTGCCGCTTGCCCGAGAGGCGTCGCAGCGCGTGCGCGTGTCCATACTGTTCGGCGAGTCTGCCGAGGAGCTGGCGCGCGCCTTCGAAACGACCGGCGGAGCGTATCGGCTGGCCGCCTCGATGGCGGATGCGGTGATCCTGGCGGCCGCGCTGGCGCGACCTGGTGATGCTGTGGTCCTATCGCCGGCATGCGCGTCGTTCGATGAGTTCGCCAACTATGAGGAGCGTGGCCGAGTCTTCAAGCAGCTCGTGTGCGCGCTTCCCGGGGCCGAAGCGGGCCGGCCGTGAGCGCGAAGCAGCGTCCCTATGCGGGCGGTGCGGGTGCACGGTACTTGTTCATGGGTTCGGCCTTGTTCCTGACCGCGCTCGGACTGGTGATGATCTACTCGGCGTCGTCAGTGACGGCTACGGTGCGGGAGGGCGCGAGCTGGCACTTCTTCGCTCGGCAGTTGGGTTTCGTCGCCGTCGGCGCGATCCTTGCGGCCTTGCTCGCTCGCTTCGACTACAGGCTCTTCCGTGAGCGCGCTCGCCAGGTGTGGTGGGGAGCCAACATCCTGCTTGTCGTCGTCCTCGCCTTGGGAGTCGTACGCGGCGGAGCGCGGCGCTGGATCGACCTCGGCTTCTTCAACCTCCAGCCTTCAGAGCTCGCCAAGATCGCCTGCATCCTACTCGTGTCCGCGATCGCGTTGGAGTGGCAGCGTGGTAGGACGGATGAGAAGCAGATGCTGTGGCAGGCGCTCATCGCTACTGCGGTGCCGGCGATACTCATCATCTTGCAGCCGGACCTCGGCACGACCATGACGCTGGTCGCGGCGGTCGCCTTCGTGCTGCTGCTTGCCGGCATCAGCTGGAGCTGGGTCGGGATCACGTTCGCCGCGGCTGCGGGGCTCGCGACCATCATGATCGCGATCGCTCCGTACCGGATGAAGCGCGTGACCGCGTTCCTCGATCCCTTCGCCGACCCGCTCGGCAAGGGTTACCAGAGCGTCCAAGCGCTGTACGCCTTCGGGAGCGGTGGGCTCGAGGGCGTCGGGCTCGCCTTGTCGCGACAGAAGTTCTTCTACCTCCCCGAGGCGCACACCGACTTCATCCTCGCGATCATCGGCGAGGAGATCGGCCTCATCGGCACGCTCACCGTGCTGGCTGCGTTCGCGATCTTCGTCTGGTCCGGATTCCGGATCGCCACCGGCGCGCGCGACGGTTACGGCCGGCTCGTCGCCGGCGGCATCACCGGCATGCTAGCGTTCCAGGCGTTCCTCAACATGGCCGCGGTCACCGGGATTCTGCCGGTCACCGGAAAGCCTTTGCCGTTCCTGAGCTACGGTGGCTCGTCGATGATCGTCACGATGATCTGCGTGGGGCTCGTGCTCTCTGTGTCCGAGTACGGGATGCTCGCGCCGCGAGCGGTGAAATCCCGACAACCTGCCGAGGAGAAGCCACGTGAAGGTGCTCATGAGCGGCGGAGGGACGGCCGGCCACATATATCCGGCCCTGACCGTCGCCGCCCACCTCGCCGCCGCGCATGACGACGTCACGTTCGTCGGCACACCTGACGGCCTTGAGGCCCGCCTCGTCCCCGAGGCGGGCGTAGCTTTCCGTGCGCTGCGCGCCCGAGGCTTCGACCGCTCGCGTCCCTGGACGCTCCTGACGGCATCCGCGACCGCCGTAGCCTCAGCCATGAGGGCCTGGTCGTGGCTCGGCTCGCTCAAGCCCGACGTCGTGATCGGCTTCGGCGGGTACGTGTCCATCCCGGTCGGACTCGCCGCCGTCGCGCGCCGCGTGCCCCTCGTTCTTCACGAGCAGAACTCGGTCCCGGGTCTCGCGAACCGCTTGCTGTCTCGCTGGGCGGTCACGGTCGCCGTCACCTACGACGAGTCCGCGGCAGCGCTCAGGCATCCGGAGCGCGCCGTCATGTCGGGCAATCCGGTGCGAGAGGCTGTCCTGGGCAGCAGCCGGGAAGCGGGAAGGTCCGAGCTCGGGCTCGGTACCGACGATCTCGTCCTGCTCGTCTTCGGCGGCAGTAGGGGTGCGAGGCACCTCAACACTGCGCTTGTGGCCGCTCGTCGGGAGTTGCTGGCCATCGACAACCTGCGCGTGGTGCATGTTGCAGGCCCCACAGAGGCGGCCGGCGTGCGCGAGTCGCTCGGGAGCGACGCCGGGCCCCGCTGGCAGGTCTACGACTACCTGCCGAAGATGGGAGACGCCATCGCGGCGTGCGATCTGGCGCTCTGCCGTGCGGGCGCGACGACGATAGCCGAGCTGACCGTCCTCGGCGCGCCTGCCATCGTGGTGCCGTACCCCTACGCTACAGACGACCACCAGACCAAGAACGCCGCGACGCTCGTGGCGCATGGCGCAGCGGTGCTCGTTGCGGACGCTGCTCTGGATGAGCCGGCGTTCATCAGCGAGGTGATGCGCCTGCTTCGAGACCCTGCGGCGCGTGCTACCATGTCTGCCGCGTCCCGGGCGCTCGGTCGGCCCGATGCCGCAGAGCGCGTCGCGGCGATCGCACGCCTGGCTGCACGCCACGGCGCAACTATCGATCACGCATTCTCCGAGGAAGGACGGCTGTGACCTCTCGGGTCTATGCACATTTCATCGGCGCCGGTGGTGCCGGAATGAGTGGGATCGCGCTCGTGCTCCACGAGCGAGGCGTCGCCGTCACGGGCAGCGATCTCAAAGAGAGCCGCTACTCCAAGGCCCTGGCTGAGGCTGGCGTGCCCATCCGCATCGGTCACGCCGCCGAGAACCTGGGCGATCCGGAGGTGGTCGTCGTCTCCTCGGCGATTCCCGAGAAGAACCCGGAGCTGGCCCTCGCCCGCGAGCGCGGACTCGACGTGTGGCCACGCGCCCGGATGCTCGCGCATCTGGCCGGCGAGCGCAAGACGGTGGCGGTCGCCGGCACCCATGGCAAGACGTCGACATCCTCGATGATCGCCACGATGCTGTCCGCCCTCGACCTCGATCCGACCTTCCTGATCGGGGGCGAGGTCGACGGAGCGAACACCAACGCACGCAACGGGGCCGGTGATCACTTTGTGGTCGAGGCCGATGAGAGCGACGGTTCATTCGTCTTCCTCGACCCGTTCATCTCGGTGGTGACGAACGTCGAAGCGGATCACCTCGACCACTATTCCTCGCTCGCCGAGATAGAGGAGACGTTCAAGAGCTTCATGGCCCGCACCGCTTCAGAGGGCGCCCTGGTGGTGTCCGCAGACGATGACCGCCTGTGCGAACTGGCTACGGGCATCGACCGCCGGACGGTCACCTACGGCTGTGCGGAGAACTCCGACGTTCGCTTCGAAGACGTTAGGCGCCAGGGGCTCGGTTCTGCCTTCACGGTGGTCTTCCGTGATGGCCGGCGCATCTCCGCGTCCACAGCGGTACCCGGCCTCCACATGGTGAGCAACGCCACGGCCGCGCTCGCAGTCGCATCGACGCTCGGCATCGATCCTCAGAAGGCCGCTGACGCGCTTGCTACCTTCACCGGCGTCCGGCGTCGGTTCGACCTGGTCGGTGAGGTGGATGGCGTGACCGTGGTCGACGACTACGCGCACCATCCGACCGAGCTCGCCGCCACCCTGGGCGCGGCCTCAGGCCTCGGCCACCGCAGGGTGTGGGCGCTCTTCCAGCCACACCGCTACTCACGCACGCAGGCGTTCACTGCTGAGTTCGGCAAGGCGTTCGGTGCAGCCGACCGCGTCGTGCTGATGGACGTGTACAGCGCCGGCGAGGCGCCGATCCCCGGCGTGAGCGGCAAGAGCATCCTCGACGCGGTACTCGACGCTCGTCCCCGTTCGCGCTGCGCGTACCTGCCGCATCGCGGTGACGTGGTCCCGTACCTTGCTGAGCGGGTGAGCGCCGGCGATCTGGTCATGACGATGGGCGCAGGCGATGTCACCGCGATCGGCCCCGAGCTGGTCGCCGAGCTTCGTCGCCGGCACGACCAAGAGGCGCTTCATGCCGGCCGGTGACGCCTACTCGCGCATCAGCGGCAAGATCGACGGGCTGGTCAAGCTCGGCGAGCCCATGGCGCGCCACACGAGCTTCCGCATCGGAGGACCGGCTGCGCTCTTCTGCGAATGCGACAGCGTCTCGGATCTCGCACACGTTACCGAGGTGCTTGCCGAGGAGGAGGTACCGTGGACCGTCCTCGGCAAGGGGACTAACGTCCTCGTCGCGGATGCCGGATACGATGGATGCGTCATCGTGCTGGGCCGGGACTTCAAACGCCATGGCGTCGACGGCGAACGGCTCATGGCCGGAGCCGGTGTCGCGTTCGCGGCCCTCGTGCAGGAGGCCTTCTCCCGGGGAATGACGGGCTTGGAGTTCGGAGTCGGAGTCCCCGGCACGGTCGGTGGCGCGGTCGTCATGAACGCGGGAAGCAGGACCGAGTGGATCGGTGAAGCGGTCGAGTCGGTTACCGTCTTCGTGCCGGGCCAAGGTCTGATGAACGTGCGTGGGCCCGAGATAGCCTGGGGCTACCGGCGAACCGATCTCGCCCGGCGGGGCATAGTCGTGGAAGCGTCGCTTCGGCTCGAGCAGGGCGACGAGTGGCAGATCCGCCAGACCATGGAGGCCGCGCTCAGCAGGCGCAAGCGCTCGCAGCCGCTCGGGGTGCCCAATGCCGGCAGCGTCTTCGTCAATCCGGACGGTGATTCGGCAGGGCGGTTGATCCAGGCTTGTGGGCTCAAAGGCAGGCGCGTGGGTGGCGCCGCTGTCTCGGAAGTGCACGCCAATTTCATAGTCAACGAGGGGGGCGCCACTGCGATGGACGTCCTTTCCCTCGTTCGCTTGGCACAACAAAGCGTCAGGGATGAGTATGGCATCGAACTCAGGACGGAAATCCGGTTCCTCGGGTCGTTCGAATCCGCGTAAGCGGGTCGTGATCGGCGCCGACGAGACGGTACGCGTCCGCTACCGGCACAACAAGCCCGAAGTCGAGTCCGAGCGCCGAGGGCGGTCACGGACCGCCGGCGCACGCCGCCCCACTCCCGCAGCCAAGGCAGGCGAGCGCCTCTCGACCGCCAAACGGCAAGAGCGCGAGCGACGGCAGCGGTGGTCGCAGGTGCGACGCATCGCGATCGCGGTCGGGGTAGGCCTCCTTGTCCTCGGGGGGATCACTCTCCTGATCGCTCTCTACCGGGCGCCCATTTTCCCCGTGAAGGACGTCGTCATATCAGCGGGGCCGCATCATGACCGCGCGAGCATCCTCGCACTTGCGAAGCTCCCAGCGGATGCGACCCTGCCTCGGCTCAACGCGCGCGCAGTGGTTCGCCGGTTGACCGCGGACCCGTGGATCGCCGACGCCACAGTGGAGCGGGACTACCCGTCCACCGTCAGGATCAAGGTGTCAGAACGTCGACCCGCCGTCGTGGTCGATGGGGGAGGAACGCAGCTGTGGGTCGCGTCCTCGGACGGGCGGTGGCTCGGGCTCAGGTCCGCCGAAGACACATCGGCCATTCTGGTGCGCGACGTCACCGGAGTGAAGGGCAAGGCGGGTGCCTCTATCGGTGACCCGCGAGTATTGAATGCGATCAAGGTGGTCGCGGGCATCAGCCCCGAACTTCGGCGCCAGCTCCAGTTCGTGTCGGCACCGACGGTGGATGAGACCGCGCTGCACACGCGCGACGATGTCGAGATCTTCGTCGGATCGGCAGCCAAGCTGGCTCAGAAGGACCGCATCGTTCGGGCGATCCTGAAACGCGAGAAGAATCGTGTGGTCTACGTCAACGTGAGGGTTGTCGAGCGACCAACATGGCGTGGACTTGAGGATGAGCCTTAGGGGATACGCCCGCCTGACCTGCGCTTTTGCAACAACTCCGAAGAGTTTTGTCTCGAGGGTTGCAGTCTGGGTAACGTTTATGCGAAGATTGAGCGTTCCACCCGTACAATAACGGTCAACTTGAGGTCTAGGGTTGTAGCTCTGACCGGGACCCCGGGGGAGGCACGTACATGCTTGAGACAGGCGCGAACTACCTTGCTGTGATCAAGGTTCTCGGCGTAGGCGGAGGCGGCACAAATGCCGTCAACCGAATGGTCGAAGCCGGCGTCAAGGGCGTTGAGTTCATCGCGGTGAACACGGACGCACAGGCGCTCCTCATGTCCGACGCGGACTACAAGGTCCACATCGGCGTGAACCTGACAAAGGGCCTCGGCGCAGGCGCCGATCCGGACGTCGGATTCCAGGCGGCGGAAGAGAACCGGAATGAGATCAAGGAAGCGCTCCAGGGCGCAGACATGGTCTTCATCACGGCTGGCGAAGGCGGCGGTACCGGTACCGGTGCGGCCCCCGTGATCGCCCAGATCGCCAAAGAAGAGATCGGCGCGCTCACGGTCGGTGTCGTCACTCGTCCATTCGCGTTCGAGGGGCGCAAGCGCCAGCAGCAGGCCGAGGATGGGATCAAGCGCCTCCGCGAGGTCGTGGACACGCTGATCGTCATCCCGAACGACAGGCTGCTTCAGGTCGCCGAGAAGAAGACGTCGATTCTCGATGCCTTCAGGATCGCTGACGACATTCTGCGCCAGGGCACCCAGGGCATCACGGACCTCATCACGGTTCCCGGCCTGATCAACTTGGACTTCGCAGACGTTCGTACGATCATGGCGGACGCGGGCTCGGCTCTTATGGGCATCGGTATCGCCGCCGGCGACAACCGGGCACATGATGCCGCGAAGGCCGCGATCTCCAGCCCGCTACTCGAGTCGTCGATCCAAGGCGCCGATGGTGTTCTGCTCTCGATCTCCGGTGGTAGCGACCTCGGCCTGTTCGAGGTCAACGAGGCCGCCGAAGTCGTTCAGCAAGCGGCTGCGCCTGACGCCAACATCATCTTCGGCGCGGTCATCGATGACTCGATGATGGACCAGATACGGGTCACCGTGATCGCCACCGGCTTCGACGGCGTCCGTCGCACGGAGAACCTGCCGTTTGCGTCGATGAGCGAGGAGCAAGACACCATCTCGGTGCCTCAGTTCGAGCCCCTTGCCGAGGACGAACTCGACATCCCTGCGTTCCTTAAGAAGCGCTCGTACTAGAGAAGCTCTCTCAGTCTGGACCCGGTGGCGACGACGGCGGGACCTCGTCGCCACCGGGTCCGATCTTTACCCTGAGATAGCAGAAGGGCCCGCACTCGGTGCGGGCCCTTCGTTGGTTCTGAGCAAAGATCAGGACGCGTCTTCGCCCTCAACGGGTGGCGCAGGCGGGGCCGGGGGCGCCGGAGGTGCGGACTCAAACGGCGGCGCAGGAGGTGCAGGCTCGGCCGCAGGGGCGGTCGGCGCCGGGGGTGCGACAGGCTCGGGCGATGCGGGCGCAGCCGGCTCGGACACGTCCGTCTCGGTCTCGCTCGGCGCCGGAGGGGCATACGCGGGAGGCGCTGGCGGCACGAATGCAGGCGGCGCAGGCGGTGCGTAGGCCGGGGGAGCAGGCGGTGCGTAGCTCGGTCCACCGACAGGCACGATGTCGTAGGCACTGCGCGCCCACTGGCCGAACAGGTGACCCGACATGATGGCCACCAGATAGGTCACGGCGGGATAGAGTATCGCGCCGATCCCGGTGGCCGAGACCATGCTGATGAGTGCAGAGCCCGCGAACGAGATCAGCAGGGCGAAGATCCACGCGCTGAAGTAGCCGGTTCCGCCGCGAACCTTGCTCATGATCTCGCCGAACTGGAAGAACGCGCCGAAGTCCTCACGCATCGCGTAGTTGGTCACCGCTGCCTGGAAGAGGATCGACATGGCAACGCCGTACACGAATGCGATGACGGAGAAGACGCACAGGCCGCCGGCAAACATGGCTCCTACGGCGTCGCTACCGTTGCCCGAGGCCAGGGTGCCGAGTAGTCCCGGGAGCACCATGATGGCTCCGAGGACGACGATCGGCAGGAAGTAGATGAACGCGGCCAGACCGGCCAGGAAGCCCTGGATCCACTTCTTGCCGAAGTCGCTCCAGTCAGGCAGTGTCTCGTCGCCCCTCGCGACGCGCCTGGTGTACTCGAGCTGTGCTCCGTAGATGGCGGGGGCCGTGACTATCAAGAGGCCCCACACGAACCCGAGCAGAGTCTTGGTGACCCAGTCCTTGTCTTCGAACGGTGCTTTGAACGCGCGCCCGATGTCGATCACCGAGACGCCCCCTCTCGCGATCGGGCACGGCTTTCGAAGCCGCGCCGCACGGATTAACCTTGTAGAACCGTACGCCAAACCGCCAATGACTGGAAGTCCAGTGGAATTGCCGACACTTGTGCTCGCATCAGAAGATGGCATCCTGTGGCAAGAGGACCCGAATCTGAGAACGACCTCCGGCGTCGTCATCGCTTTCAGCGAGCGCACCGGGGGAGTCAGTGGGCCACCCTTCACCGGTCTGAATCTTGGTCACCATGTCGGGGACGACCCTCACGCCGTCGATGAGAACAGGAGCCTCTTTCTGCGCGCACTCGGTCTGGGCTCCATGACCGGGCGTCTCGTGGTCGCGGACCAGGTCCATGGCCTCGGCATAAGTGTCATCACGGATGCGGACGCGGGCCGTGGCGCGAGCGCTATGGGCGGCCCCGGCCCTGTCAGCAGCACCGATGCGATGATCACCGCCGCTCCGGGTGTGCCCCTGCTGATGTGCTTCGCCGACTGCGTACCCGTGCTGCTTGTCGCGCCTGGGCCCGCCGTCGCGGTGGTACACGCAGGGTGGCGGGGCGCCTTGGGCAAGCTGCCAGGGACAACCGCGCGTCGGCTGGCGGAATACGCTGGTTGCGAGGCAGGCGCGCTCACCGCCTATGTGGGCACCCACATCTGCCCGTCCCACTACGAAGTCAGCACAGAAATCATGTCGCAATTCTTTAACGCGTTTGGTACAGTCGCTCGGGCCGATTCGAGGGGACTCGATCTCGGCGCCGTGGTCCGTGCGGATCTTGTCGAAGCAGGAGTGCCTTCGTGCTCTATAGCCTCACTCGGTTTATGCACCGCCGAGGAGACCGGTCGATATTTCTCGCATCGCGCGGAGCGCGGCCATACGGGCCGGCACGGCGCCCTCGCATGCATTCTTCCGCCCTCCTCCTAGCGGCTCTGCTCCTTATCGTGCCGCTCTCCGGATGTCGCAACGAGTCCAAGACCGAGCAGATCATCGTCAACGGCTCGACCACGCTGCTTCCCATCGCCGAAGAGGCGAAGGAAGGATTCGAGAAGGCCAATCCGGGCACCAGCGTGCTTGTCTCCGGCATGGGCTCCTCGGCAGGCATCGAGGCGGCGCTCGCGGGGACTGCGGACATCGGCACTTCCTCCCGGGATCTGAAGGAGGAGGAAGAAGGCAAGGGCCTCGTCGACACGCCCATCGCCTTCGATGGCATCGCGGTGATAGTGAACCCCTCGAACCCGGTCGACGGCCTCACGAGCGAACAGTTGAGAGACATCTTTGCCGGGCGCATCACCAACTGGAAGCAGGTCGGCGGTGAAGACCGGGACATCGACCTCGTCAACCGCGACGAGGCCTCCGGCACCCGGGAAGCGTTCAAGAAGATCGTCATGGGTGATGACGCCAAGTTCGATCCCTCGGCTGTGGTGCTCCCGGGCACTGGCCAAGTGCGTGATGTGGTGGCGCGTTCGAACGGCGCCATCGGCTACATCTCCGTCGGATTCGTAGAGCCGCGTTTCAGCGCCATGGAAGTCAAGGCTCTGAGTATCGACGGCGTCACGCCGACCGAGAAGACAGTCGCGTCGCGCAAGTATCCGATCGGCCGTACCCTCCACATGTTCACAAAAGGCCAGCCCAGCGGACTCGCCAAGCGGTTCATCGACTACGTACTCACTGACGAAGTCCAGAACGGGGTCGTCATGGATGCCGGCTTCATCCCCGTGAAGGAGGCGAGCGGTCAGTGACCGAGCAGGAGCGGTCGGTAGGAACAGGGCACCTGCAGCTCGTCTCACGCGAGACGCAGGTCAAGGAGTGGCTGCTCGCAGCACTGTTCTTCGGCTGCGCCTTCATCGCCGTGCTCGCCGTGGCGCTCATCTTCGCGTTCGTCGGCTATAAGGCATACCCGATCGTGCACGAGTACGGCCTGCGCAACTTCCTGCTGGGAACCGAGTGGGCGTCATCCGAAGAGAAGTACGGCATCCTGCCGCTCATCCAGGGATCGTTCATAGTGACCTTCTTGGCGTTGGCCATGGGTACGCCGCTCGCGGTCGGCACCGCGGTGTTCTTGTCCGAGATCGCCACGCCGGGCATCCGCCGGATCGTCCGCCCGGCGGTCGAGTTGCTCGCGGGCATCCCCTCGGTCGTCTTCGGGTTCTTCGGCATCGTCATGCTGCGGCCAGTTATTGCGCTACTCACCGACAGCGTCGGATTCGGGCCGCTGACCGCGAGTATCATCCTCGCGATCATGATCGTCCCTACGATCGCGGCCTTGTCCGAGGACGCGCTCGGCTCGATCCCCATGGGTATCCGCGAAGCCAGCTTCGCGATGGGGGCCACGCAGTGGCAGACGATCTACAAGGTCGTCGTGCCGGCCGCGAAGATCGGCATCGTCGACGCGATCATCCTTGGTATGGGCCGCGCAGTGGGGGAGACCATGGCGGTACTCATGCTCGTGGGTGGCGCCACGCAGTTCTTCAGCGGCGTCGGAGAGCCGATGTCTACGCTGACCAGCCAGATCGTCATGGACATGGGCTACTCGACCGGCACACATCGCACGGCGCTCTTCGGCATGGCTGCGATCCTGTTCTTGATCTCGATGCTCCTCGTACTGAGCGTAAGGCTCTTGTCGAGGTTGAGGGACTAGTATGAACAAGACGACAGTGAACAATATCGCGGTCGGGGTGTTGTGGGTCGCGGCTGGCATAACCGTGGCCGTGCTCGGCGCGATCATCCTTTATGTGTTCGTGAACGGCGTTCGCGTCCTCTCGCCCGCGTTCATCTTCACGTGGCCGCAGGGCGTGAACTCCGAGGGCGGAATCTGGCCGACCATCGTGTCGACTCTCTACGTGACCGCTCTGTCGATGCTGATCTGCACGCCGGTCGCGGTGCTCGCCGCTGTCTACCTCGCCGAGTACGCCCACCAAGGGCGCATCGTGTCGGTGATCCGCTTCGCTGCGGATTCGCTTGCCAGTGTGCCCTCGATCGTCATGGGCCTGTTCGGCTTCGCGCTGTTCGTGGAGACCATGAACATCGGGTTGTCGATGCTGGCAGCCGCGATGACTCTCTCGCTGCTCATGCTCCCGATCGTCATGCGTGCTACCGAGGAAGCCATACGGGCGGTCCCGCGCTACATCAGGTGGGGCAGCTACGGCATGGGCGCGACCAAGTGGCAGACCGTGAGTAAGGTCGTGCTCCCGGCCGCGGCGCCGCGCATCATCACGGGAATCGTGCTGGCTACAGGACGGGCGGTCGGCGAGACGGCTGTTGTGTTCTACACGATGGGGCAGGCTATATGGCTGCCTGTATCGCCGTTGGAGTCAGGCCGGCCGATGACCGTGCACCTCTACCTGCTCGCTGTCGAGGGGATCAACATCCCCGCGGCGTACGGGACTGCACTACTGCTCATGATCTTGATCCTCTTCTTCAACCTGGGTGCTCGATGGATCTCGAAGCGCTATCGGAAGGTGTAGTCACATGATCGACGACGTTCTCGAGAGAACCCATCACAAGGCGCACGACTCGGGCATCAAGGTCCAGGTCAGCAACCTCAACTTCTGGTATGGCGACTTCAACGCGCTCACCGGGATCTCCGTGGATATCCTGTCCAAGGCAGTGACGGCTTTCATCGGCCCTTCGGGCTGCGGTAAGTCGACGTTCCTTCGCTGTATGAACCGGATGAACGACCTGATCCCCGGAACGCGTGTTGAGGGAACCATGCTGCTGGATGGCGCCGACATCTATGGCGCCGGCGTCGACCCGGTCGATCTTCGCCGTCGGGTCGGGATGATATTCCAGCAGCCCAACCCGTTCCCGCAGTCCATCTACGACAACGTCGCCTATGGCCCACGCCTGCAAGGCATCAAGAAGAAGGACGAACTCGACTCGGTGGTCGAGGAGTCCCTGAAGCGGGCGAACCTGTGGAAAGAGGTCAAGGACATTCTCGGCAGGGGAGGTCTGACCCTTTCGGGCGGGCAGCAGCAGCGGCTTTGCATCGCGCGCGTGCTGGCTGTGCAGCCTGAGGTTTTGCTTATGGACGAGCCGTGTTCGGCGATCGACCCCACTTCGGTGCAGAAGATCGAGGACCTGATGGCCGAGATCAAGGACCAGGTCACGATCATCATCGTCACGCACAACATGCAGCAGGCCGCACGCGTGAGCGACCACACGGCATTCTTCCTGCAGGAAGTCGCTGGCGAGCCCGCCGTGCTCGTCGAATACGGCCGAACGAGCGAGATCTTCACGAGCCCGTGCGACAAGCGCACGGAGGACTACATCACCGGTCGCTTCGGATAGGGCCATCGCCGGGCGCCGCTTGTGAACATCGGGTAAACCTTTACGGAGAGGGCTGCAGGTGAGCCCTCTCTCGGTATACTTGTACGGTACTTGAAGGTCGACGAGAGGAGCATGGCATGCGCGAACAGTTCACCCAGGAACTCGTCGACTTGCAGGCCGAAGTAGTGGATATCTGTCTGGCTGTCACGGGGTCCACCCGTGCGGCGGTGGCGTCGCTCGTGAATGGCGACGTCGATGCGGCCAACATAGTGATAGCCGGGGACGACGTGATCGACGCCCGCTGCCTCGGCATCGAGGAGCGCGTGCTCGAGACCATCGCCACCCAGTTCCCGGTGGCACGCGACCTGCGGCTGCTCCAATCCCTGACTTTCATCGCGATGCACCTCGAGCGTATGGGGGACCTTTCGGTGAATATCGCCAAGGCGGCGCGGCGTACCGCTGACCGCCGAGGACCGCAGACGCTGTACGACCTCATCCAGGCGCAGGGCAACCTCGTCTACCGCGTACTCGACACGACGCGCGAGGCGCTGCAGAACCGCGACCTCGAGCTCGCCCGCAAGCTACCTGAGCTTGACGAGCCGATCGACCACCTCTACAAGCAGTTCTTCCGCGAGCTGGCGAGGCTGCACGAGGAGGAGGAGATCGAGTGGGCGTCCTCAATGGTGCTGGCCAGCCGCTACCTCGAGCGCATCGCTGACAACGCGGTGGACATCGGAGAGCGCATCGCGTACCTGATCACGGGCGAACGTGACTGGCAAGGTGACAACCCCACCGTTCCGACGAGCGGGGAGTAGGCGCCATGACAGTCGTCGCGACTCGCTACGAAGCGGTCCGGCGGCAGGTGGCCGACGCCGCAGACATCTCAGGGCGCGACCCGAGCGATGTCACGATCGTCGCCGTCACGAAGACTGTCGGGATCGGTGACATCCAGCACGCCCTCGATGCGGGCATCCGTGACTTTGGGGAGAACCGCGTCCAGGAGCTCCTCGGCAAGTACGGGTTGTTTCCGCACGCCCGCTGGCACTTCATCGGCAGCCTTCAGACGAACAAGGTCAAGGATGTGGTGGGGCGAGCCGCGCTGATCCATTCTGTCGACTCGCTCCGGCTGGCGCGGGAGATCGATCGCCGGGCGGCCGAAGCCGGCGTGATACAAGCGGTACTCCTCCAGGTGAACGTCAGCGGCGAGGAAGCGAAGCACGGCTTTGAATGCGATGAGGTGCGTGATGCGCTCATCGAGATGTCGCACTTCGACAACGTCGAGGTGAGGGGCCTCATGACGATGGCTCCCTATGGCAGGGCGGAGGACGTTCGCTGGGTGTTTCGCGAGCTGAAAGAGCTCCGCGATTCCCTCAGGGAGATGCCGCTCAATGGTGTAGAGTTAGACGAACTTTCGATGGGCATGACGAACGACTTCAAAGTGGCCGTCGAAGAAGGATCAACCATCGTGCGGGTCGGTCGGGCGCTGTTCGGCCGCTGAGCCGTCTCAAGGAGACGACGTGGGCATGTGGCATCGCATCAAGGTCCGGCTCGGCCTCGAGGACGAGTGGGACGACGAATACTACGAAGACGACGAGTACTACGACGCTGCGCCGGCTGAGCCGGAGCCCGACTGGGACTCGCCTCGTCAGACGTATCGCGACAAGTCGCCCTATGGGTCGGGGGCGGGTCAGAACGCGGTGCGCCGCGTCGATCGCTACCCGGACATCGATCGCGCTCGTGCGACGGGGGCACCCGATCTGCGCAGCATGCCCACGGGGGGTGCCTCGGTGACCCCGGTCACCCCGCAGGTCAAGATGCACATCGTCGAGCCGAAGAGCTTCACGGAGGCTCAGTCGATCGCCGACAAGTTCAAGCAGGGTACTCCTGTCATCGTGAACCTGAGCATGACCAGTCCCGACCTGGCGAAGCGCTTACTCGACTTCGCTTCCGGTCTGACCTACGGACTCGACGGCGGTCTGCAGAAGGTCTCGGAACGGGTCTTCATGCTCACCCCGCACAATGTCGAGGTGTCCGATGCCGACCGTCGCCGCTTGCGCGACACCGGCCTCTTCCCCTCGGAGTAGCCACTTGACCAGGGGCAACGAGATCACCCGGTTCGACGGGACCATCGCTGTGATTGGCGGTGGCAAGATGGGCGAGGCGCTTGCCGGCGGCTGGATCCGTTCCGGCGCCGTGCAAGCGGGGCAGATCACCATCGCGGAGCCCGACGGGTCTCGCCGGGACTCGCTTGCCCGCGCTCTGCCGGGCGTGGTACTTGCTGACTCGGCCCAAGCGGCGGTTCCCTGTGACCTCGTTCTGCTCGCGGTCAAGCCTCAAGTCCTCGACAAGGTGCTGGCGTCCATCGCGCAGTCACTTGAGGGCGCCCTGATCGTATCCATCGCAGCAGGTTGGTCGTGCGCCAAGCTTGAGTCGCAACTGCCCGCCGGATCGAAGGTCGTCCGCGTCATGCCTAACACCCCTGCACTCGTGGGCGCGGGCATGGCCCTCGTGAGCGCGGGCACCGAGACCGACGCCGAGGAGCTAGAGCGGGTGCGTTCGCTGTTCTCGGCAGTGGGTTCCGCCATCGTCATCGACGAGCGCTACCAGAACGCGGGCACGGCGATCTCGGGCTCCGGCCCGGCCTACTTCGCGCTTGTGGTCGATTCACTCGCACGGGCCGGTGTGGCAGCCGGACTCACGCGCGATGTCGCTCAGCTGCTGGCCATCCAGACGATGGCCGGGACGGCTCAACTGCTCGCAGAAACCGGCATGCATCCCAGCGAGCTGATCGACGGAGTCACGAGTCCTGGAGGTACCACTATCGCGGCTCTCAACGAGCTTGAAGCTGCGGGTCTGCGGGCGGCGTTCTCGGATGCCGTTGCGGTCGCCGTTGCCCGCGCGGAAGAGTTGGGGTCCTAGATGGCTCCCGCAAGCCTCATACACGGACTCATCCAGTTCTACATCATGCTGATCATCGTCTACGTGCTTATGTCGTGGTTTCCTGTCTCCGGCTTCATCGAGGAGATCCATCGCGTGCTCGGTTCACTCGTCGAGCCGTACCTCGGGCTGTTCAGGCGAATCATCCCGCCCATCGGCGCCATCGATATCTCGCCCATCGTTGCCATCTTCGCTCTGCAGATTCTTGGTAATCTGCTTGCCGGAGCGTTGCGCTTCTAGTCGCTTGAAAGGATGCGACCGATGAAACTGACCCCACTCGACATCCACCACAAGGAATTCCGGCACTCCCTTCGCGGTTACAGCGAGGAGGAGGTCGACCATTTCCTCGACGAGGTGGCCGATGAGTTCGAGCGGCTGTTCAAGGAGAACATCGACCTCAACGAGAGGATCGAGGCGCTCCAGGTGCGCATCAACGAGTTCGAGATGCAGAGGCAGACCATCAACAACACGCTCGTGACCGCACAGCGTTCCGCCGACGACATCGTCGCTCGCGCTCAGGTCGAGGCTGAGAACATCGTCGGACACGCGAACACGCGCGCCAAGGAGCTCGTCAACGACGCCCTCGCCAAGAAGCAGCACGTCCGGGGCGAGTTGCTGCGAATCAAGCATGCCGAAGAGGACTTCCGGGCTGCCTATCGCGCCCTTCTGGAGAGCAACATCAAGAAGATCGAGGAAGTAAGGCTCGACGACGACGTGAGCGCACTCCTAGCTCCGAGCAGCGAGAGCGCCGAGGATGTTCTCGGCATGCCTGATTCGGCTCCGAACACGCCGCAGGCGGCTGTGCAACCGGCTCCCGCGGCGAGCGCAGCCCCGATGCCCGAGCCTGCGCCATCTCCCGTCGCGGTGACGCCTCAGCCGATCCAGCACACTCAGCCCATGCCGCCGGCGGAGCCGCCTGCGCCCGGCTTCGTCCAGGCGGTCTCCCTCGGCGAGATCGAGCCGCCGTCGATTCCGGCGGACGTCGAATTGGTCGAGCCCTCCGAGTTCGCTCTGCCTGGTTTCGACAGCCTCGGCGAGCGCGAGGACGACGTGGACATCGAGGAGATCGACTAGACCGTGTCGCAATTGCGCGTACGAGTGACCCCGAAGGCCGGCACCGATGAGGTGGCCGGCCTTCGTGATGGAGAGCTCCAGGTGCGAGTGCGTTCGGCCCCCGAGGGTGGTAAGGCGAACGCGGCCGCGTGCCGCGTGGTGGCCGGGTTCCTCGGCGTTCCCAAATCGCACGTGCGTGTGGTCCGGGGCGACACGTCGCGTCACAAGACCCTCGAGATCGACGGGCTGGACGAGCTCGAATTGACCAAGCGGGTAGGAGAAGCGGGAGAGTTGCCGTAATATACCCGCGAATGCTGGGGGGGCGAAGGGGGAGTTGTGACGTACGAGCCGATCCGTGTTCTCGTCGAGACGAGCGAGCGCACGTTCAGGGGCACCATCCACAAGCCGGTGGTCGATGACCAATTCCGGCTGTCGGATCATCTGAACTCATACGAGAAGAACTTCTTGTGTTTGTCGGAGGTCACGGTGCACGAGCGTGGACAGCAGTATCGGGCGGGCGACAAGTGCCCGTTCGTCGCGATATCGCTCAGTGCCATCACCTACATCACGCCACTCGAAGAGGGCGCGTAGTCGGTACCGCGGTCCGCCCGTGCCAGCGCCCGGGTGCTTTCGGCCGACGCCGCGCGTTGACCCTGCCCCGTAGCGTGCGCTACCCTCGCTGTCACGCGCGGGCGCAGTTGCCGTGCGGGCGATGACGGGGACGAGTACCCGGCGCATCGGCCCTTCAGCGAGCGGGGACAGTGAGAGCCCGCGGGCGGCGATGTCGGAGAAGATCACCCCTGAGCTCCGGACCGAATGGCTGCCTCGCGCCGCCGAGTAGGCTCCGGCGGGAGGCTCCCGTTAACGAGCGGCCGAGTGGCGTGCCAGGCGAGTCGATCGCCGCAGCGCAAGCTGGGTGGTACCGCGGAGTGCGAGATGCGCGCGCTTCGTCCCAGTGGGTAGGGACGAGGCGCGCTTTTGTTTTGCCGTCGTTCGTCAGATGAAGCACATGCCGATGAGAGGGCTGAGCCGAGATGGCCGACTACAAGGACACGATGAACCTCCCGCAGACGGACTTCCCGATGCGGGCCAACCTCTCCCAGCGCGAGCCGGATTGGCTGAATCGCTGGAACGAGATGGACTTGCACGCACGCATGCTTGAAGCGCGCGAGGGGGGCCCAACGTTCATCCTCCACGACGGCCCCCCGTATGCGAACGGCCACATCCACATGGGCACCGCGTACAACAAGGTGCTCAAGGACCTCATCGTCAAGTACAAGGCCATGCGAGGCCACTGGGCACCGTACGTACCCGGCTGGGACTGCCACGGGCAACCCATCGAGCATATGGTCGAGAAGAAGCTTGGCCCCGAGAAGATGAAGCAGATCACGCAAGCCAAGCTGCGGGAGCTGTGCCGTGAGTGGGCGCTCAACTTCGTGGACGTGCAGCGTGAGGAGTTCAAGCGGCTCGGTGTCATCGGCGACTGGGACGATCCCTATCTGACGCTCAACCCCGCCTACGAGGCCGGGAACGTGAAGGTCTTCAAGCAGATGTACGCCGACGGTTCGGTGTACAAGGGCCGCAAGCCGATCCACTGGTGCATCCGCTGCCACACGGCTCTAGCTGAGGCCGAGATCGAGTACGCCGACGAGACCTCGAACAGCATCTACGTCGCCTTCAGGTTCACCTCCGAGACCCCTTGGGACGCCGAGGGTCAGGCGTCGATGCTCATCTGGACGACCACTCCCTGGACGTTGCCCGCTAACGTCGCCGTCACCCTGGCCGAGGATGCCGACTACGTGGGCGTGAAGCTCGCGGATGGCCGCGTGCTCGTACTCGCCGAGGAACTCGTCGAGTCGGTCGCCGAGATCGCCGGCTGGGAGGGCTTCGAGGTCGTCGGTCCGCGCGTGAAGGGCAGCGATCTCGCCGGTCTGAAGTATGCGCAGCCGATCCATGAGGGAGTCGAGGGCGTCATCATCACCGGATCGCACGTCGAGCTGTCGACGGGGACCGGCGCCGTTCACACCGCTCCGGGCCATGGTGAGGAAGACTACCTCGTCGGCATGAAATTCGACCTGCCCATGCCCATGCCCGTGAAGGACGACGGCACCTTCGACGCTGGCGGCGGCCCCTTCGCCGGGCTTGGCGTCTGGGATGCGAACCCGCAGATAATCGCTTGGCTGGAGGAGCGTGGCACGCTCGTCGCCGCGACCAAGATCACGCACAGCTACCCGCACTGCTGGCGCTGCAAGCAGCCCGTCATCTTCCGCGCCACTGAGCAGTGGTTCGTGTCCATGGACAAGACAGGCCTGCGCGACAAGGCGATGCAGGCGATCGGCGAGGTCGACTGGATCCCCGTGTGGAGCGTCAACCGCATCTCGGCGATGGTCGGTGACCGCCCCGACTGGTGCATCAGCCGCCAGCGCGCGTGGGGTGTGCCGATCCCGGTCTTCACCTGCGTGAAGTGCGGCGAGACCGTCGCCACCGAGGAAACGTTCGATGCTGTCATCCATCTGTTCGAAACCGAGGGCGCAGACGCCTGGTTCACTAAGAAGCCGAGCGAGTACCTGCCCGAGGGCACGGCGTGCCCGCGTTGTGGCGGGACCGAGCTCGCACCCGAGGACGACATCGTCGACGTCTGGTGGGAGAGCGGTGTCTCGCACACCAGCGTGCTGGAGGCCCGCCCGGAGCTGCGCCGTCCCGCCGAGATGTATCTCGAAGGCTCTGACCAGCATCGCGGCTGGTTCCAGTCGTCACTCCTCACGAGCGTGGGCGCCTACGGTGTGGCGCCGTTCGAGAAGGTGCTCACCCACGGCTTCATCGTGGACGGCGACGGTCGCAAGATGTCGAAGTCACTGGGCAACACCTTGTCGCCGCTCGATGTCGTGAAGAAGTCGGGCGCCGACATCGTCCGTCTCTGGGTGGCCTCTGCCGACTACGGCCAGGACGTGAACGTCTCGGACGAGATCCTCGACCGGACGAGCGAGTCGTACCGCCGCATCCGCAACACCTTCCGGTTCCTGCTTTCGAACCTCTATGACTACGACCCTGCGGCCGCGGTCGCATTCTCGGACATGCCTGACCTCGACCGGTATGCGCTGGTGGCTCTGTCCGACATGGTCGACAAGGTCACGGGCTACTACGAGGAGTGGCGTTTCTATCTCGCCATGCGCACGATCTCCGACTACCTCGGAGACCTGTCATCGGTCTACCTCGATGTTCTCAAGGACCGGCTCTACGCCGACGCCGCCGACTCCGTCTCGCGCCGAAGCGCGCAGACCGTCCTCGCGCGGATCCTCGGCGTGCTGGTGCGGCTGTTGGCGCCTGTGCTGTCGTTCACGTGCGAAGAGGTGTGGGACTTCATGCCCGCTGGCCTGAAGGACGCCGAGAGTGTGCACCTGAGCGCCTGGCCTTCGGTGGAGACACCTGCCGAGGACGCTGCGTCACTGCGCGACGCGTACGCCGTCGTCCTGGCCGTGCGCGAGGACGTCACCAAGGCGCTTGAGGATGCACGCAACGAGAAGCGTATCGGCAAGAGCCAGGAGGCGAGTGTAGTCGTCACGGCGCCGGATGACGTCGCGACGGTGCTCGAGGCCCGCGGGACCGTTGCCCTCGCCGAGCTGTTCATCGTGGGTGCCGTCGAGGTGAGACAGGGCGAGGAGTTGTCGGTGACGGTCGACGCCGCGCCTGGCGAGAAGTGCCCACGCTGCTGGAACTTCAGGCAGATCGGCGTCGACGAGAGGCATCCGGACGTCTGCGGAAGGTGCGCCGAAGTCCTCGGCTAGAGTGCTCGATGAGCAGGGGTTTTCTGCCGTCGAGTGGTATACTCAAATGTATCCAGAGGAGCGCGCCCGGCGTACCGGGCGCTTTCCATGCGCGGACCATGGGGCGGTGAAGATGGACGCGGTCAAGCTCGAAGAACTCAGAGGTTATCTCGACGCCGAACGGGCACGTCTCGAGGCAGAAGTCGCCGAGATCGAGGCCGCTGACCGGGACAGCCTGTCGGAAGCGAGCGGCGAGAACGCCTATCGCGATCACATGGCGGACCAGGGCTCGGCCACCTTCGAGCGTGAGTTGGACATGACGTTCGAAGAGAACCTGCGCAACCATCTCGCGGAGGTTCGGGCCGCGCTGGCGCGCATCGACTCAGGCAAGTACGGAGAGTGCGAGCGGTGCGGCGATGCGATACCGCTCGATCGCATGGAGGCCGTTCCGACCGCGAGCTTGTGCATATCGTGCAAATCAGCCGACGAGCACCGCTAGCATTGGCGCATCCGGCACGGGTCTTTTGGATCATCGCTGGAGCCGTCCTCCTGGTCGACCAGCTGACAAAGGTCTACGTCCGCGGCTTGTGGGCGTCACTTGCGATGGCGCATCCTCTCGATCGGCTCTTGGGCGGATCGATCACGCCGCGATTCGGGAGCGGTGACTTCGTCCCGCTCATCGGCAGCGCGCTTCGGCTCTCGTTCGTGCGCAACGCCGGGGCGGCCTTCGGGCTCTTGCCGGGGAAACAGCCGATCTTCATGGCGACCTCTCTTATCGTGCTGATCGTCGTCGCTGCGTACTGGAGGCGGGATCGGCCCACCGCCTGGCCGGTCGTTGTCGGCCTTGCGCTCGTCACGTCCGGCGCCGTGGGCAATCTCATCGACCGCGCCGTCATAGGCAGCGTGACCGACTTCTTCGACCTCGCTGCGGTCGACTTCCCGGTGTTCAACATCGCTGACTCGGCCATCGTGATCGGCGTGGGGCTGCTCATCGCGTGGCTGCTGTTCGGTCCTCAACCCGCGGTCGGTCCTGACCCCGAGACGGGGCCGACCCTGGATGCCGTACCTCAGGCCGAACCTGTACCTCGGGCCGGGACCACGACGGATCCAGGGCACGACGATGTGGTGCAGTCGTGAGGCCGACCGACTACTACGAGCACGTCATCAGTGAAGACGAGCAGGGGATGCGGCTCGACGCAGTCCTCGGCAACCTGGGGTTCCTGCCGAGCCGCTCGGCGGCAGCGAAACTCATCGAGGACGGCCACGTGACCGTGGACGGCGCACCGACGATCAAGCGCTACAGCGTGCGGGCCGGCGAGCGCATCGAGATCGAGGTGCCACCTCACGAGGCTTCAGGTCTGATTCCCGAGGCGATCCCGCTTGATATCCGGTATGAGGACGAGCACATGATCGTCCTCTCCAAGCCAGCGGGCCTGGTGGTTCACCCCGCTCAGGGCCACTGGACCGGGACGCTCGTCCACGCCCTGCTCGCGCACGCCGAGGACCTCGGATCGCTCGCCGGCGAGGACAGGCCCGGCATCGTCCACCGGCTCGACAAGGACACCAGCGGTCTCATGATGGTTGCCAAGAGCGACATGGCGCAGGTCGCTTTGCAGGAAGCCATCAAGGTCCGGTCGATAGACCGTCGCTATCTGACGCTCGTCCACGGTTGGATCGCGCCCGACAGCGGACTGATCGACGCGCCTCTGGCCCGTGACCAGCGCGAGCGCATGAAGATGTCGGTCTCTGACCACCCCGACGCGAAGCAGTCAGTGACGACATTCCGCGTCCTGGAGCGTTTCGAGGCCGGTGCCTATGATGACGGCTTCACCTTCCTCGAATGCAAGCTCTACACGGGGCGGACACACCAGATCCGCGTCCACATGGCCTACATCAAACACCCGTGCGTCGGCGATCCGATGTACGGTGTAGGCAAGCCAAAGGCGGACTTGGGCCTTGAGCGACAGTTCCTGCACGCCTACCGTCTGGAACTCGAGCACCCGATAACCGGGGAGGCGCTCTCGTTCCTCGATCCTCCGCCTGAGGACCTGATGAGTCGTCTTCGGCAGATAGCCGATCTGTCCACCGGCCGCACTAAGGCCGGCGACGAGGTCGTTTCCTTGCTTGCTGACGGCAGAAAGCCGTAATCTCGGTTCGGGACGTCGGGGGGACGTCGCCGGCAGGGGGAGTCGAATTGGCAGCCATGAGGAGACCGCGTGCCTTGCTGACGGCGTTCGTTTACGCCGCCATCGCCACCGCATGGATCCTGCTGTCGGATTTCGTCGTCGATCTGCTGCCTATCGGACTGCAAGAGAGCATCCAGTCCATCAAGGGCGTCGGCTTCGTCTTGGTGACCGCGATCGCACTGTATGCGCTCATCGATCGTTACAGCGAGCAGACCGAGCGCGAGGCGATGCGGACGGCCGCGCTCGAGAGGATGCTTTCCCAAGTAGTAGGAACGGTTCCCATCGGTCTGGTCGTGACCACTGACGACGGCAGCGTGGTCTTCATGAACGAGACTGCCGAGAAGCTGCTCGGAGTGTCCAACAAGGACGCAGTAGGGCACCAGTTCGAACAAGTCTCCTGCGGCGAGTCCGCAGACGCGGCCCTGCTTGGTGAGTTGTTGCGGGTGGGTCATCTGGACCGGATGGACCTGCCGCCGACCGACTCGCGGCCCGCACGCACGTTGATGGCGCTCTCGGCACCGGTCGACCCGAGCGTTCCCGCCTCGGGGTACTCGATCGCCCTTGCCGAGATCAGCGACGTCCAGCGCGACCGCGAGCGGCTCCAGCGTTCGCTCGAGGGATTCGGTTTCCTAGTGCCCGCGCTCGAGGAGGCGGCACACGCGAGTGAGGAGGCCCTGCTGCTCAAACGTGTCGCCGAGCTGGCGGTCAAATCGGGACGCTATGCAGCGGTGTGGGCCGTGGCACTCGACAGGGACGCCCAACGGTACACGACCGTCGCTCGTCTCGGCATGGGCGAGAGAACGAGCGAGATCGCACATTTCATGGAGGAGCGGGCGGTCGCCAACCCTCGCGCGTCGAAGATGCCGTTCGGTTCGGTGGACGAGATCATGGTCGCGAACGACGTCGTACGCGACCCGGCCAACGTCTGGCACCCCGCCGCCCTCGAGGACTCGTTCGGCTCAACGGCCACCATGTCGATCTTCTCGGGCGGACGTCTGGCTGGCGCTCTTACCTTCTTCGCAACCGAGGCCGGCGCGTTCGACGCTGCAGAACTCGAGATGCTGCGGACACTTCTGACCGAGCTGTCCTACGCAGTGGGTCGGATGAACCTCGACAGGCAACGATTGGTCGCCGAAGAAGCGTCGCTGGGTGACCACCGGGCCTATCACGAGCTGTTCACCCACCACCCGGCGCCCATGTGGGTCTACGACCTCGAAACCCTTCAGTTCCTGGCTGTCAATGACGCGGCAGTCAAGAAGTACGGCTACTCGGAGGACGAGTTCCTCGCCATGACTATCAGCGACATCCGGCCGAAGAGCGAGGTGCCACGGCTGCTCAGCAACGTGCAGTCGGTCGCCGGTGGCTTCGAGGACGCCGGCGTCTGGACACACTTCGACAACAGTGGCCGCGAGTTCCCGGTGCATATCTACTCCCATACCATCGATTGGGCTGGACGCGCCGCCAAGCTCGTCATGGTGATGGAGGTCGCCCGGATCGAGTAGGCGGTTGTCCTCGGCGGCTGGTTCGGGTAGTCTGTGCCACGACCTTTAAGCCCGGTCCCGTGAGGCCGGCAAGGGCCAAACATCTCGCATACCGCAGCTCGCGCCGAGACGGCGCGCACGCACCACGCCAGACGTTTACGCCTCTTGCCGGCATCCTCGGCGAGTAGGCGTTTTCTTGTATCAGGAGGTGCGTGCGTGGAGTATCGAACGAAGGCGACGGTGATGGATGCCGAAGCCATCTCACGTGCCGTGACCCGCATCGCCCACGAGATCCTCGAGGCGAACAAGGGTGCCGGCAATCTGGCTCTCGTAGGAATCGTGACGCGCGGAGCCGCACTGGCCGAGGTGCTCGCGGCCCGCATCGCCGAGATCGAAGGCGCTGAGGTGCCGGTGGGCACGCTCGACATCAGCTTCTACCGCGACGACCTCGCGATCCGTCTCAACCCCGAGGTGCACCGCACCGACATCCCATTCGACGTCGAGGGTCGCGACGTCGTGCTCGTCGATGACGTGCTGTTCACCGGCCGCACGATCCGCTCGGCGATGGACGCCCTTATGGACTACGGCCGCCCGTGCTCGGTGCAACTCGCAGTGCTCGTCGACCGGGGCCACCGGGAGCTTCCCATCCGCGCAGACTACGTGGGCAAGAACGTGCCCTCGTCCGGCCGAGAGCGGGTTCGCGTGCTGAGCGAGGCCGTCGACGGGCGCGATGCCGTCGAGATCCTCGAGCGTGTAGGGGAGGGCGAGGCGTAGATGCTCTCCAGTAAGCACATTCTCGGCATGAGTGACCTGACGGCCGACGAGGTCTCGCTGATCCTCGATACCGCCGAGTCGTTCAAGGAGGTCAACGAGCGCCGTATCAAGAAGCTGCCGACCCTCAGGGGCCGCACGGTGGTCAACCTGTTCCTCGAGCCGAGCACGCGCACGCGCACAAGCTTCGAGCTCGCAGCCAAGCGCCTCTCGGCCGACGGCATCAACTTCTCCGCTTCCGCTTCGGCGACCGTCAAGGGCGAGTCGCTAGCCGATACCGCCGAGACGCTTTCAGCGATGGCTTGCGACCTGGTCATCGTGCGGCACAAGTACGCTGGCGCGCCTCGGCTCCTCGCCGACCACATGGATGCACACATCATCAACGGCGGCGACGGCATCCACGAGCATCCCACGCAGGCGCTGCTCGACCTCTTCACAATGCGGGAGAGGCTCGGCAAGCTCGAAGGGCTCACCGTTGGCATCGTCGGCGACATCGCGCACTCGCGCGTCGCTGGCTCGCTCGTGCCTGCGCTCAAGATGATGGGCGCCACGCCGCTCATCATCGCGCCACCCACGCTCCTGCCGGCGCGGCCGGATGTCCTCGGCGCCGAGGTGGCGCCATCGCTCGACGAGGTGCTGCCGGATCTCGACGTGGCTTACATGCTGCGCATCCAGATGGAGCGTGCCGAGGGCATGCCCTTCCCGTCCCTGCGCGAATACTCGCGGCTGTACGGGATGAACGAGGCGCGGCTGGCGAAGATGAAGCCGCACGCCATCGTCATGCACCCCGGACCCATGAACCGCGGCGTGGAGATCAGCGCCGCCGTGGCCGACAGCGAGCGCTCGCTGGTGCTCGATCAAGTGAACGCAGGCGTGGCCGTCCGCATGGCTGCGATGTACCTGCTGCTGGGAGGTGAGGCGAGTGGCGCTGCTGCTTAGAGGAGGACGGGTCGTGGACCCGTCGGTCAACCTCGATACCGTGTGTGACGTGCTCGTGAGTGATGATGGGCTCATCGAGCAGGTGGGAAGCGACCTGGTCGCGCCCAAAGGCGCCACCATCGTCGAGTGTGCCGAGAAGGTCGTCGTCCCCGGCCTCGTCGACGTACACACCCACGTGCGGGAGCCCGGCTTCGAGTACAAGGAAGACGTCGCCTCGGCGACGCGGGCGGCCGCTCACGGCGGCTTCACAGCGATCTGCGCGATGCCCAACACCAAGCCGGTCACCGACAACGGCTCGGCCGTGCGCTTCCTGGTGGAGCGAGCAGCGGCCTGCGGGATCGTCCGGCTTCATCCTATCGGTGCGATCACCGCGGGCAGCAAGGGCGAAGCCCTTGCCGAGATGGGCGATATGCTCGCCGAAGGCGCGGTCGCGTTCTCGGACGACGGCAAGGGAATCCAGACCGCGGGAATGATGCGCCTCGCGATGGACTATGCGCGCCAGTTCGACGCGGTGATCGTCACGCACTGCGAGGACGAGTCACTCGCGGGCAAGGGCGTCGTCAACGAGGGAGTCATCTCGACCCGCCTTGGCATGCCGGGAATCCCCGACGAGGCCGAGGAGATCGCCGTAGCCCGGGACATCGCGCTGAGCGAGCTGACCGGATGCCGCCTCCACCTGGCGCACCTCTCGACCGCCGGCTCCGTCAAGCTCGTCCGCGAGGCCAAGGCGCGCGGCGTCCGGGTCACCTGTGAGGTCACCCCGCACCACCTCTTCCTCACCGAGGACGACGTCACCGACGCCTACGACACCAACTTCAAGATGAACCCGCCCCTCAGGACCGCCGAGGACCGCGACGCGCTCGTCGCCGGTCTGCTCGACGGCACCGTGGACTGCATAGCGACCGATCACGCGCCGCATGCGCCGCACGAGAAGGCTCTCGAGTTCGAGTTGGCGCCCTTCGGCACCACGGGACTTGAGACCGCGCTGTCCCTCGTCGTGTCGAACTTGGTTGCGCGCGAGATTCTGAGCTGGGGCGATGTCGTCCGGCTGATGGCCCACGGACCGCGTGCCGCACTCGGCTTGCCGGCGGTGGCGCTTGAGGCCGGTGCGGAGGCCGATATCACGGTCATCGACCCCGAAGCGCGCGTCGAGATATCGGGCAGCTTCTTCGAAAGCAAGTCGGCCAACTCGGCGTTCTTGGGAGCTACACTACTTGGCAAGGCTTCCGAGGTCGTCGTCGGGGGCCGCTTCGCACTTCGGAACGGAAAGGTGGTCGACGCGTGACGCGTCTGGCAGCACTGCTCGCTCTCGAAGACGGACTCGTCCTGCGCGGCTATTCATGCGGCGCCGAGGGGGAGACCTCCGGAGAACTCTGCTTCAACACCTCGATGGCCGGCTACCAGGAGATCCTCACGGATCCCAGCTACGCGGGCCAGATCATCACCATGACCATGCCGCATATCGGCAACTACGGCACGAACGGCGCCGACATGGAGTCCTGTGGTATCTCGGCGCGCGGATTCGTGGTGCGGGAGATGTCCGACACTCCTTCCAACTGGCGTGCCGAGGAATCCCTGCCCGACTTCCTGCGTCGCCATGGCATCGTCGCGATCGAAGGCATCGACACCCGGCGTGTAGTGAGGCACCTGCGCGAGCGGGGAGCCATGCGGGCCGTGCTCTCCACCGTCGATCTCGACGAGGCGTCCCTGGTCGCGAAGGCCCAGGCGTCGCCCGGGCTGGTCGGTCGCGACCTGGTCGCGGAGGTGGCCGTGCGCGAGCCGTATCGCTGGGGCGATCCGGTGCCCGGCGGCGAGCTTCCGGTCGACACGGGCGTGCTGCCAGTCGAGCCGTCCTACCGAGTCGTCGCCATGGATTCGGGCATCAAGTTCAACATCCTGCGCAAGCTGGTCGAGCATGGCTGTGACGTGACGGTCGTGCCTCCGACCACGACCGCCGAGGAGGTGCTCTCGCTCGACCCGCACGGCGTCTTCCTCGCCAATGGCCCCGGTGATCCGGAGGCCGTCGAATATCTGTACGGAACCCTGCGCGACCTGCTCGGCGTCAAGCCTGTCTTCGGTATCTGTCTCGGCCATCAGATGCTCTCGCTGGCCGTCGGGGCCGATACCTACAAGCTCAAGTACGGGCACCGCGGCGGCAACCAGCCGGTCAAGAACCTGCGCACCGGTCAGGTCGAGATCACCAGCCAGAACCATGGCTTCTGTGTCGACTTCGGCAGCATCGGCGAGCTCGATGCGGAGACCACGGGACGTGACGACATCGCTGCGGGAGACCTCGGTGCGTGGGTCGCGGCCGGCGTTGCACCGGTGGTGAAGAGCGAGCGCTTCGGGCGCGTCCAGCTCACGCACGTGAACCTCAACGACATGACCACCGAGGGCATCCGGCTACTCGACCTGCCTGCCTTCTCGGTCCAGTACCACCCCGAAGCGGCACCGGGCCCGCACGACGCCCGCTACCTCTTCGGCGAGTTCGTGAAGTTGATGGATGGCGCAGGCCGTTAGAGGCGGCCGCGAGGTAGGGGAGTAGAGACCATGTCGCTCAACAAGATGCTGCTGCCGGTGGCCGTCGAGCCGCGCGATCAGAAGCTGCTCGCGTACGCATGCGGACTGCTCGCCCAGGGCGTGCATCAGTTGCTCGTCGTGCACGTCGTGGATAGCTCGGGCCAGGAAGCGCCCGTGATCATGGCGGAGGTCGAGCGCGCCCGCGCCCGACTGCGCGAGATGGTCGAGCCGTATCTGGACTGTGGCATGACCATCGAGGTGCGCGTCGTACCGGGCAGCGTCTTCCGCGAGGTCTCGGCGCTCGCTCACCAGCACGACGTCGACGTGATCCTCTGCGGTACCGAGGGCAAGTCGTTCGTTGACTACCTGTTCGCCGGGTCCGTGTCCGAGGACCTCGCGCTCAAGGGCGACGAGCGCACCATGACCGTGCGTTACGACCTGCTCGACCGCACGACTGACGCGAGTGAGCTCGGCCGTAACTTCGCGAAGCGGCTCGTGGTCCCCACCGACTTCTCGAGCTCGGCCTTGAGGGCCGTGCTCTCGGCGTTCGATCGCCCGGCCGAAGCGCGTGGCACGGTGCATCTGCTCCACGTTCTCGGCGATGAGCTGTCGCTCGATGATGCCGAGGCGCAGATGCGCGCGATGCTTGCGATCGCCGAGGAGTACGACGCCGAGGCAGTCATCGCCATCCGTGAGGGAGACCCGACCGAGGTCGTACTCGACTACCTGGCCGAGATCGACGCGACCGGCGTCATCCTCGGCCGCAGGGGCCGCAGCCGCATCGGGCGCGGGATCCTCGGCAGCGTGTCGATGAAGCTTCTGCAGGAAGCGCCCTGCCCGGTAGTCATTCAGCCGTAACGCCAGCTCTCGACGCTCAAGGAGCGCCCTTGCCCCGCCGCACCGACATCAACAAGATCCTCGTCATCGGAAGTGGCCCGATCATCATCGGGCAGGCCTGCGAGTTCGACTACTCGGGCGCTCAGGCCTGCAAGGTGTTGCGCGACGACGGTTTCGAGGTCGTCTTGGTCAACAGCAACCCCGCCACGATCATGACCGATCCCGGCCTCGCGTCGCGCACCTACGTCGAGCCCATCACACCCGAGTTCGTCGAGAAGGTCATCGCGGTCGAGCGCCCGGACGCCCTGCTGCCCACGCTCGGCGGCCAGACGGGCCTCAACTGCGCCATGTCCCTCGCTGAGTCGGGTGTGCTCGAGAAGTGGGGAGTCGAGCTCATCGGCGCCAATGCCGAGGTCATCAAGAAGGGCGAGGACCGTAAGCTGTTCGCCGAGGCCATGGAGCGCATCGGGCTCGACGTGCCGCAGAGCGGCTACGCGCACTCGGTCCAGGACGCCGAGGAGCTCGCTGCGCGCCTCGGCTATCCCAACGTCATCCGGCCGTCGTTCACAATGGGTGGCGCCGGCGGTGGCATCGCCTACAACGCCGAGGAGTTCCGCGACATCGTCTCCCACGGCCTTGCGCTCTCGCCGATAACCGAGGTGCTCATCGAGGAGAGCGTCATCGGCTGGAAAGAGTATGAGATGGAGGTCATGCGTGACTGCGCCGACAACGCGGTCATCGTCTGCTCCATCGAGAACTTCGATCCCATGGGCGTGCACACGGGCGACTCCATCACGGTCGCGCCCGCGCAGACCCTCACGGACCGCGAATACCAGATCATGCGCGACGCCTCGATCGCGATCCTGCGCGAGATCGGTGTCGAGACCGGCGGCAGCAACGTGCAGTTCGCTGTCGACCCTGCCACCGGCCGCATGACCGTCATCGAGATGAACCCGCGCGTATCGCGCTCCTCGGCGCTCGCATCGAAGGCTACGGGCTTTCCTATCGCGAAGATCGCCGCCAAGCTCGCCGTGGGCTACACGCTCGACGAGATCGACAACGACATCACGCGCGAGACGCCCGCCTGCTTCGAGCCGAGCATCGACTACACCGTGGTGAAGGTGCCACGCTGGGCGTTCGAGAAGTTCCGCGGCACGGACGAGACGCTTACTACCCGGATGAAATCGGTCGGCGAGGTCATGGCCATCGGCCGCACCTTCGACGAGGCGCTCGGCAAGGCGATGCGCTCGCTGGAGAACGGCCGTGGCGGCCTGGGCAGCGACGGCAAGGACTCCTTCGTCGAGCACAAGTTCGACGAGTACCTCTCGATTCCCAACGAGTCTCGGCTCTACTACATCGCAGAGGCGCTCCGGCGAGGGCGCACGGTCGAGGAGATCCAGGCGATCACCAAGATCGACCCGTGGTTCCTCGGCAGGATCGAGCGCGTTGTCGGCGTGGAGTCGGCGCTTCGGGGTCGCTCGCTTGACTCGGTCACCGCCGAGGACCTGCGCGAGGCCAAGCGCTATGGGCTCTCGGACGTGCAGATCGCAGTGCTGACGGGATCGACCGAGGCGAGCGTCCGGGCCGTGCGCAAAGCGGTGGGTGTGAAGCCGACATTCAAGTCGGTCGACACGTGCGCCGCCGAGTTCGCCGCGCACACGCCCTACTACTACAAGACATATGAGGACGAGGACGAGGTCGTGCCGGCCACGAAGCCGCGCGCGATGATCCTCGGCGCCGGCCCCAACCGCATCGGCCAGGGCATCGAGTTCGACTACTGCTGCGTGCACGCGGCGTACGCGCTGTCGGACATGGGCTACGAGACTGTGATGGTCAACTGCAACCCGGAGACGGTCTCGACCGACTACGACACGAGCGACAGGCTGTACTTCGAGCCTCTGACCTTCGAGGACGTCATGGACATCGTGGATGTCGAGGACCCGGCGGGCGTCGTCGTGACGTTCGGCGGCCAGACGCCGCTCAAGCTGGCCAAAGCCCTCGAGGCGGCCGGCGTGCCCATCATGGGCACCAAGCCTGAGGCGATCGACCTTGCCGAGGACCGCCGACGCTTCAGCGCGATCCTCGATGAGCTCGGGATCGCCTATCCGGCGGCCGGGACCGCGAACACCTTCGACGAGGCGCTCGGCGTTGCCCGGCAGATCGGCTTTCCGCTGCTCGTGCGCCCGAGCTACGTCCTCGGCGGGCGGGGCATGGTCATCGCCTACAACGAGCAGTACCTCGAGAAGTACATGGCCGAGGCGGTCTCGATCTCTCCGGAGCACCCGGTCCTGCTCGACAAGTTCCTCGAGGGCGCGATCGAGGTGGACGTCGACGCCGTCTGTGACGGCCAGACGGTTTACATCGGCGGCGTGATGGAGCACATCGAGGAAGCCGGCATCCACTCGGGTGACTCGGCCTGCTCGATCCCACCTTTCACGCTGGGAGCCGATACGGTCGCACAGATCCGCGATCACACGCGCGCGCTGGCGATGCGCCTCGGGGTCCAGGGCCTCATGAACGTGCAGTTCGCGGTCAAGGACGCTGCGGTCTACGTGCTCGAAGTGAACCCCCGTGCCTCACGCACAGTGCCATTCGTGAGCAAGGCGACGGGCGTACCGCTCGCGAAGGTCGCGGCGCGCGTGATGGCGGGGGAGAAGCTTGCCGCCATGGACCTGCCTGCCGACGACCGCGAGCCCTCGCGTTTTTGCGTCAAGGAAGCCGTCATGCCGTTCGGCCGCTTCCCCGGCGCGGACAGCATCCTCGGTCCCGAGATGAAGTCGACTGGTGAGGTCATGGGCGTTGCCGGCGACTTCCCGGCCGCGTACGCCAAGTCGCAGCTTGCCATCGACTACTCGCTGCCCACGAGCGGAACCGCATTCGTGAGCGTATGCGACCGCGACAAGCGGCAGATCGTGCCGCTCGCCAAGCATCTGCAGCTTCTCGGCTTCGAGATCATGTCCACGCGGGGCACGGCGAAGGCCCTGCGTGCGGCGGGCATCCCCGTGACCGAGGTGCTGAAGAAGCACGAGGGCCGGCCCAACATCATCGACGAGATGACCAACGGGCGCATCCAGCTCGTGATCAACACGCCGTTCGGCCAGGAGACGCGTTCCGACGGCTACCACATCCGTTCTTCGGCGATCCGGCACGGCATCACCAACATCACGACGCTGCCGGCGGCCTCGGCCATAGTCCAGGCGATCGAGGCGATCAAGGAAGGCCGACTCGGCGTCTGCGCGCTGCAGGACTTCGATTCCGACGAGCCGTGCGAGCTTCCGGAGCTCCAGCTGTGACGCTCGGTCCCACACCCGCGGTCGAGCGCGTCCGCGTGCTCGCGAACGAGCGCGTCGCCGAAGGGGTCGGCCTGATCGTGCTCGAGGCGCCGCGGTGCGCCGCGAGCGTGCGTCCGGGGCAGTTCGTGCATCTGCGCATCGCCAGGCACACCGACACCATCCTGAGGCGACCGTTCTCGATACACCGTGCTCACGACGGCCGCCTGGAGATCCTCTACCAGGTTCTCGGCGCCGGAACCCTCCAGCTCGCCGAGAAGCAGCCCGGTGACGACTCGATGGACCTGGTGGGACCGCTCGGGCGCGGATGGCAGGTCCCTGACGGCATCTCGCACGCGCTTCTCGTCGCCGGTGGTCTCGGTGCCGCCCCTCTCGGCATGCTTGCCGAGGAGCTGGCCGCAGCCGGTGTCGCGACGGTGCTTGCCCAAGGCGCCCCCTGTGAGGAGCGACTCGTGGCGCGCGACCTGTTCACTGAAGTCTGTCGCCGCGTGGAGGTGGCCACAGACGACGGGAGTGCGGGCACTCATGGCTTCGTCACCGCCGTCACTGAACAGCTGCTGACAGAGGAGCGGTTCGACGTCGTCTACGTGTGTGGTCCCGAGGTCATGCAGCGGGCCGTGGTGGCTCAGTGCGTTGAACGTCGGCTTGCCTGTCAGGTATCACTCGAGCGCCTGATGGCATGCGGTATCGGCGCCTGCCTCTCGTGCGTCGTGACCACCACCGACGGGCGCAAGCGCGCTTGTGTCGACGGCCCCGTGTTCGATGCCGGGGAGGTGGTCTGGAATGCGTCGGAGATCCCGCCGAAGCACTAGGCCTGCCGTCTCGCCCGATTCAGGGCCCGCGTCGTGCGTCCCCCTCTTGGCGCATCGCCCATCCGACCAGCGCGTCTTCTCTCTCAGAGGACGAGGGAGTGGCAGGCTATGACCATCGACCTGAGAGTGAGTGTTGGACGAGGCCTCGAGCTTCCCAACCCGGTCATGACGGCCAGCGGGACCTTCGCCTCCGGACGCGAGTTCGCCGACTTCGTCGACCTCGGCCGGCTCGGAGCCGTGGTCACCAAAGGTGTCTCGTCGGAGCCCTGGGCAGGTAACGACAGCCCCCGCATCGCCGAGACTGCGAGCGGCATGCTGAACTCCATCGGGCTGCAGAATCCCGGTGTGGAGGCGTTCTGCGCAAGGGACCTCGTTTGGCTTGCCGAGAACGCGTCGGCGACACCCATCATCGTGAATGTGAGCGGTCACTCGGCGCCTGAGTACGTCTCTGTCATCGAGCGGCTTGAAGACGAGCCGACGGTGGCCGCCTACGAGATCAACATCTCCTGTCCCAATGTGGACGAGGGTGGCATGGCGTTCGGGACTTCGTGCGATGCGGCATCAAGCGTGGTGGCGGCGTGCAGAGCTGCCACGCAGCGGCCGCTCGTCGTGAAGTTGTCGCCCAACGTGACCGACATCGCCGAGATCGCTCGCTCGGTCGAGGCTGCCGGTGCCGATGCCGTCTCGCTGATCAACACTCTGCTCGGCATGGCGATAGACGCCGAGAAGCGCCGTCCCAAGCTCGCGCGGGTCGTCGGCGGCCTCTCGGGACCGGCCATCAAGCCGGTCGCCCTTCGCATGGTGTGGCAGGTGGCGCAGGCGGTCTCCGTCCCGGTGGTGGGCATGGGCGGCATCATGGACGGTGAGGACGCCATCGAGTTCATGTTGGCGGGCGCAACCGCGGTGGCGGTCGGTACCGCTAATTTCGTCGATCCGACGGCTACGACCCGCGTGCTCGACGGCATGGTGGCGTGGTGCGAGCGCCAGGGAGTCACCCGTATTCACGAGATCATCGGCGCACTGGAGGTCTAGTGGCTGGTTTCGGAGACGTTCGCGATTCACTGATCGTCGCTCTCGACATGGACGAGCGCGAGGCGCTGTCCGTCGCACGGTCGCTGCGCGGTAGCGTGTCGTGGATCAAGGTCGGTATGACCCTCTTCTACCAGGCGGGACCTGATGTCGTCGCGCGCATGCGCGAGCTCGGCTTCAAGGTCTTCCTCGACCTCAAACTGTTCGACATCCCTCACCAGGTCGCGGGGGCAGCGGAATCGCTCGGCGCTCTGGGCGTCGACATGCTGACCGTCCACGCCTCGGGGGGTGCTCCGATGGTGCGCGCTGCTGTCGAGGGCGCCGCGCGTGGCGCCGGTACGGCGGGTGTCACCGCACCTGCCGTCATCGCCGTCACCGTGCTCACCAGCATGGACGACGAAGCGCTTTCGTCCGTCGGGGTGACGGAGGGATCGACCGTGCAGGTCCCACGCCTCGGCCACATAGCGCTCGAAGCCGGCGCCGCAGGCGTGGTCTGCTCGCCTCGTGAGGCGGCGGCCATGCGGTCGCTTCTCGGAGAGCGGGCCCTCGTGGTGACGCCCGGAGTGCGGCCCGCAGGGGCCGACGCAGGCGACCAGGCTCGCATCGCGACGCCGACCGCCGCTCTACGGGCGGGAGCGAGCCATCTGGTGATCGGCCGACCCATAACGACAGCCGCCGTCCCGGCCGAGGCCGCTCGTGCCATCGCCGATGAGATCGAGAGGACCACCTAGTGCCCGAGAACACGACACCTCTGACCGACGAGCAGGTGCTACAGGCACTGCGCGAGGCGAACGCAATCAAGAGCGGCCACTTCGTGCTCACCAGCGGGCGGCACAGCGATACGTACGTGCAGTGTGCACGGATCCTCGAGGACCCCGCCCTCACGACGATGCTGGCCCGAACCGCTGTCGAGCGCTTGCCGGAAGACCTTGAGATCGACTTGGTAGCGGCTCCCGCAGTCGGCGGGCTCATCATCGGCTTCGCGGTGGCACAGGCGTTGGGTGTCAAGTTCATCTTCAGTGAACGCGAGGGTGGTGCGATGGTCTTCCGGCGTTCGTTCCAAGTGCCTTCCGGCGCCCGGGTCCTGGTGGTCGAAGACGTCGTTACCACAGGTGGGAGCGTTGCGGAGGTAGGCGCGCTCGTACGTGAAGCAGGAGGAACGGTTGCAGGTGTCGTGTCGCTGATCGACAGGGGAGGCGACAAGGCGTTCGACGACCCCTTCTGGCCTCTCCTTCGACTCGAGGTCGAGAGTTGGGACCCGGCGTCTTGCCACCTCTGTGCCTCCGGAGTGCCCGTCTATTCGCCGGGTTCCCGGCGCTTGGGGTAACAACCGCTTGGCATATCCGCAGGTCAGGCGTACGATGGGTTCGCCTTTGAGGGAATCGCTGCTCCATGAGGGGGGCGGCGTGAAGGTGTGTGAGCCCCGCCTGGGAGACGAGGAGGAACCGATGGCACTACCGAATCTTTCGGACGCCGATCGCGCTGCAGCTCTGAAGAAGGCTGCGGAAGCGCGTCAGAAGCGTGCCGAACTGCGCGCCCAGCTGAAGAGCGGCAAGATGTCGTTCGCTGAGGTCATGAAGAAGGCGGACGATCCTGTCGTCGCGCGCATGAAGGTGTCGACGCTCCTGGAGTCCCTGCCGGGCTTCGGCAAGGCCAAGGCGCACAAGCTTATGACGGACCTCGAGATCTCCGAGAGCCGCCGCGTGCAGGGCCTCGGTGCCCGCCAGCGCGAGCAGCTCATGGAGCGTCTCGGCTAGTCGCGTACGAGCGCAAGGAGCTTCGTGGCGAAGGGACACCTGTTCATAGTCTCCGGCCCTTCGGGAGCCGGCAAAGGGACCCTGGTGAAGGAAGTACTTCACCGGGTCCCTGACATATGGACCTCGATATCGGTGACAACGCGGGCGCCTCGTCCCGGCGAGGTTGAGGGCGTGCACTACTTCTTCATCTCGCACGAGCGTTTCGGCGAGCTCGTCGAACACGATGGTCTTCTCGAATGGGCTGAAGTACACGGCAACCGCTACGGGACGCCTCGCGCCGAGGTGGAGCGACGAATGGCCGCCGGCACGCAGGTCATACTCGAGATCGACCCGCAGGGCGCCTTTCAGGTGCGAGATCTCATGCCCGAATCCGTGCTTGTGTTCATCATGCCGCCTTCGACTGAAGAGCTGAAGCGGCGGCTTGAGAGGCGCGGGAGCGAGACTGAGGAGCAGGTGGCGGTGCGTATGAAGACCGCCGAGCGTGAGCTCGAACTTGTGGGCAAGTACGACCATGTGATAATAAACGACGACGTTTCCCGCGCTTCAGAGGAGCTCGCGGACGTCATCCGCTCATATGCCGACGACGAGGAGTCGTAGAAACCATGTCAGTCATTAATCCCGAGATCGACGTTCTGCTCGAGAAGGTCGACTCGAAGTACACGCTGTGCATCATCTCGGCCAAGCGGGCCCGCCAGATCAACGACATGATCCACGGCGTTCGTGACCAGGCCCTGCTGACCATGCCCACGAGCGAGATCGCGAAGATCACGAGCACCAAGCCGCTGTCGCTCGCCATGGAGGAAGTTGCGTCGACCGACGTGAGCTACGAGCGCACGAAGGACAGCTACAAGTAACGTGGCGCGCATCTACGAGCGCGTCTGCCTGGTCCACTACCACGAGATCGGCCTCAAGGGCCGCAATCGTTCCGTGTTCGAGCGCCGTCTTCAGGACAACCTGGATGCGGCGCTTTCGGGTCTTCCGGTAGGCAAGGTGGCCCGCATCCCGTCCCGGCTCGTGGTCCGCGTTTTCGAGCCGGAGCGCATCGAAGAGATCGCCCGGCGCATGGCTGCCGTCCCCGGGGTGGTCGGTATCTCCCTCGCCTACAAGGCCGAGCTGACGCCTGCGGCGATGGAGGAGGCGGCGATCGCCGTCCTCGGCGATGCAGGTGCCTTCTCGAGTTTCAAGGTAGAGTCCCGGCGCTCGAACACCGAGTACACCGAGGGCACGCTCGACATGAACCGCCGCATCGGGGCCGTGCTTCAGGCGCATACCGGAGCGCGTGTGGACCTCACCGATCCGGACGTCACGATCTCGGTGATCGTCACGCAGAAGGACACCTACGTCGCCTCGCGCCGCGTGGTCGGCGTGGGCGGACTGCCCGTCGGCTCGGCGAGCTCGGTGGTGGCGCTGCTGTCGGCGGGTATCGACTCGCCGGTCGCCGCGTGGCGTCTCATGCGCCGCGGCGCCACCGTGGTCGGCGTCCACTTCTCCGGCCGTCCCGCCACCAACGACCTCTCCGAGCGGCTCGTGGCCGAGATCGGTGAGGTCCTCGAGCACACCGGAGGCCTCGGGCGAATCTACGTCGTGCCCTTCGGGGAGCTGCAGCGCGAGATCTCGCTCGCGGTCCCGCCGGACCTGCGGGTGTTGATGTATCGCCGGCTCATGATCCGGGTCGCCGAGGCGATCGCGTCGGTCGAGCGCGCGAAGGCGCTGGTCACCGGCGAATCCCTCGGCCAGGTGGCGAGCCAGACGCTCGAGAACATAGCGGCCGTCGACGAGGCTGCGACGCTCCCGGTTCTGCGCCCGCTCATCGGCAGCGACAAGCTCGAGATCATTGGCGACGCGCGAAAGCTGGGCACCTACGAGATCTCGACGCAGGAACACGCCGATTGCTGCACCCTCTTCATGCCGAGGAACCCTGAGACGCACGCCAAGCTGCATTTCGTACTGAAGGCGTGGCAGGAGCTGGACGTTGACCGGATGGTCGCCGACGCGCTCGGCTCCCTCGAGTGGCTCGACTTCTCCTGCCCGACGTACCGGCCGCCGAAGCGCTGGCCGACGCCCGCCGGCGAAGGTGGTTGGAGCGCTGCCAAGCTTGAAGCGCGCGCCGAGTGAGCGAGCGGTTCCGGATACTGGCCCTCGAGCCCTATTACGGCGGTAGCCACCGGGCTGTGCTCGACGGGCTTGTCGAGCGCATCGACGCCGACTGGACCGTGCTCACGCTGCCCGCCCGCAAGTGGAAGTGGCGGATGAGGGGCTCTGCCATCACGATGGCGCGCCAAGCCGCTGCGCTCGCAGAGGTACGGGATACGCCCCAGCCGTTCGACCTTGTGTTCGCGTCGACCTTCCTCAACCTGGCCGAGTTCCGCGGACTCGCAGGGCCGAGAGTGGCGGCAGTGCCCGCGGTGGTCTACTTCCACGAGAACCAGCTCGTCTACCCCAACCGCCACAGCGCCGACTGGGACTACCAGTTCCCGCTCACGAACATCACCACCGCGCTCTCCGCTGACAGCTGCATCTTCAACACGCGCTGGAACCTCGAGCAGTTCGTGGCCGAGATACCCGGCTTCATGAAGGAGTTCCCGGACCACCGGCCATCCGGTCTCGCCGATTTGATCGCCGAGAAGTCGCGCGTGATCGCGCCGCCGTTCGACCCGGCCCCCTTCGATACGGCGCCCCCCACTCGCGGCTCACGGTGCCGCATCGCGTGGCCTCACCGCTGGGAGCACGACAAGGACCCGGAGACGTTCTTCCGTGCCGTGTCGGCACTGGCGTCGGAAGGACTCGACTTCGAGGTGCTCGTCGCGGGCCAGAGCTTCCGCGAGACCGAGGGCCTGATGCGCGACGCCGCCGAAACGCTCGGCGACCGGCTCGCTCACTGTGACGAACCTGCGGATCGCGCCGAGTACGCGCGACTCCTGGCCTCGGCCGACGTCGCCGTCTCCACGGCTAACAACGAGTTCTTCGGTCTCGCCATGGTCGAAGCATGCTACGCGGGCTGTACGCCGCTCGTGCCCGACCGTCTCGCGTACCCCGAGATCTACCCGGCTGGATACCGCTATGGCGACCTAGATGCGCTCGTCGCCCGACTGCGCGGCTGCGTCGCCGAACGACCCGAGCCGGGCTCGGCCCGGTCGCTGGTCGAGGGCTTCACATTCGACGCGCTTGTGCCAAAGTATGAATCGGCCTTTGCAGAAGTGGCGGCGGCACGCCGCTAGTCGCGAAGGCTGCCGGGCCGCGGGTGGCGGCCAACTGTGGGAGGGGACTCATGGACGCACTCTCAGGACTGCCGCAGGCTGCGCTCCTCGGCATCGGATCACTCATCATTCTGCAGTTGACGCTGCAGGTCGTCGCTCTCGTGCAGCTCGTGCGCACTCCGGCCGAGCGCGTCACCATCGGCGGCCGCAAATGGGTCTGGGCGGTGATCATCCTGTTCGGCGAGATCGTTGGACCGCTGATCTGGTTCTTCGCCGGACGCACTGCCGCGCCGGTGGCCGACGTCGCCCCGAGCGCCCCGGTGTCGGCGCGTGCCGATGACGCCGCCGACGCCCTCTACGGCAAGGCGCCGCAGGACCAGCAGTGACCCGCGCGCTCGAGATCCGAGGACTGCGCAAGCGTTTTGGCGACTTCACCGCCCTCGAGGGCATCGACCTGTCGGTCGAAGAGGGAAGCGTCTACGGGTTCCTCGGCCCCAACGGCGCCGGCAAGACGACCACGCTGCGTATCCTGACCGGGCTCGCTCGCGCTGACGCGGGCTCGGTGTCCATCTTCGGCGAGCAGCCGGGAAGCGCTGCCGCGCGGCGTCTTACGGGCTTCCTGCCGGACGTCCCCGGTTTCTACGCCTGGATGACCGCCGAGGAGTTCCTGCGCTTCGCAGGTGGGCTCTTCGGCTTCGACAAGCCCACGCTCGACGAGCGCGTGCCGCTCTTGCTCGATCTCGCCGGGCTCACCGACGTGCATGCCCGCGTGGGCGGCTTCTCACGTGGCATGAAGCAGCGGCTCGGGGTCGCCCAGGCGCTCGTGAACGCGCCCCGCCTTCTCATGCTCGACGAGCCGACGAGCGCGCTCGATCCGCTCGGGCGCAAAGAAGTCCTCGACATGATCACGTCGCTGCGCGGGCGCACCACGGTCTTCTTCTCGACGCACATCCTGGCCGACGTCGAGCGCGTGTGCGACACGGTCGCCATCCTCGATCACGGGCGCGTGGTCGCCGAGTCCGGCATCGACGAGCTCAAGGAGCGCTATGCCGCACACAAGCTCGTGCTGGAGGTAGGCGAGGGGAGCGAGGCGTTCTCGCGCACCCTCGCCGAGGAACCCTGGGTGACCACGGTCGCGACAAGCGACGATGGTGCCCTCGAGGTGTCGGTCACCGATCTCGAGGCTGCCCGGGTCCGCGTGCCGGCGTTGCTGGCTCAGAATGACACCCCCTTGCTGCGCTTCGAGAGCGGCGAGATCTCGCTAGAAGAAGTCTTCGTCGAGCTCGTGGGAGGTGGGCGCTGATGCGCGGCTTCTACCGCTTCCTCGGCAAGGAGATCACGGAGTTGTCACGCACGTGGAGGTTGCCCGTGCTTGGCGGTGTCGCCCTGTTCTTCGCGCTGTCGGGACCGATCTTGGCGCTTCTCACGCCGCAGCTGCTCGAGTCGATGCAGTCGTCGCAGCCGGGCGTGATCATCCAGGTCCCCGACCCTGTCTTTCGAGACGCTTACGCGCAGTGGATCAAGAACCTCTCGCAGTTGGTCGCCTTCGTCGCGATCATCGCCGCCGCCGGGTCCATCTCGGGCGAAGTGGCCGGCGGCACGACGACGCTCGTGTTGACCAAGCCGGTATCGCGTGCGGCGTTCGTCGTCTCCAAGGCGGTCGCGCTCATCGGCCTGGTGCACGTGGCAGTGGTGGCCGGGACCGTGGTGACTCAGCTCGTCACACTCGCCGTCTTCGGCGAGGCGCCGCCCGGCTTGCTCTGGGGCCCCGTGGTCGTGTGGCTGCTCTTCGCGGCGTTCCTGATCGCCGCGGCAGTGCTGCTCTCGGCGATCCTACCGACACTTGCCGCCGCAGGCGTAGGCGTGGGCGTATTCTTCGCGATCTCGCTCGCCGCCCTGTGGGGTCCTCTCGTCGAGTACTCACCGGCCGGGCTCACCTTGGCGCCGAGCGAACTGCTGCTCGGCAAGGAACCCGCATTGGTCTGGCCGATAGTCACCACGCTCGCGGCGACGGTCGCACTCATCGCCCTTGCGGCGTGGCTGTTCGGCCGGCGAGAGATCTGACTGCGGCTACGGCAGGCTAGAGCGCTCGCGAGTCAGACGGTGTCGGCGCAGCCGGCGATAGTCGCGGCGACCGCATCGAGCGCGATGTGGTCGAGTTCCACCTCGGCGACCGCGGCGAAGACCTCCCGAACGCGCTCGTTGGTCGCGCGCGCCGAAGCGTCTGCGTAGAACGCGGAGGCACGCTTCTCGCGCTCGAGTGACGCGCCGATCCCGGCGCACCAGTCTTCAGGAGCTTCGCCCGGCTGCATGAGGTCTTCAGGCTTCGGCTCCTTGAGCAGCTTGCAGAAGAGCGAGCAGTGCTCCGCTTCGATGGTGGCGAGCCGCTTGTATGCCGAGGACAACGTGTGGTCGCCGCCAAGGCCTGCCATCGCCCGGTAGAAGCGCGCATTCGAGCGCTCGAGCTCGACGGCCGCCTCTAGGTCCTCGCGCTCGACTTCGGTGAGCTGGACCTCGTTCTCGGCGGGATCGAAGCCCCCGGGCTCGGCGAGGTAGGCACGATGCGCCCCGCAGAAGGGGCACTGCGAAGGCGTCTCGTTGCCAAGGTACGTCTCCCCGCATACTCGGCATCTGATCATCTTCATGGCGCTGTCCCTTCCCTTGATCCTCAGTCGCCCAGCAAGTCCGCAAGTGCATGGCCGAACGCCTCGGCCGCTTCGGGCCCGTTGGCCGTGACGATGCGGCCCTCGACGGTCACCGGCTCGCCGGTCCAGAGAGCGCCATGCTCCACCAAGTCGTCCTCCTGGCTGGCGAAGGCCGTGGAAGGGACCCCTGCGAGCAGTCCTGCATGTGCGAGTACGGAAGGGGCGATGCAGATGGCTCCGAGGACCGCGCCGCGTGTCGCCGCATCGTGCGCCAGCCGGTGGGCGAGGGGGTCGTCGAAGTAGATCTGGGCGCCGCCTCCGCCGACAAAGACGACAGCATCCCAGGCCACTTGTGTGGCTTCCGTGAGGCTCATGTCTGCTTCGGCCACCAGGCCCAACTTTCCGATACACTTGCCCGCGGTCACGCTTGCAACGGTAACGCGCGCCCCGGCGTCCTCGAGGACGGTTCGGGGGTGCGCATACTCTTCGTCGCGAAAGACCTCTGGGGCGATGACCATGAGTACTTCGGGTGGCATGGTTCGTGCGTCCTTTCGGGCGAGGGTTCGCTCGTGCGACCACCAGCATATATGAGGCTCGTGCGCGGCCGGCACCGTCACGATCGATTCACTGCGAGAGGTGTCAGCAGATGCGTGAGACGCTTGTGCGGGTCCGGGACGTCGTCACCGGCCGCTGGTTCGTTAAGACCGCCTTCTTCGTCTTCTTCGTGTACGCGTGCGTCCAGCTGTTCAGATTCGCCGCGTGGGCGCGTGGTACAGGGCCGTATGTGCATCGTCCTGAGGCGGCAGCCGGCATCCTTCCCATCGGGCACTTCACCAGCTTCTTCGCCTGGGTCCGCGGTGGCGGATGGGATACGTACCTACCCGCGGGCCTGGTCATCATCCTCGGTGCTCTCGCCCTGTCCTTGCTGCTGAAGCGGGGATTCTGTGGATGGATCTGCCCGGTAGGCACCGTCTGGGAGGCGTTCGCCGCGCTCGGCCGCAAGCTGTTGGGCCGCAACTTCGTGCTCCCGCACTGGCTCGACGTAGCCGGTCGCGCGTTCCGCTACGTGTTGACCGCTGCCTTCATGAGTTTCCTGATCATGGTCCCGGTCGCCGAGGCCACCGGTTTCAGGACGCTCCCGTACATGTGGGTGGCCGACCTCAAGATCCTGGGTCTCATGATCCAGCCCATCTACATCCTCGTCATTCTCCTCGTGGGTGCGGTTTCGATGTTCATCGGACCGCTGTGGTGTCGTTACCTGTGTCCGCTGGGCGGCCTCTACTCGGTTGTGGGAATGGCATCGCCTTGCACGATCGAGCGAGATCCCGATCTGTGCATCGACTGTCACAAGTGCTCCCGTTCCTGCCATGCGTTCGTGAAGCCTGAGGAGTCGAAGCGACTGCTTGCTCCGGAATGTGACGGCTGCATGGACTGCGTGAAGGTATGCCCGGTCGACGGATGCCTCGAGGCCAAGGCGTTCTCGCGCGTGCGGATCGCACCGTGGGTCTGGCCGCTGCTCATCGTGGGCCTGTGGCTCGCGATATGGGGTACCGCCAAGCTGACAGGCAACTGGGACTCTCCCATCCCGCCGGACGCGTTCCGCCAGGTCATCAACTCGGGGCTCCTCGAGGAGACGACGAAGGGTGGCTTCTAGTCCCACACGCCTCGGCGACGATCGCCGAGTATGTGGTTTGCCTGTGTGGACGGTTACGCCCTAGGGCTCGGTGGTAATATGTGTACAAGTTTGTACACAGGGCGCCAGGGGGGCGCCATCTGCCGAGAGGGGCCTACATGCTCGACGTCACCTTGCGCCGCGACGGAATCGACGAGCGAGTCACCGAGTTCCGCGTTCGCCGTGACGGCATGCAGAAAGCCAACCGCTACTTCTACCTTCAACCGACGGTGGGCAAGACCAACAACCGCGTGACCATGAAGGACGGGCGTGACATGGTCATGCTCGCCTCCTACAGCTACCTCGGACTCATCGGGCACCCCCGGATCGAAGCGGCCGCGCACGAGGCCATCGACCGTTATGGGACCGGCGCCGGCGGCGTGCGGCTTCTCACCGGCACGACCGACCTTCATGAAGCCCTCGAGGAGCGCATAGCCAGGTTCTCGAAGCGCGAGGACGCCTGCGTCTACTCGTCCGGGTACGCCACCAACATGGCGATCATCACCGGGATGACCGGACCGGGCGACCTCGTCCTTATGGACAAGCTCGACCATGCGTCCATCGTTGACGGCTGCCTGCTCTCCGGTGCGAAGTGGCACACGTATCGGCACAACGACATGGCGCACCTCGAGAAGCTCTTGCAGCGCTCGCAGGGCGAATACGGCACCGTGCTGGTCGTCGCAGACTCCGTCTTCTCGATGGACGGCGACATCATGGACCTTCCGACAACGAAGGCGCTGTGTGAACGCTACGGCGCACGGCTGATGGTCGATGAGGCACACTCGGTCGGTGCTCTGGGTGCCACGGGGCACGGTATCGAAGAGCACTTCGACATGTATGGGTCGATCGACCTCAAGATGGGCACGCTGTCGAAGTCGATCCCGAGCGTCGGCGGCTACTGTGCCGCGAGCAAGGACATCGTCGACTACCTGCGTCACTACTCGCGTCCGTTCATCTTCTCCGCGGCACTTCCGCCTGCCCAGACTGCTGCCGCGCTCGAGGCATTCAACGTCATCGAGGACGAGCCCGAGCGTGTTGCCGAGTTGCACCGCATCTCCGCGACCTACGCCGACGGCCTCCGGGCGCAAGGCTGGAACACCATGGATGCCGCGACGTGCGTCGTCCCGGTGCTCGTCGGGGACGAGGCGAAGACGATGGACCTCACGCGCATGCTCTTCGATCGCGGCGTGTTCGTGTGCCCGATCGTGCACCCGGCCGTTCCTCGAGGCACCGAGCGTCTTCGGACCTGCCTCATGGCCACGCACACCGAATACGACATAGACCAGGCGCTGTCGGCATTCGAAGTCGCTGGCAAGGAACTCGGGCTGATCTAGGGCCGTTGCGCTCTAGCCGTTCGTCCAACGAACCCGCTGCACTAAGGCGGGTTCGTTTTGTTTCGCCTCAGACGGTCACAGCCGCTATAATCGTGCGCATCGGCGCCGGGGGGCGTCGATTTCCGACGAGGGGGAACCGTGACCGACAGGGAGTCGAGCGCCAGCGTATCCTCGGCTGACCTCGTCGTCCGCCTCAGTCCCGTCCGTGCCAGGCAGCTCCGCGTACTGGCATGGGCATTCCTGCCTGCATTGGCTCTGGTCTACTACTTCGTGCTGATGTCGGGGATTCCGCCGTTCACGCGGCTGCTGATCCTGGAGCTCATCTACTGCACGCCGATACTCGCGACCGTGGCATTGAGCTACGTCGCCTATTCGAGAGCCGAGCCGGCCGAGAGTCGCTTCTGGGGCTATCTCGCGTGCGCTAACTTCGTGCTGTTCCTCTGCGAAGTCCTTCTTGTGTGGTGGGTTGCGCTAATAGACCCTTCGGGCCCGCCACGCGTTTCGTGGCCGTTCCACGTCCTGCACGCCATCGCGGCATCGTTCTTCATCGCCGCACTCTTCCGCATGACTCGGTTCGCGTCGGCGCCTGCGTCGACGCGCCTTCGCTGGGCGGGCGACATAGGAATGTCCCTGCTCGTCGTGGCCGTCTTGCTGGCGGAGTTCTACGTGCGCCCGGTGATGTCGAGCGCGGGCGCTTCGGTGTCGGAGCAGGTGCTAGGCGTCGGCTATGCACTGTTTGCCGTGCTTGTCGCAGGCGGGACGCTGAGCATTCTGGTCGGCTTCAAGGTGGACAAGTGGAGGTCGTGGGACAAACTGGTGGCCGGAGCGCTGATCATCTACAGCGCTGCCATCGTCATGTGGCCGATGTGGTTCGCCACCGCGTCGAGTGGTTCGCGCAACTACGAGCGGGGAGTTCTCGACCTCATCCAGATGTCCGGGCACTGGCTGCTCATGGCAGCGGCTGTCTACCGGCTCACCGAGCTGGGCGAATGGGAGATGCGTCCGCTTCCCGCTCTGACACATCCCACGCGCCGATGGGCTTCGCTCATCACGCCTGCGATCGTGCTGTTCGCCGTGCCCTACATCGCCTGGAATACCTACCGTTCCTTCGGGGACTCGGCCTGGTTCACCATCTACGCGTTCGTCTTCTGGGCGATCACGGTCCTTGCCCTGTTCCGCAGCATGCTCATCAACCTTGAGAACACCACGCTGTTCCATCAGTCGGTCACGGACCCGCTCACCGGTCTGCACAACCACAGGTTCTTCTACGAGCGGCTCGATGACGAGCTCGCCCGCGCCAAACGCTACGGTGACGACCTTTCGGTGATCGTGCTGGACCTGGACGGCTTCGGCCAGCTGAACGCCGAGCATGGGCACGAGCAGGGCGAGATCATGCTTCAGAAGGTTGCCCAACTCGTGGCCTCGCGCTGTGCTGGTAGATGCGCTGCCGCCCGGCTCGGCGGCGACGATTTCGGCATCATCGCGCCGGAGACGGATATGTTTCAGGCGACGGTGCTCGGACGGCGCATCCTCGACTCGATCTCGATCGAGGCCGGAGTGAACCCCGGAGACCTCACGGCCTGTGCGGGCGTCGCGACGTATCCTCGGCATGCCGAGACCGCCGAGGGGCTCGCGCGCGAGGCGGAGCGGGCGCTCGAGGAAGCCAAGCAGTCCGGCCGCGACCGGCTCGTGACTAGATCCGAGCCATCACCTTCGTCACGTCCCGCGGCGTAAGGGCGCGCTGCCAGCCCGGGGTTCGCGCCTCTTCGAGCTCATCCTCGTACGTGAGCTCGCCCTCTTTGCGGTAGTAGACGCCGATGGGGATCTTGCACTGATCCGGCTCGCACGTCAGCGCATGGAAGGTCGACAGCGACAAGTCGAACGCCTTGGTGAGGTCGGTCGGGTCCCAATCGGTGTCTTCGAGCTTGTAGACGCGCTCCTTGAACCACGGGAACGTGTTGATCTTGTTGAAGGTCACGCACGGCTGGAAGACGTCGACGAGCGCGAATCCCTTGTGCGTGAGCGCCTGTACGTAGAGATCCGTCAGGTGCGCGACGTCGCCGGCGAAGCCGCGGGCCACGAAGGTCGCCCTCTCGGCGAGGGCGATGCCAAGGGGGTTCACCGGTTCCTCGAGGACGCCCTGCGGCGTAGAGATGGTCTTCATGAGGTGATCGCTTGTAGGCGACGCCTGGCCAGTCGTGAGGCCGTAGATCTGGTTGTTGTGGGCGATCACCGTCAAGTCGACGTTGCGGCGCACCGTGTGCACGAAGTGCCCCATGCCGAGACCGTATCCGTCACCGTCGCCCATCTCCACGATCACGTGCTGGTCGGGCCTGGTGAGCTTGTACGCGGTAGCGGGTGGCAGTGCGCGTCCGTGGAGTGCGTGGAAGCCCTGGACATCGTAGAAGTCGGCGCCGTTGCCGAACTGCCCGATACCCCAGAACATCGCGAAGTCGCGCTTCTCCCAGCCGAGCTGCTCGAGCGCGGCCTTCAAGGCTTTGAACATCTGGTAGTTGCCGCATCCCGGGCACCAGGTGGGCGCAAGGGCGGACTCGAAGGACTTGGCATCAGGCATCAGGACGGCACCTCCTCGGCGACTGCGACGGCGCCGGCGGCAGTGAGCTCCACCGGCGTGCCGAGTATGTCGCGGATCTTCGCGTACACGAGCTCGGGCGAGATCGGGCGGCCGTCGTAGCGGCGTAGACGCTCATCGACGCCGCGCAGGCACGCCTCCCGGACGAGGCCCTCGAACTGGCCGGTCGCGTTGCCCTCGATGACGAGGGTGCGCTTCGCGCCGTCGATGAAGGCGGAGACCTCCTCGGCGGGGAAGGGGGAGAGGCAGACCACCTGCAGCATGTTGACGGTGCGCCCCTCCGCTTCGAGCCACTTCATCGCTTCACGGGCCGGCATCTTCGTAGTGCCGAAGCAAAGGATCGAGACGTCGGCCTCATCGGGACCGAAGCGGTTGGGAGGCGGGACGAGAGTGCGCGCGAGGTCCAGCTTGCGCAGACGCTTCTCGTTCTGGGCGATGCGGTTCTCAGCTGTCTCGCCTTCCTGACCCCAACCTGCCTCGTCGTGCTCGTACGAGTTCACGAGCTGGACGGCGCCCTCGACACCAGGGACAGCGCGGACGCTCACGCCATCGTCGGTCACCTTGTAGCGCAGATAGCGGCCGTCTTCGCCGAGCGCGTCGGGGCTCTCGGCGACGTTTCCTTCGAGCACGATCTTGCCGCGGTCGATGGTGACCGCCGCGGTGTCGTAGTCGCTCCACGTCTGCCTATTGTCCGACAGGTACGAGTCGCCGAGGATGACGACCGGCGTCTGGAGGATGTCGGCGTAGTTGAACGCCTTCCACGTGAGCTCGAACGCTTCTCCGTGGTCGCCGGGCGCCAGCACCACGCGCGGGAATTCGCCTTGCGCCGCATGAAGGACGAAGCGCAGATCGCTCTGCTCGGTCCAGGTGGGCATGCCGGTGGCCGGCCCCGGTCGCGTGAACACGCCTACGACGCAGGCGGTCTCGCTGACGCCCGCCATCCCGAACGCCTCTACCATGAGCGCGAAGCCGCCGCCTGCGGTCGCGCACATCGCTCGTGTTCCGCCGAAGGCCGCGCCGAGCACCATGTTCATCGCCGCGATCTCGTCCTCCGTGTGCTTCACGACGACGCCATAGTCGTGACCGTTGGCGGCCATGAAGCCGAGCAGTGACGACGACGGCGTCATCGGGTAGGCGCCGTAGAAACCGATGCCCGCCGCCAGTGCGCCGAGACCGATCGCCTCGTTGCCCTCGGCGAGAACCGGTCGCGGACCTTCAAGAGCGCGTGGCTCGAGTTTGTAGGGAAAGTCGCAGTGCGCCTGCTGTGCGTACTGGTAGCCTGCGGTGGCGACGTTCACGTTCTGATCGGTGATCTCGGGCGCCTTGTGGGCGAACTGCGCCCGGATGGAGTCGAGAAGCCCGTCGAGCGGGAAGTCCATGTGGCCGAGGACTGCGCCCAAGGCGGCGACGTTGCGCATGATCTTGACGCCGCCGGCCTGCTTGACGACGTCGGTCAGCGGGACGCTCACCAGGCACAGGTCGTCGCGCTGTCCGAGGTCGCTCTCATCGGGTTCGAAGTCGGCAGGGTCGTAGATGATGGCGGCCCCCAAGGTGAGTTCGTGCACGTGCGTGCGCACAGTGGCGCGGTCGAGCGCGACGAGCACGTCCGTGGGCATCACGTGGCTGAAGATGGGGTCGACGCTCACCCGCACGTGGTAGGTGTTGTGGCCGCCCTTGATGAGCGACGGGTACTCGGTGAGGTCGAACGTGTGGTATCCGGACGAGGCGAAGACCCGCGCGAGTGACTGCCCCGCCGCCTTGATGCCGAATCCGGCCGGTCCGCCGAGGCGGATCCGTACTTCGCGTCCGTAGGGTGCCCGCGCTTCCATGCCGGCGTCCTTTCCGGTGTTGGGAGTGGGAACGGTGAGGTTTTCACCATAGCGTTTGTTCCCGTTGTTCGAGAGAGCGCGGTGCTGTCGTGAGATACTTCATCACATGACCTCGAATCAACCCACCATAGTCGTCGGCGTCACCGGCTGCATCGCGGCGTACAAGTCGTGTGAGCTGGTGCGCACACTCCAGAAGGCCGGCTGCCGCGTGAAGGTCGTCATGACCGAGAATGCGACCCGCTTCGTGGGTACCGCGACCTTCCGAGCGCTCACGGGTGAGCCCGTGGCCGTTTCGCTGTGGGACGAACCGGCAGCCAAAGTGCATCATGTGTCCCTTGCCGAGGAGGCCGACGTCTTCGTGGTCGCCCCGGCGACCGCTAACGTGCTGGCGAAGATCGCGACCGGCCGTGCGGACGACCTGCTGACGACCGTGGTGCTTGCGACCGAAGCCCCACTAGTCGTGGCGCCGGCAATGAACGTCCACATGTGGCGCGCGAAGGCGACCCGCGAGAACATCGCGACGCTGCGAGACAGCGGAGTGCTCATCGTGGAGCCGGAGAGCGGCGAGCTTGCATGCGGCGACATTGGGGAGGGTCGGCTGGCCGATGTGGCAGCGATCGCTGAGGCGGTGCTCGCCGAGGCGCGGCGTAGTCGTGACCTCGAGGGCGTCTCGGTACTCGTGACCGCAGGGCCCACCGAGGAGCCGATCGATCCCGTGCGGTTCATCGGCAATCGAAGCAGCGGTAAGACCGGCTATGCGATCGCCGAGGAAGCCGCCCGCCGAGGAGCGGAGGTCACGCTCGTGAGCGGACCTACGGCGCTTCCCGACCCGTTCGGCGTGCGTGTGGTGCGGGTGACCACTGCGCTGGAGATGGAGGCGGCGGTCGACGCGAATTACGACGTCGCCGACGCAGTGGTGGCTTCGGCAGCGGTGGCGGACTTCCGGCCCGAGGTCGCAGCGCCCGGCAAGCTGAAGAAGGCGACTGCGCCGGACGAGGTTCGGCTCGTGCGCAACCCCGACATTTTGGCAGGGCTGGGTGCGCGCAAGGGCGGCCGCCTGTTGGTGGGATTCGCCGCCGAGACCGGCGACGTACTCGGCGAGGCGCGTCGCAAGCTGGCCGACAAGAACCTCGACCTCGTGGTCGCGAACGACGTCTCCCGACCCGCGCTCGGCTTTGGCACCGACGCCAATCGGGTGTGGCTGGTCGCGGGAGAGGGCGCCGAGGAGCTGCCGGTCCTCGGCAAGAAGACGATAGCGCGCGAGCTGTGGGACAGGCTCGCTGAAGATGCTCGGGCTGCTGCGGTGGCCCGGATGGCGAAGAAGGAGTAGCGAATGGCGACACACACTCTCGAAGGACAGGCGAAGCGGCTGTCGGCGTATGTGGGCGAGGACGAGATCTACGAGGACGACAGGCCGCTCTATCAGGCGCTGATCGAGCAGGCACGGATCCAGGGGTGTGCAGGGGCGACTGCGCTGCGCGGCCTGTCGGGATTCGGGGCCTCGAGCCGCGACGTGGCCAAGCACGCGCTGCGCATGTCCACGGACTGCCCGGTGCTCGTATCGGTCATCGACGAGGGGCCGCGCATCGCCGCGCTCGCCGAGGTCTGGTCGGCGATGATCCCCAGCGGACTCGTCATCATCGAGGACGTGAATGTCATCTCGTATTGCAAGCGAGGAGAGTGCCTTCCGGAATAGGTAGAACCGACCCTTGCCGCTGGCGTGCGGGATAAGTAGTATTACTCCCTGCCGCTTGGCGGCAGTATCGGGCTGTGGCGCAGTTTGGTAGCGCACTTGACTGGGGGTCAAGGGGTCGCAGGTTCAAATCCTGTCAGCCCGACCAGAGCTTTCGCAGGGCACCCTTCGCGGGTGCCCTGTTTGCTTCGGCCCATAGAATCTCGGCGACGCACTCGCGAAGGTCGCCTCCGCCCGGGTCGCGACTCCGGCAATCGACCACCACCTGATCACGGCTGCCTGTTGCGCGCTATCCTGATTCAAGCCCTTTGAGCGTCCCAACCCCGAGGAATGTCATCGATGACGGACACGAGCGTACGGTGAACAACGAATACGAGCTGTTGGACAGTGGTGAAGGGCGCAAGCTCGAACGATTCGGCGAGGTGGTTCTGTCTCGTCCATGCGGGCAGGCGGTGTGGGATGTGCGCGAGCCGGAGAAGTGGGTGAGGGCCGCTGCCTCATTCGACCGGGAGTACGGATGGCAGACGCATGGAGATGCCGAGTTGCCCTCTAGCTGGACTGTCACGATCAACGACATAGCGATGCTGCTGAAGCCCACACCTGCCGGGCATCTCGGCGTGTTCCCTGAGACACGCATGCTATGGGATTGGATCACCGGCACGCTCAGGTCGCCCAGCGCAGCGACGGTGAACGTTCTCAACCTGTTCGCGCACTCGGGCGGAGCAACACTTGCCGCCGCTCGTGCCGGCTGTTCGGTGTGTCACGTGGACTCCTCGAAGTCGATGGTCGCGCGTGCCAGAGAGAACGCCGGCCTGAACGGACTTGATGAAGCACCCATACGATGGATCGTCGAAGACGTCGGCAAGTTCCTGGATCGAGAGATTCGCCGCGGTCGCAGGTACGATGTGATCATGCTAGACCCGCCCTCGTTCGGACATGGCACCAAGGGCGAGCAGTACAGGATCGACAGGGATCTCGATTCGACGTTGCGACAGTGCAGGGCGCTGCTTACCGGCGAGCCCGCATTCGTGCTGCTGACATCGCATACTCAGGGCGTGACGACCGCAAGACTCGAGAGCCTGTTGACGGACGCACTGGACTGCGGTCACGTGGCGTCCGGCGAGATGCAGTTGACCGGCGCCAGCGGTGTGCGCCCGGTGAACAGCGGCATGTGGGTACGCTGGACCCCTTCCGCCCGGTAAGCGGCCGTGAACGCCAGCCAACTCCACGACAAACTTCGACAAACCGATTTCCTCAAGACTGAGAAGGATGCGATGCCCGAGTCGAGCGTGCTGATCATCGGTGGAGGGGCCTCGGGTCTGTCGGCAGCCATAGCGGCGGCGCGTCTTGGGGTGGCGGTCACGGTACTGGAGGCTGGCCCGCGGGTTGGTCGGAAGATCTTGGCGAGCGGCAATGGGCGCTGCAACCTCACGAACCTCTCGGTATCGCCAGGAGCTTTCAACCGCCCCCAGTTCGTCGAGGCGGTGCTCGGCGCGTATCCGTGCGAAGTTGTTCGCTCCTTCTTTAGCGACATCGGCTTGCTGACTCGCGCGGATGATGAGGGCCGGGTATACCCGGTGACGAACTTCGCCGGTTCAGTCCTCGATACTCTGCGGCTTGAGTGTGCGCACCTCGGCGTGGAGGTGCGCTGCGGGTTCGATGTCGCCAGAATCTCGGCGGACCCGGGCCTCAACCGTTTCGTGGCGACTGCGGCCACCGGGGAGACAGCCCGAGCGCACGCGGTGGTCGTCGCGACGGGAGGGGGTGGTTCGCTCTTGGCAGGCGCTGGTCACGGCATGGTCGAGACAGTTCCGGTGCTCGGGCCTATCAGGACAAACACCGAGCCGATTCGCGGGCTCTCCGGGGTCCGCGTACGGTGCGCGGCGACTCTCCTCGTTGGCTGTGATGGAGACGACGCGGGCGGCGATGCTGTCGCTACCGAGCGTGGCGAGCTTCTCTTCCGCGAGTACGGAGTGAGCGGGATCATGATCTTCGATCTGTCGCGCTACCTGAAGCCGAGGAGCGTCATCTCGATCGACTTCTTCCCGGAGATCGCTTCCGAGGAGCTCCAGGTGATGATCGAGCGCCGTTGTAGGGCGCTGGAATGGCGCGACGCGGACACGCTCTTCGCAGGCATGCTCCATGACCGGGTCGCGCGCGCCATTCTCTCGGCTGCGGGAGTGAGTCTGGACACCCCGGTTCGAAGACTGCCCCAGGCGCGACTCGCTCGACTTCTCAAGGACTTCCGACTGAACGTGACCGGCATGGGTGATGTCAGCCAGGCGCAGGTGACGCGCGGTGGCGCGTCGGTGGATGAATTCGATCCGAGCACAATGGCATCGGCTCACGTGGAGGGGCTGTTCGCCGCGGGCGAGGTTCTCGACATCGATGGCCGCTCCGGCGGTTTCAACCTGCATTGGGCCTGGGCGTCAGGCATAGTGGCCGGAGAGGCAGCTGCGCGCGCAGCCGTGAAGCGCGTCGCGCAAGACGACGGCCCGTCGAGTGGTTCAGCGTGATAGAGCTCAGAAACCTTGCTCTGCCGCTCTCCGGCGATGATCCTTTGGCCAAAGAGACGCTGGCGCGTGCAGCCGCCAAACGCTTGGGCATCGACGTCGCCCAGATCGGCTCCGTGCGCCTGCTCAAGAGCTCTGTCGATGCGCGCCGGAAGAGCAATGTTCACTTCGTCGTGACGCTCAGTGTGACGCTTGATGATGCGAGTGCCGGTTACGAGGCCAAGGTCGTGAAGCGCATCGCTGATGACGACGTGTACGTCTCCGAGGTCGCGCCGCCTTCGGTGAGTCCGAGCCTCTCGGTCGCCCCTTCGCCGCGGCCCATCGTCGTGGGCACGGGACCGGCGGGGCTCTTCGCTGCGCTCGTCCTCGCGCGGGCGGGTGCCAAGCCGCTCGTGCTCGAGCGTGGAGCGGCGGTAGGGCCACGTGTCCGGGCCGTACAGGATTTCATTCACAGCCGCGTGCTCGATCCCGACTCGAACATACAGTTTGGTGAAGGCGGCGCCGGGACCTTCTCGGATGGCAAGCTCACCACGAATACGCGCGATCCGCGAGGCCGCCGTGTCCTCGAGACCTTCGTCGAAGCGGGAGCAGCCGAGGAGATACTCTGGCAGGGTAAGCCGCACATCGGCACGGACCAACTCACCGGGGTCGTCAGAAGACTGCGGGAGGAGATCGAATCGCTCGGCGGCGAAGTCCGCTTCGGCGTGCGGCTCTCCGACCTCATTCTCGACTCAGACGATAACCTTCGCGGTGTCGTGGCACAGACTCGTGGCGGACGCGAGGAGTTGGCGGCCGAAGCTCTCATCTTGGCGACAGGTCACAGTGCTCGCGACACCTTCGAGATGCTGCACCAGCACGGTGCGCGCATCGCGCAGAAGCCGTTCTCCATCGGACTCCGAATCGAGCACGACCAGGCCATGGTGGACCGAGCGCAATACGGCTCGTCGGCGGGTCATCCTGCGCTCGGCGCGGCGGAGTACAAGCTGTCTTGTCACCTTTCCTCCGGTCGCGGGGTGTACACATTCTGCATGTGTCCCGGTGGCTGGGTGGTGGCGGCGACCAGTGAGGCCGGGGGCGTCGTGACGAATGGCATGAGCCGATTCGCTCGCGAAGGCGCGACCGCCAACGCAGCCTTTCTGGTGAACGTCACCCCTTCCGACTTTGAGGACGGCCATCCGTTGGCGGGGGTGCGGTTTCAGCGGCGGTGGGAGCAGGCCGCGTTCGAGCTTGGCGGACGCGACTTCCGTGCTCCGGCTCAACTCATGGGCGACTTCTTGCGGGGTGTCGCTTCCTCGGCGGAGGGAGGCGTGTCCCCAACGTATCCGCTCGGGGTCACGTACGGCGATCTCGCTCTGTGCTTGCCGGACTTCGCCGTTGCATCGCTTCGCGAGGCGGCGCCGATACTGGATCGCCGCATGCGCGGATTCGCGGCCGCCGATGCGCTTCTCACAGGCGTTGAGACTCGGTCGTCGTCGCCCGTGCGAATACTGCGCGATGACTCGTTGCAGTCGAATCTCCGGGGGATCTATCCATGCGGCGAGGGCGCTGGCTATGCGGGCGGCATCATGTCCGCAGCTGTGGATGGCATGCGCTGCGCCGAAGCCGTCCTGGCACGCTACCTCTGAGAAGCGGGGCTTCCTACTCGCGCAGTCGTGCCTCTATCGAGGCATCCTTCGGGGTGCCGAGGATCCCCGGGGCCCCGTGTTTCCTCAATGCGCAACGGTGGGAGATTATGGACGGGTCGCTCCACTCGGCACGCGGCCTCACGAAGAGGAGGTCTTCACATGTCCATGATCGTCGACTTTGAGCACGTCTCGACCGAGGGTCTTGAGTCGTCTCAGCATCCCGAGGCGCTTGCGGGTCTCCGCGCCAACGAAGCGCGCTACTACATGAACAAGTTCAAGCACCCGTTCATGGTCACGCCCGCCGAGGATAGCCGCGACACGGTCGAGTACGTGCACCGGATACTCAAGCAGGAGCGCGACATAGAGATAGCGTCCCGGCCCTTGGAGACGTCGCACTTCGAACTCGAGGGCGTACGGCACGACTATGTCTTCTACGAGAGCGGCCTCTCCATCAACGTCATGTACTCGATCGGCGACCCCAAGAAGCGGGCAGTCGGGTTCAAGCTGTCGGAGGGCATGGACGTGCCGGCCGAGCTCGAACAGAAGTTCAAGTTCGCCAGGCAGAAATCGAAGCTGGCCGGCACCATCAGGGGCTCATTCTTCGTGATCAAGAAGGAGTACTAGGCCTTAACCATCAACTGGAGGTCTCCCGTGCCCGATACTGCCTGGCCCGCCCTGTCGTACGCCGAGTGGGCACCCACGAAGAAGACGCTGCAGATGTGCGCGCAGATGATGGGCAAGACCAGGCTCGCGCTCGCGCCGCCGCAGCCTGAGTGGCTCAACGCGTGCCTCTACCTCGAACCTCGCGGGTTCACGACCGGATCCATGCCGCATGGTTCGCGGATCGTATCGGTTCGGCTGGATCTGTTCGACCGAACGTTCGTGATCGAGACGAGCGATGGCGTCCGAGCCGATGTGCCACTGACGCAGCGCTGCGTGCGTGACGTTTGGGCCGACTACGTCTCCACGCTCGCACGTCTCGGCGTCAGCGTTCCATTCGACGAGACCCCCCAGGAGACCTCGGACACCACTAGGTTCTCCGAGAACGCTCAGGACTGCTCGATAGAGCCCGAGGCGGCGCAGAAGTTCCACCGGTTGCTCTGCACGATAGATGGCATCTTCGAGGAATTCCGCGGTCGGTTCTTCGGCAGGACGGGTGTGCAGTTCTGGTGGGGCGCGTTCGATTTCGCGCTGCTTCTGTTCACGGGCAAGAAGCTGGATGCGCCCGAGGACAAGGGCTACATCATGCGCTACGACTTGGACGCCGAGCACCTCAACGCCGGATTCTGGCCCGGGGACGACACCTCGCCCGAACCCATCTTCTACGGCTACCTCGTCCCGCGGCCTGATGGCTGCGAGGTCGCGCCGATGTCACCCGAGCATGCTGCGTGGGTCGAGGCGATGCAGGAGTGGATCCTACCGTACGAATCGGTCAGGACCTGCGACGATCCTCGGCAGGCGCTGCTGGACTTCCTCGAGAGCGTCTATGACGTCGCGCTCACGCGTGGCGGCTGGGACGCAGAGGCGTTCACGTACACTGCGCCCCCGACGAAGCGTGCGGTCTGACCGCGCTAGGACAGCGCGTCGGACAGCGTCACCCAGTCGTCCTCGAGACGAGCGATCTGCTCTTCGATGGCATGCCCGCGAGCCTGGGCATCGAGGATGGCGACGTAGTCGGAGTGGTCGACGGCGGCCAACTCAGCGCGAGCAGCTTCGGCCTTCTTGCTGAGCGTCTCGAGTTTGCGCTCGGTCGACGCGAGCTCCTTCTTCATGCGGTATTCGTCCGCCCGCGTGAGACCTGCCGGCGCCTTCTCGGCCAGCTCTGTGGTCGCCGGTGGGGCCGGTGCGGCGGCCGATTGCTGCCGACTTGCGACCCCCGCGCCACCGCGCTGACGTCCCTCAACCAGCCTCAGATACTCATCGATACCCCCGGGAAGATGCCGGATCGTCCCGTCGATGAGCGCGAACTGGTCGTCGGTGACGCGCTCCATCAGGTGACGGTCGTGCGTGATGAGCAACAGCGTGCCTGGCCAGGTGTCGAGCAGGCTCTCGATGACCGCAAGCATGTCGATGTCCAGGTCGTTGTCCGGCTCGTCGAGGATGAGGACGTTGGGCTTGTCGAGCAGGATGAGCATGAGTTGGAGACGGCGCTTCTGCCCACCTGAGAGGTCCCGGATGTAGGCCGAGAGGTGCGCTGCCTCGAAACCGAGCCGCTCGAGCAGTTGTGCCGGCGTGAGCTCCTTGCCGTCGAACTCGTACCTGGTCTTGTACCGTGCAAGGACGTCGCGTACTCGGCTGTCATTCAACTCGGTGAGCTCATCGAGATGCTGCGACAGGAAGGCGGTGTTGACCGTCTTTCCGATCTTGACCGTTCCTCCGGTGGGCTCGAGCGTCCCACGGATGACATTGAGCAGCGTCGTCTTCCCCGAACCGTTCTCGCCGAGGATGCCGAAGCGGTCGCCGGCGCCGATGTGCCACGTGAGCCGATCGAGGATCGTGCGGTCGCCGAAGCGCTCGGTCACGTCGACCAGATCTATGACCTGCTTACCGAGGCGCGACATCGCGGTTCGCTTCAACTCGATCGAGTTGCGCACGGGCGGCTCGTCGGAGATCAACGCGTTGGCGGCATCGATCCGGAACTTGGGTTTGGTCGAGCGTGCCTGAGCCCCGCGTGAAAGCCATGCGAGTTCCTTGCGCATGAGGTTTTGCCGCTTTTGCTCGGCCTTCTTGGCCGCCTCCGCGCGCTCCACGCGCTGAAGGACGTACGCCGAGTACCCGCCGTCGAACTGGTCGATGCGCCCGTCGTGCACCTCCCACATGCCGAGGCAGACCTCGTCGAGGAACCAGCGGTCGTGGGTGACGACGAGCAGCGCGCCCGACTTCCTCGGCCAGCGGCTCTTGAGGTGCTCGGCAAGCCATGCGATCGCATGGACGTCGAGGTGGTTGGTGGGCTCGTCGAGCATGAGCACGTCGGAGTCGCCGATGAGCACGCGCGCGAGGTCGACGCGCCGGCGCTGTCCGCCTGAGAGCTCGCCGACGAGGCCTTCCCAGGCGATGTCGGCGATGAGACCGCGGATGATGGAGCGGATCCGCGCGTCCGACGCCCAGACGTGCTCGGGGACGTCGCCGGTGACAGCGCGGGCGACCGTGGATCGCGGGTCAAGTGCATCGGCCTGGCCCAGAACGGAGATAGTGACGCCTCCTCGGCGCATGACGCGTCCGTCGTCCGGCTCGATAGTGCCCGCCAGGAGCGATAACAGCGTCGACTTGCCGTCGCCGTTGCCTCCCACGATGCCGATGCGGTCCCCGTCGTCGACGCCCAGAGAGACCGAGTCGAAGACCTTCTTCGTCGGGAACTCCAGGTGAACGTTCTCGCAGCCAAGCATGAATGCCACTAGATGGACCTCGGTCTCTTGTCAGTCAGAGCGCGAGCCGGCGCGCATGACGAGCGCGGCTCCCGTGAGTATGCCGACCGCCGCCACCGCGGTCACGGGTGCGGGCCGCTCTCCCAGCACCAATGCCGCTAGCGCGATGCCGAAGAGGGGCTGCGTGAACTGCACGGGAGCCACTCGGCTGATCCCTCCATGTCCCAGGGCCCAGTACCAGGCCACATACCCGAGGACGGAGGTGAGCAGCGCGAGAACGATCACCGAGCCCCACGCTGCAGGGCCGGCGGAAGGCGCACCTCCGCTGACGAGCAGCCACGCGAGCAGGGGAGAGACGAGCAGCGCCGAGCCGGTGACGCCCCAAAGCGTGGTCGGCAGGCTGGCGTAGCCCCGCTGCTGCAGACGTGCACCGGCGACGTACCCCATCGCGCAGATCGCCGAGGACGCGAGGATCACCGCATCGCCGAGGAGCCGCGCGTCGCCTGAGCCCGTCCCGTTGCGCGACGCTATGAGGACGGCCTCGCCGGCGAGCGCGATCACGCACCCCGCGATCCACGACTTCGAGACGCGTCTGCGCTCGACGATCGTGCCGAACAGGCTGGTGAACACCGGCAGCGTCGCAAGGATCAGAGCTCCATGGAGGGCCGAAGTGCGTGACTGGCCCACCGAGAAGATGAGCGGAAAGGCGACGAACGCCGCGACGCCGGAGAACGCGAGCAACTGCCGCTCGCGAGTGCTCTCAGGCAGCGGGAGCCGCATCAGGAGTACGAGGGGGAGCGCGGCGATCCCTGCCAATACCGTGCGCAAGACGCCGACGAGGAGTGGATCGATGTCGCCGGTGGCGATCTTGGTGAAGATCGGAGTCCCGCCCCAGATGACCATCACCAACAGAGCTATGAAGAGGGGAAGGAGCGCGCCCTCGCGCCCGGATGCGGGTTTCGTCATTCGAACAGAGTAGCAGGGTGCAACGTCGCGCTGAGCCGCTCATTCACCGCGCCGGACGCTCGTTCGATGCCTAACTGCCGGGAAGTCCGTTCACCAGCACCGCGGCGAGTCGGTCCCATGCCGTGGGAGAGGGGACCGATCTGGAGGTGACGACGGGAACGACGGCCACGACGCTGCCATCCTGGGTGTATCGGATAACCCCGACTGGCGTACCGGCCGCGAGCGGGGCCCGTAGTCTCGTCGGCACGTCGAGAGTGCGCGTGAGGGGCTTCTTCGGGTCGTAGGTCTTCACGGGGGTGTCGGTCGTAGCGGCCTGCAGCGCGACCGTCGCTCGTGCATAGCCGGCTATCGACGCTGCACCGACCGTCTCCTCGGCGGACGCTTGCGATGTGGCGGCTACCGCGGGAACCGTCGCGAGTACCGAGCCACCTTGCATGACCCGCACCTGGCCGAGCGGCTGGCCGGCATAGACGGGGAGGGGCACGGCGGTCGGCAGGGAGGGCGAGAGTGTGACCTTCCCGGCTACGTCGAGCACCATGCCGGACGCGGCCGAGCCTGCGCGTACCGGGATCAGCACGCTGCCGTTCTGCGCCGCAGGCACACTGCCGAGGCGATCGCCTGCGCTCACCAGTGGGCGGTGGTGGTAGTGCCGTCGACCCCAGCGGATCAAGCGGTCGGCGCTCGCGAAGCGGGCGGCCGAGCTCGGCGCGCCGAGGACGACCGCCGTCAGCCCCGTTCCATTGGAACCCGCCGAGCCCACGAACGCGAAGCGAGCCCGACCGGTGTAGCCTGTCTTGCCGCCGTGCAGCCCTGCAGTTCTCCCCAGCAGCTTGTCTGTGCTCTTGAGCACCCGACCGGCTCGCCCCCGGTACCCGGGGAGCCAGACAGTCCTCATCGCGACGATCCGCCTGAACTCGGGGTGCTTCATCGCCTCGCGCATCAGCACAGCGATGTCCGCTGCCGAGGAGTAGTGCCCTCGGGCGTCGAGCCCGTGGGGGTTGCTGTAGTGCGTGTCGTCCATGCCGAGCTCCCGTGCACGGGCGTTCATCAGCGCGGCAAAACCGCGCTCACTGCCCCCGACGTGGATGGCAAGTGCGGTGGCCGCGTCATTTGACGAGGCGATGAGGGCGAGCTCGAGGAGCTTGCCGACTGTGCGATGTTCGCCCGCCTTGAGTCCCGTGGCGTAGCCGACGCTCGCGGCACGCCGAGGAACCCTCACCGTCTCGTTGAGGTCGGCGTTCTCGAGCACGATGAGCGCTGTCATGACCTTGGTCGTACTGGCCATCGCACGCTGGCTGGTCGCCGCGCGGGCCCATAGCACGCGACCCGAGTCGTCGACCAGTACACCGGATCGCGCCGCGACGTCAGGCGCCTGTGCCGCCCTGACGCGGCCCGCAGAAAGAGGCGCGCCTCCGACCCGGTCACTGCCCGAGCGCGAGGCTGATGCAGGCGAGGCAGTCAGAGCCAGGCTTGTAACGAGCAGCGAGGGCACGAGCACACAGCGGGCCGCGAGGGCCGCAGCACGGGCTATTCGGGCGTTTGGGTTCATCGGCGGGTTCCTCTCGGGGCAGGCAAGCTGCACGTGCCGGGTCTGGTCGCGCATCCTCGGTGGTGGGTCCGCGGGTAGGGCGTGCTCGAGGGGCCGGATGTCGGTTGGACGCCGGCCCCTCGGGTTCGCTGCTGTTAGCGGAAGAGTCCGATCACGCGGGACAGCAACTGCTCGGTGGTGCTCTGGCTGGCCACCGGGGTACCGCCGGTCTGCTTGAGCGGCGATGTCACCGGCTCGAGCGCGGCGGTGGTGGGTGCGCCGACCGGCTCAGTCTGCGGAACCGAAGTGGGAGGCAGCGGCGTGGGCTCGGTCTTGAGCTCAGGCTGCGGCTGGTCGATGGGCTTGTAGTCCACGTGCTTGAACTTCGCGATGCCGCGGACGATGGCCTGGGCGTACTTCGCTCGGGCTTCCGGGTCCTTGAGCTGCCTGCGCTCGGAGGGCGTGCTGACCGAGAGGACCTCGATGAGGACCGCGGGGCGCTTGCTGCCGCGCAGAACCGCCAGGCCGCGAACGTCTTTGCGATTGCCGATGTCCTTGTAGGGGGTCAGCGGTTGCAGTTCGCTCATGATCGCGCGACCGAGGCGCTTGCCGGACTTCGAACGGTAGATGGCCATCGTGCCGTCCTTGCGGCTTCCGGTGCTGTTCGAGTGGATCGACACGAAGACATCGGCGCGGCTGCGGTTCGCCTTCGCAGGACGCTTGTTCAACGGGATGAAGCGATCGTCGTCACGGGTCATGGACACCTTCCAGCCCTGACGCTTGGCTTCCTTGGCGACCGCGAGGCTGATCGCCAGGTTCGATCTCTTCTCCTGGAGACCATGGCTGACGGCGCCCGGGTCCTTACCGCCGTGCCCCGGGTCGATGACGATGCTCACTGGCGCCGCGTATGCGCTTGCGGGCAGGGCGAGAGCCAGGCCGAGGCCTGCCACGGTCACTGCAAATCGGCGCTTCGCCGAGAACTTCTGAGACGCTGCGTTCACGTGCACTCCTTCACTCCGGGCGGCATGCGACAAGGCATGCCTGCGGGGGGTGGTTTCGCGCCGTGGTCCCGCCATGTTGCGGTCCTGGCGCCTGTTCACTTGCGACCCTGACAAAGCGATGCCGATGCCAACCCAGAGCAGTGCAGGTCAGGCGTTAGCCGAGTGGAAAGTCGTGACAGACGGCGGCATCTGAGTGGTAGTCCGAGGAGGCAGACATGGAGAGAAATGCCAGTTCAGAGGTGGTGCTGGCATTCAGCGTCGTCACACGCAAGCGCTGCGGACCGTTTGGTCAGTGCCGCCTCGGACTTGGCAGCCGCATTGCTTCGCTAACCGTCATGAGCAACTACATGCAAAGACTCGAAGTGCGGCTACGCGGGCTTGTAGAAGGCCGTCGCGAGCGAGCGCTACTCAGCCCGTTCACCGTCGTCGCGAGCACGGTCATGGGGCTCGCGCTGATCGCCGCCCCGGTGGCGTTGACGCGTCGCCCTGCCGACGACTTGATCGCGGGCCGGACGCCGATCACGGCGGCCGGCGGCGCAGGGTCATCGGCAGGCGATGTGTTGCCGGGTGCTGTGGGCGCGAGCGCGCCTGCGACGCCGTCGGTGGAGCCCGCGCACAAGACGCTCGTCGTCGCCTTCTATGGCGGCTGGGGAGATGAGGGCTTTCACTCGCTGGAGCGCAACATCGACAAGATCGATGTGCTGATGCCGATGTGGTACCACATCGGCAACGACGGCCGGCTGACCCTCAGTTCGGTGAAGGACAAGCGCCGTGTCATGCGCCTCGTCCGGCGAGAGAACCCTGATCTCAAGGTCATGCCGATCGTGAACAACTACGACAAGCGAACCGGTTCGTGGAACCCCGAGCAAGTCGCCAGGCTCATGCACAAGAAGGGCAAGAAGCAGGCGATCGCCAAGCGCATAGTCGCCACTATGCGCGCCGAGGGCTACGCGGGCATGAACATCGACCTCGAAGGTTTCACCGGTCGTGACCGAACGCTCGTCACCGGCTTCATGAAGGAACTCTATCCGCGCGCCCACAAGGCCGGCTTGACCGTCTCGCAAGACGTGATCGTCGGCTCTGCCGCGTACGACCACGCCAAGTTGGCCAGGTACAACGACTACATGATCCCGATGATGTACGACGAGCACTGGAAGACCAGTGGTCCGGGACCCATCGCCTCGCAGCGCTGGTACGAGAAGACGCTGCGCAAGTTCATCCGTCAGGTCCCTGCCGAGAAGGTCATCGTGGGGCTCGGCACCTATGCTTACAACTGGGGGCCCGGGCAGCGCGCGCAGGCCATGACGTTTCACGAGGCAGGCTCGCTCGCCCGCCGCAAGCACGTCAAGATCAAGCTCGACCGGAGAGGCATGAACTCGCACTTCAGCTACAAGCAGGGCGGCAAGACGCGTCACGTGTGGATGCTCGACGCGGTCAGCTCGTACAATCAAGTGAAGGCCGGTTCGGAGCACAAGATCGCGGGGTACGCCTTCTGGAGGATCGGCGCCGAGGATCCCGACGTGTGGAAGGTCTTCTCCGACCGCGATGCGCTGGACGGCCGGACTGCTGCCTCTCTGGAGCATGGTAGGCGTCGCATCGCTTACGACGAGTCGAGCGGACGCATCGGCGGGGCCGTGATCGTTCCTTAGGGCTGGGTCGGCTTTTCGCGCGCGCGAAGGGCGGCTGGTGCGCTACTCTGTACGCCGTCCAGCAATCCATGAAGCGACGTGCGGAGCGAAAGTGAACGAACCCGTTCCCTCGTGTAGCGACGAGGCCTCAGATCGGCTGAGGAGTCACTACCGAAACCGGATCGTCTTGGTGACCGGTGCCGGTGGGTTCATCGGCGGCCATCTGGTCCGAGCCCTCATGCACTACGGGGCCGACGTCCAGTGCACCGCGTTGCCCGCCGAGTCGCTGTCGCACGGATGCGTCCACCGGGTCGATCTACGGGACGAGGATGCCATCGCGGATCTCGTCGCGCAGGTGCGTCCCGAGGCCGTCTTTCACTTGGCGGGGGTCGTCGACACGTCGAGCGCCGCAGCGCACGTCTCCCGCTCGTTGCAGGGCAACCTCGTCGCCTCAGTGAACGTGCTTCTTGCCGCCGAGGCCAACGGAGTCCCACGCGTCGTGCTGACGGGCTCTTCCGAAGAGCTCACGGGTGAGGCCGGAGCGACATCCCCTTATGCGGCGGCGAAGCTGTCTGTGCGCCCGTGGGTCGGCTTGTTCCGCGAGCGTTACGGGTTGGATGTCGTGACCTTGCGCCCCTTCATGGCGTATGGCCCGGAGCAGCCGCCTCATCGGCTGATCCCCCAGGTAGCGCTTCACTTGTTGGCTGGCAACGCGCCCACGGTCAAGGACCCTGAGCGGATCTGCGATTTCACCTACGTCGATGACGTCGTGCAGGCGTTCCTGCTCGCAGGCATGGCCGATTCCGTCCCCGCGGGGGACTACGACGTCGGTACGGGCGTGGGAACCCGTGTTGCGGATGCGTGCGAAGGACTTCGTCGCCTTCTGCCCGAGAGCCCAGCCATCGAATACCTACCGCGACCGGCCTCGGTGGAGCCCCACATCGCGTTTCAGCACGGCGCGCGGATTCCGGGCTGGGCACCATGCGTGGCGCTCGACGCCGGACTTGAGAGAACGCTCAAGTGGTATCGCTCGAAGCAAGCGTCCCACTCCGAAGATGAGGAAGCACGATGAGCTGGTTGGTCACCGGTGGATGTGGTTTTGTCGGCAGCAACGTGGTCGACGCACTGCTGACTCAGGGGCAGGACGTCGTCGCGCTCGACAACCTGACCCGGCACGGTTCCGAACACAACCTCGCGTGGCTGCGCGAGCGCCATGGGGATGGCTGGCGCTTCGTTCAGGCCGATACGCGCGACCAAGGCGCGGTCGACCAGGTCATCGGTGACTTCAAGCCAGACACTATCGCGCACCTTGCGGGGCAGGTGGCCATGACCACCAGCGTCGCGGACCCGCGCCTCGACTTCGAGACCAACGCACTCGGCACGTTCAACGTCCTCGATGCCGTGCGACGGCTGTCGCCCGACAGCGGCGTCATCTACTCGTCCACCAACAAGGTCTACGGCGAGCTCGACCAGTTCGAGTACGTTGAGGGCCCGACGCGCTGGCTCATGCCATCTCACCCCAATGGGATCGCCGAGGACGTGCAGCTTGACGGTTACTCACCGTATGGCTGCTCAAAACTCGCGGCCGACCAGTACGTTCGTGACTGGCACCGTCTCTACGGTTTGAAGACTGCGGTCTTCCGGCACTCGTCGATGTATGGCGGACGCCAATACGCCACGTACGACCAGGGCTGGATCGGGTGGTTTTGCATGAAGGCACTCGAGATGGCGGATCCGGACGCGCCGAACTTCACCATCTCAGGAGACGGCAAGCAGGTGAGGGACGCCTTGCACGCCGATGACCTCGTGACGGCGTACCTCGCCGCCGGGGAGCACCTCGATGAGGTAGCCGGAAGCATCTTCAATCTCGGTGGTGGCCCCGCCAACGCGCTCTCGCTGCTGGAGTTGTTCGCCAAGCTTGAAGAGATCACCGGCAACACGATGCGCTACGACAAGCTTCCATTCCGCCAGGGTGACCAACTCGTCTTCGTCGCCGACATCACGAAGGCCCACGATCTTCTCGGCTGGCAGCCGAGAGTCTCGTCCGACGAGGGGCTCGCTCGAATGGTGGAGTGGACACAGGAGATGACCGGTGCCCTCTAGTCAGACCGGACCCGCCATCAGCGTCGTCATGCCGGCCTATCAGGAGGCCGAGAACCTGGCGCTGTTGCTTCCCCAGCTCAGGTCCGTGCTCGATTCGCTCGGCGTGAGCTGGGAAGTGCTCGTCGTCGACACGGCACAGCCGCGAGACGAGACGCCCGAGATCTGCGCCCGCGTGGGCGTCACGCACGTGCCTCGCGAGGGCGGGGACAGCTACGGCGACGCGATCCGCACCGGCATGGCGCGCTGCAGGGGTGAGCGGGTCGTGATCATGGACAGCGATGGATCGCACGATCCCGAGTTCGTGCGCACGCTGTGGGAGCACCGCGACGACGCGGACATCGTCATCGCATCGCGCTATGTTCCCGGCGGCGATACACAGAACCCGTGGGCGCTTGTCGCCATGTCCAAGGCGCTCAACCTGGTCTTCTCGGCGGTCGTTCACCTGCCGGCGAAGGACGTGTCGAACAGTTTCCGCCTCTACCGGGGCGAGCAGTTGCGCTCGATCCAGGTCGAGTTGGACCACTTCGATGTGCAGGAGGAGCTCTTCGCCCGCCTGTTGTGGGAGTTGCCCGAGCCGGCGACGGTAGCCGAGGTACCATTCGCCTTCAAGGCGCGGCTTCACGGGAGCTCGAAGCGAAGCATGACCGTCTTCATCGCCGCCTACCTCGCCGCGATGGTTCGCCTGCGCAAGATGCGTCGCGGGATCCGGGATGCGAGAGGGCGATGAGCCCCCGGCCCGATGAGCGTCGACGACGTCGAGGTCGGGAGCGGCTCACGTTCCCTGACGCGATCCTGGGCGATCCGGGTGCTCGGACAAGCCGAACTCTTCTGATCGTCACGCTGCTCACGGCTGCGGCGTTGTTTGCCGCGATCAAGTACCTGGGCATGCGCCAGTTCGGAGCCGAGGACGGCGGTATCACCGCGGCGATCGCCTACATGGTCAAGCTCGGATACGTGCCGATCCGGGACTTCGAGACCACGGGCTTTCCGCCGCTGTACATGCTCGCCGGTGGGTGGGCGTTCCGGATGCTCGGCACGCGCTGGGAATCCCTCGTCACACTTGCGGCACTCACGAGTTCGATGGCGCTCGTGGTGCAGACATGGTTGGGCAGACGGGCGGGATTCTCGCCGGTCACGGCGATCGCGATCGCGATCGTCACCCAGTGCGCCACGTTCCTGCCACTCTCCAACTGGTGGTACAACCAGCTGACTTCAGTGGTGGGCGTGCTGTTCGTGACGGCGGCGCTGGCGTTCGCGCGCCAGCCCGAGGACCGGCTGAACTCGGCGTCGTTGCTGCTTACAGCGGCAGTGATCTCCTGGTGCAAGCCCAACGTCGCCGCACTGCTCCTGTTGGGCGTCGGAATCGTCATCGTGTCGTCTCACCGGCTACGCCGCCGAGGACTCGCGTTGATGGTGGGTGCCGCGGTGCTATCCCTCGCGGGGTTGGTCATCGTCGGACTGAGCCCGTCGGGGCTCATTTCCGAGTACTTGGGCGTTGGCGTCAGGCTGACACCGGGCAACTTCGTCACCTTCTTCCTGCTCAATGACAACCTCGACGTCATGCTCACCATGGGGTTGCTCGTCCCGGCACTTGCCGCGGGGGTCACCTCTCTCGTATTCGCGGTTCTCAAGCCGACGGATGCGCAAGCGGCAGGTCCCCGCGTTGCGCTGGCCGCACTGGCGGTGGCGACCGGTCTCGCCGCCATGGGCACGAACAACGATCACAACCTCGTCGACGCTCCTCTCATCTTGCTGGGATGTGTCGCCGTGGCCTGCGTCGCGTTCGGTGAGCGCGGCGAGCGCCGAAAGACGCGCCTCGCTGTGGCGTTGGCTCTGTCGTTCACGTTGCTCGGGCTGAGTGTCTACGGCACCGTGTCCGCCGGTTTCCGCTATCGCATCTACTCGGTGGGACCGGGGGCGTTTTGGGAGAAGACCGGTCTGTCGTCGTTGGGTGGAAGACCCATGCTTGCCGGTGTGAGCGCTGGTCCGGCTCTCCATACGACGCTTGCAGACATCCGAGCCACCCTGCGCGCCAATCCGGACGTCGTCGCGTCCGACGGCGTGTTCTTCGGCCCGCGGCTGCTCGTGATGTATCCCGAGTTCGGTGTGGCTCCGCCCAAGGGGCTGCCCACCTGGTGGATGCTCTATCGCGACGGCCGACCGCGGACAGCCAAGGCCGTGGGCCGTTTCGCCGAGGAGAAGCGCCCGCTCCTCATCATCTTCGGTGGGGACTACACCGACTTCCCGCAGTCACTGCGAGAGCTGATCCGCTCGCGTTACACGGCCTATCACTACGGCACGCTCACGCTCCACGTGCTCAAGGGCTCAGACGTGCGGGTGCCGAAGGGTGCGCAGCCCTTCAAGTGGGACGGCGGGAGCTAGACCGACGCAGTAGACTAAGGGGCGATAGTCGCGTCCGAGGGGGGATCGGTGGCTCAGGTCGTCGTAAGGTGGCTGGACGGCGGTCAAGTGCGCGTCGGCAGCATCGTGGACATCGACATCGCATGTGACTCGGGCTGGGCCTGGGTCGACGTTCTGCAGCCCGACGCCGACACCATGGCCGTGCTGTCCGAGCGCTTCAATCTGCACCCGCTGGCGGTCGAGGACACGCTCCACGGGCGTCAGCGGCCCAAGATCGAGACCTACCGCTCCGGTCTGTTCATCGTGTGGCTCACCCCGCTTGCGCCGGATGGCGACGAGGTACCGGTCCACGAGCTCGCCGCGTTCCTCGGCAAGGATCACCTCATCACGGTCCACGGCGAACAGCGCGAGGAGATCGATGACGTGGTGCGGCGTGCCGATGACATCATGCCGCAGGGCTCCGACTTCCTGCTGCATGCGATCATCGACCGGCTGGTCGACTCCGTTCTGGGCATCGTCGACGGGCTTGCCGATGAGCTCGAGGACGTGGAGGACCTGCTGCTCTCCAGCCCTGCCGCTAGGGAGCTCGACTCCATCTACTCGATCCGTCGGCGGCTCGTTAAGCTGCACCGCATCGTCGGCCCCGAGCGCGACATCATCCGCTCACTGGCGCGGGAGCGGGAGTACATCGACGAGGAGGCCTATCGCTACCTGCAGGACGTCGGCGACCACCTCGCGAGGCTCGAGGACTCCATCGAGACGACCCGCGACGTTGCCGCCGCCGCAATGGACATCTACCTCTCCTCGGTCTCGAACCGCATGAACGAGATCATGAAGGTGCTCACGGTGGTTGCCACGATCTTCATGCCGCTGACCCTCATCTCGGGTATCTACGGAATGAATCTCGTTCGCGGTATGTGGCCCCCCATCGATGCGGTCTGGTCCTTCTGGGCCGTATGCGGCGCGATGGTGGTGATAGCTGCCTGGATGGTCTGGTTCTTCAAGAGGAGGAAGTGGTGGTAGATCTGCGCGAACCGCGTTCCGACCACGCGCACACGCCCGAATCCTCGCCCGACCACGCGCACGACATCTACACGCTCGCCAACATCATCACGATCCTGCGCCTGATCCTCGTACCGATCTTCTTCGCAGTGCTGATGAGCGGCCGCAACGATACGGTTGCCTTCATCCTCTTCGTCGTGGCGGCTTCCACCGACTGGGTGGACGGCCAGATCGCGCGACGCACCGGTACCGTAACCGAGATCGGCAAGGCCATCGATCCGATCGTCGATCGGCTTCTGATCGCCGCCGGCGTGCTCGGCGTCTATCTCGAAGGCCGCGTGCCGTTGTGGATCCTCGCGGTCCTCATCTTGCGCGACGTGTTCCTCGGCGTAGGCGTCCTCTTCCTTGCACGCCGAAGAGTTGCAGCCCCGCCCGTGAACATGCTCGGAAAGATCACTACAGCGCTTCTCCTGATCGGATTCTCAGGACTCATCCTCAACCAGCCGCTGGTGCCCGGACTCGGTGTCGTCGAGTCGCCTGCACTGCCCGGATGGGGGAGCTCGCCCGCACCCCTCGGCATCTGGTTCCTCTACGTCGGTATCCTGACGTCGCTCGCGACTGCCGCCATCTACACCGCTCGAGGACTGCACGCCTTGCGTCTCAAGAAGGCCGAGGACACGGCTGCGATCTCGCCCACGGATCAGGAGGCAACACGATGAAAGCCGTGATCATGGCTGGCGGCGAGGGTACCAGGCTTCGCCCGCTCACGTCGCTGCGACCCAAGCCGATGGTGCCCATCGTCAATCAACCGGTGATGGAGCACATCCTCGGCCTCGTGAAGCATCATGGGATCGACGACGTCGTCGCCACGCTGGCGTTCATGCCGCAAGTCATCGAAGACTACTTCGGCGATGGCGAAGAATGGGCGATGAGGATCGAGTACGCGATCGAGGAGACGCCGCTCGGAACAGCCGGTTCCGTCAAGAACGCCGAGAAATTGCTCCCGGATGGCGAACCGTTCGTCGTCATCAGCGGTGACGCGCTCACCGACATCGACCTCACCGAGGTCATCGAGTACCACAAGCGCATGGGCGGCGCGGTGACGATCGCCCTCAAGCGCGTGCCCGACCCCCTCGAGTTCGGCGTGGTCATCACCGCCGAGGACGGCCGCATCGAGCGCTTCCTCGAGAAGCCGACGTGGGGCCAGGTGTTCAGCGACCAGATCAACACCGGCATCTACGTTGTCGAGCCGTGGGTGCTCCGCGAGATTCCCAAAGATGTGAGCTACGACTTCTCGGCGGACCTGTTCCCCAAGCTCATGGAGCAGGGCCATGCGTTGTATGGCATCACGATGGACGGCTACTGGTGTGACGTGGGTAGCCGCGAAAGCTACCTTGAGGTCCACACCGACATCCTCGACGGCAAGGCGAAGATCTTCGTTCCCGGAATCCACGCGCGTGAGGGACTCTGGGTCGCCGAGAACGCCACGGTCGAGCAGGGGGCCGTACTCGGCGACAAGGTGGTCATCGGAAACAATGCGAAGATCCGCGCCGGCGCGCGGATAGGGGACTACGTGGTCGTGGGCGACAACTGCGTCATCGGCGACGATGCCCGCGTGAGCCACTCGGTCATCTGGGACGACACCTTCGTGGGCAAGCAGTCGCGTGTCTCCGGTTCGGTCCTGTGCCGGCATGTCGACGTCCGGGCCCGCGCGGTGATCGACCTCGGCACGACGCTCGGCGACGAGTCCGTCGTCGGGCAAGGCGCGCACATAGGCGTTGACGTGCAGGTCTTCCCCTACAAGCGCATCGAGCCGGCCGCGACGGTCACGAGCTCGCTGATCTGGGAGTCGACGGCACTGCGGTCGCTCTTCGCCGACGGGGGCATATTCGGGCTCGTCGGCATCGACATCACGCCCGAACTCGCCCTGAAGGTCGCCGAGGCGTTCGGTTCCCTGTTGCCCAAAGGCGGCCACGTGGTGGTCACGCGCGACACGTCTCGGGCCGCCCGCATGGTGAAGCGCGCCATGGTGGCCGGCCTGAACGCGACGGGTGTCAACGTGCGCGACCTGCGGGTCGCATCACCTGCCCTGAGCCGGTTCACCACGCAGAAGACCCGCTGCGTGGGAGGGATCCACATCGCCGTAGCCCAAGACGATCCTGCATCGCTCGAGATCCGCTTCTTCGACAAGAACGGCCTCGACATCGCACCGTGGGAGCAGAAGAAGATCGAGCGTCTGTACTTCCGCGGTGAGTTCCGCCGCGCCTTCTTTGAGGACGTGGGGGAGATCATCTATCCCGCACGACCGCTCGAGTACTACACCGCCGCACTCGACGAAGCGGTCGATGCGGCCGGCCCCGGCGGCGCATGGCGCAAGGTGGTCGCGGACATGCGGTGCGGGGCCGCGAGCCTGGTGGTCCCGCAGGTGGCGCACTCCTGGTGCATGAACGCCATCGCGCTGAACCCGGTCATCGATACCGAGCAAGGGGGGCAGTGCGGCGAGGTGACCGCCGCCGCCGTCGAGATCCTCGCCCGAACGGTCGAGCTCTTCGGGGCCGACATGGGTGTCATCTTCGACAGCGGCGCCGAGCGGGTGCGTCTGATGACCGGCTCGGGTCGCGAGCTCGACGGCGACACGCTGCTGCACCTGGTGACTTCGCTGTGGTGCCGTACGCGCACCGACGTGGACGGCGCCATCGCTGTGCCGCTGACCGCCTCCCTGGCTGTCGATCGCATCGCCGAGGAGCACGGCCGTGCCGTCATCCGCCCCGGACGCTCACGCAGGGCGCTCGCTCAGTCGGTTCTCGACGGCCGGGCGGTCTATGCCGGCGCGACGACCGGCGGATTCATCTTCGGCGACTTCTTCCCAGCCTTCGATGGCGTTCTCACCATCGGCATGATCGCTCGTATGCTCGACGGACTGGGCACGAGTCTGGACGAGGCCGCGGCGGAGCTGCCCACCTTCTACAAGTCACAGATCGCAGTCTTCTGTCCCACCGACCGCAAGGGCATCGTCATGCGTCGGGTGACCGAGGAAGCGAGTGGCGGCCGCGTCGACCTGACCGAGGGCGTGCGCGTGGTCTACGACGACGGGTGGGCGCTCGTCTTGCCCGACTCCACCGACCCCACGGTAGGCATCTGGGCGGAGGCCCAGACTGCCGAGGAGGCCGGTCGCCGGGCGGATGCCTGGCGAGACGTCGTGGAGGCGGCGATCGCCGGTTCGTGATGTGGCAGGTCGCTTGCTTCCTACCTGCGGTAACGGAGAAATGACAGCGGTGCGCGGATAGGCGTTGAGCGGGTACGATAGCCGCCAACGCGCGAAGCGCATCCCAGGGGCACTCGGCGGCGCATGGCCGCCCTTCGGTGGAGGACTACGTGACAGATCCCACGACCGAGACTGATGACTCGGCCAAGATAGACTACGCGGCTCGACGCTATGAACGCAGGCACGCCCGCGGCCGACGCGATGGTCGCCAATGGGCGCTGTTTGCCGTCGTCGGACTAGCGGCGCTTCTGCTCGCCGCCAGCGTCATCGAGGCGGCCGGCAGCGCCGGGCGTGTTCACCGGGGCGTGACTGTCTCCGGCATCGACGTCGGAGGAATGAAGCCCGCCGAGGCCAAGAAGGTCCTGACGCGCGCTCTCGACGAACGGGCTGCGCAGCCCGTGGTCGTCACCGACGGCAAGCAGGATTGGGCGATCAAGGCGGCGACCGTCGGCCTTGCCTACGACTTCGACTCGCTGGTCGCCGACGCGATGAAGGTCGGCCGGCGCGACGCTGTCCTTCTCTCGCTACGCGACCGCGCCGTCGCGTGGGGTCCCGGCATCGACCTTCCGGCCGAGGCCACGGCGCAGGAAGCAAAGCTCGACAAGGAGCTCGCTCGCATCGCCGGGAAGACCGATGCCAGCCCGGTGGACGCGATGGTCGTCGTCAAGGACGGCGACGTGCAGCTCGAGAAGGCAAAAGAGGGCCGACAGCTCAATCGCACCAAGCTTGCCGAGCTGGTTCTCATCGCGTTCGCGAGCCGAACCGAACGACGGGTCGAGGCTCCGATCGAGATAGCCAAGGTGGACATCACGGACCAAGAGGCGCAGGCGGCGGCGAGCGTCGCCAAGCAGATGCTCTCCGCTCCCGCCACCATCACCTACGCCAAGAAGAAGTGGGAGTTCGACCCGGCCGCGCTAGGCGAATGGATCGCATTCCGGGCCGTTCCCGCTACACCTGCGAGCGGCACCCCGACCGGCGAGAACGTGCTCGAAGCCTACGTGTCCGAGGAGCTTGCGGCCGACCCGGTGACCAAGTCGCTTGGAACCACCGTTGGCAGGCCAGCAAAGGATGCGCGCTTCAGGACATCGAGCGGCAGGGTCACCATCGAGCCGTCCCAAGACGGCATCGGGCCCGACGTGAACGCACTGGCGCTCGCGCTGACCGATGAGCTCAAGGACTCGTCCGCAGATCGCGTGGTCGAGCTGCGCACCAACGTGACCACACCTAAGCTGACCACCGAGAAGGCGCGCACCATGGGCGTGCGCGAGCGGATCTCGACGTACACCACGACCTACGACCCCTCGAACAAGCCGCGGGTGAACAACATCCACCTTCTCGGCGACTCGCTGGACGGCACGCTGATCGAGCCGGGCGGGACCTTCTCGTTCAATGAAGCAGCGGGGGAGCGCACCGCCTCGAAGGGCTACCAGGAGGCCAACGCCATCGTGAACGGCAAGCTCGTGCCGCAGCTCGGCGGGGGCGTCTGCCAGGTGGGGACCACCGTCTTCAATGCAGTGTTCGAGAGCGGCTTCCCCGTGATCGAGCGGCGGAACCACTCGTTCTACATCTCGCACTACCCGACGGGGCGCGATGCGACTGTGTCATGGGGTGGCCCCGACCTGAAGTTCAAGAACGACAGCGACAACTATGTGCTGGTCTCGGTGTCTTACACCGCAGGCTCGATAACGGTGTCACTCTACGGCACCGACCCCGGCTACGAGGTCGCCGCGAAGACGGGCGAATGGAGCGACGAGAAGCCCTACGGGATCGAGACGGTCAAGGACCCGACGATGTACGTCGGTACCAAGTACGTCGAGGACAGAGGTATCACCGGCCGGACCATCACAGTGCAGCGCATCGTCTCGAAAGACGGTAAGGTAATGCGCACCGATGACTTCAAGTCGGTCTACAAGCCAAAGGCGCAAGTCGTCAGGGTGGGGACCAAGCCGAAGTCTTCGAGCACGACGAGCCGCACGCCCTAGCGCTCGGAGCGAGCCGGGCGGGCGGCGTTGCGAAAGGGGACGCCGTGTACCAGCCCGAACTCGAAGCGATGCCGCGCGAGCAGCTCGAGGCGCTGCAGCTTGAGCGGTTGCAGAACCTGCTCACGCGCGTCTACGAGAACGTGGACCTTTACCGGGACAAGTTCGACCGGGTCGGTTTCGACCCTCGGTCAGTCAACGCGCTCGAGGACATCGCCGATGTCCCCTTCACGGTGAAAGACGACCTCAGAGCGGCGTACCCCTACAAGATGTTCGCCGTGCCCATGCGCGACATCGTGCGAGTTCACTCGTCATCAGGTACGACCGGCCAGATCACCGTCGTCGGCTACACCCAGGGCGACATAGACCGATGGGCCGACCTCATGGCCCGCACCTACGCAGCCGGCGGCGCGACCGCCGACGACATCGTGCAGGTGACCTACGGCTACGGGTTGTTCACCGGGGGCCTCGGCGCCCACTACGGGTCTGAGCGTCTCGGCGCGCTCACCATTCCGGTCTCCGGCGGGAACACGAAGCGCCAGGTGCAGATCCTGAAGGACTTCGGCGTCACCGTGCTCGCGTGCACTCCCAGCTACGCGCTGCTGATCGCGGAGACCGCCAGGGAGATGGGGATCGACCCGCTCGAGCTGCCATTGAAGCGTGGCTACTTCGGTGCCGAGCCTTGGAGCGAACAGATGCGCCTCCAGCTCGAGCACGAGCTCGGCATCAAGGCGATGGACATCTACGGCCTCTCGGAAGTCATGGGTCCGGGCGTCGGGTGCGAGTGCGAGAACCAGGACGGGCTCCACATCTTCGAGGACCACTTCCTCGTCGAGATCATCGACCCTGACACGTTGCGGCCCGTGCCGGACGGCGAGATGGGGGAGGTCGTCTTCACTACCTTGACCAAAGAGGGCATTCCCGTGGTCCGGTACCGCACGCGGGACATCTCCCGCATCATCCCCGAGACATGTTCGTGCGGGCGCACCTTCCGCCGCATGGAACGCATCACCGGGCGAAGCGACGACATGCTGATCATCCGCGGTGTGAACGTCTACCCGAGCCAGATAGAGCAGGTGCTCCTCGGCATCCCGAACGTGGCGCCGCACTACCAGGTGGTGCTCACCAAGCGCGGCTCCATGGACTTCGTCGAGGTGCACGTGGAAGTCGCGCCGGAGTTCGCCTTCGACGAGGTGCGCGAGTTGGAGGCGCTCCAGCGCCGTGTGAAGCATGAGATCGAGTCGGTGCTCGCCGTGTCCATAGCCGTCAAACTGGTCGAGCCGAAGTCCATCACACGCAGTGAAGGTAAGGCGAAGCGTGTCGTCGACCTTCGCGCTGAAGGGGAGGCCACGTCATGATCGAGCAGCTGAGCGTCTTTCTGGAGAACAAGTCGGGACGGCTCGCCGAGCTGTCTCGCGTGTTGGGCGACGCAGGGATCAACATGCACGCGCTCATGGTCGCGGACACATCCGAGTTCGGGGTGATCCGCATCATCTGCGACACCCCTCAGCGCGCGAAGGCGCTTCTCGGCGAGCATGGGTTCTCGGCGAGCCTGACCCACGTCACGGCGGTCGAGATACCGGACAGCCCCGGGGGGCTTGCCGACGTGCTCGAGGCGTTGGGGAGGGCCGGGATGAACGTCGAGTATGCCTACTGCTTCGTCGAGCCTTCGGGAGCCGCAGCGGTGGACGTGTTCAAGGTCGATGACCCGGCGTCCGAGGAAGCGCTCATCGCTGCAGGCTTCAAGGTACTCGGCGCCCCGGAGCTGTACGCCGAGGACTGAGCCGGCCCGTCTTCGGGCTCCTCGGCAATGGGTGCAAGGGAATCCACGAGGGTCGAGAACGACGCCACGTCCTCCGGAAGCGCGTAACACGTCAGGCGCACGGCTTCGTCGCTCGAGCCGAGCGCACGGCGCACGCCCTTGCCGAGGCGCTGGGTGACCACGAGTGCGCCTTCCTTCGGGGTGTGCGGCAGCAGTACCACGAAGCGCCCGTCCTCGAGTCGGCCGACCTCGTCGACCATCCGCAGATCGGCCCGGATGTGCTCCGCGACCCCGCGCACGACGGTGCGCTGCCGGGCCGGCTTGAGGTCGGCGAGAACCGGGGCGCTGACCTCTACGATCACGACCGAGACGGCCTCACCGTACCGGTTGTAGCGAGCGCGGGCCTGGTCGAGCTCCTTGTAGAGATAGCGCTGGTTGAACACGCGGCTCCAGTCGTCCAGCGCGCTCTGCCCTTCGAGCTTGGCCATCGAATAGCGCATGCGCGTGAAGATCTCGCCGCCCACGACGCCGACGAGGCCGAATGCGACGAGCCTCGACATGAGCATCACGAGCCCCGTCGTCTCGAGATCGCCGCTCGAGATGACCGGGATGCGCATCACGACGTAGAGCGCTGACGCAGTGATCGCAGCGATCGTTCCTCCTCGGCGACCGTAGCGGACCGCACAGAAGAGGACGCCGAAGAGAAGCAGCTGAGCGATGAGTTCGACACGATCGGGCATGCCGCTCGGGATGGCGAGTGCCAGTCCGCCGATGATGGTGGCGCCACCGATGACCAGGACCATCTGCTCGAACCGCTCGTAACGCATCGTGCCTCCGAAATCTCGTTGTCAGGTATCGGGTGGGCGACGAGCGTACGCTCGGTGCTCCCGGCGGTGTACCATGCGCTTCGGCTCCACTACCGCGACCCCTCGGCGGCCCATGACCGAACGCTATCAGCATAACGCTCCAGCGACTCCACGCGCGCGCATGACGCGCCGTCGATGCGCGCCGTCCGGTAGGGGTATCGGCATCTCCTCGCGGCCGAATGAGCGCCTCTTCGGCGTCTGGACACGGGCTTTCGTGGCGCTCGCGGTCGGTCTCGCGATGCTGCCCTCGCTCGCTTTCGCCGGACCCGAGCCAACCGACCGCCTCGATGGGCGCACCCCGAAGAAGCTCGGGGTCCCGGTCGCCGCACTTCCGGACGTGTCGATGAAGGCCGGTGCCCTCGTCGCAGGCGACGGGCGTGTGCTGTGGGCGCGCCGCCCCGACGACCGGCGGGCGATGGCGAGCATCACCAAGATCATGACGGCGGTAGTCGCCATGGAAAACAGCGATCTCAACGAGGAGGTCACCGTCCCCTCGGACTCGCGCAGCATCGGCGAATCAACCTCGTACCTCCGGGCCGGCGAGAAGTTGCCCATGTCCGAGCTACTCGAGGCGCTTCTGGTGAAGTCGGGTAACGACGCCGCCATCGCCATCGCCGAGCACGTTTCCGGCGACGAGGACCGCTTCGTAGCGCTCATGAACGCGAAGGCCGGCGAGTTGGGGCTGTCGCACACGCGGTTCGCGAACCCCCACGGACTTGACGCACCGGGACACTATTCGAGCGCGAGCGATCTCTCGGTCCTGGCCCGCTATGCCATGAGCAAGCCGGAGTTCCGGCGCATCGTGGGAGAGCGATACGCGATGATCGACCACGCCAGCGGCGCCCGGCGGGTGGAGAACACGAACCTGTTGCTCGGCAACTACGATGGGGCCATCGGTATCAAGACCGGCTGGACCAGCGACGCCGGTTACTCGGTGCTCGGAGCGGCCGACCGCATGGGCGTGCCGCTCTACGCGGTCATCCTGGGCACGGCCACCGAGAACCAGCGGTTCAAGGATGCCCGCGAACTGCTTGACTGGGGATTCGCCCACTACCGCCCGCAGAAGCTCGCTACCGTGGGCACGGTGGTGGGGGAGGCCGTGGTGACCGACTATCTGGACCGGACCGTCTCCGCCGCGGTATCGAGAGACAGCAGCGTGACCGTCTTCGACCTGGCCGGACCGATCAAGCGTTCGGTGGTGGTCTCGGCCGTGAAGGCACCGGTCAAGAAGGGGCAGAGGGTGGGAGTCGCCCGGTTCACGCAGGGAGACCAGGTTGTCGACACTGTGCCACTCGTCGCGACCGAGGACGTGAGCAAACCGAACGTGTTCTCGCGGGCCGGCATCGCAATCGTGCGCGCCTGGCGGCGACTCACCATCGGCGCAGACGCTCCCATGACCGCTGCTGGTTCACCTGCGGTATCGTACTGATCGTCCTACCGACACACTAAGGAGTCGCACTGATGAGTGAGGAACTGCACCGCACACCGCTCTACGAAGAGCACCTGGCACTCGGTGCACGTATGGTCCCGTTCGCGGGATGGGAGATGCCTGTTCAGTACGCCGGCATCATCGAGGAGCACCGTGCGGTCCGTTCCTCGGCAGGCATCTTCGATGTCTGCCACATGGCGGAGTTCCGCGTCTTCGGCTTCGGTGCGTTCGACTTCCTGCAGCAGATGTTCACGAACGACCTTCACCGGATCGCGGAGCTTGGCTCGGCGCAGTACACGCTCATGCTCGACGACCAGGGCGGCATCATCGACGACCTGATCGTCTATCACTCGGGGGACCTCGAATACCTGATCATCGCCAACGCGGGTAACCGGGAGAACGACTACCAGTGGCTGCGCGAGCATGCGCCGACCGACATCGAGCTGGTCGACGAGTCCGACCGCACCGGCCTCGTAGCGCTCCAGGGTCCCAAGGCGATCGAGATCCTGCAGGAGCTGGCCGGGGACAGCTTCGAGCTGCCGGAGCGCTTCCACCTCGCGGAGGCGCTGCTCGACGAAGCCGTGCCCTGCCTGGTCGCCCGCACCGGCTACACGGGCGAGGACGGCGTCGAGATCATCTGCCGCGCATCCGAGACGCCTGCGGTCTGGCGCCTGCTGCTCTCGTTCCCGGAGGTCACTCCGGCAGGCCTCGGCGCTCGGGACACGCTGCGTCTTGAGATGGGCTACCACCTGTACGGCAATGACATGGATCGCTCGATCGATCCCATCAGCGCGGGGCTCGGCTGGGTCTGTCCCAAGGCCAAGACCGGGTACATCGGCGCCGAGGAGGTCGCGCGCGTTCGCGAACTCGGTCCCGCGCGTAAGCTCGTGCACCTGCGGGTCGAGGGCGGCATCCCGCGTCCTGGCTTCCCCGTGTTGCACGAGGGGATTGAGGTGGGTAAGGTAGCGAGCGGCACCTTCTCGCCCACGCTGGAGGCGGGCATCGCCACCGCGTACGTTCCTGCCGAGCTGTCGGCTCCGGGAACCACGCTCACGGTGGCGATCCGCAAGAAGACCGCACCGGCAACCATCGTGAAGCCGCCGTTCGTCACGTCGACATCGCTCGTGGGCTGAAGGCCCACGACACTCGGAGGGAGCGATCAGCAAGATGGGACATCCGAACGACCGCAAGTACTCGAACGAGCATGAGTGGGTCATCGTCGACGGTGACGTCGCGACTATCGGCATCTCGAGCTTCGCGCAGGACCAGCTCGGCGAGGTCGTCTATGTCGACCTGCCCAGCGAGGGCGACGCCCTCGCGTCCGGCGAGACCTTTGGCGAGATCGAGTCGGTCAAGTCGGTGTCGGAGCTCTACGCCCCGGTCAGCGGCGAGGTCATCGCAGTCAACGACTCGCTCGACGACGCGCCCGAGACGGTCAACTCCGACCCGCACGGCGACGGCTGGATGATCAAGGTGAAGCTTGAGGACGCCGGACAGGTCGACGGTCTCATGACCGCCGAGGAGTACGACGCTTTCGTGACCGAGGGCTAGCCCCTGATGCGCTATATACCGATCACGTGCGAGCAGCGCGAAGCAATGCTTCGCGCTGTTGGCGTTGAGAGCACTGACGAACTGTTCGCCGATGTGCCCGAAGAGGGTCGCCTCGGACGGGCTCTGAACCTGCCGGACGGTCTCGGCGAGATCGCTCTGGCCTCCCACCTTCGCGAGCTGGCCGATGCAAACGACCCGGCCACCGGACTTGTGAGCTTCGCCGGCGCGGGCTGCTACGACCACTACATTCCGAGCGTCGTGGACCACGTGGTGAGCAAGCCGGAGTTCTTCACCGCCTACACGCCCTACCAGCCCGAAGTGTCGCAGGGTACGCTGCAGGCCATCTTCGAGTACCAGTCGATGATCTGTGCCCTCACGGGCATGGACGTCGCCAACGCCTCGATGTACGACGGCGCCACCGCCTTCGTCGAAGCTGCGCTCATGGCCTGCCGCGTCACGAAGCGCCACCGGGTCGTGGTGGCGGGCAGCGTGCACCCCGAGTGGTTCGAGGTGCTGATCACGTACGCCGAGTCAGGCAACTTCGAGGTCGACGTACTCGACTTCGAGGGAGGACGCCTTGATCCAGCGGATGTTGCGGAGCTGCTGGGCCACGACGCTGCGGCACTTCTGGTGGCCAGTCCCAACTTCATCGGCGTGCTCGAGGACCTCGGTGGTCTTGCGGAAGCCGCTCATGCCGCCGGCTCGCTGCTGGTCGTGGCGACCAACCCGATCCTCCTCGGCGTCATGGAGCCACCGAGCTCCTTCGGCGCCGACATCGTGGTCGGGGAGGGCCAGCCGCTTGGCAACGCCATGAGCTTCGGCGGACCGGGCCTCGGCTTCTTCGCGTGCCGGCAGGCACACGTACGCCAGATGCCTGGGCGGCTTGTCGGTCGCACCGTGGACGTCGACGGCAATGATGCGTTCGTGCTGACATTGTCGACGCGCGAGCAGCACATCCGCCGGGAGAAGGCCACGAGCAACATCTGCAGCAACCACGCGCTGAACGCGCTGGCCGCGGGGGTCTACCTCTCGGCGGTCGGACGCGAAGGGCTCGCCGGCATCGCCCGCACGTGCGTCGCTCGCGCTCGCTACCTGCGCGAGCGGCTCATCGAGACCGGCAAGTTCAGTGCCCCGTGGGATGAGCCGTTCGGGTACGAGTTCGCGCTCGCCTACGACGGCGATGCCGACGACCTGCACCACAAGCTGCTCCACAAGGGCTATCTCGCCGGCGTGGTGCTTGACGCCACGGATGAGGGACCCGATCTCATGCTCTTCGCTGTGACCGAGAAGCGCACGCGCGCCCAGATCGACGCGTTCGTCGAGGAGGTGGCGTCGCTGTGAGCGAGATCCTTGCGAACACGCCTGATGGCGCCCCCAAGCGCGGTCCGCGCGAGCTCATCTTCGAACTCGGCGCGCCCGAGTCGAGCTGTGTGCTGCCGCCCGAACTCGACGTCCCCGATATCGACCTGGCTGAGGCCCTCGGCGGTGCGGTGCGTGCCGAGAAGCCGCTGCTGCCGCACGTGACCGAGCTCGAGATCATGCGCCACTACGCGCACCTGGCGGAGATGAACTTCGGCGTTGACTCCGGCTTCTATCCGCTGGGCAGCTGCACGATGAAGTACAACCCGCGCATCAACGAGGATGCGTGCCGTCTCGAGGGCTTTGCGGGCCTTCACCCGTACCAGCCGGTCGAGACCGTGCAGGGGGCCTTGGCGCTGATGGTCGGCCTTTCAGAGGCGCTGGCCGAGGTCTCAGGCCTGCCCGGCGTCACGCTGCAGCCTGCCGCCGGTGCGCACGGCGAGCTGACCGCGCTGATGGTCTTCCGGGCCGCGCACACCGCCAACGGCGACCCGCGCAAGAAGGTAGTCATCCCCGACACGGCTCACGGCACCAACCCTGCCACCGTGACGATGTGCGGCTACGAGACCGTCACCATCCCGAGCGACGAACGCGGACTCGTGGACCTGGAGGCGCTCAAGGCCGTGCTCGATACGGATGTCGCCGCCTTCATGCTGACGAACCCCAACACCCTGGGCCTGTTCGACCCGCAGATCCTCGAGATCACTGAAGCCGTCCACGCCGTGGGCGCGTTCGCCTACTGCGACGGCGCGAATCTTAACGCCATCATGGGCATCGCACGCCCAGGCGACCTCGGCTTCGACGCCCTGCACATCAACCTTCACAAGACGTTCTCCACGCCACATGGTGGAGGTGGGCCGGGCGCCGGTCCTGTCTGCGTAACCAAGGACCTGGCGCGCTACCTTCCCGGCCCTCAGCCGATGTATGACGGCGAGACGTTCGGTCTCGAGACCTCGGACGACACGATCGGCAGGGTCCGTAGCTTCTACGGCAACTTCGGCGTTCTCGTGCGCGCCTATGCCTACATCGTGAGCCAGGGTGCCGAGGGCCTCAAAGAGGTCTCTGAGCAGGCGGTCCTCTCGGCAAACTACATGAAGGAGCGCCTGAAGGGCGCCTTCGAGCTGCCGTACGACCGGACGTGCATGCACGAGTTCGTGCTCTCGGGAGCCAAGCTGCGCTCCGAGCACGGTGTGCGGACGCTCGACGTAGCCAAGCGACTGCTCGACTACGGCTTCCACCCTCCCACGGTCTACTTCCCGCTGCTCGTCGACGAGGCGCTCATGATCGAGCCCACCGAGACCGAGCCTCTGGCCGCTCTCGAGGCCTTCTGCGACGCACTCATCGCGATCGCCGAGGAGGCGGGACGCGATCCTGAGCTGGTCAAGGGAGCGCCTTACACGACGCCGGTCCGCCGCCTCGACGAGGCGCGCGCAGCGCGCGAGCCGGTGCTTCGCTGGAAGCCCGCCGAGGGCGAGTGAGCGCACCGCGCTGGAGATTGCTGATCGACGGCCCGGTCGAAGGCGCCCGAAACATGGCGCTCGACCGGGCCGTTCAGCTTGCCCGTGAGCAGAGGAGCGTACTCCCCACGCTTCGGCTCTATGGCTGGACGCGCCCGACCGTCACGCTCGGCCGCTTCCAGTCCGTCGACGGCATCGATCTCTCCGCTGCCGAGGAACTCGGCTGCGACGTCGTACGCCGGTTCACGGGTGGACGGGCGGTGCTCCACGACGACGAGCTCACCTACGCAGTCGTGGCATCGGTGGAGGACGGCGTCCCGCGGGGGGTCGCGGCATCGTATCGCCACCTCTGCGCGGCCCTCGCCGAGGCCTATCGGCGCTTGGGCGTGGACGCTTCCGTGACCGAACGGGATCGCGCGGCGTCCTCCTCGGCGGCCTGCTACCTGACGACCACCCGGGCCGACCTGTCGCTGGGTGCGATGAAGTTGTCGGGCTCCGCGCAGGTGTGGCATGGCGATACGGTGATGCAGCACGGCTCATTCACCGTATCGCGCGATGTCGGTCGTGAGGCGCGCATCTTCCGGCTTTCGGCCGAGGATGCCGAGCACCTCGCTGAGGGGTCGGCGACGATCGAGGCGGTCACGGGCCGTCGGCCAGCACTGGGCGAGATCCAAGACGCCGTGGTCGATGCCTTCACTGATGTGCTCGGCATTCACATCGAGCCTGGCGAGTTGCATGAAGAGGAGCTCCAGGCCGCCCTCGACCTCGAGGACCGGGTGAGAGTGCGCTCTGGCGGCGAAGATGCCTGAAGTGCAACTTTAGCCTTTTAGGACGCCGCGCGTGTCGGAGGCTTACGCTACAATCAGTTGAGGGAACCCACGAGGGGAGGACCGCGTGACGTCTGAAGAGTCCGGAGCCACGAGGGACGACGCGCTGCTCGACCTCGAGCAGAAGTCGAACGAGCAGCTCAGGGAGCTTCTCAACGAGCTCTACGCGGAGGAGCAGCGCGTCTCGTACCGACGCCGTGTCCTCCATGGCAAGATAGATATTCTTCGCGCCGAGCTGGTCAGGCGCCTCAAGAGCGAGCGCGAGGCCGGCGAAGACGTGATCAGCGGTACGGATGTCGAGAGGCTCATCGACATCCTGGCCAACGATCTCCGCGGTGTATCGCGTTATGACGTCGCCACGGACCTCGAGGACGACGACGAGTAGACCGAATCGGGCAGGAAGCCGACAGGAGGACGCGTGTCCACACTAGACGAGCGTATCAAGCAGTTCTTCTCCGACATGACAACCGATGTGGTCGAGGAGCGCGTAGTCGAATACGTGATCCGCGAGGTCCACAACGGCCGTCGCCTGATGGAAGTCATCGAGGACCCGTACGTCCGTAACCGTCTCAATGAAGACCGTCGTGTCGAGGTGCTCGAGAACACCGAGATCGTCGAGGCGCTCGAGCAGGAAATCCGCTCGAGCATGACTCCGCCGGAGCTCGGTTTCTCGAGCTAGGTCCCGTCAGGCCGTAAGGGAGGGTGAGCGCGATGCCGGAGTGCCCCAAGTGCGGTGCTTCATTGGCCACCGAGGAAGAGCGGTGTGCTGCCTGCGGCTCCCTTCCTGGTGAGGCCACAGCTTCGTTCGAGCCGATCCAGGGCGGCGATGTCGGCACGACCCCAGGACCTGATGCGATCGAGGGGCCGGTACTCATCGTTCGCAAGGGGCCGCAACCCGGTGAGCGCTTCTATCTCGACCGCCCGGCGTTGTCGGTCGGCCGAGACCCCAAGAGTGACATCTTCCTCAACGACATGACTGTCTCGCGGACCCACGCCCGGCTGTCACTCGCGGGCACAGAGGTCACGGTGAACGACGCCGGGTCCCTCAACGGTACGTACGTGAACGGCGTGTGCGTGGACGAAGCGCTGCTCGTTGACGGTGACGTCCTTCAGATCGGCACGTTCCAGATGGTGTTCCACCAGGGAGGGACGCAGCGATGAGTAGCCGGGACTACCTCACGATCGGCGAGGTCGTCCAGCGGCTGCAGCCTGTCTACCCCGACCTCTCCATCTCGAAGGTACGATTCCTCGAGGAGGAGGGTTTGGTCACCCCCGAGAGGACCGCGGGAGGCTACCGCAAGTTCACCCAGGGTGACGTCGCTCGGGTCGAGATGATCCTGAGACTCCAGCGGGATCACTTCCTTCCGCTCGCCATCATCCGCGACAAGCTTGCGGACGTGGATCGCGGCAGGGTGCCCGCCGAGCTTCAGCGCACACCTGTAGGTGGCACGGAGCCGCTGCCCTTCTCGGTCGTCGACGAAGGCCCACTCGCGCTCGAGGACGTGCCCTCGGCTCTCGGGATCCCGGTCTCGTTCGTGCGGGAGTTGGCGGAATTCGGCATCGTCGAGCTGCAGAAGGGCGAGGGCGGCGAGCAGTTGGATCGCGTTGAGGTGACTTCTGTCCACGCCGCTTGGGATCTGCGACGTTTCGGAGTCGAGCCTCGGCACCTGCGCATGTACAGCACCTTCGCGGACCGTGAAGCGACCTTGTTCGCGCAGATCCTGATGCCGGCCTTCCGTCACCGGACTGCAGACACCAAGCAGAAGCTCGCTGACACGCTCAACGAGCTCTCGTCCCTCACGGACCAGCTCAAGAGCAGGCTGTTGCGGCGCGCACTGGAGAAGGCGTTCGAGGACCTTCCTTAACGGATGGACGAGAAGCGCGACACAACCTCTCAAGACGCCGTACGCACGCTGGACCATCCCCCTCTCGACGAGATCCGGTTCGCGCACTCGAGCGAGCGGGTCGCGGCCGAGATACTCGACTACTACCGGATCCGATGGCAGTACGAGCCGCGCTCGTTTCCGATCGAGTGGGACGGGGAGGAGCGGGTCATAGCATCCTTCACGCCCGACTTCTACCTTCCGGACTTCGACCTGTTCATCGAGCTGACGACGATGAGCCAAAAACTCGTCACGAAGAAGAACCGCAAGGTCAGACGCCTGCGGGAACTCTATCCCGAGATCAACATCAAGGTCTTCTACCAGAAGGACTTTCGCGCGCTGCTCGCAAGGTTCGGCATGACAAGCGAGTCACAGCCGCACGCCGCGGGAGGCGGCTTCATCGCCGGACCGGACGACGAAGCCGACGGTGCCGACTGATGAACACGCCGCCGCTCCCTCCTGAGTGCAGCCGTATCGTGCTCGACGGACATGCGATCGCTGCCCGGGTACGCGAGTTGGGAGCGGAGCTCACGGAGCGACATCACGGCGAGCCGCTTCATCTCGTCACGGTTCTGCGCGGGTCCGTCTTCTTCCTGGCGGATCTGTGCCGGGCGATCGATGCGCCGCTCACCATGGACTTTCTCGCCGTGGCGCCGTACGTCCCGGGGCGGGGAGGGGCTGTTCGACTGACCAAGGACCTCGACGACAACATCTCCGAGTCAGCCGTCGTGCTTGTGGAGGACGTTGTCGACACCGGGCTCACGGTCAACTACGTCCTTTCGTTCCTCAGAAGCCATTCACCCCGCAGCCTCGAGATATGCACGCTGCTCGACAAGCCGGCGCGACGGATCGCCGAAGTGCCCATCGCGTACACCGGCTTCGAGATGTCGGACCGCTTCCTGGTCGGCTACGGTCTCGACCTGGATGGCCGCTATCGGAACCTGCCCTACCTGGCAGAGTTGCGCGAGGAGGCGGTTCTCGGATGACCCGCCGCATTCTCTTCGCGCTGCTGCCCGTTATGGCGGTCGGGGCTGTCGCCTCCTTGGGCTACGTCATCTTTTGGGGTTGGTCGCCGCTGCAGGCGGTCTACATGACCGTGATCACCATCGCGACGGTCGGCTTCCGAGAAGTGCGGCCGCTCACCCCTGCTGGCCAGGTCTTCACGATCGTCGTGATCATTGGCGGGGTCGCCGGAGCGACGTACGCGATCGGCCGCATAGTGGACATCATCGTCGAGGAGCAACTCGGCGGGCGTTGGGAGGAACGTCGAATGAGGGCACGCATCAACGATCTGTCCGGACACACGATCATCGCAGGCATGGGTCGCGTCGGATCGGTGGTCGCTGAGGAGCTCGCGTCCCAACACCTCGCATTCGTCGTGGTCGACACGTGCGACGAGTGCATCGAGACAGCGCGTGGTCGAGGCTGGCTCTACGTGGACGGCGATGCGACCGAGGAAGAGGTGCTGAGGGCGGCGGGACTGATGAAGGCCGGCTCGCTCGTTACGGCTCTCAACGGTGACGCTGAGAACCTGTTCGTGACGGTCACGGCCCGAGCGCTCAACCCGGACGTCTTCATCGTCGCCCGTTCCTCGCATGCCTCCACCGAGGCGAAGCTGCTCAAGGGCGGAGCGAACCGCGTCATGACGCCGAACATCATCGGCGGTCGCCGTATGGCCACGATGGTCATGCACCCGACCGTCTCGGACTACCTGGACCTGGTGTCTCACGGGTCGGGGCTCGAGTACCGGCTGCAAGAGGTCGAGTTACGCCAGGGTTCGCGGCTTGACGGCATGAGTATCTCTGCTGCTCAGGTGCGAAGCGACACGGGGGCCTACATCCTCGCCATTCGGCACAATGACGGCTCTATCGACACGAATCCGCTGGCGGACACGATCATGCACGCCGGCGACCATCTCGTGGTCTTGGGAACAAGCCAGCAGGTCGATTCATTGCTCGCGAAGGCCTAGCCGCTGGAGGCGGGAGCTTCGTCGGGGTACGCTACGCGAGTCAACAAACCGAGGAGGAGATCGTGGACCTTTCGTCCTACATCCGTGACGTTCAGGACTGGCCCAAGGAGGGCATCGTCTTCAAGGACATCACTCCGCTGCTGGCGAGCCCCGAGGGTTTCAAGCTCGCGATCGATACGCTCTCCCAGGCGTACGCCACCGACGGCGTGAGCAAGGTGATGGGCGCCGAGGCACGTGGGTTCATCTTCGGTGGAGCGCTCGCCTACACCCTGGGTGCCGGCTTCGTCCCCGCGCGCAAGCCCGGGAAGCTGCCCTGGAAGACAACGTCGGTCACCTACGACCTCGAGTACGGCACTGACTCGCTCGAAGTGCACTCCGATGCGTTCGGGCCGGGCGATCGCGTCCTCATCGTCGACGACGTGCTCGCCACCGGAGGTACCGCTGCGGCCAAGGCCGAGCTGGTTCGCGCGACCGGCGCCGAGGTGGTCGGCTTCGCGTTCCTCATCGAGCTCGACTTCCTCGATGGGCGCTCGCGCTTGGGCGAGGAGCCTCGCATAATCTCGCTGATCCACGTCTCGTAAAGACGCCGGCTCAAGCCGGTCTTCGGCCGCCTCCCGCGTTCGCGCTGGGGGCGGCCGTTCGTTGTCGCGTGTTAGGATTAGGGAGCCGGTACCGCGAGTCTCAGGCGGTGCCACCTCGAACGCAGCCGGTCGACGTAGCAGGAGGTTCGGTGACGCACCCGGGGCCTCATCGGCACGTCACTCGCGGCCTGACCACCCTGGTCCTGGCGCTCACTTTGGTGTTCGGCGCTGCCCCTGCAGCCGGGGCGACCCCGGCGCAGCTTGCGGCCACCAAGGCCGAGGCGCGCAAGGCGCAGGTGCGGCTCGACGAGCTCGCTTCCGATCTTGAAGAGAGCAACGAGGACTACCTGGCTGTCGAGCAGCGACTGGCGGAGACCCGCAAAGAGGTTTCCTTGGCCCAGAGCGATCTCGAACTGGCGGAGCAGGAGCTAGCGGACGCCCAGGCGCAGCTCAATCGGCGAGCCGGCGCCATCTACCGCTCGGGTCGTCTGGGCTGGCTTTCCGTCTTCATCGGCGCAGCCGACTTCCGTGACCTCGTTACGCGCGTGGACCTATTGCGCCGTGTCAGCAATGGGGACGCGGCAGTCGTCGCACAGGTCGGGCAAGCACGTGCTCGGGCCGATAAGACGCGCTCGACGCTCGAGAACAGGCGTGCCGAGCAGGTGGTCTTGCTCAAGCAAGCCGCAGCCAAACGGCAACGGGTCGAGGGCGCGTTGGCGGCCCAAGAGGACTACCTCGCACGTGTGGGCGCCAAGCTCAAGACTCTGATCGCCGAGGAGCGCGCACGGCAGGAACGCATCGCTCGCGAGAAGGCTGCAGCGGAAGCGGCCGCCGCGGCTGCTCGAGCGGCGGCGGCGCCGGCGGGCGGTCGTTTCCCGCTCGGCCGCACGTTCGACCCTCGAGCGCTGGGTTCGCCGCACCCTGAGGCACTGGCGGTGGCACTGCGGTTCGTCGGCAAGACACCTTACGTCTGGGGCGGGACCACGCCTTCGGGCTTCGACTGCTCCGGGCTCACGCTCTACTCCTATGCACAGGTCGGCTTCGCGCTACCGCGCACGAGTCGCGAGCAGTTCCGGGTGGGCGCCTTCATCGCTCCCGACAGGGTCGACCTGCTCCAGCCCGGCGACCTGGTGTTCTTCGGCACAGGGGGTGATCCTGGGCGCATCCACCACGTGGGCATGTATGTGGGTGGCGGGTCCTTCGTACACGCGCCACAGACCGGCATGGACGTCTCGGTGTCTTCGCTGACCGGACGGATCGCGGAGCGCGGGGACTACGTGGGGGCCGTTCGCCCCTGATTCGGCCGCGTGCGGCTGCGATGGGCGGCCGCCGCCCGCCGCCCGGCGTGCGCCGCTCGGCAGCGTCGGAGCGGCTAGGAACTGGAAGGCTTGTGCTATGCTCGGCGAACCCTCCTCGGCTCTATCCGCCGAGGCGACGAGCGAGCAAAGGACCTGCGTGAGCCGCCTTCTGCTGTCCGGAAACGAAGCCGTCGCACAAGGCGCCTGGGAAGCAGGCGCCGCCGTCGGTGTGGGGTATCCCGGGACCCCGTCTACTGAGACCCTCGAGCGGTTCGGCAAACTGCCGGACGTCTATGCCGAATGGGCGCCGAACGAGAAGGTCGCCCTCGAGGTGGCGGCCGGCGTTTCAATGGCAGGCAAGCGATCGCTCGTCACCATGAAGCATGTGGGACTGAACGTAGCAGCCGACCCCCTGTTCACGCTCGCGTACACGGGCGTGCGCGGCGGGCTCGTGATCTTGGTCGCCGACGACCCGGGCATGCACTCGTCCCAGAACGAGCAGGACTCGCACAACTACGCAGCCTTTGCCCGCGTGCCGATGCTTGAGCCGTCCGACTCGGCCGAGGCCCTCGCGTTCACCAAGCTCGCCTTCGGGCTGTCCGAGCGCTTCGACACGCCGGTACTGGTGCGTTCGACCGTGAGAGCGAGCCATGCCAAGTCGGCGGTCGAGGTGGGGGAGCGCGAGCAGCGCCCCGAACCCGGCCCCTACAAGACCGACCCGGCGAAGTGGGTGATGATGCCCGCCATGGCGAAGGCCCGCCGTCTCGACCTGGACGAGCGCATCATCAGCCTCGCCGAGTATGCCGAGACCGCCGAGCTCAACCGTGCCGAGTACCGCGATGCGGTCCTCGGCATCGTCTGCGCCGGCGTCACGTACCAGCACGTCCGCGAGGCTGCCCCCGAGGCATCGACCCTCAAGCTCGGCATGACCTTCCCGCTGCCTCGCGATCTCATCCTCGACTTCGCCTCGAGGGTCGACCGCCTAGTGGTCGCCGAGGAGGCCGACCCGTACCTGGAGCGGTCGCTCAGAGCGCTCGGCGTGTCCGTGGAGCACTTGGGTACCCCAGCGTCAGGCGAGTTGTCGCCCGGCTCGATCAGACGTGCCCTCGGCATGCCGGAACCGGTCACGCGCGAGGCTGACGACACGCTGCCTCCTCGTCCGCCGCTCATGTGCCCGGGGTGCCCGCATCGGCCTGTCTTCAGCGTGCTGCGCAAGCTCAGGGCCGTCGTCACCGGTGACATCGGTTGCTACACGCTCGGAGCGCTCAAGCCGCTCGCCGCGATGGATTCATGCGTCGACATGGGCGCCTCCATCGGGATGGCGCACGGCATGGAGATCGCCGGTGGCATCGAGAAGCGACCGGTCGTCGCGGTCATCGGCGACTCGACCTTCGCTCATTCAGGCGTCACCGGTGTCATGAACATGGTCTACAACGGCGGCGGCGGAACGGTGGTCGTGCTCGACAACCGCATCACCGCGATGACCGGACACCAGGGCAACCCGGTCAACGGGATCACGCTCCAGGGCCGTCGAAGCCGAGAGGTTGACATCGTCACCTTGGGCAAGGCGCTCGGCGTGCCACGGGTTCGCACGGCCAACCCCCACGACATCGACGAAGTCGAGCAGGTCCTCCGAGAAGAGACCGCCGCCGAGGAACTCTCGCTGGTTGTCTTCCAAGCGCCCTGCGCGCTGCTCATCCGCGAGAAGGAAGATCCGTACGCTGTCGACGAAGAGGCGTGCACCAAGTGCGGCGTCTGCATCAAGCTCGGCTGTCCGGCGATTGGCCGCGACGAGATCACCGGCCGCGCCTTCATCGACATCAGCGTATGTGTCGGGTGCGGACTCTGCGCCCAAGTCTGCCGCTACGACGCCATCGAGCGTACGGGTGCCTCATGCGACTTTCCGGGAGGTGCCCGATGAGCACCACCACCGTCATGCTCTGCGGGGTCGGAGGCCAGGGGACGATCCTCGCGGCCGACCTGCTAGCGAAGGTCGCAGTCGCCGAGGGTCTCGAGGTCAAGCTGTCCGAGGTCCATGGTATGGCGCAGCGCGGCGGCTCGGTGGACACGGTGGTGAAGTTCGGCGATGAGGTGCATTCGCCTGTCACCGACCCGGGCTTCGTGGACCACCTGGTGGCATTCGAGATCATCGAGGCCATGCGGCGCGTCCAGTGGGTGCGTCCCGAGGGCCGTTTGCTCGTGAACCCGCGAGCGATCCAGCCGCTGCCGGTGCTCATCGGCGACTTGCCCGCCCCGCGCGGCCTGCAGGCCGTCCTCGAGAGCGAGGGCGCCATCTTCATCGACGCCGACGAGCTCGCGTGCGAGGCGGGGAGTCCGAAATCAGCTAACGTAGTGCTCATGGGGGCCCTGTCGACCGGGCTTCCCTTTGCCGAGAAGACGTGGACCGACGTCATTGCCGCCCGCGTCCCGCCGAAGACGGTGGACGCGAACCTGAGGGCCTTCGAGCTCGGGCGGCAGGCGTGCATGAAGGGGGAGTGCGACCTGTGAACGTCAAGCAGCTGTCCGTGTTCATCGAGAACAAGACCGGCCGCGTCAGCGAGGTGAGCGATGTCCTCGGCGACGCGGGAGTCAACATCCGCGGCTTCTCGGTGTCCGATACCGCTGACTACGGCATCGTGCGGCTCGTAGTGGACGACCCCGACAAGGGTCGCGAGGCACTCCAGAACGCCGGTTTCACCGTGAAAGTCTCTGAGGTGCTCTGCGTCCATCTGCCGGACCACCCGGGCGGGTTGGCCGGTGTCCTCAAGATCGTCTCGGATGCGGGCGTGAACATCGAGTACGTCTATTCGCTCATCTCGACCTACGTGGTCATCAACGTTGCCGACATCGATCGCGCGATCGCCCTGCTCAAGGGCAAGCCGGTCGAGCTTGTGTCCCAAGAAGAGATCGCCCGGATCTAGAGCCCCGTGTCGGGTTTCGTGCGGTCGGACCTACGTCAAGAAGGAGGAGTGCATCATGCGTGGACGTACGCTACAGCTGAGTATGGCGGTCTTGGAGGCCGCGATGGCAGCAGCACTTGCGGTGACGCTTGTGGGCTGTACGGCAACCCCTAAGGCCGCAGAGACGTCTTCAGGGGGAGCTGCTAAGGGCGAGCCGATCAAGATCGGCGCGATCGTCTCTCTTACGGGCACCTATGCCGGCCTCGGTGAGCCCGAGAAGAAGACGATCGAGATGGAAGTGGCACGCATCAACGAGGCCGGCGGGGTGAACGGTCGCCCCATCGAGGTCATCTTCGAGGATGATCAGACCGACGAGGCCAAGGCGGTCGCAGCGGCAAGCAAGCTGATCGCCCAGGACCAGGTACTCGCAATCATCGGCGCGACGGGAAGCGGCCAGACGATGGCCGTTCGCAGCGAAGTCGACCGCGCCGGTATCCCACAGGTTTCGATGGCCGGTGCTACGGCTATCACCTCCAACTTCGACCCACTGGTGTTCCAGACACCGTGGTCGAACACGATCGTGGTCCCCTTCACCATCGAGGCGCTCAAGAAGGACGGGATCAAGCGTGTCGGCTTGATCACCGACTCCGGCGGTTTCGGCAAGGACGGGCGCGACGTCTTCCTCGCTGAAGCTAAGAAGTCCGGTATCGAGGTGGTCGCCGATGAGGTGTTCAACCCCGGTGACACCGACATGAGCGCTCAGCTGACCCGTATCAAGGGATCGGGCGCAGACGCGATCGTGATGTGGACGGCCGGCAAGGAGGCCGCCACCGTCGTGAAGAACCGTTCGGAACTCGGCATCACCACTCCGATGTTCGGCAGCCATGGCAACGCTCGTCAGGAGTTCATCGACGGCGCCGGCCCTGCGGCGAACGGGTTCAAGTTCGCTGCAGGAAAGATCCTGCTGCCCGAGGCCTACGGTGAGGGCACCGAGGCCTACAAGGTGGCTACTGAGTTCGTCGACCGCTACAAGGCGGCGACGGGGACGAATCCGAGCACGTTCGCGGGTCACGCGTACGACGCTCTCTACCTGATAGTCGAGGCGGCCAAGCGGGTCGATGGCGACCTGACCGCTCAGGGACTCCGAGATGAGATTGAAAGGACGTCAGGGTTCGTCGGCATCGGCGGCACGTTCACCTTCTCCGCCACGGACCACAACGGGCTCAAGTCATCCGACCTCACGCTCTACGAGGTCGCCGATGGCACCTGGAAGCTCGCCGAGTAGGCATGATTTCGACCGGTCCCCGGCACGCTCGTGCCGGGGACCGGTGCGACGGGAGGACGGGGTCATGATGGGTGGACTCAAGAGGGGCTTTTCGGTCCTTGTGGCGGTCGGTCTGGTTGCGGCGCTGGTGGGGTGTGCCTCGGGCGCCAAAGCGCCGGAGACGACCGCTGGGGGCGCCGAGCCGATCAAGATCGGAGCGGTCCTATCCCTGACCGGGTCATACGCGGGACTCGGTGAATCCGAGAAGAATGCGTTGGAGCTCGAGGTCAAGCGGATCAACGACGCCGGCGGCGTGAACGGCAGGCCCATCGAGGTACTCATCGAGGATGACCAGACCGACGAGGCGAAGGCCGTCGCGGCCGCATCGAAGCTGATAGCCCAAGACCAGGTCATCGCCGTGATCGGCGCCAGCGGCACGGGACAGAGCATGGCCATGCGTAGCGAGCTGCAACGCGCCGGCGTGCCGCAGGTATCGATGGCCGGTGGCACAGTCATCACGGGACAGTTCGATCCGCTCGTCTTCCAGACGCCGTGGTCGAACACGATCGTCGTGCCGTTCGTGCTGGGCGCGATCAAGGCCGACGGCCATCAGAAGGTCGCCCTCATCTCGGACAGCGGCGGCTACGGCAAGGACGGTCGAGAGATCATCCTCTCCCAGGCTAAGGACGCGGGCATCGAGATAGTCGCCGACGAGACGTTCAACCCCGGAGACACTGACATGAGCGCGCAGCTCACCCGCATCAAGGGCTCGGGGGCGGACGCGCTACTCATGTGGTCGGCAGGAAAGGAAGCCAGCACGGTGGTGAAGGGCGCGCAGGAGCTGTCGCTCGGAATGCCGATGTACGGGGGCTCAGGCCAAGCGCGCACCGAGTTCGTCGAGGGCGCAGGCGATGCGGCCGAGGGCTTCACCTTCGGCACCGGGAAGAGCCTGATCGCTGAGAACTGGCCCAAGGACTCCGCCGAGTACGGCGCCGTGTCCGACTTTGCGGCCCGCTATCAGGAGGCCTACAACGAAGCGCCTGACATCTTCGCCGGCCACGCGTTCGACGCCATCAACATCGTCACGGACGGACTCCAGCGCGCGGGAGCAGATGCAGACTCGAAGGCGCTGCGCGATGCGATCGAGCAGACTGAGTCGCTCGCAGGATTCGGAGGCAACTTCACGTTCTCGGAGAAGGACCATAACGGTCTTACCACCAACGACCTCGCGCTTTACCGTATCGAGGGCGGTAAGTGGGTCGCCGCCAAGTGACGATCGCCGCCAACTCGAGCAGCGTGAGATCCTGATGGCCGAGCTGCTCCAATTCCTCATAGCGGGGCTCAAGAACGGATCGATCTACGCGCTGATCGCGTTGGGCTTCACGATCGTCTACGCCTCTACCGGCGCGATCAACTTCGCCCAAGGCGAGTTCTACATGCTCGGTGGGATGCTCGGCGTGTGGTTCACGACGCTGGGACTCCCGTTGCCGGCAGCCGTGGTCGCCGCCGTTCTGGCTTCGGCTGTGATCGGCGCCGTCTTCGAGATCCTCGCTGTGCGGCCGATCGGGTCGGGCGACCCGCTGCGGATCATCATGGTGACGATCGGCGGCGCGGTCGTACTGAGACAGCTCGCACTGCACGTGTTCGGGCCTGACGAGCGCGCGCTTGCGCCGTTCACGGCCGGTCCTTCGGTGAAGTTCGCAGGCGCTGCGGTCGAGCGGCAGACGCTCTGGATATGGGCGCTCATGGCGGCGGCCGTGATCGCACTGTTCGTGCTGTATCGCCGCACCACCTTCGGCCGGGCCATGCGGGCGACGTCGCTCAACCGCGATGCTGCCCGCCTGGTAGGTATCGACGGTGCCGCCATGGTCACTTACTCGTTCGCATTGGCCGCTGCTTTGGGCGCGCTCGCGGGCTTGGCTGTCGCGCCGCTCACGCAGACGGCGTTCGACGTGGGGGCAGGCATCGGCGTCAAAGGCTTTGCGGCCGCGATCCTCGGCGGGCTGGGGAATCCGGTCGCCGCGGTGGGAGGCGGGTTGATCCTCGGCTTGCTCGAAAGCCTCACTGCAGGCTATCTGGACCCGCTCTACAAGGACGCCGTCTCGCTCGTGGTGCTGCTGTTGGTGTTGTTCATCCGGCCACAGGGGCTGCTGGGCCGTCGCGGCAAGGAGAAGGTCTAGATGGCCGGCCGGATGAACCGCATCATCGTGCCGCTTGCCGCGGTACTCATCGGTCTGGCGCCACTCTTGGTCGCTGATCGGTTCGTTCTCAAGGTGCTCACGTTCGTGGGACTCAACGCGCTCGTCGTCGTGGGGCTCTCGCTGCTGTTCGGATACGCCGGGCAGGTGTCGCTCGGGCATGCGGCGTTCGTGGGGATAGGTGCCTACACCTGCGCCTTCACGAATGTGAAGCTCGAATGGCCCTGGCTTGCCTCATTCGCTGCGGCCGGGATCGTGTCGGCGGCGGGCGGGCTGTTGCTCGCCATCCCTAGTTTGCGGCTCAAGGGCCACTATCTCGCGATGGCGACTCTCGGCTTCGGCGAGTTGATGACGCTCGTCTTCGTCGAAGGGCGTGCGGTCACCGGTGGCGTGAACGGATTCACTGCCATCCCGTTTCCCAGTGTCGGAGCATTCGAGTTCCGCGAGCCGGCGGCGCTGTACTGGCTCGTCTGGGGAAGCGTGGGCGTCGCTGCGCTGGTGTCTGCGAACATGGTGTCGTTGCGCCCGGGTCGGGCCATGAAGGCGCTCCACGGAAGTGAGTTGGGCGCGCAGGCATGCGGCGTCGACATCGTGGGTGTGAAGGTGAGGGCGTTCGTGGCCAGTGCCGTCTTCGCGGGCCTGTCGGGTGCTCTCTATGCCGGCGTCGTCGGCTTCATCTCGCCAACAGTGTTCACGCTGTCGGCCTCGGTCTCCTTCCTCGCGATGGCCATCATCGGAGGAACGGGTTCGCTCGCAGGCCCGCTGATCGCCGCAGCGCTCCTCACCCTCGTCCAGTACCTCGACGCCGTCATCCCGGGACTTCCGCGGGACGCGTCGTCGCTCCTTCAGGAGTATCAGGCCGACATCTACGGACTCGCGATCGTGCTGGTGGTGCTTTTCGCGCCGCGGGGCATAGCGGGACTGTGGCGGGGTAGGGGGGCGAGGCGGTCATGACGCTGCTCTCAGCACGCCAGGTGACCAGGCGCTTCGGCGGACTGACCGCGGTCGATTCCGTTTCGTTCGACGTGCATGCCGGCACCATCAAGGCGCTCATCGGACCTAACGGTGCGGGTAAGTCGACGCTGTTCAACGTACTCACCGGCTTCGACCGGCCCGACGAGGGAGAGGTGCTCTTCGATGGCGTGAGCACGATCGGGCGTGCGCCACGCGCCATCGTGCGCGAGGGGATGGCGCGCACCTTCCAGAACACGCAGCTCTTCGACGAGATGAGTGCGCTCGAGAACGTCATGGTGGGCGCCCAGGCGCATCAGGGCGTGGGGTTCGTGGCTTCGGCGCTTCTTCTGAGGGGAGCACGCCGTGAGGAGAGGTCGGCAGCCGAGGAAGCCGCTCGACTGCTCAGACTCGTGGGCATCGACGAATGGTCGGCTGTGCCCGCAGGGGACCTCCCGGCCGGTATCCGTCGGCTGCTCGAGATCGCTCGCGCACTCGCTACCGGCCCAAAGATGCTCCTGCTCGACGAGCCCGCGGCCGGCCTCAACGCAACCGAGACTGCGGAGCTCGCGCAGACGCTCTACCGGGTCCGGGACGCTGGCGTCACCGTCCTCGTGGTCGAGCACGACATGGGGCTCGTGATGGAGGTCTCCGACGAGATCGTCGTCATCGACCGAGGCCGCAAGATTGCCGAGGGTCCACCGAGGATGATCCAGAAAGACCCCGCGGTCATCGCCGCCTATCTTGGAGTGGAGGACGCCGGTGAGTGACGTGCTGTTGTCCCTCAGCGGGGTCCATGCGGGCTACGGGCGGGTCGAGGTGGTCCGCGACGCTGACCTCACGGTGGGCGAGGGCGAGATGGTCTCGCTCATCGGCGCCAACGGGGCGGGCAAGTCGACGCTCCTCAAAGCCATCGTCGGTCTCGTCGGTGTCTCTCGGGGCACCGTGGACTTCGCTGGCGAAAGCATCACCGGGGGGCGCCCCGAGCGTCTTGTGCGTCGCGGGTTGGCGCTCGTACCCGAGGGCCGCTTGCTGTTTGGGCCGCTCACCGTCGCCGAGAACCTCGAGCTCGGCGCCTACTCGGCGAGCCGCGACCGGCGGCGCGCCGTCAGTGAGGGGCTCGAGCGCGTGCAGCGGCTGTTCCCGGTGCTCGGCGAGCGTGCTGAGCAGCCTGCTGAGACGCTTTCGGGCGGCGAGCAGCAGATGCTGGCTGTGGGGCGTGCGCTCATGAGCCGACCGCGCCTGCTGTTGCTTGACGAACCGTCGCTGGGCCTCGCACCGAAGGTCATCGCCGAGATCTTCTCGGCGTTGGACGCGTTGAGGGCCGAAGGCGTGACCGTGCTGCTCGTGGAGCAGGATGCGCAGCTCGCCCTCAAGCACTCGGACCGAGGCTACGTCATGCGCACGGGATCGCTCGTGCTCGAGGGCTCGTCGGAGGCGTTGCTGGCGGACGAATCGGTTCGATCGATCTACTTGGGATCGTGGGACGGGGGAGCGGCCGCTTCGCCCGCAGAAGGGGAGAGTTCGAGATGATCTGGAACCCCGAGTACGAGTGCATGGACCGCGAGGCCTTGCAGGCCGTGCAGTTGCGTCGCCTGCAGATGACGCTCTCGTGGGTCTACGAGCGCGTCCCGTACTACCGCGGCCGCATGGACGAGCTGGGAGCCAGGCCGCGCGACGTGAAGTCGCTCGACGATGTGCGCAAGCTGCCGTTCACGGACAAGACGGCGCTCCGAGACACCTATCCATTCAGCATGTTCGCCCTGCCGCTCGAAGAGGTCGTTCGCATCCACAGCTCGAGCGGCACAACGGGCAAGCCGATTGTCGTCGGCTACTCGCGCGGCGACATCAACACCTGGTCCGAGCTCACGGCGCGTCTCGCGACGGCCGCCGGCGTCCACCGCGGCGACCTCGTCGACATGGCGTTCCTTTACGGCATGTTCACCGGCGGGTGGGGGATGCACTACGGTATCGAACGCACCGGGGCAACCATCATCCCGGCGGGCAGCGGCCAGACCGAGCGCCACCTCATGATGATGAGCGACTTCGGCACGACCGTCCTGGTCTCGACGCCGAGTTACGCGCTCTACCTCGCCGAGCAGGGGGAGGCGCACGGTGTCGACTTCGCCGCGCTGCCGCTGCGGCTCGGCCTCTTCGGCGGAGAGCCCTGCTCTGACGCGATGAAGCGAGAGATCGAGTCTCGGCTGCATATCCGGGCGACGGACAACTACGGGCTCTCGGAGGTTATGGGCCCCGGAGTCGCCGGCGAGTGCGAATGCGGCTGCGGTCTCCACGTCTCGGAAGACCACTTCCTACTCGAGGTCATCGACCCCGACACCGAGGAGTCGCTGCCGTACGGGCAAGAGGGCGAGCTCGTCATCACGACGCTCACCAAGGAGGCCTTCCCGGTCATCCGCTACCGGACCCACGACCTCACGACGCTCACCGCCGAGACGTGCGCCTGCGGACGCACCTCGGTGCGTATGGAGAAGGTGCGCAAGCGGACGGACGACATGCTCATCATCCGCGGCGTGAATCTCTTCCCGAGCCAAGTCGAGGACGTCTTGTTCCAGATAGACGGTGTGCGCCCGCACTACCTCATCGTGGTGGACCGGAAGAAGAACCTCGACGACCTCGAGGTCCGCATCGAGGTCGAGGAAGCGGTCTTTTCGGATATCATGGCTGATATGGTGGCGTTTCAGGCGTCGGTCGCCGACAAGCTCCAGTCGGTTCTCGGCCTCCGCGCCCGCGTGAAGCTCGTCGAGCCCGGGGCGATCGAACGCAGCGCGGGAAAGAGCAAGAGGGTGCTCGACCTGCGCGACGCCACCTGACGAGTCATGCAACCTACTTCGGAGGGAACCGCCTGTGCCCGCATGGGCTTTGATCGCACTCGGCGCCGGCCTGATGTTGCTCGTTGCAGCTGCTGTCGCCGTGGCGATACTCGGCTGGCGCACCTACGTGAGCCGGACCATGTTGCGCTTGGTCGGCCGTTCGGAAGCCATCTTCGCGGCAGCTGACGCTTTGATCGACACCGTGGAGCGCCTCAGCGAGGCGTCCGACGAGGAGATCGAGCTCTTCGCCGACGATCCCGAGTCGATCGAGCGTCGCGCGCTCGCGGAGGTCAGGTCGCGGGCCAACATCCTCGCCACCGAACTCGACCACATGCCGCTTCCTCGGAAGCTCGTGGCGACGGCAGAAGCGCTCGCGGACGCCGCCTACCTCGTGTGCCGGCAGGCCGACATCGTGGAAGATGACGACACCGGTCTCAAGGCGCTTGAGGCCCTTGGAAGCATCGACCTGGGCTCCGTTAGGGCATACACCCAGAAGGCGCGCTCCGTTATGCGGCAAGCTTGTGATGAGTGCGGCGTGGATGATACGGCCGTGTACGGCGGAGGACTTTACTTGTGAACACGACGATTGGCAAAGTCGCGAAGGCCGTTGCCGGGCTGGTGCTGCTCTTCATCCTGCTGATCGTCGTCAACCGCTGGTACGGCGAGTACAAGCGTGAGGCCGCAGACTCCGCTGTGAAGGTCCCTCCGACCGCCGCCTCTCAGCAGGGGAGCGGTACGCCGACTCCGACGGCCGGCAAGCCGGCCAAGCCGAAGGTCACTCTGATCGTGTTGACGGACGGGCTCAATTTCCGCGAGCAGCCAACCAGGGACGGCAACCCCATACGCGGCCTGTCGAAGGGCGAGAAGCTCGCACTGATCAGCGCCTCGGCTGAGCCGGGATGGTACAACGTGCAGGATGCCAAGGGTGTCAAAGGGTGGATCTCGTCCAATTCGTCCTACACGAAGGTGCAGAAGTGAAACGAGTCATCGGCTCGGCTGACGAGTTCTGGCGCCTTCGGATGACGCGCGTCGATACTACAGACGACCTCGACTTCGAGTGGCACGAGGACATCCTCTACCGCCAGCCGAATGTGCGCCAGGCCGGCGATGTCGAACTGTGGCACGTCGAGGCCGTGCGCCTCGACGATCTCGACACGATCGTGCGCATCAGGACGTTCGACGGCCGCGAAGAGGCCGAGGCGTTCTACGAGAAAGCCGCCGAGG
>CAZSLI010000002.1:0-208236 GCA_964607705.1 uncultured Eubacteriales bacterium
CGCGGTCGGTCATGAGCGGGAAATCGCCCATGAACACCGACTGCTCCTTCATCTCGCCCGTTTCCTTGTTGATGAAACGAACGTCAACAAAGAGGGGTGCCTGGAAGGACATGTCCTTCTCCTTGCACTCCTCTACTGAGTATTTGGGCTCACCGAACTCGTGAGCGCCGAACTCTACCGCCAGGGTTCCGGTGAAGTCCTCGATTGGAGAGATGTCCTGGAAGGTCTCGCGAAGTCCCTGATCCAGGAACCACGCGAACGAGTCTTTCTGTATTGCAATGAGATTGGGGACGTCGAGAACTTCGGGGATTTTCGCGAAGCTTCGACGCTCGCGCCGGTCGGCGCTGAGAACAGGGGAACCTTCTCCGCGGGGCACCAGGCGATTCCTCCTTCGGAAGACGAAGCGGCCGACATTAGTCGCAAAGTGATAGGCTAGTCAATACCCATCTTGGCGTCAAGAACTTTCTTGTACGCGCCGAATATGTGTGGAAGGGCCGGAGACCCACCAGGGTTTCCGGCCCTTCCGTTTCATCGGGCACCGCTGCGGAGCGGCGACCGAAGCAAGAACGGGTTGTTACTTGAGGGTGACGGCCGCGCCGGCGTCCTCGAGCTTACCCTTGGCCTCCTCGGCCTTGTCCTTGGCAGCACCCTCGAGGACGGCCTTGGGGGCACCCTCGACGAGGTCCTTGGCCTCCTTGAGACCAAGACCGGTGAGCTCGCGGACGACCTTGATGACGGCGATCTTGTTGTCGCCGAAGCCCTCGAGGACGACGTCGAAGGAGGTCTTCTCCTCCTCGACAGCTGCCTCGGCGCCACCGGCGGGCATGGCGCCCATCATGACGGGAGCGGCGGCCGACACGCCGAAGACTTCCTCAAGCTCCTTGACGAGCTCGCTGAGCTCGAGGGCGGGCATGGCCTTGATGGCCTCGATGATCTCTTCCCTGCTAACAGCCATTCTTCAAATCTCCTTCTGATCACGCGGCCCGCATCGGGCGGAACCGCACCATGGGTCTGCGGTCCGCCGTTAGGCGGCCTTCTGCTTGGCGATCGCGTCCAGCACAGTGGCGAACGCGCGCGCCGGTCCCGCCAGCACGCGAACGGTGCCGGTGAGGGGGTTCTGCATCGTGCCGAGAAGCTTGGCGATGAGCTCTTCGCGAGACGGCAGGCTGGCGATGGCCTTGACGCCGTCAGCGTCGACCACCTGGCTCTGCACGTATCCGCCCTTGAGCTCGAGCGCCTGGAACTCCTTTGCAAAGGCGGTGAGCGCCTTTGCCGGGGCAACGGCATCGCCCTCGATGAAGACGAAGGCCGTCGGTCCCGCGAGATAGTCGTCCATGTTCGGGAGCGCAAGCTCACGAATGGCGATCTCGGTCAGGGTGTTCTTGTAGACCTTGATCTCGCTGCCCTGCTCACGGAGTCGGTTACGGAGCTGCTGCATCTCCTTAACGCTGAGTCCGCGGTAGTCGATCATGATCACGGCTTCGGCGGAATTGAACCGCTCCTTGATCTCGACTACGAGCTCTTCTTTACGATCAGTTGGCATATACACACCTCCCTTCCTTGAGCGCGTACTCCCGGCCGGCCCACGAGGGGCACTGGTCGGGCCGCGCCATCCGGAAGGAATCGCCCTCCAAATAGAACGCGGCCCCCGTCACCGTGAAGGCAGCGGAGGCCGCGGACAGATTCTCATCTGCGCACCGCGTGTGCGGTGCTCATGCGACCACCTCGGCAGGCGGAGCGTCGTCGTGCTCCATTACGCCCGAAATCCTTCGGACACCGGCTGTCTTCGGCAGCGGATAGTGCGCGCTTTGATGTTGTCAACGCGAGGTCGTAGTTTGTACGCCTCACTGACGGCTGTCAAGCAGCCGCCGCCACTCGAAGCCTAGGCCTCGAGGAGGTTGCGGAGCATGCTCGGGTCGACCTTGATGCCGGGGCCCATGGTCGAAGCGATGGTGATCGACTTGATGTACTTGCCCTTCGCGGACGCCGGCTTGGCGCGTACGATCTCGTCAAGCAGGGAGCCGTAGTTCTCCACGAGCGCCTTCGCCTCGAACGAGACGCGGCCGAGCGGCACGTGACAGATGCCGAACTTGTCGGCGCGATACTCGACGCGACCGGCCTTCAGCTCCTGGATGATCTGAGCGACGTTCATGGTCACGGTGCCCAGCTTCGGGTTCGGCATGAGACCCCTGGGGCCGAGAGCCTTACCGAGCCGGCCGACCTTGCCCATCATGTCGGGAGTGGCGACTGCGGTGTCGAAGTCGAACCAGCCACCCTCGATCTTGGCGACGAGGTCGTCGCTACCCACGATGTCGGCGCCTGCGGCCTCGGCCTCGCGCGCCTTCTCGCCCTCGGCGAAGACTGCGACACGCACGTCCTTGCCGGTGCCGTTGGGCAGCGACACGGAACCGCGGATCTGCTGATCGGCGTGGCGGGTGTCGATGCCGAGGCGGAAGTGCACCTCGACGGTCTCGTCGAACTTCGCCGCAGCGATCTCCTTGACGAGCGTCATCGCCTCGAGAGGCGTGTAGAGGCGATCGCTCTCCACCTTCGCAGACGCCGCCTTGTAGTTCTTTCCTACCTTGGCCATTTCGTTCCTCCTGTGGTCAACGGGCCGGCCTCGGCCCTCCCACGACACGCGGCGGTCGCCGCGTGACTTCCGATTGGTTCCGGACTACTCGCCGATCTCGACGCCCATCGAGCGAGCGGTACCGGCGATGACGTTCATCGCGGCATCGATGTCGTTGGCGTTAAGGTCCGGCATCTTGGTCTCAGCGATCTGGCGAAGCTGATCCTTCGACAGCGTGGCGACCTTGGTCCGGTTGGGAGCAGCCGAGCCGCTCTCGATGCCGAGCGCCTGCTTGATCAGCACTGCAGCCGGCGGGGTCTTGGTGATGAAGTCGAAGCTGCGGTCTTCGTAGACCGTGATCTCGACCGGGATGATCGTGCCCTGCTTGTCTGCCGTGGCGGCGTTGAACGCCTGGCAGAACTGCATGATGTTCACCTGGTGCTGGCCCAATGCGGGACCGACCGGCGGGGCCGGGTTGGCCTGGCCGCCGGGAATCTGCAACTTGATGAAGCCTGCCACTTTCTTGGCCATGACTATCGTCCTTCTCAATGTAGCGGGCGAACGCGCCCGCATCGCTTCCTGTTATCAGTACGGCTTGCCGGAGAAGCGTCCGCATCGAGGAGGGAGTAGCTCCATCGGGCGGCCAGCGTGCCGTTGGTACCCAGACTTAGACGCGCGTTACCTGACCGAACTCAAGCTCGACCGGGGTCTCTCTGCCGAAGATCGTGACCATGACCTTGAGAGTCGAGCGGTCGAGGTTGACCTCGGCGATGGTGCCGTCGAACTCGGCGAAGGGACCGGACGTCACCTTGACGTTCATGCCCTCAACGAAGTCGGTGGTGGTCTTCTGCTTCGCGCCGGCCTCGGTGCGCTTCATGATCCGGTTGAACTCATCACGAGACAGCGGGACCGGCTTTCCCTGGCTGCCGACGAAGCCGGTTACACCGGGCGTGTTGCGCACGACGTACCACGACTCATCGTCGAGTTCCATCTGCACCAGGATGTAGCCCGGGAAGACCTTCTTCTCGGAGGTGACCCGGCGGCCGCCCTCCTTGAGGTCCGTGACGGTCTCCGTGGGGATCTTCACGTCGTAGATCTTGTTCTGCATGCCCATGGACTCGATGCGGTGCAGCAGGTTAGTGCGGACCTTGTTCTCGTAGCCCGAGTAGGTGTGGATGACGTACCACTTCTTAGCCATCGGTTAGCCGATCCCGTTGACGAGGCGCAGGACGTACACCACGACGGTGTCGATGGCGAAGATGAGTGCCGAGAAGAAGATCAGCGTCACGATGACCACGACGCTCGAGTTGATGATCTCGGGGCGGGTCGGCCACACGACGCGCTTCATCTCCCCCCGCACGTCCCTGAAGTACTGCATCAGGCGCGCGAAGAAGTTCGGCTTGTCGCTCTTGGTCGGCTTGGCCGCCTTGGGCGTCTTTGCCGCCTTGGTCTTGCCATCGGCGGTGATTGCCTTAGCCATTGTCGTCATCCGTCCGTTCCGGCAGCTCACGGTTGAGCCGCCCTCAACAAACGTCGCGGCGGTGAGCCGCGACGGGAGAGTACTGGCAGGCCAGGAGGGACTCGAACCCCCAACATCCGGTTTTGGAGACCGGCGCTCTACCAATTGGAGCTACTGGCCTGCATCCCCCACGCGGGGTTCGGAGACTAGCGGGTCTCCTTGTGAACCGTGTGGGTCTTGCACCACTTGCAGTACTTCTTGAACTCGATGCGCTCAGGGTTGTTCTGCTTGTTCTTGTTGGTGGTGTAGTTACGGCGTTTGCACTCGGTGCACGCCAGCGTCACCAGCGTTCGCATGGATCCTCCTTGGGGCCGCGCGGGACCGCTCGGGGCGCGGGCGCGGTAGGGTACATTAGCACCCTGTTTTCAGCACTGTCAAACGAGCGTACCGCCCATATCTAGGCGGCGAAACGGGGCTCGGCACACGCCGAGCCCCGCGCAATTCGCTTCGTATCAGAGGTCCCTACTTGAGGATCTCGATAACACGGCCCGACCCGACGGTGCGGCCGCCCTCGCGGATAGCGAAGCGGAGGCCGTCCTCCATGGCGATCGGGTTGATGAGCTCACCGCGGACGACGACGTTGTCGCCGGGCATGACCATCTCGGTGCCCTCCGGCAGGTGCGCGACGCCGGTGACGTCGGTGGTCCGGAAGTAGAACTGCGGACGGTAGCCGTCGAAGAACGGAGTGTGACGGCCGCCCTCCTCCTTGGTCAGGATGTAGACCTGGCCCATGAACTCGGTGTGCGGGGTGACCGAGCCCGGCTTGCACAGGACCTGGCCGCGCTCGATCTCGGTGCGGGCCACGCCGCGGAGCAGAACGCCCACGTTGTCGCCGGCCTGAGCCTGGTCGAGCAGCTTGCGGAACATCTCGACACCGGTGACGACGGTCTTCTTGGTCTCCTCGTGGATACCGACGATCTCGACCTCGTCGCCGACCTTGACGATGCCACGCTCGACACGACCGGTGGCGACGGTGCCGCGGCCGGTGATCGTGAAGACGTCCTCGATGGCCATCAGGAACGGACGATCGATGTCACGCTCGGGGAGCGGGATGTACGCGTCGACCTCGTCCATGAGCTCGTCGATCTTGGCGTTCCACGCCTCGTCGCCCTCGAGGGCCTTGAGGGCCGAACCCTTGACGATCGGGGTGTCGTCGCCCGGGAACTCGTACTCGTTGAGCAGCTCGCGAACTTCCATCTCGACGAGCTCGATGAGCTCCTCGTCGTCGACCATGTCGCACTTGTTGAGGAAGACGACGATGTAGGGGACGCCGACCTGACGGGCGAGCAGGATGTGCTCGCGGGTCTGGGCCATCGGGCCGTCGGTGGCGGCGATGACGAGGATCGCGCCGTCCATCTGCGCGGCACCCGTGATCATGTTCTTGACGTAGTCGGCGTGACCCGGGCAGTCGACGTGCGCGTAGTGACGCGTGTCGGTCTCGTACTCGACGTGCGCGATAGCGATGGTGATACCGCGCTCGCGCTCTTCCGGCGCCTTGTCGATCTGGTCGAACGGCGTGAAGTCGGCAAAGCCCTTCTCGGCCTGACGCTTGGTGATCGCCGCGGTGAGCGTGGTCTTGCCGTGGTCGACGTGACCGATCGTACCCACGTTGACGTGCGGCTTAGTGCGCTCGAACTTCTGCTTCGCCATGAGTCTCCTCCTTCAAGGACCTCTTGCGACGGAGCCGGCCCCTTCAGGGCGCCGGCCGCGGTCCGTCTTCTCTCGTGCGTTCCATGTGCTTCGCGCGTGCATGCGTTATTCGAAACGCCGCTCGCGCGGCGTGTAGAACCTGGTAGCGGTGGCTGGACTCGAACCAGCGACGCCGCGGGTATGAACCGCGTGCTCTGACCAGCTGAGCTACACCGCCATTGGTGTTCGTCCCGCCGCAGTGCGGTTCGGTGGAGCCCACAACCGGACTTGAACCGGTGACCTCTTCCTTACCAAGGAAGTGCTCTGCCGACTGAGCTATGTGGGCGTGACCTGGCCGAACGTGCTGCTGAACGAGGTCTCGTGGTGGGGGCGCATGGATTCGAACCATGGTAGGCGTAGCCAACGGGTTTACAGCCCGTCCCCTTTAGCCACTCGGGCACACCCCCGCACGAAAAAAAAGGACCTCTGTACGCTTTTCAAGTTGCGCGCCGAGAAATGCCTCGGCTAAGGCGAAAGGGATAGTACTCCAACGCTTCTTCAAGTGTCAACGACTACCACGGTGCCGGGCGTACCCACGATTCCGAGCCGCGACCGTCGAACTTCCGCATCGCCCCGAGTATCAGGGAACGAGCGAGCGAAAGATAGGTCCCACGTTGCGTGTACCCGCGATGGTCCGTTCGATGTCGGCTCGAGGCACAAGCCGGTACCACGCCGATGCACCACCCACGAGAACAGGGCGAGGCGTGTACCGTTCGAAGTTCGCCTCGAACCAGGCACGCGTAGGCGCCATCGGCAGGATCATGAGGTCGTCGCGGTCCACCAGCAACTCAGAGAAGAGGACCTCGTCCGGCTCGTTGACGAGTGCCTCGATCTCCTCGTCGGACTGAGCGATGGCAACGTAGTAGTAGTAGAGGTCGTCCGCGTCGGACTGGAACATCCAACCGGGCTCCCTCGTGGCGGCGTTCGCGACGGCCTCGAAGGCGTAGCTGCCTTCATCGTTGCGGTAGAAGGCGAGTGACCGGTCGGCCACCTTGGCGGCGTCGGACCCATAGTACGGATCCGGCTTCACCTTGATACGCCTGCGCGACGACTCCCAGGCATAGGTGATCTCAACGCCGCGGCCCATGCTCGCCCGCCCTTCCGAGCGCGCCACGTCCTGACGTCCACCCTGCGTGAGCCAGCGGGCGATGATCCTCTCGGCGACGTTCTGATAGGCCTGCGGTCCGCGTATCGACATCCCCTACCGCCCGAGCCGTTCGTCGGCCACGCGGAGACGGCGGCTCAGCACCTCGAGCAGCTTGATGGCGATGGACGGATGCTTCTCGAGCAACGCTTTGAAGTCCCAGCTCGAGAGCATGAGGCACTGGGTCAACTCAAGCGCCCGAATGGTCGCCGACCGTGGCGCTTGGTCGAGCAGGGACATCTCGCCGAAGAAGTCGCCCGGGCCAAAGGCGCCCAAGGACGTGCCGTCACGGAGGATCTCCACGCGACCGGCGAGCACGAGGTAGAAGGCCTGGCCGGGAGTGCCTTGGGTCACGATGATCTGGCCGGGCAGGAACTGGCTCTCCTGAGCGACCTGGGCGATCGCCGCAATCTCCTCGGCGGTGCAGTTCGCGAAGATAGGCACGCGGGACAGGAATGATTCGTGTGCCACGGCTCTCCCCCTTCATAGGCGTCCACTTTGGCAAGCCCATCAAGTGTAGCGCAGACGCAGACGTGCCGATGCTTCAAAATGAGCAGCATTCCGTATCTCTCGAGGAGGAGTCACCTTGGCAGCGGTCACCCGCCGCAAGAACCAGTCGATGCTCGAATGGCTACGCGCGGCATTCGTCGCGCTGGCCACCTACGCCGGCTTGCTGGGGCTCCATTTCGGGCCCAGCTGGGGTGCGGCAGCCCTGGCGCTGGGCGCCGGCGTGCTGACGCTGGCGGCCGTCGATCTCGGCGTGCTGGTGGCGCTGGTGGCGCTGGCACTGCCCATGACGGCGGTGGCTCCGGTCGCAGGCATCACGTTCCTGGTGCTGGGAGTCATCGGCATCCGCTACCTCGGCACCGACGGCGGCCAGGTCTTCTTCGTGATCGCTGCCGCGCTGGCGGGAGCGTTCTTCGGGCCGGTGTGGGCCTGCGTGGCGCTGGCCGGCTACATCATGGGCGGAGGAGAAGGGGCGCTTGCCGCTGCCATCGCCTGCCTGAGCGTCGAGGCCCTCGGCATCGCGCTCGGCAAGCCGGCCATAGGGGTCACCTACACGGGGGGCGCAAAGGCGCTGTTGGACCTGGCGCAGATGCCCGCCAACCTCTTCTCGGCAGCGTGGGTCAAGGAGGCGTTCGGCGGGCTTGGGACAGACTCGGTGAACGGCACCATCGCGGTCTTCACCGCCGTGAACAACGTTCCCGTGTTGATCCTTCAGCCCGCACTCTGGGCTGCGGCGGCCGGCCTGACAGGCATGCTGGCTGACGCCGCGCGACGGCGCCGTAACCGGCTCCTGGCACTCGCCGCTGTGGCCGGCGGCGCGCTGGTGCCCGCTCTCGGCGCAGCGCTGCTACTCCCGCCGCTCGGCGCTTCAGCGGCGTGGAGCAAGCTCGCCTTCGCTGCCGTGTCCTCGGCAGCTGCTGCGGTGGTCTTCGCTTGGGTGTGGGACCGGGTGTTCCCCCGCGAAGTGCCGGCAGCCGAGGTCGCGGCTCGTCCCGCCACCATGGCGGCCGAGGACGCCGACGTCGATGAGCTGCTGCGCCTGATCTCCACTGCCGAGGAGAAGTTGACCAACGAGCACACGACCAACAAGACGGTCATGATCACCGACATGAAGTCCTTCTCGCGCATGACCGAGGAGGACGGGAGCATGCTCACCGCCAAGGCGATCCAGAAGCACCGGGACCTGCTCATGCCCATCATCAGCCAGTACGGAGGCAGCGGGAAGTCCACCGGCGGCGACGGGCTCATCGCGGCGTTCGATGCGCCTGCTTCCGCGCTCAGGGCCGCGGCCGCCATGCAGGTGGCACTCGCCGAGCACAACCGAGCGCATCCCGATGAACGCGAGATGTTCGTGCGGATCGGCGTCGCGGACGGCGAGGTCGTGCTGGACAAGAGCGGCCGTCCGTTCATCGGCGCCGCCCTCAATCTGGCGGCTCGGGTGATGAACCTCGCCGATGGCGGCCAGTCATTCACGACGGCCGCCCTCGTGGACAAAGCAGGCTCCGCCGTGCGCGTCCACTCCCACGGGACGTTCGAACTCAAGAACATCGCGGCCCCGGTGGAGATCTTCGAGATCCTCGCTACGAATGAGCAGGAACCCAAGGATCCGCGCGAGCGCTTGGCGTCGTAGAACACACGCCATGAGTCAACGAAACGAGGCCCCTCAAGAGAGGGACCTCGTTCTGTTTCCGTGGAGCTGGCGACAGGAGTCGAACCTGCAACCTACTGCTTACAAGGCAGTTGCTCTTCCATTGAGCTACGCCAGCGGCGGCGTACAGTGTAGTGCAGCCGCCGCCTGTGCTCTAGTGGGCACGACACCGCCGGATCTGCGTCTCCATCTTGCGCTTGATCCGCTGGAGCGCGTTGTCGACGGCCTTCGTGTGCCGGTCTAGCTGCTCGGCGATCTCCTGGTATGACTTACCCGCCGTGTAGAGACGGAGGACGTCAGCCTCGAAACCGGACAGCGCGTCCACCACTCCGTTACGGATGAAGCTCGTCTCCCAAGCGCCGATCACTATCTCGGCGGGGTCACAGACTTCTTTGGCGGCCAGGATGTCCGACAACACGCGCTCACCGTCTTCATCGCTCGACGTCGAGCGTGAAAGGGAGACGTAGCCGTTGAGTGGCGAGTGCTTGCGCCGCGTGGCCGACTTGACCGCCGTGATGATCTGGCGCGTGACACAGAGTTCGGCGAACGAGTGAAAGCTCGCCTGGCGAGTGGGATCGTAGTCCCGGATGGCCTTGAAGAGGCCGATCATCCCCTCTTGGATGATGTCATCGCGGTCAGCGCCGATGAGGAAGTACGTTCGCGCCTTGCACCGGATGAGGTTCCGGTAGCGCCTGACCAGTTCGCAACTCGCGGTCTGGTCGCCTTGCTGTGCAGCCCTCACGAGGGCCATGTCCCCGCCGCGCGTCCCAGGCACCCGATGCGCAACAGGCATCCGATCGTTCACTGGCGCACACCCCCTTGTGTCGCACCACCCGAGTTTCGCCTGCCCTATTGGGAGACCGCCGCCGGCACGGCACTCGGGTATGCAGCGAACGTATCTCGACCGTAGACCCGCTTTCGAGTGCGGTCAAGGGTGGTCGGGATGACATTGAATCCCCCATTGGTATGACTCTTAGGCAGTCGGCATGAGATTCTTCGCCGTTCACCGAGTGTCAAAGCCCGAGAACGCGCGCGTCCACGGCCTAGTCGAGGCCTCGCGCCCACCTGCTGAGCCGGTCCCGGACCGTCGGATCCACCCGGTCCTCCAGCCGAGAGACCGCGCTGCCGGCGGGCGCGTGCTCACGCCACTCAGCGTCCCCCGCGCGAAGCTCCGCCGAGAACTCGGCCGAGGACCGCCGAGCGACCGTGCCGCCCATGACCGCCCACTGGGTCTGCGCGTCGCTCGTCACAACTTCGACGACATCGCCTTGCTCGCGATGAGTCCGCGCAAGCTGCTCGATGACCGTGTCAGCCTCGGTGCCGTACTTCGAGAAGACGATGCGGATACCGGCCGCGCGATGTGCCATGCCGTCCGAGTGCGGGTTTCGCCCACCATCGAACACGACAGTGGCGTTCCACTCACCTTGGGCATACGCGGCCACATCGGAGACGAGCGCAGCGCGCGCAGAGTCGAGGTCCTGCGCGGCGATCTGGCTGTATGGCGGGCTCGTGCGGATCACGTTGTAGCCGTCGACGATCAGAACCTTCACCTGGCGTCCTCCACCGATGAGCGGCGCAGCCACTCATAGGCAAGGGCCGTCGTCGCCTGCGCCACGTTGAGCGAGCCGACCTTGCCAGCCTGGGGCAGACGCACCAGGAAGTCGCAGCGCTCCTGCGTCAACCGTGCGAGACCGGTCCCCTCGGCGCCCATGACGAGGACCAGACGGCCCTCCAGCGGAGCCTGCCATACGGTCTGCGGGGCACGCTCGGAAGCGCCGGCGACCCAGAAGCCGGCCTTCTTGAGACGCTCCAGCGCTGTCGCTAGATTGGCCTCCTGGGCGACGGGCACATGCGCCAGGGCACCCGCGGCCGACTTCCACGCGGCAGGCGTGAGCGATGCGCTGCGTTTGGAAGGCACGAGCACACCCGTGGCCCCCACGACTTCGGCCGTCCGAATGACCGCGCCCATGTTACCGGGGTCGGTCACATGGTCGAGAGCAATGATCAGCGCGTTGGGCAGGCCCTCGGACTTGCAGATGAGGTCGTCGAGGGAGGCGTACTTGTACGGCCGCGCCTCGGCGATGACGCCCTGGTGCGCGCCGCGCTCGCTCATCTCGTCCAGACGCCGTCGCGCGATGCGCTGCACGGTGACGGACGCCTCCTGCGCCCGGCGCTCTATCTCCTCGATCGTGCGGTCCGGAGCAAGGCCCTCGGCGATGTGGATGCGCTTGAGCGGCATGTCCGCCCGAAGCGCCTCGATGACGGCGTGTCGCCCTTCGAGCTGCACTAGGACACGTATGACACGCGTGCGCCCTGCGGCGTGTCCTCGATGGTGAATCCGAGCCGCCCAAGACCGTCGCGAACCGCGTCTGCCAGAGCCCAGTTCTTCTCGGTGCGCGCAGCTTCACGCGAAGCAAGCAGCGCGTGCACCGCCGCCTCCCTGTCGGAGCCAGCGTATCCGGCGAGGTCGAGCGCGAGCGCCAGTACTTCCTCGGGATACTCGGCCTGCGACTCCTCCGGAACATCGATCCCCAGAACGCCGAGAAGCTCGGCGACTGTCTGCTCGGCGAGGAGGATGGCTTCCTTGTCCTCGGCGCACAGGTCGACTTGGAAGTCGGCGAGGAACACGTTCGCCGCCTTGGCGAGCTCGAAGACGGCAGCGACTGCACCGGCCGTGTTGAAGTCGTCGTCCATCTCGGCTTCGAACTTCTTGCGGGCGGTGTCCACTTCGAAGCGCAGACCGCTGCACGCGTCGGCTGGCGCCCCCTTGCCGTGAGCCGCGAGCGTGTGAGCCCAGCGCAGGTTGCGCAGGAGGTTCGCAAGCCGGTCGTAGGCGTGGATCGTCTCATCGAGACGCGAATCGGAGAAGTCCAGCGGGCTGCGGTAGTGCGTCTGCAGCATGAGCAGCCGGATGACCGGAGTCTCATAGCGCGCAAGCACGTCCTCGAGCAGCAGGAAGTTGCCAAGGGACTTGCTCATCTTCTCGGCGTTGATCTGCAGCATGCCGCCGTGCAGCCAGTACTTGACGAAGGGGACGCCGGTCGCCGCCTCAGACTGCGCGAGTTCGTTCTCGTGATGCGGGAAGACGAGGTCGGAACCGCCGCCGTGGATGTCGAACGGCAGGCCCAGCTCCTTCTCGGACATGGCCGAACACTCGATGTGCCAGCCAGGCCGGCCCTCGCCCCACGGGCTCGGCCAATGCGGCTCGCCTGGTTTGGCCGACTTCCACAGCGCGAAATCGAGCGGGTCCTTCTTGCGCTCGTCCACCTCGACACGCGCGCCGGAGCGCATCTCGTCGATGTCGCGTCCCGAGAGCTTGCCGTAGTCGGGGAAGCTGCGGACGGAGAAGTAGACGTCTCCGTCGACCTCGTAGGCATTGCCGCCACTGATCAGTCGCTCGATGAGGTCGATCATCTCAGGGATCATCTCAGTCGCCATCGGGCGTACGTCGGGATCCTCGACGCCGAGCCGACGCATGCCTGATATGAACGCCTCGGTGTACTCCTTGGCGACCTCGGCGGCCGGGCGGCCCTCCTCGTTCGCGCGGTTGATGATCTTGTCGTCAACGTCGGTCACGTTCTGCACGAAGGTGACGTCGAAGCCCTTCCAGACGAGGTACCGACGGATGACGTCGAACGACAGGAACGTGCGCGCATTGCCGATGTGGATGTAGTTGTAGACCGTCGGGCCGCAAACGTAGAGGGAGACCTTTCCCTCCTCGCGCGGCACGAATTCCTCTTTGCTTCTTGTGAGCGTGTTATAGACGCGCATGCGTCCCTCTCCCTCGGCTTCCGTGCGGCGTCACCGTTTGGCAACGCTAGATCTCCCAGTACCAGCCCTCTGCCTCGACGCGAATAGGCTCTCTTTGCGGTGAAGGAGCAGCGTCTACCGGACAGATCTCTCCGTCGATGCCGATGTCCTCGGCAGGCGTCTTCTCGGGCGCCAAATTGCGCTCGACCCGGTCGAGCCGGCGCGTGAGGCAGCGGAACATCTCGACCACCGGGTCGGGCAAGTCCTCGTGGTGCAGGTCGATCGCCTCCACCCGCTCGCCGGCTCTCACCACGACCCGTCCGGGCACGCCCACGACCGTGCTGTTGGGCGGGACATCGTCGATCACGACGGCGCCACCACCGACCTTGCTTCCGTGCCCTACCGTGATATTTCCAAGTACAGAAGCGCCCACACCTACGACGACACAGTCCTCGAGCGTCGGGTGGCGCTTTCCCGATTCCTTGCCGGTACCGCCGAGAGTGACACCCTGATACAGGGTCACGTCGTCCCCGATGATCGTCGTCTCACCGATCACGACACCCATACCGTGATCGATGAAGAAACCCTCGCCGATGGTGGCACCGGGATGTATCTCGATTCCGGTGAACCAGCGGGCCGCTTGCGAGCCGAAGCGCGCGAGACCGTGCCGCCCATGTGACCACAGCCAGTGGTTGATTCGATGCGCCCAGGTCGCGTGGAGTCCCGGATAGTTGATCAGGACGCTGGCGGTCGATGTCGCAGCGGGATCGCGCTCTCGAACGGCGCGTATGTCGTCACGCATGCGGTTGAACATCCCCGCCTGCCCTTTCCGGTCACGTCGGATCGCGCCGTTAGGGCGCCGCACCAGTCTAGCAGGACAGTTACCCGTTCACGCCCTGTCGAGAAGCACCACTGCGTAGGCAGCGACTCCCTCGGATCGGCCTTCGAAGCCCAAGCCCTCTGTGGTAGTCGCCTTGACCCCCACGCAGTCGACGTCGACTTGAAGCGCCCCTGCGAGACGCGCACGCATCTGTGCCCGATGGGGCGCGATCTTCGGCTGTTCGAGCACCAGCACGCAGTCAGCGTCGATCAAACGGTAGCCCCGGTCGCGCATGAGGGCACCCACCGAAGCGAGGAGATCTATCGAGTCGGCTCCGGCGTACGCAGGATCGGTGTCCGGGAACAGCTTGCCGATGTCCCCCTCACGAAGTGCCCCGACGATAGCATCCATGAGGGCGTGCGCAAGGACGTCGGCGTCGGAGTGACCGAGCAGCCCTCGCTCGTGATCGATCCTCACGCCGCCGAGTATCAGCGGCCGGTCCGCGGCGAAGGCGTGCACGTCGTAACCCATGCCAACACGCATCGTCACTCGCCCTCTCTCCGACGACCCAACGCAGCCTGAACGAAAGCAAGGTCCTCGGGGACCGTCACCTTTATGTTGTCACGCGGTCCCTCGACGACTATCACGGGGCGGCCGTCCCACTCGAGCAAGGACGCATCGTCTGTGCCGGTGAACCCCTCGGATGCAGCGCGCACATGCGCGGCAACCAGGTCCGCCCGCACGAACGTCTGGGGGGTCTGCACCGCCCAGTAGAGTGCGCGATCGGGCGTCTCCACGACCCGGCCCCCTTCGACGACCTTCAACGTGTCGAAGGAGGGATGCGCTACGATGGCGCCCGACGCGCCGGAATCAAGAAGCTTCACGATCGTTCGCCGGGCGAGATCGGGCGTCACGAGCGGACGCGCGCCGTCGTGCACCAGCACGACCTCGACTTCAGGAGGGAGTTGCTGCAAGCCTGACATGACCGACTGCTGTCGCGTCGACCCCGACGGGGCCAGGACGACCGGCGTCGACAGGGCGAGCGGCTCGATCGCCTCGGCGAGGTACTCGGACTGCCTCTCTTCAGGACAGACGACGATGAGTAGCTTTACGTCAGGCACTGCGTCCATCGCCCGCAACGCCCAAGACAGCACCGGCCAGCCCGCGACGGTAGCGAGCTGCTTCCCACCCTCGCGTCCGTATCGCTCCCCGCTCCCGCCCGCGACCACGATCGCTGCAGCCATCGCTGTCGCGCTCACGCGTCCCCCTCATCGGCCCGCTCGCTTCCGGCGTCCTCGGCGTTCAGCAGGCCGGTCGCTGCCGGACGGCCGAAGATCATGCGGCCAGCCGATGTCTGAAGCACCGACGTCACCTCGACATCTGCTTCCTGGCCGATGGCGGGTTTGCCCTCAGCGACGACCACCATGGTGCCGTCCTCGAGGTAGCCGACGCCCTGACCCGCTTCCTTGCCGGCCTTGGCGATGCGGATACGCAACTGGTCGCCGGGGAGGAAGTTGGGACGCAGGGCCCCAGCCGCTTCGTTGAGGTTGAGGACTGTGATGCCCCGCACGCGGGCCACCTTGGTCAGGTTGTAGTCCACCGTGACGATGGACGCGTCCGAGTCGACCGCGAGACGCATAAGCTTGTCGTCCACGGTGGGAAGTTCGGGATAGTCGATCTCGACAACCCCGACCGCCTGGTCCTCCGGCAAGGTGGCCAGCAGGTCAAGGCCCCGACGACCGCGCGCACGTTTGGTGTCATCGGCGCTGTCGGACAGCGTGTGAAGCTCCGCCAGCACGAACCGGGGGACGCGCGGCATCCCGGGCATGAAGCCCGATCGGCGAAGCTCGGTGAAGCGGCCGTCGATTATGGCGCTCGTGTCGAGCACGACGAGACGGGCCTCTCTTGGCAGCATGTCGGTCGGCGCGAACTTCGGGAAGATCGCTACGAACTCGCGTCGGCGAGTCAGCGCGATGACCACACCGACGTAGCCGGAAACGACGACTATCGCAGCGGACAGAGTAATCGCGAGGGAGGCCGGCTCGAGCATGCGCAGTGGTTGCGATGCCAGGAACGCGACAAGGAGGCCGACGAGTAGTCCGATGGCCCCGAGGATCACGTCCACACCGGCGAGTTCCGAGATACGAGCCTCTGCGCGGGACCACGCTAGTGACAACTCCCGGCCGACAATCCCGCCGAGAACGAAACCGATCGCGCCTCCAAGAATGACGAAAAGAAAGATGACGTATGAGCGATCGAGTCCGAGTTGCGTCTGCCAGTCGACAGACTGAGTCACCACGTAGCCGCCCAGGAGCCCCGCCGCGACTAGCACGAAACGGGTGATCGCCTGGATCATACGAATGGCGAAGACGGCACAGTTACCGCCGCGCCCTCACCTCCTTCGCCGCCGCCTCTGCAGCGGATCGGTTCCCCTACCAGCGATGATACCACGTGGGGTACTCGCGAGCTGTGCGGGTGTCAGACGGAGACGTGTGCCTTGACGCGAGCGAGGCCCGCATGGATCGCCCGCGCGCGGCGCTCACCGATACCATCGACGGAGTCCAGGTCGGGGATGCTGGCTCTGGAAATCTCCACGAGGCTGCCGAATCTCTCGACGATCCTGGCCACGACGCTGGCCGGCAGCATGGGGATCAAGGCGAGGGCTCGGTAGCCCCTGGCGCGGATGTGCTGCTCGGCGTGCTCGGCCGTCGCGAGGCTCAGCTCGTGCGCGATCGACTCAGGCTCGAACAGGCGGTCGGGCGGTAGTTCTGCGAGTCGCTCCCTGACTTGAGCGGCACGCCGCGCGCCGGGCTCATCGGCGTAGTCCCGGATGACAAGCGCGTACTGCTCGGTGACAGCAGCGGTCAACTCGTCGGTCTGCATGCGGATGAGCCTACCCTCGGTGCCCAGCTCCCCGGTGTAGCGGTTGACCTCGCGCTGCACCCGGCGAAGCATCTCGAAGCGGCCGAGGACTTCCGTGACGTCACCGAGGGTCACAAGATCCTCGAACTCGAGCACCATGAGACGCTCGAGCATCTCGTCGAGCCGTTGGCGGTAGTTCTGAAGGGCCTGGAGCGCCTGGTTCGCCTTCGCCAGAAGCACCTCGATGTCCTCGAGTGTCAGACGGCGACCCTGCAAGTAGAGGTTGACCACGTTGCGGCGCTGGGAGATCGCAATGGCGAGCGCCTCCGTCTGCCGGCTCACCCGCTCGGCCGTACGGTGCCGCATGCCGGTCTCGCTTGTCGGCAAGTCTGCATCAGGGACGAGGTGAACGTTCGCTCTGAGGATACGGTCGCAGTCGCCATCGAGAACGATCGCGCCGTCCATCTTGGCGAGTTCGAACAGGCGCTGTGGGGTGAACGGCATGTCGATGACGAAGCCGCCGTTGCAGAGCGGCTCGAGCGTGGCGATGTCGCCGACGACGATGAGTGCCCCGCTCCTGGCTGAGATGAGCATATCGAGCGCCTCGCGCAAACGGGTGCCCGGCGCAACCTTGCGCAGTTCGGCCGTCATGGCCTCGCTCACTCCTGGTCGGCCTTCAGCCACGTGCCCCTCCTCGGTATGCGCTCTCGATGAGTCGCATTCTGCCAGAACCCGTGCGTCCGACGAAATCTCGCGCCCGCCGAGTATGCCCGGCGGCTCAGAGCCCCGCTTCGCGCAGGGCGTCCCCCACGGTCGCGACGCGCAGCAGCCGCGCGGCGCCGTCCTCGGACCGGCCTCCCGAGCCGGTGAGCACCGTCGTGAAGCCCAAGCGAGTGGCCTCATTGGCCCGAGCGGCCGCCTGAGGCACCGGGCGCACATGACCGGTGAGTCCGATCTCGCCGAAGGCCGCAAGCCCGACCGGCACCGGTCTGTCGGTGCGTGCCGACGCCAGGGCAAGGGCCAACGGCAGGTCCACTGCCGGCTCGCTCACGCGGACGCCGCCCGCAACCGAGACGAGCACGTCGAGGCCTCCGAACGACAGAGAGGCTCGGCGCTCGAGAACGGCGAGGACCTGCAGGAGACGGGCGGTGTCGATGCCAGTCGCCAATCGGCGCGGCGCGGGGAGATAGGTCGGAGTCACGAGGGCCTGCACCTCCACGAGCAGCGGTCGGGTGCCCTCCATCATCGCCATCACCGCCGACCCGGGAACGCTGTCGGTGCGCTCCGCGAGCAGCGCGGACGAAGGAGACTCCACCGCGATGAGCCCATCGACCGTCATCTCGAAGATGCCGAGCTCGCTCGATGAGCCGAAACGATTCTTGACCGACCTGACGATGCGGAACGCGTGGTCCCGGTCGCCCTCGAAATAGAGCACGGCGTCGACCATGTGCTCGAGCACCCGTGGGCCGGCGATCGCGCCCTCCTTGGTGACATGCCCGACGATGAGGGTGGTCACTCCGAGGTCCTTGGCAATGCGCATGAGGCGGGCGGTGCAGGCACGGACCTGCCCGACGCTTCCGGGGGCGCCACCCAACTCGGGATCGAAGGCCGTCTGAATGGAGTCGAGCACCAGCACCCCCGGTCGACTCTCGCGCACAGCCGCCTCGACGGCAGTGACGTCGAGCTCCGGCAACAGCCGGACCTTCTCGGAGGCGGCACCCAACCGACGCGCCCGAAGGCCGATCTGCTGCGGAGACTCCTCGCCGCACACGTACAGCACGTCGGTTCCCTGCCGAGCGATGCGTTCGGCCGCTTGGAGGAGCAATGTCGACTTGCCTATGCCGGGTTCCCCACCTAAGAGCACGAGCGAGCCGGACACGAGGCCGCCGCCGAGCACACGGTCGAGCTCATCGATGCCGGTCGGTTGCCGCTTCGCCTCGTCCACTCCCACCTCGGAGAGGGGCACTGCGACTGCAGGCGCACGAGCAGCCCGCGACCCGGAGGCCGCAGGCTGCTCGATCTCTTCTACGAATGTGCCGAACTCGCCGCACTCAGCGCAGCGCCCGATCCAGCGGGGCGAACTGGCCCCACAGACCTGACACCGCCACGTGGTGCGCGGCTTTGCCGCCACCCCTAAGCGCCCGACGCGCTGCCGGCATTTGCTCCGCCGCGCCCGCGCGCGGATCGAGTCGGAGCCGACGTGGGCGCTTCCTGCTGGGGAGGCTCGACGGTGGGGTTCACGGGAACAGCGACGACGCCCTCGCCCTTGTGGAACTCGAAGCCGCCCTCGTCGTTCACCCTCACCTCGATGACGTCGCCGGCCTGCCAGTGGCCCGCGAGGAGTTGCTCGGAGAGCGGGTCCTCGATGAAGCGCTGGATGGCCCTGCGGAGCGGTCGAGCGCCGAGGGTCGGGTCGAAGCCCTCCTTGGCGAGTTGCTTGCGCGCACCTTCGGACAGCGTGATGGACATGCCGTGGAGCATGAGTTGGTCCCTGGTGCGGGCGACCATGAGATCGACGATCTGCTCGATCTCCTCGGAACTCAGGTCATGGAAGACGATGACCTCATCAACACGGTTGAGGAACTCGGGGCGGAACACTGTCTTGAGCTCACCCGTGACACGCTGCTTGACGTCTTCGTAGGAGAGCCCGGCACCCGACGATGGGGTGAAGCCGAGCGACGTGGTCTTGACGATATCGCGTGCGCCGATGTTGCTCGTCATGATCACGATGGCGTTCTTGAAGTCGACCTTGCGCCCCTGGGCGTCGGTGAGGCGACCTTCCTCCAGGATCTGAAGGAGGACGTTGAACACGTCCGGGTGCGCCTTCTCGATCTCATCGAACAGGATGACGCTGTAGGGCTTCCGCCGAACGATCTCGGTCAGCTGTCCGCCCTCGTCGAAGCCGACGTAGCCCGGAGGCGAGCCGATAAGCCGCGATACCGTGTGCTTCTCCATGTACTCGGACATGTCGAGAGAGATGAGCGCGTCCTCGGTGCCGAAGAGGAAGTCGGCGAGCGACTTGGCGAGTTCCGTCTTGCCGACGCCCGACGGGCCGAGAAATATGAACGAGCCGCCGGGGCGCTTGGGGTCCTTGAGGCCAGCGCGTGCTCGCCGGATGGCCTTACTGACGGCCGTGACCGCTTCGTCCTGTCCGACGATACGCTCGTGAAGGACCGTCTCCATGCGCAGAAGTTTGGCGGTCTCCTCCTCGGTCAGCTCGGTGACGGGGACTCCGGTCCACATGCTGACGACTTCGGCGATCTCCTTCTCGGTGACCTCGACAACACGTCGGTTGTCCGGCTTCAGCCACTCCTCTTCCATGGCGCGCTTCTCGGCGAGGATGTGCTTCTCCTTGTCGCGAAGTGACGCCGCCTTCTCGAATTCCTGAGCTTCGATCGCCGCTTCCTTCTCGGCGCGGACCGAGCGCAGCCGGTCGTCGATCTCCTTGACGCCGGGAGGCGCGGTCATCATGCGGATGCGCATCTTGGCGCCCGCCTCGTCGATGAGGTCGATCGCCTTGTCCGGAAGGAAGCGGTCCGATATGTAGCGGTCGGCCAGGTTCGCGGCGGCGTCGATCGCGGCGTCCGTGATGGACACTCGGTGATGCGCTTCATAGCGGTCCCGCAAGCCCTTCAGGATCTGGACCGTCTCCTCGACACTTGGCTCTCCGACCTGGATGGGCTGGAAACGGCGCTCGAGGGCAGGGTCCTTCTCCACGTACTTGCGGTACTCATCAAGAGTGGTCGCGCCTATCGTCTGGAGCTCGCCGCGCGCAAGCGCCGGCTTGATGATGCTCGCCGCGTCTATGGCGCCTTCGGCCGCTCCTGCGCCGACCAGGGTGTGCATCTCGTCGACGAACAGGATGATGTCACCGCGCTCGCGGATCTCCTTCATGACCTTCTTGAGGCGGTCTTCGAATTCACCGCGGTACTTCGAGCCGGCAACAAGAGCCGCCAGGTCGAGTGTGTAGAGATGCTTGTCCTTGATCGTCTCGGGCACCTCGTCGGCTGCGATACGCTGGGCGAGGCCCTCGGCGACGGCGGTCTTGCCCACGCCCGGCTCGCCGATGAGCACCGGATTGTTCTTCGTGCGACGCGACAGGATCTGCATCACGCGCTCGATCTCGTTGGCGCGCCCTATCACGGGGTCGAGTTTGCCGTCGCGTGCTTGGCGCGTGAGGTTACGTCCGAACTCGTCGAGCATCGACTGCCCGCCTCCTCGGCGCTCCTCTCCCGCGTCGGCCTGCTTGTTGTAGTGGCCCGACAGCAGCTGGATGACCGCGGAACGCACCTTCTCGAGATCCGCGCCGAGGTTCAGGAGCACCTGAGCCGCCACACCCTCGCCCTCGCGGATGAGCCCGAGGAGGATGTGTTCGGTGCCGATGTAGTTGTGACCCAGCTGAAGCGCCTCGCGAAGCGAGAGCTCCAGGACCTTCTTGGCCCTAGGCGTGAACGGGATATGGCCGGTGGGCACGAACGTGCCACGCCCGATCAGGTCCTCGACCTGGGCGTGCACGTCCTCCAGCGAGATATTGAGCGACTCGAGCGCCTTGGCGGCAATCCCATCCTGCTCGCGGATCAGACCGAGCAGCAGGTGCTCGGTGCCGATGTAGTTCTGGTTGAGCATGCGCGCTTCTTCTTGGGCGTATACGACCACCCGACGCGCCTTTTCAGTGAATCGTTCGAACATGGAACGCTCCCCTTGGACCCGACGGCTGCGAAAGAGCCGGTTGATTACTACGGCGAGTATACCCGTCGCTTCGGACACCGAAGGCGGGTTGGCGCTGTAGAAAGCAAGGAAAGTGCCACCAATCTGAGTGCGATGCGCTCAGATTTTCGGGCGGGTCGCCTAGGCCTCGGGCCGCATATGCGGGAAGAGCAGCACGTCGCGGATGCTGGGCGAGTCAGTGAGCAGCATGACGAGGCGGTCGATGCCGATGCCGAGCCCACCGGCGGGCGGCATGCCGTACTCCTGTGCCCTGAGGTAGTCCTCGTCGACCCACATCGCCTCGTCGTCACCAGCATCCTTGGCGGCCGCCTGCGCCTCGAAGCGACCTCGCTGATCGATCGGATCGACCAACTCAGAGAATGCGTTGGCGAACTCACGCCCCGTGACGATGAGCTCGAACCTGTCGGTCAGCTCGGGGTCTTCATCGTTGCGCCGGGCAAGCGGAGACGTCTCAGCGGGGTGCATGGTGACGAAGGTCGGCTCGATCAGGGCGTGCTCGGCCAGCTTCTCGAACAGCTCGGTCAGCAGCTTCCCGGGACCCCACGAATCCTCGATCGGCACCTCGTGCTTTGCGCACTCGGCCCGCAACTCGTCGAGCGGCGTGTGAACCGAGAGCTCGCGGCCGGCCTTCTCGGAGGTGAGCTCGGCCATGGTCGCGCGGCGCCATGGCGAGCGCAGCGACACCGGCGTCCCCTGGTATTGGAAGTCCAGCGTGCCGAGAACCTCCTCGGCGGCATTCGTGATGATGCCCTCGGTGAGCTCCATCATCGACTGCATGTTCCCGTACGCCTGATAGGCCTCGAGCATGGTGAACTCAGGGTTATGGCGAGGGCTCATCCCCTCGTTGCGGAACGAGCGGTTGATCTCGTACACGCGCTCGAAGCCGCCGACGAGGAGGCGCTTGAGATAGAGCTCGGGCGCGATCCGCAGATACAGGGGCATGTCGAGGGCGTTGTGATGCGTGATGAACGGCTTGGCCGTAGCCCCGCCCGGAATCGGCTGCAGCATGGGCGTCTCGACCTCGAAGTAGCCCTGCGACTCCATGTACCGCCGGATTGCGGCGATGACCTTGAAACGAGTCTCGAAAACGGTACGGACCTCGGGGTTGGCGATCAGGTCGACGTAGCGCTGGCGGTAGCGGGTCTCGGTGTCCGAGAGCCCGTGATACTTCTCGGGAAGTGGGCGCAGCGACTTGGACAGCAAGGTGACCGAAGAAGGCTGCACTGAGAGCTCGCCTCGGCGAGAACGGAGCACGACGCCCGTGGCGCCCACCCAGTCGCCGAGGTCGAGCGACTTCACCGCTTCGAATGCCTCATCGCCGAGCACGTTCACCCGACAGAAGAGCTGCATCTCGCCGGTCGCATCCCTGAGGACCAGGAACGCCATCTTGCCCTGGTCGCGCCTTGCGACCAGACGGCCAGCGATCGTCACGACGTCCTCGGTCTCGGCCCCCGGCTCAAGCGAACTGTACCGCTCCGCCAACGCCGCGGTGCGATCGGTGACGTCGAAACCGTTCACGTAGGGTTCGCGGCCCTCGGCACGCAGCGAATCGAGCTTCGCGCGGCGGACGAGTAGTGGGTCGTCCTCGGGGATCTCCGCGGAGCGCGGCTCGTCGGTCATCGGTGGCTAGCGGGAGATCTTCAGGATCTCGTAGTCGATGACGCTGCCGCGAGGAGTGGTCACCTTGACGACCTCGCCCTTCTTATGGCCCATGATGGCCTGGCCGACCGGCGATTCGTTGCTGATGCGGTCGTGAGTAGGGTCCGCCTCGGCGGAGCCGACCACCTGATACTTGTGCACGTCGCCGGTCTCAACGTCCTTGATCTCAACGTGGCAGCCGAGTGCGACCTTGGTGGGTGCACTCTTAGGCGCATCGATGATCGTGGCATGCGCGAGGATCTGGCCGATCTCGATGATCCGGCTTTCGACCCAGGCCTGCTCGTTCTTGGCATCGTCGTACTCGGAGTTCTCGGAGATATCTCCGAACTCCTTGGCTTCCTTGATGCGCTCTCCGACCTCGCGGCGGCGAACCGTCTCAAGATGAAGGAGCTCCTGCTCGAGCTTCGCCTGCCCTTCGGGCGTCAGCGCGATCTCTTTGTGCATCCGACCTGCTCCCGTCAGTCGCCCCGTTCTCACGCCGAGGCTTGGCGGTAACGGTACGGGCTGCCCGATGTCGAGGGCAGCCCGCCGAAAATGTCCACGAAAGTATAGCCGATGCTTCCCCGCTGGCAAGCCGCAGTATCGAGCGGGCTTGCGAACCGGGAGGGTCGAGCCGAGACGCGGCTCGGAAGCCCTTGCTAGGACTTGGCCTCGGTCTTGGATTCGGCCTTGGCCTCGGCCTTCACTTCGGCGTCGCCGGTAACAGAACCGGCCTCTTCCTCATCGACGCCCTCGAGCTTGCCGTCGATGCCTTCACGCACGTTACGCATCGTCTTACCGAGCATCTTGCCGAGCTGAGGCAGCCGCTTGGGGCCGAACAGGATCAGCACGATGACCAGAACGATGGCAAGTTCCTGCCAGCCGATGCTACGAAACATATTCGTACGACCTCCATGTCGCTTTCATTACGGCCGATACCGGTCGGCCGGGCGGACGCCGTTGGGTAGCGTACCACCAGTGTCAGGCACTCGCCACGCCCTCTGCGCGCGACAAGTAGTACAGCGTATGAAGCAGCTCACGCACCGGATCGGTGTTGTGCAGCGTCACGTCGGATGGAACGGTCACGAAGGCCGGCGAGTAGTTGAGTATCACCCGGATGCCAGCCAGGCAGAGGCGGTCCGCCGCCTGCTGTGCGCCTTCGGGTGGAACCGCGACGACACCGAACCGGATCCCTTGTTCAGCAACGACTCGGCCCAACTCGGCGACGTCCCGGACGATGATGTCGCCGACCCTGCTCCCAATCTTCTTCGGATCATTGTCAAAGAGTCCCGCGACGATGAACCCGCGGGCCCTCAAGCCATCGTAGCTCGCAATAGCCGAGCCAAGATTGCCCGCACCAACGATCGCGATGCGATGGGCATGGTCCGAGCCGAGGATTCTTTGGATGCGATCGACCAGTAAGCTGATGTCGTAGCCTACCCCGCGCTTGCCGAACTGCCCGAAGTAGGCAAGGTCCCGCCGTATCTGCGCGGCATTGACCTCGGTGAGCTCTGAAAGACGCGCCGAGGAAACGGTCTGGTCGCCCTCGCCCCTGAGGTGAAGCAAGGCGTTGAGATACTGCGGTAGTCTCTCGATGACGCCTTGCGGTATGCGCTGTTTAGTCGTGCCGTTGAGGCTCACTTCATCCTCGAATCGCTGCCGGACGATTCGTCGCGCATATCGTAACAACTGTTACAAAGTCGGACAACCCAGGAGCCGGGTTTTCTCGATTCCAGGCCGTGGCGAACTAAGGCTCAGCGATCCCGCGCCGCCTGAAGGACGTCGATGACGTCGGACCGCGTGACGATGCCGGTCAGACGGCCCTCCCCCACCACGAGGAGCGCCCCGGGGCGATCGCCCGCCAGGCGGGCGATCACGGCGTCGACAGGCGCATCCTGAGAGACGACAAGCCGCTGAAGGTCTCGGTCTGCCACATCGATGGTCTTCACGAACGGCCATTCCGTTCGAGCCACCGCCTTGACGTCCGGCAGCGTGACCAACCCGACGATACTGCCGTGGTGGATAACCGGGTACCTGCTGTGAGGCTTGCCGAGGAAATGCTCGTTGACCAGGTCCTCGAGCGGCTGTTCTCCATCAACGTACTCGGGGGACGGCGTCATGATGCTGCTCACCGTCAGTCCCTCGATGCTCGACTTCAGTAGCTGCTGGCGGTACGCCTGACCGGCGAGCGACGCGATGAACCAACCCACGAGCCCGAACCATATCAAGCCGACGTCACCGCTCAGAACCCTGACGATCGCCAAGACGACCATCGACCAGCCGATGACCTGTCCCACCCTGACCGCCCACTTGGTCGCACGAAGGAGGTCCCCTGTGATGCCCCAGAGGATCGAGCGCAATACGCGACCGCCGTCGAGCGGGAAGCCGGGTAGTAGATTGAATAGCGCGACTACGAAGTTGATACCGGCGAGGTACTGAAGCGGTGCCCATATCCACCACGGCGCACCACGGCTCACCGTGAGGGCAAAGCCCATGAAGGCCAGCAATGCGAGCACCAGGCTCATGCCCGGCCCGGCCGCTGCCATCAGGAACTCGCGACCGGGCGTCTCAGGCTCTTGGTCGATCTCGGCCACGCCGCCGAATATGAACAGCGTGATCTTGTCGACGTGCCCTCCTTCGGCACGGGCCACCAGTGAATGACAGAGTTCGTGGGCGAGTATCGATGCAAAGAACAGCAGCGCCGTGATGGAGCCGACCAAGTAATGAAGCCACGGCCGGCTTCCCGACGCAGCAGGCAGCGACGGAAAATAGGTGCCACCAAGCGCGAACGAGACGAGGCCGAAGATCACGAGCCACGTCAGGTTGACCTCTATCGGAATCCCGAAGAGCTTGCCGAGCCTGACGGATGGTATGTCGAACATCGCGCGTGCAGCCCGCCCCTGAAGGCTTAGAAGGCCGCGCCCTCCAGAGCATGCGCGCAGACGCACTCCCGCTCCCGCGGCAGGGCGGGGATCATGTGGTACAGCATGTCCTTGACCTTGCTGTTGTTCTCGGCGAAGACCCTGACCACGTCATCGTTGGTGACGGGGGCCGCATCTTCGGTTCCCGCGTCATAGTCAGTGATGAGCGAGATATTGCAGTAGCAGATCTCCAGCTCGCGGGCCAGATAGCACTCGGGGTACTGGGTCATGTTGATGACTTCCCAACCCTGAGAAGCGAACCACTTCGACTCGGACCGGGTGGAGAATCGAGGGCCCTGGATCACGACGACCGTGCCCTGAGGGTGCGCCGTGATACCGAGTTCTCCCGCGGTCCGCACGGCAACGTCCCGCATGGTGGGACAATATGGATCTGCCGACGACACATGCGTGGTGATGGGGCCGTCGTAGAACGTGTCCTTGCGGCCCCAAGTGCGGTCGACGAACTGGTCGCATATGACGAAGTGCCCCGGCTCGACATCCTTTTGGAGCGAGCCACATGCGTTCGGGCCGATGATTCGCTCAACACCCAGCTGCTTCATCGCCCAGAGGTTCGCGCGGTAGTTGATCATGTGCGGCGGGAGGGAGTGATCCTTGCCGTGCCGCGGTAGGAAGGCGACGGTGCGTCCGCCGATGTCACCCACCATCACCGGTGAGGACGGCGCGCCGAACGGCGTGTTCATCCGATGCTCCTGCGGGTTGTCGAGCAGCTCGTAGAAGCCGCTGCCACCGAACACGCCGATCTCGGCCGAAGGTACTGCGGGCATGTGGTGCCTCCAGGGTCAGTAGAGAATCTCAACGATGCAGTGTGTACTGCGATTCTATTCCATACCCTCGCGCTGCGCCCCAGCGTCACGCCGACTGTCGGTAGTGCTGATCGTCGTCGGTCGGAGTCGATGGCGCGTCGTCCTCGACCGCTCTCGGCGCGTAGAGCGGGCGCCGAAAGAGGTTCGACGCCTCGGTCCAACGCTCTTCGAGAAGCGAGGCACCGCGCAACAACTGCGAGAATCCAGCCGCCTTGGCATCCAGGTTGTCTACGTGGTGGAGGAGCAGCGCTTCGAAGGTGGAAGGCCGCTTTGGTGCGCCCCACTCGAGTTCCCCGTGGTGCGAGAGCACGGCATGCTCGAGCCGCATGAGCTTCTCCCGATCGATCCGGGCCTTGCCTGCCGCCTGATGAAGACGCATGGCGCCCGAGACCACGTGCCCGACGAGTCGGCCACTGTCGGTGTAGCCGATCCCGGCTCCGACAGAAAGCTCGTCCACTTTCCCGATATCGTGCAGGAGGCTCGCCGCGATCAGCAAGCCCCTGTCGACGCCGTCGTAGCGCTCGGCGAGGGAGTCACACGTGGATGCCACATCGACCGTATGCTCCAGCAGCCCACCCGAGTAGGAATGGTGATAGCTCTGGGATGCCGGGCAGGCACAGAAGCTCTTGAAGAACTCGTTGTCGCCGAATACGGCACGCAGGAGTCGGCGCAAGTCCGGGTCATCGACCGAACGCACGAGATCGTTGAACCGAGCCACCAGCTCTCCGACAGGACGCACGCTTTGGCCGATCAGGTCCGCAGGATCCCAGTTGTCGGCAGGCCGGAGTTCGGATACCGAGATGCGGCGTACACCCCGGAATGTCGTTACCGTCCCATTCACGTGAACCACTGTCCCGGTCGGAACCGATGCCGCCTCGGCCTTGGGGCGGAAGTGCACGGCGGGGATCATGCCGGTCCTGTCGGCAAGTTCAAGCGCCAGATAGGCGTCTCCCGTGCGGGCGGCCCTCATCTCGCGACTTCTCAGAAGGAACGTCGCGTCGACGGTCGATCCTTCAACGAGTTCTGAGATGAATCTGGCCTTCATGGTATGCCCTCCGCCTCGCCGGTGTTCGGGCACACCGTAGCTCGACCCTCTGACATCAGGTGGCGGGGCGGACCCTCACATGGGTGCCGGGCTCGGCGCCGTAGCGGTCGGCGGCATCCCCCGTGTTGACTGCAAGCGTGAGCCATCCAGAAGAATCAACTAGCAGGACCGGGTCACCATCGTCTACGTCGGAGAATGTCGTGCGGAAGGGGACCACCACGGCGTTGTGCCCCAGGCTGACCTCCAACCTGTCGACTCGCAGGCCGAGACCGTCAACGTCCTCGGCGGGGATGTTGAAACGCAATGAACCGAAACGGTCAGCTTCGATGACCTCACCCGTCACGTACCCGGCCGCGACTTGGTGACGGCCGAAGGGCGCAGGCGCCAGTGAATCAGCGTCGAGGGGCGTGCCTAGGGAGGACGGGTCCACCCCGCAGGCCAGCGCGGCAGCCGCAGGCGCTAGGACGTCTCGAGCGTGGAAGGTCGCCAAGGGTCCTCGAAAGTCGATCTTGGTGGGGTCGATGGCGTACGCCTCGCTGATGCCGCCAGCCCGCCAAGACGCCGGGATCAGCACCCCGTTGTCAGGACCGACCAGTCGGGTGCCTTGGGCAGTCACCAAACAAAGGTCCTGCCGACCACCCCCCACACCCGGATCGATCACGACAAGGTGTATGGCCTCAGGCAGCTGGTAGACGCCGGCGGCCGCTATGGCGGCACCCTTCCTGATGTCGAAGGGAGGTATCTGGTGGCCGAGATCTACGACGTGCGCCTGTGGACACGCACGATGGATGACCGCATGGCAGACACCGACCCACGCGTCCTCGAGTCCGAAATCCGAGACGAAGCTGATGATCGACTGCATGCCTACCCTCTCTACAGGGCCGCCGTGGGTTTTCGACTACTATGACTGTAGTACCCGAGACCCGGAGGGGCGAATGCCGCGGATTGCCAGAGTCCTCGCCGCAGTGCTGCTGGGCTTCACTCTGATCGTGGTCGCTGCCTGCCGGGCATCAGGCCCCGAATATGTCAGCAATGGCAAGTCGTACTCGGCCACCTCGGTAATGAGGCTGCTCGATACGAAAGGACCCGAGGGGGCCGCGGTTGACGCGAACGAGGCCACCGATAGGCGTCACGACGCCCTCACAGCTCTCAGGGCGCAAGGCGGCGGGGCCGCCAAGGCGGCGACGCTGATAACGGCGTCGCTCCCGGCTGAGACGCGCGGAGTGCCCTACTACGCGGAGTGGGCCACATTCGACTCAACGCCCGCCCTGGTCGTGCTCGAGGTCACCGGCCGCAAGGGCGGCCCCTTGGCGGACCGGCGGGTCTGGGTGCTCGATAAGACGGGAGCCGTGCTCTTCTCGGGCATGGGGCGCAACTAGGCGCAGAGCTGTCGCCTGTACTCCTCGCGCACGACCGGAGCCAACGAGGCGGTCCAGCCGCGCTCGATCTCGGCCCAGATGGCCTTCCCATCACGACCCGAATCACTGAGATCGGCTATCACTGAATCGATGACAAGCCTTGCGGCCCCTTCGGTGGTCCCATGGAGAGTCACGAGCCTGCGCCGCACCACCGCATCGAAGTAGCGGGCGGCGCGGCGCTCAACTTCTTGTGAGTACGTCCGCCCCGAGAAAGTGCGCGCCGTGACCTCGGCGGCATAGCCCACCAATGACTCGGGGGCTCCGTAGCGCTCGCCGGTCTCCTGGCGTTGAGCATCAAGTAGCGCGGTGAGCGATCGATATCGAGTGATGGTTCCCATGCGACCCTCCTGCGTGAAGTTCTCACGCACAAGGTAGCGCTGGGGTCTGACATCTACTCCATAGGGAAGATGACGGCCATGTTCTCGCGGTTCACCGCGACATAGGGTGGCCTGAAGAGCTCTGCGCCGGTCGACGCATCGAAGACTACCGCGTCAGTCACGGCAAGGAAGTCCTTCGCCTTGGAGTTCAGAGCGTCGGTCAGCCGGCTTCCCGCCAGCACGTGGATGTCGCCCTCGATGCGCCAACTTGCGACGACCATGATGCAGCGGACTTTGTCCTTCGACGTGTACACGGCGCTCCCTTCGCAGGCGTCTCACTGCGAATCTAACTCATATGGCAGAGAACGGAAATGCTAGCCGCCGAACCGGGACGCCGCCACGAGGAGGATTGTGCGCAACTGCGCAGCCAGCGCCACCTCTGCAAACGACAACGCGAGGGCGATGGCAGCCGGTGTCATGACTTCAACGATGCGAGAGGCTCTTCGATCGAAGGCAGGGAACATCGCCACGATCACGAGATTGATACAGGTGAGAGTGAAGAGTACCGAGAGCGCGATCATGACGGGATAGCCGACGCCAAGATGCGGCAGCACGTACAGGATGACGACATACGACACCGGGATCGCTACTAGCCACGTAGCGAATTTCCGTGCAGGGTCAAGCACACGCTGTACCGTCGACCGCCGCCACAGTTCGTCGTTGAGCATCGCGACGATGAGAACCGCCGCCGAGAACCCCACTCCGAGACCCGTGATGAGCCTCAGCTCGTTGGTTGTCGTTCGGAATCCCCCGTACGAGCTCACGCCGTCCCATCCCATCAGGGCGACGAAGACGCCCATCACCGCCCAGACGTAGCCCCTGGGGAAGTCCCGCGGCCGCTCATTGCGGTGAAGCAGTGTGATGAGGCAGAAGCTCACTACGAAGCCGAGATAGATACCTGTGTCGCGCGCGCAGACAGGTGCCTGCACCCCGCCACCGAAGAACGAGCGCTCGGGAAGCTGATGACACAGGCCGTAGCCGAACCACTGAAGCACGGATTCAAGCACGCCGAGTCCTTTGGAACGAAGAACGGCGGACCGCATGCGCGGCCCGCCGCTTCAGCCAGATGGTCGGGATGGCGGGATTCGAACCCACGACCTCTCGGTCCCGAACCGAGCGCTCTACCAAGCTGAGCCACATCCCGGCGAGGCGCTATGCTAACACGCCCCCTGTGGCACGCCAAGCCCATCAGCGCAGGTCGGGTCGAGAAAGTCCATTCGACAACAGAAAGGGGGCCCGCCGACTCGGCGGGCCCCCTCTTTCACTCTGTGTGCCCGAGCGCTAGTTCAGCAGACCGCGCTTAGCCAGGTTCACGTGGCAGTTGGCGCAGAACGTCGGCTGGTGGCAGTCGAAGCACGGATCGGCGCCGTTCTTCTTGACGATGTTCGGGTGGTAGCGAACCCACGGCTTGGTCGTCGAGGCACCCTCGTGGTGGCACGAGTTGCAGAAGTTCGGCTGGTGGCAGTTCGCGCAGGTCTTCTTATTGACCTTCTTCTCCGCGAACAGCTGAGCGTGCTGTCCACCGTTGTCCTTCGTGGGCTTCTCGCCTTCGGCAGGACCGAACCCGCTCGGGTGCGGCATCTCGAGCTTATGGCAGCTCGTGCAGAACTTGGCGTTCGGCAGCGTCGCGGCGTCACCCTTATGGCAGTACGTGCAGATCTCGCCGTCCTTGGTGTAGAGCTGGACGTGCTGCGCGTCCGTCGGGCTGAAGTCGCGAACGAACTTCTTCCCCTTGTGCGACGCAGGCACGACCTTGCGAGCGTTGTGACACTTAACGCAGTCGTCCTTGGTGTGGCACTTCTCGACACACGCACCTGCACCGTTCTTGTTCACCGAACCGCCGTGAACCTTGAGCCACGGAGTAGAGGTCGACGATCCGACGTGGTGGCAGTTGCTGCACACTTCCTTGAACTGGTGGCAGTTCTGGCACGGCTTCGGATTCTTCTTGCTGCTCACGTGGTTCGTCTTGAACTCGGCCGGGTGAGGCATCTCCTGCTTGTGGCATGCCTTGCAGAACGGCGCGTTGGGGCCGCCCGGGCCGTGGCAGACCTCGCAGGACTCGATGGAGGCAAGGGCGCCGGTCGAGTGGCCCGCGGTCGGCTTCGCAGGAGACGAGCCATAGACGGTGAGCGCCTGTGGCGGCTTGCCGCGCGTCCAGGTCGAGCTCTTGTGGGAGTCGGGGAAGACCTTCTTGCCCGAGTGGCAATCCACGCAGAACTTGGTGGTGTGGCACTGCGTCGTGCACGCCTTCACGCCACCCGCCTTGACGGCCTGCGGGTGCTGCTTGGTGGTCCAGTCCTCGGCCGGCTTGTATTCCCAGCCGCCCGCCTTCTCGCCGTGGTGGCACTTGTTGCAGAACTGCGGATCGGCCTTCGTGTGGCACATCTCGCACTTCTTCGGCTGTGCCTTCGAGATGACGGGGTGACCGTTCGGATCCTTGGGATCCTTGGGCTCCTTGAACTCGGCCGGGTGAGGCATAGGCATACCGTGGCAGTCGTTGCAGAACTGCTCGGTATGGCAGGTCGCGCAGTAGAAGACGCTCTCGACGCTCGGGAGCTCCTCGCCGATGCTCACAGTCTGCGAGCCGGCGTTCTCCTCCTGCTCCTTGATGACCTCGTTGACGTCCTTGGGAGCTTCGGCGGCTTCTTCGCCCTCAGCCGAAACAGACTCGGACGCGGCCTTGTCGGCCTCGGCCTTGAACTCCTTGGCCATCTCGGCGTGGTTCTTCGGCAGGAAGCCGGGCTGCTTGTGGCTCGGCGGAACGAGATCGAAGCCGGCCGGGTGACATGCGGCGCAGGCGCCCGGGGCAGCGGCCTCCTTCTCGAGGCTGTGACAGCGGAAGCAAGCGGTCATCGACATGAAGTTCGCGTGCTTCTCGGACTTCTCGCCGCCCTGCTTCTCCGGGTTGCTCAGTGAGGGCTCCCAGTCGCCGCTCTCGTTGTGAGCGATGCGGTTGTGGCAGACCGGACACGCGGCATTGATCTCCGAGTGAGCCTCGTGGTCGATCTTGATTCCCGGATTGGTGCTCACCTGCCTCGTGCTGAGGTTGTGGCACTGAACGCACTGCCTGCTGACCATCGTGAGCGACACTTCGCTCTCGGCGTTCAGCGGCAGCTCGTAGTTGTCGGTGACCGTCATATACAACTCGCCCAAGGCCTCAGCCTTGTGCAGGATGAAGATGACCGGGTTGGCACCCACAGGCATGTGGCACGCCATGCAGCTGATCTCTGAGTGAGATGACCGCTGATAGGCGGTGATCGTGTCGTCCTGCACCTTGTGGCACCCCTCGGCGCAGAACCAACGAGTCGAAGTCACCCCCAGCGCAACGATCATGACGGCGGCCAGCACCAAGACTGCAACACCAGTCCAGATGATGTACCTCGGCCGCCGAGCCGGATCTTTGAATCCGGCCAGTGAGATCTTGGCCATATGCATCTTCTCCTTGCTCAGGTGTCCCGACCCGCGTGTGAAAACAGCGGTCCCCTCCCGCTATCCATCATGAGAACGATATAAGAATGCGGGGCTACCCACAACAGAGGGGCATAAGAATGGTTTAGGTATTTTCTCGCCTGGGCGGCCGTACGAAAGAGCCGAGTGGCGCCTCTACGCTCGGACAGCGAGAATCAACGAGACCTCTACCGGGGCACCGAGCGGAAGTTCCGCCACGCCGACTGCCTCGCGGGCGTGCATCCCCGCATCACCAAAGGCGGCGACAAGCACCTCGCTCGCACCATCGATAGCCTGCGGCTGCGCAGTGAAACCGGGTGACGAAGCAACGTAGCCCGTCAGTTTGATGGCATACACCACATCGTCGAGGTCGCAGACGGTGGCTGCGGCAGCCAAAGCATTGAGGCAACACTGCCGTGCGCACTCCCGTGCCTGTTCCAGAGTGACCCCATCGCCGACGTGCCCCGCCGCAAGGAGCGCTCCGGCCTGCATCGGCAACTGTCCGGCGGTGAATACCATCGATCCCGTACTCACTGCAGGGACGTAGGAACCTGCGGGCCTGGGTGGCTCGGGCAGCACCAAGCCGGCAGCGGCGAGCCTGTCCTTGACCGTCGCCACGACTAGCGCACCAAGGTGTCGGCCAGGCGGTTGAGCTCCGTGATGACGGCCTGGATCTGCCGAGACGACTCGGCCGACTGTGTGGAGACCTGCGCCATCTCGCGCATGGACACGACCACCTGGTCGGATGCCGTGCGCTGCTGCTGGGTGGCGATGGAGATCTGCTTTGCCGAGTCGGTCGTCTCTTCGACCTGCGAGACGATCCGGTCGAGGGCGTCGGCCGTCCGACGTGCGAGCGCCTTGCCCTCGTCCACCTTCTTCTGCGCCTTCTCGGTCGACATGACGAGGGAGCTCGCGCTCGACTGGATCTCTCGGACGACGCGACCGATCTCAGAGGTCGACTCGGTGACCGAGTCGGCGAGCTTGCGGATCTCCTCGGCGACGACGGCGAAACCCTTGCCCGCCTCACCGGCGCGCGCAGCCTCGATGGCCGCGTTCAGTGCGAGGATCTTGGTCTGCTCGGCGATGTCGTCGATGATGACGAGCACTCGCCCGATCTCCTGGCTGCGCTCGCCGAGCTGGAGGATCCGGTCGGACGCGGCCTGCGTCGTCTCACGTATCTCGTCGATGCCGGTGGCAGTGTCTGCGACCGACTGCATGCCCTCCTCGGCGCTCGCGAGAGTGCGCTCGGCGATGGTGGCGACGGCCTGCGAGTTGTCGGCGATCTGCTTCGAGGTCTGGGCGAGCTCCTCGAGCGTGGCGGATGTCTCGGTGACTGCGGCTGCCTGCTGGGCGGCCCCCGATGCCTGCTGCTCGGTAGCCGCGAGCACTTCAGTCGTCAGGCTGCGCACGTCGTTGTTGACGGCCTTCGCCTGGTTGAGCATGCCGGTGACGTCGCCGAAGAGCCTGAGGACCTCATCCTGCAGGTCGTCGCAGTCTCCACGAGAGTCGACCGCGATCCCCATGCGCTCATGAGCTTGGGTGAGGACGCCGACGAACATGGACTCGCCCACCCGTGCAGCGACGATAGCGCACGCCACTCCGAGACCCGCACCTGCAACAAGGCACAGCGCCCAGAAGACGATCCATGAGGTGGTGCTTTGCGCATCGACGAAGAAACTCGCCACGAGGGGGAAGGCGATACCCACGATGACTCCGGCGCCGCCCATGTAAAGAACCAGCTTGCGCCGAGTCTTGCCCCTACCGCGTTGCTGCGCCACGTGCCCCTCATTTCCCCTGCCGACCGTCCAGCACATAGTAGCAGCGTGATGGCAGCACGGCAGCGACGGCGTTCCACTGCTTGGATTCATCGGTGCGCACCCGTTGCCAAACGATACCCCATGGGGTATATTCCGACAGCGAACGATGCGGCGGACACCAGGACGGCAGGAGGCCCATGTCAGTCAAGATCGAGAACACGAGATGCGACCGCTCCCCCGGCTGCCCCGCTCGTCGGGCGTGCCCGCGAGGGGCTATCATTCCGATAGCCGGAGGGGCGTATCCTGGAGCCAACGGGTACACGGTTATCGAAGACAAATGCACCGGGTGTGGCGTGTGCGCGCGCGTATGCGCGGGTGGCGCCGTCAATCTTCAATAGGAGGAACCGATGGCTCTCCCCGTGATAGTCGAGGTATACGACATCCCCCAGGCCACCGAGTGTTTCTCGGGAGGTTGAGGCCCTTCATGGTCTCCGGAGGAGATCACAGCGATCGTCCGCGCAGAGATCGAGCGCCGCTACGGCGACGATGCGCAGATCGCCTACCTCAATCTGGATGAGGAAACGGTACGCCACGAGCACGCCGAGATCGTCGCTCAGATAGAGACGCGCGGCCTGATCTATCCCGTCACCGTCGTCGACGGCGTGCCGCTCTACGATGGTGCGGTAAGTTACCCCGCCATCATGCGAGCGGTACAGAACAAGCTCGCCGAGATGGAATCCGCAGAAGCCTAGTGCGCTAGACTCGTGTCATGAACACAGTCAGCCTCGCGCGATGCGACACGTATCACCCCGATGAAGTGAATCGAGCACTTGACGCCGCCCTCTCCCCACTCGGGGGGATGGCGGCGTTCGTATCTCCCGGCCAAAGCGTACTCATCAAGGTCAACCTGCTGTCCCGAGCGCTTCCGGAGCGCGCCGTCATGACGCACCCGGATGTCGTGCGCGGGATCATCCGAGCGGTTCGGGCAGCCGGGGGCGTCCCTCGCGTGGGCGACAGCCCCGGTGGCCCCAACACTGCCGGACAGTGGCGACGCATCGTCCACGACAGCGGCATAGCCGAGGTCTGTGCCGACGAGGGATGCGAGCTCCTGCTGCTCGACGATGAATGCACCCGTGTGACGAGCCCTTCGGGCGGCCTGTACGGTTCATTCACCATCGGGAAGGCGGTCGCGGACGCCGACGTCCTCATCACGGTTCCGAAGTTCAAGACGCACGGCTTCATGATGTTCACTGGCGCGGTCAAGAACCTCTTCGGCTGCATTCCGGGACTTGAGAAGGCCCAGTACCACCTCAAGGTGCCGGACCGGGACGACTTCGCGGACATGTTGGTCGACCTCATGCTTGCTTGCCGACCGGCTCTCGCCATCATGGACGCCGTGGTCGGCATGGAGGGAGAGGGGCCCGCTGGTGGGGTTCCTCGGCAGGTAGGCGCGTTGATCGCTTCGGCCGACTGTGTCGCGCTGGACGTGGTCGCCTCGGCCATGGCCGGCCTCGAGCCGCTCGAGGTGTACACCAACCGCGCAGCGGCCCGCCGAGGAATCGGACCGTCGTCAGTCGACGAAGTCGACGTGGTGGGCGCGGACTGGCGCTCGCTCGCTCCCGACGGTTTCGCACTTCCGGCGCGCGACCTCACGGCGCGCATGCCCGCATGGCTGGCGCCCCGGCTTCGCGGCTGGACGACCGCGCGGCCCGTCTTGGAGCGAGCGCAGGACTGTACGCGATGCGGTACGTGTGGAAAGGTGTGCCCGGTGGAGGCGATCGTCGTCGATGCCAAGGGGCCACACTTCGACCGCGAGAAATGCATCCGGTGCTACTGCTGCCAGGAGCTCTGTCCGCCGCAGGCTATCGGCCTCACGGTGCCACCGCTCGCGCGACTGCTCTCGAAGCGACGCTGACGGGTCAGCTGCGACCGAATCGGTCGACGAACATGCCCACCAGACCACGGTCCCAGAAGACGTCCCAGGCGTTCGCCCCTTCAGGAGCCAAAGTAGCGTCATAACGACGTCGCTTCTCGGGATCCTTCAGCACGGAGTGGGCCTCGTTGATGGCCTGCATGCGCTTGGTTGCCGACGCGTGCTCCGCGGCGGGGCGCCGGTCCGGGTGGTACTTGAGCGACAGCGCCTTGTACGCCCGCTCGATGACTTCCGGCTCGGCCCGCCGAGAGACCTGGAGCGTCGCGTAGTGGTCTTGATCAGTCATCAGTGCAGCGTACACGTCTCTTGAGGCACCAGTTCCGTGGCGAGGTAGAGGTCGATCGTTCTCGGACACTTCTGGTTGGCGAGCAGCATCGAGTCGCGGCAGATCCGTACCATCACCACGCTGGTCGACGCGTCGCCGGCCGGAGTCACCGGCGCGGAGCGGACTTTCGTCGCCTGCTTCATGTACGCCGACCATATCTCTGCGGGGATGCTGCCGCCGGTCACCTTGTCGCCGTGCACGTTGGTCATCGCGATCTGCGCCTGCGGATAGCCGACCCACACCGCCGTCGCCATGTCGCCTGACCACCCGACGAACCACGCATCTCGATACGACTGGGTCGTTCCGGTCTTGCCGGCCGCCCACTTGCCGAACTTGGCCTTCGTGGCGGTGCCCTGCTCGACAACTTCGTGCAGCATGAGCGACGCCTGGACGGCGACGGCACGATCGAGTGCCCGCGTGGGCTTGGTCTTCGGCTCGTACACCGGTTTGCCCGCGTCGTCGGTGACACGAAGGATCCCGGTGGGCACGGCGTGGACGCCCTCGTTGGCCAGCGTGCCGTAGGCCGACGCCATCTCGAGAGGCGACACTCCCCTCTTCAGGCCACCGAGCGCGATCGCGGGGTCCGGGTCGAGCGGGGTGGTGATTCCCATGCGCCGCGCCGTCTTCACGACGTTCTTAGCTCCCACCTGCATGATCAGGCGTGCGTAGACGGCATTGACCGACCAGTTCGTGGCAGCCTGAAGCGTTATGCGCGGTTTCGTCTTGCGGTTCTCGTAGTTGTCGACCTGCCAGACGCCGTCCTTCACGGGCACGCTGTACGGCGTAGCTTCGAACACCTGTTGAGGACCGACGCCCTTCTCAAGGGCCGTCACAAGCACGAACGGCTTGAACGCGGATCCCGGCTGCCTTCTGCCCTGAGCCGCGAGGTTGAACTGGTTCTTCGCGAAGTCGCGTCCGCCCACCATGGCGAGTACCCGGCCATCGCTCGGCCGTACGGTGACGATCGCCACCTCAGGATCCGCCTCCGCTGAGAGCCGTGCGGCCGACTTCTCGGCGGCCTCTTGGATCGCGGGATCGAGCGTGGTGTACACCCGAAGCCCGCCGCCGAAGACGGCCTTGGAGCCGAGACGATCGATCAGGTCGCGTTTGACGTACTCGACAAAATAGGGCGCCGTCTGACGAACGTCTTCCCGGGGGTTGATGCCTATCGGCGCCTCCTTAGCCTGACGCGCCTGGCGAGGAGTTATGTAGCCCTGCTCCGCCATCTTATCGAGCACCACGTCGCGTCGCCGCTTGGAGTCCTCGGGGTGGTAGATCGGGTCGAAGCGCGACGGCGACTGAATGGTGCCCGCGAGCAATGCGGCCTCGGGCAAGGTGAGCGACGATACCGGGCGGCCGAAGTAGTGTCTGGAAGCGCTCTCGGCACCATAAGCGCCGCTGCCGAAGTAGACGGTGTTCAGGTAGGTCCCGAGTACGTGATCCTTGTCGATCTTCTGCTCGAGCTGATTGGCGAGAAGCGCCTCTTTGAGCTTTCGTGTCAGCGTGCGCTCACCCTTGGTGAACAGGATCTTCACCAGTTGCTGGGTGATGGTGCTCCCGCCCTGCTCCACTTGCTGAGTCTCAGCATTGACCTTGAGCGCCCTCAGGATCGCCTCGCTGTCCACTCCCTTGTGCTCGTAGAAGCGCTGGTCCTCGATAGCGACGACTGCATTGCGCAGGTGCATGGGAATGCTGTCGAACGGCACGACGGTGCGGTCCTGCTCGCCGTGCCACTCCGCCAGTACCGAGCCGTCGGCTGCGTAGACGACCGAGGTCCTCGGCGTCTCGAGGCCCACCTTGGTGGCATCGAGATCCGGGAGGGTGCGCGCAAGCGAGGACAGGTAGAGCGCGAAGCCGAGCGTCGTGATGAGGACGAGGACCAGCCCAGTCGCGCACCAGCCGAGTATGAGGCTCAGACGACGGCTCCGGGACATTGCGACTGCCATTCACGTAGTGGTGCGCGAGGTCATGCATCGAACCGCTCGACCAGCGCTGCCCGGTGATCCGGACGGCCCGGAAATCGTAGCACGCAAAGAAGATGCCTAGATGGTTAGTCGAGCCAGCAGAGTGTCCGTCAGTTGGGCGCCGGCTCGTGGACGACGCGCGCAGCCAGCTCCGAAGCAACGACGCCCGCCAGCACAAGACCCGCGCCCACCAGCTGGAGCGGGCTAAGCCTCTCACCGAGGACGACGGCCGCAAGCGCGATCGTGAAGAGCGGCTCGAACGTCGAGACGACCGCCGCCTGAGAGGGACCGAGCCCCTGGATGCCGCCAAGGTACAAGAGCACCGCCGCGAACGTGGGTACCAAGACGATCGCGATCAGAAGCGTCCAGGTCCAGGCGGTCCAGTCGGCAGTCGACAACGATGCCACTCCCGCCGTCGCGATGGTTCCCACTGCCGGCAACAGTACCGCGATGCCGAACGTGTAGGTCATCATCGTCAGCCTGCCGCGCCCCGGTAGCCAGCGGTGCGAGAGCAGGTTGAAGAGCGTGTATCCGACGGCGGCTCCGAGCCCCAATGCGATGCCCTGCCACTCGGCATGGATCTCACCACTGCCCACCCCAACGACGAGGGCACAGCCGATGAAGGTGATGAGCACCGCGAGTCCCTGTTGCCAGGTGGCGCGCTCTCCGAGGAACAGCCATCCGGAGACCGTGACCAGTGCGGGATAGGCGTACAGCAGAACAGCCACGATCGAGGCGTCCGCGTACGTGAGCGCGTAGAAGAAGCAGACCGAGGCCGCCCCGTACCCGGTGAGAGCGAGCAAGGCGTACCGTCCGATGTCGGCACGCGGCACGAAGAGCGCGCGGCGATCCCGCACCGTGGCAACGACGCCCAGCAGCACGGCGGCGATCGCGAAGCGCCACGTCAGCAGTGGCAGCGGCTCGGCGCCCGCGCGGTACGCGAGCGGCGTGAGCACTGCCAGCGTGCCGAAGCAGGCTGCAGAGACGATGACCGCGAACAGAGACCAGCGACGATCCACTCGCAACTCCTCCTTGGAATGGCGCCTACCGTCGCATCCAGCCCGCACGCCGTCAACCGTGCTAGACTGCCGCTCGCGTCGAGAGGCAGGGAGCCGCAGTGGGACGAGTCAACACGCGCATAGTGAGATGGTTCATGGTCGCGGTCTGGGCCACGGCGATCTTCCTCATGTCGGCCACGCCGGGCTCCTCATTGCCGGGCGGCTTCAGCATCCAAGGCCACCTGTTCGAGTACACGGTGTTCGGGCTGCTGCTCTACCGGGCGCTACGACTCAACTGCGGCCGAGGAGTCGCCCTCGCCATCGCCATCGCGATCGCATCGGCGTACGGCGTCACTGACGAGTTCCACCAGTCGTTCGTGCCGCTGCGCACGCCGGACCCCGCCGACTGGATGCTGGACACGCTCGGCGCGACATTCGGCGCCTCGATCGCACTCGCCGCCGAGGTACTCGGCGAACGTCTTCGCGCCAAGAAGGCCGATCAGTAGATCCCGGTCTGGGCGGCCGACTGGGGATCGATGCCCATCTGGCGCACCTTGATCTTGAAGTCGTGCGCGTTATGCGCCATGGCGATCGCGTCGTCGAGAGTCACCTGGCGGTTCTGGTACAGGCTCAGCAGCGACTGGTCGAACGTCTGCATGCCGTAGTACTGCCCCTCTTCCATGGCGTCCCGGATCATGTACGTCTTCTCGGCGTCCGTGATGTACTCGCGGATGGTGCCGGTCATGACGAGAACCTCGACCGCCGGGACGAGGCCGCCCTGCAACGACGGGACGAGCCTCAGGCAGACGATCCCCTTAAGGGTCGCCGCGAGCATGAGCCGCACCTGCTTCTGCTGGTACGGGGGGAAGAAGTCGATGATGCGGCTGATGGTCTCCGTGGCGTCGATAGTGTGCAGCGTGGAGAGGACCAGGTTGCCGATCTCGGCCGCTGTCAGGGCCGCCGAGACGGTCTCGTGGTCACGCATCTCACCGATGAGTACCACGTCCGGGTCTTGCCTGACGACGTGGCGAAGCGCGTCAGCGTAGCTCTCGGTGTCGATACCGATCTCGCGCTGGTTGACGATGCACTTCTTGTCCTGGTGGAGGACCTCGATCGGGTCCTCGATAGTGACGATGTGCCCCTCGCGCGTACTGTTGATGTGATCGATCATCGCCGCGAGGGTAGTGGTCTTGCCCGAGCCGGCCGTTCCCGTGACGAGGATGAGGCCGCGAGGCTCATCGGCGAGCTGACGGATGACCGGCGGGAGGCCGAGGTCCTCGATGCTGGCGCGCTCGGTGGCCACGCGGCGAAGCGTCATGCCGACGCTGCCGCGCTGGTGGAACACGTTGACCCGGAAGCGACCGACGCCGGCGCACGAATAGGCGAAGTCGATCTCGCGGTGGTTCTCGAACGACTGGCTCTGCCGCTCGTCCATCATCCCGACCGCGAGGATCTTGGCCTGGTCGGCGGTCAGAGCGGGGTACTCGCTCAGGATCACGAGGCGCCCATTCAGGCGGATCGCGGGCGGGCTACCGACCTTGACGTGCAAGTCGGAGCTTCCTCGCTCCGTCATCACCCTGAGCAGTCCGTCGATCTCAGCCACTGCGGTTCATCTCCCCGAATGTCTTGCGAGCGAGAAGGGATCTTGGCCCCTCACACAAGTATCGTCGAGTGACCCGCCGTCCTGAAGTCCAAGCGGTTACGGGCGGCAGGCACCGACGTAGTTCGAGTGCAGAGGGTCGATGCGCACGCTGGCGCCGGTGTGGGGCGCGTGGATCATCATCCCGCCGCCAACATACATGCCGACGTGGTGGATCGGTGAGCCGAAGAAGACGAGGTCGCCGGGCTGCAGGTTGCTTCTGCTCACGCGCTCGCCGTAGCCGATCTGCGCGCGCGAGCTGTGCGGCAGCGAGACCCCCACCTGGCGGTAGACGAACATGGTGAACCCGGAACAGTCGAACGAATTGGGACCGTCGGCCGCCCAGACGTACGGCGCACCGAGGTAGCGGCGCGCGATGTCGACGACGTCGCTGCGGGGCGCCCTCGTCGGCGCCGGGAAGTCGCGTTCGTCCGGCGCGGGTGACGAGACCAACTGCGCGGCCCTCGCGGCACGCGCCGCAGTCTCCTGCGCCTCGAGAGCCGCGATCTCCGCCTCGATACCGCTCAGTTTCCGCTTGCGCTCAGCGAGGTCGGATTGGATCTCTCGGTAGTTCCTCTTCATGACCGCCTGCTTGCGAGCCGCGGCCCGCTCCTTGGCGGTGTACTCTCGATGCGCCTTTGCCGCTTCGATGCGCAAACTCTTGAGACGAGCGACGTTCTGGGCATCGGCGGCGCTCAGATCGCGGAGCACGTCCCACGTCGCCGCGAATTCATCGAAGGACTGGGCGCCGAGGAGCACTTCGACGAAGCCCATCTGACCCGACCGGTACATGCTGCTGGCACGTACGTTCAGGTGGCGCTGCACGACGTTCATGCGCGCCTTGACTTTCTTGAGCCGCGCGCCGGCCTGCCTCTTCTCTCGAAGCAACTTGCCGTGCTGCGCGCTCGCCTCGTTATAGCGCTCGGCCGCCACCTCGACTCGGTGGTCCAAGCGGTCTATTTGCGCTTTGACGGTCCGTGCCTGTTCGACCTTGCTGCTCGGCACGGCGCCGGCGGGGGTGGCAGAGAACGCGATCGTCGCCACGAGGGCGAACGTCGCGAATGCCTTGCTGCGGGTAGTCAGTTCGTTTCCTCCCTGGCGATTCCGGAGGCAGACACTCCGATGGATTCTATCACTGGCGGGACTTGTCAGTCGAACACGACGCACAGTGCATCGAGCAACGCCACCGCGACGCTCTGCTCGCCGCGCTCGCCTTCGACCTGCGGTTCTTCCAGTTCGATGATCACTTCAGGCGGCTTGGACCGCGATGAGGTCACTGCCGTGAGAAGCCGGGACGCGAGCGACTCACGCGGCGCGATATGAACTACCGGCCTATCAAGAACAGCAGAAGCCGTGCCGCTTGAGCCGATGCGCATGATGAGTCGGGCATCCTCGGCAGGAGGATGCTCCGGCTGTGCGAGCCGTACGCGCGATGTCTCGGTGGTCGCGATCGCAAGATTGGTCACCCGTCCGGCGACCTTGTCCCCTGCCGCATCGAGACCCGATACCTCGGCGGCGAGGCGTGACAGCACCTCCGCCGCACGCGCCGGACCGAGGGTCGCGGCCGAGTGTGCGCGCGCCTCCTTGCCCTCCCACACGTGCTTCAGCGACTCGATGACGCGGACGGTCTCCGGCCCGACGATACCGTCGGCCGGAAGTGCGGCATTGCGCTGCAACTCGCGCACCGCACGCTCGGTGTACGCGCCGAAGATGCCGTCGGGTTGACCGCACGCGAATCCCAAGATGTTGAGCGCCTGCTGAAGGACCCGGACGTCGCGTCCGTGGAAGTGGGGCACGCGCAGGTAGAGCATGCGGTCCCCGAGCATGAACGTGGCATCGACCAGGGCGGCCCAGGTCTGGTCCCCGACCCATCCGTCCTCGGTGATGCGCAGGTCGGACTGGAACGCCCTCACGGCGTCTGCGGTCTCACCAAAGAAGAGGCCGTCGACACCCGCGCGTCCCAGATCGTAACCCAGCGTCCTCAGGCGGCGCTGTATGTCTTCGACGGCCGGCCCTCTATCGCCGAGCCGCACGGGTCTCATCCGAGGAACCTCCAGGTATCAGCGCTCAGTGCCGTAGCGCTGCCGAAACCGCTCCGCCCCCTGCTGCAGACGGTTACCCGCGCCACCGCTCGTGCGCATGAAGCGCTCGATCTCCATGGCGACGACGGGGTTCGGCAGGTACTCGCACTCGAACGCGCCCGATTCGCCGCCGCAGTCTATCACGAAGCCGGAGGCTAAAGCGTCGAGGATGACGCGCAGCCGGGCGCCGGAAACGCCCGTGGCACGCATTATCCGTTCGGAGTCCAGACGCTCGCCTGGGTGTTCACGGAAGAATCCGACCACATCGCGGGTTGCGGAAAGGGTGTCACGGTCATCCGGCAGGGCTTGTAGTGCCCTGCGAAGACTCATGACCCCTCCTCTCCTCAGCCTCGGGCAGCCTCCACCCGGTTCTTTCCCGCTCGCTTCGCACGATACATCGCCGCGTCGGCCGCTTCCACTAGCTTGAGCGCGGTCCGAGCGTCGGGCGGGTAGGCGGCGACACCCATGGAGACCGTCCGGTTGACCTTCGCCCCGTCGGTGGGCGCGAAGTCGATGTTCTCGATGTCGGAACGGATGCGTTCGGCGACCGCCGAAGCACCGTCGCGGTCGGTCTCGGGAAGCACCAGCACGAACTCCTCGCCGCCGTAGCGCGCCGCGATGTCCATCTCTCTCAGGTTCCGCCGTATGACCGAGGAGACAGCCTTGAGCACGTCATCGCCTCGGGGATGGCCGTAGGAGTCGTTGAACTCCTTGAAGTCGTCGATGTCGAGCATGATGAGAGCCATGGGGTGCCCGAAGCGCGCCGAGCGCTTGAACTCCTCCTCGAGCCGCTGCTGGAAGTGACCGTGGTTGTACAGCTCGGTGAGCCGGTCGGTCACAGAGAGCCTCTCGAGCTCGCCGTGCAGAAGGGCGTTCTGAAGCGACAGCGAGGCCTGATTGCCCAGCACGTGCAAGCGCTCCATCTCGGCGGCCGAAAGCTCACGATGCGTGGCCGACGCCATGACCATGACTCCGAACACGTTCTCGCCGGCCCTCAGCGGTACCGCCGCCTGGCTGACGATCTCCTTAGCATCTTGGAGCCAGGCCGCCGAGGACGACCCGGACTGCACGAGTGCCTCCTGGACGGCTCCTTCACGGAACGCGTAGCCGAGGACCGTCTCGGAAACCGGTACGACCAGCCGAAACGCGCTCTCGGCCCGCCCCTGTGACGCGCGCAGGTGCAGTGTCCAGTCTTCGCGGTTGAACAGGTAGACGCAGCTGATCTCCGCGCCGAGGATGCCGTTGCAGCCGTCGACGATGAGCGAGCAGACGTCGTCGACCGACGTGTAGCTGGTGAGCGCCTTGAAGAACTCGTGCGTGAAGAAGATCTCGGCGAGTCGGCTCTCGAGTTCTTCATTCGCCCGCTCGAGCGCCTCCTTGCTCGAAGAGAGACGGCGCTCGTGGCTGCGGATCTTGTCGTAGGCCACCTGCAGCTCGACGAAGAGCCTCTCCTGCTCCTCGCCGCGCTTCTTGGCGACCATGAGGTCCCACAGCAGTTCGGAACCCGCGCCGCCGATGAGCCCGACCTGTACCGGACGCTGCGCCTCGAGCTCCGCTCGGATACGCGCGTCGCCGCTCATGTCGACGATGAGGTCGAGGTCGGGGACCTGGAAGACCTCGGTAAGTTCCGACGTGCAGAATATCCCGAGGTCAGCGGCCAGACGTGCCGCCGGGCCACCGACACTTGCGGCACACAAGGCACTCACGGCGACCGTCTCGGACTCGCTCATGAGCCTGAGGATCATCGCGGCGCGCTCTCCCCCTCCGACGATCGCCAGCGTCGTACGCCGGGCGGTCCTGTCGGAAAGCGATATGCCTATGCCGTCGGTCAATGTCACTATCCGGCCCCCATGGCCCCTAAAGCCTACGCACGCCAAACTGATAGCTCTTCACGAGCATCTCACCCGTCTGCAGAACCAATTCCACCGTGCGGGCGTGCGCCTCACCTGTATCTTCGGCTTCCAGCACCACTGACATGAGTGCGAGCTGCCGCTTGCACTCGGCGACGTTGCGCCCGCCGATCGCCGCGACGTTGGTGTCACCGCGGAACATCGCAGCCCCACCGGCGAGCTTTGCCCTCATGCGGCGCTTCAGGCAGCCCTCGGCGAGAAGCATCTCGACGAGCCGAGGGATGGCGTAGTCGGCGAACCGGCCGCCGGTCGCTCCCGAGCTTGCGCCGCCCGGTGTCGGGAGCATCACATGCGCCAGGCCACCGGCATGAGCGTAGGGGTCGTAGATGGCGACGCCGACGCACGAGCCGAGCGCGGGCGTGAACAGGCGCTTCGGCGCAGTCGCGACCACGAGTTCGCCGATGCCGACTTCTATGAGGTCGGGGTCGCTCTCGAAGTCGAGGATGTCGTGTCCGCCGGCCATGGGCTACGAGACGCCGAGCCGACCCAGCAACACGGGTATCGAGTCGGTGGCTGGCACGAAGAACAGACCGGCCTCAACAGTCGCGCTCTCGTCGATGAATGCGGTCCGTACCAGGATCGCGTCCTCGGCAGCCGAACCCACCTCGGCGATCGCAGTCTCCATCACCGCTCCGGCCATGTCGAACGCCATCGCCGCGTTGGATGGCAGGACGTCGAGATCGGCCATCCGCGCGATCGCCGCAAGATAGGCCGAGATGAGGATCGACGCGGCGTGTCGAAGCAGGGCCTCTTCCTCGTGGCCGATGGAGACGGTCTGAGGGGTCTCGTGGCCGTGAAGGAGGTCGACCAGCGCGAGCGCGGCCTCCCTCCTGGCGACGAACAGCATCCCGCCCGACAGATCGCCGAGGAGACGCGAGTAGACGGCCAGCACGAGCAGCTCCGGTCCACCCAACGCCCTCGGCACGTCGGCCAAGTGTATGACCTCGATCTCGGGCACCTTGAGGTTCACGGGCCGGTCGACGAGCTGCGAGAGCGCGGTGGCTGCGTGTCCTGCGCCGATACCCCCGATCTCGCGGAGCGCATCCAGCTGCAACGGTGTGAGGCTGTCGAGCCGCATGTCACCCCTCCTGGTACGTGAACAGCGACCGAGGATCGAGGATGAGGATCACACGGCCATCGCCGAGGATCGTCGCGCCCGAGAAGCCACGCGTATCCCTGAACAGGCGTGACAGCGGCTTGACCACGATCTCCGTCCTGCCTGCGAACGCGTCGACGTGCAACGCCTTGAGCTCCCCCGCCGACTGGACAAGCACGACGTTGGAGCCGGGCTCTGGCATGCGATTGCTGTCGCCGCCGAAGAGGGCGACGTCGAGCCGGAACATGGGGACCACGACGCCGTCTCTGAGTATCAGGACGGGAGCTCCGTCCACGGTGTCGAGGTTGAGGTCCTCGGCGGCTATGACTTCTTCGACCGAGGAAAGCGGGAGCGCGAAGTCCTGCCCGCGCGATGTCACCAGCAAGGCGTGGACGATGGCGAGCGTGAGCGGCAGCCTGAGAATGAACGACGTACCCACGCCGATGGACGAGTGGATCTCGACGGTGCCGCCGAGATGCTCGATCTTGCCCTTCACGACGTCCATACCCACGCCGCGACCCGAGACCTTCGTAGCGGTCTCCGCTGTCGAGAAGCCCGGGACGCAGGTGATCATCAGGATGTCATCGTTGCCGTACTCGTGCCGGGCGGACTCTGCGACGATGCCGCGCTCCACCGCCTTGGCCCACACTCGTTCGGGATCGATGCCCTTGCCGTCATCGCTGACGGAGATTGCAACGTGATCCCGCTCGCGTGCGGCCGACAGCGTGATGCGCCCGACAGCCGCCTTGCCAGTTGCTGCACGAGCGCTAGGCGACTCCACGCCATGATCGATGCTGTTGCGAAGCAGGTGCACAAGGGGGTCGCCGATCTCGTCCAGCACGGTTCGATCGAGCTCGATATCGAGTCCCTGCATGTCGAAATCGATGTCCTTGCCGAGCTCGATGGCGAGGTCGCGAACCATGCGAGGGAACCGGTTGAAGATGTTGCCGACCGGCACCATCCTGGTCTGCATGACCTCGTACTGGAGATCGGTCGAGATCCTCTGGAGGTCACCTATGGTCTCGGCGAGCGCCGGATCGACTCGAGCGTCGGAGAGCTCCTCGAGGCGCGAGCGGAGGATCACGAGTTCCCCGACCAGGTCCACGAGAGTGTCGAGGTGTCCGATCGAGATGCGCACGGTCTGGGTCTCAGAGAGTTTCGGTACGCTCCTGATCTGGGCGCTCGCTCGCGGCGACAGTTGGGCCGGTGCAGCCGGAGTCGCGCTCTGCCGAGGTGCCACGCTCTTCTCGACGACGGTCACTTGCTCGACTTCCGAGACGTGCTCGGCAGCCTCCCCTATTGCCGCGGGTGAAGCGTTGCTTGCGAGGATGACCTTGAACTCGCGCTCAAACTCCTCATCTTCGATCTCGCGACCGGAGGGAACCGTATCGACGACCCGGCCGATGTGGCTCAGGCGCTTGATCACCATATACGCACGAACAGCCTTGAGCACGCACGACTCTTCGAGCCTGACCGTGATGTCGTACTGGGCCGCTTCATCCGGCGTTGGACCGCCAGCCTGGTCAACCGGCTCATCGGCAGACTCGCCCGGTGCGGCGGGCGGTGCAGCCGACTGAGCTGCCACGCCCGCCGTCGCCGCCTCAAGAGCCGCGATGACGTCCGAGGGATCCACCGCAGAGCGGCCGTTGGACTCGTCATCTATAAGTTCGCGCACGACGTCGCTCGCGGCGAGCATCAGATCGATGACCGGCTGGTCGGGCTTGAGATCGCCCTTGCGGACCCGGTCCATCAGTCCTTCCATCTTGTGAGTGAGATCCGCTGTCCGCTCGTATCCCATGGCAGCAGCCATGCCCTTGAGCGAGTGCGCGCCACGGAACACGATCTCGACCGGAGCCAGGTACGTCGGGTCGCGCTCAAGATCGAGCAAACCGTCGGTTATCTGCTGGAGGAAGTCCGCGCTCTCGGCGAGGAATACATCCCTGTAGGCATCCATGTCGGACATCAGTTGTACTCACCGCCCGAGCGCGCGCGGACGGCCCGGCGGATCTCGGCCGCCACGAGGCCTATGGGTACCTGCCGGTTGGTCGCGCCCGACCGAACCGTCGCCCCCGGCATGCCCCACACGATGCTGGTCGGTTCGTCCTGAACGACGATGTCGCCGCCTGCCTTCTTGATGCTCAATGCTCCATCCGCACCATCAGAGCCCATGCCGGTGAGCACCACGCCAACGGAGTGACCGCCGAAGATCGATGCGACACTCTTCATGAGGTAGTCACCAGCCGGCTTGACGCCGTGGAGGGAGGGCCCATCGGTCATCCGTAACACCGGTTGGCCCTCGCTGCGCTCCACAACGAGATGGCTGCCATGGGGAGCGATGTACGCGTGACCCGGCTCAAGGTGCATGCCTTCCTCGGCGATGCTGACCTTGACCTCACTCACACTATCGAGCCTGCGAGCGAGTGAGTCGGCGAACCCCGCGGGAAGATGCTGGACCACGATGTAGGTCGCAGGCATCGAGGCCTGCAAGCCCGAGAAGACGCGTTCCAAAGCAGGAGGGCCGCCGGTCGACGATGCGATCGCCACACACGCGGAGATCCGCGTCGCTGTGATGGTGGGCGGCGCTACGGCGATGGCGGGCTCTGCTGTCTTGAACAGCTCGGCGGCATTGGCCTGGACGACGAGTGCCGCCCTCTCAGGGGTGATCCGGTATGCCGTCTTGATCTTCTTGAGGAGGACCTCGGTCAGTTCGGTGATCGAGGTCGCAACCCCGGCACTGGGCTTGGCGAGGAAGTCCACCGCTCCCAAGGACAATGCCTTGTAGGTGGTCTCCGGGTCGTCGAGGGACGAGAGCATGACCACGCGCGCCGGCGAGTTCTTGCGGATATGCGGGAGCGCCTCGAGCCCATTGAGCTCAGGCATTTCGATGTCGAGCGTGATGACGTCGGGTTCGAGGTCCCGCGCCTTCTCGATGGCCTCGACGCCATCTCGCGCGCTGCCGATCACCTGGACGCGCGGGTCCATCGCAAGTGCCCTCGTAAGCATTTGGCGGATGAGCGCGGAGTCGTCGACTACGAGGACCCGGATCGACGTGGGCGGCATGATCTCGTTCCTCAGCCGACCGAAGCTTGCAGGCACTTCTTGACGGTCTCGAGCACCTTCGTCGGCTGGAAAGGCTTTACGAGAAAGTCGAGCGCGCCCGCCTCGAGCGCCTCAACGATCATCTTCTGCTGTCCCATCGCGCTCACCATAAGCACGCGGGCTGCGGGGTCTACGCGCTTGATCTCTCGAAGCGCCTCGATTCCATCGAGCTCGGGCATCGTGATGTCCATAGTCACCAGGTCCGGCCGGACCTCACCGTACTTCTCGATAGCGTCTCGGCCATTGACGGCTTCATGGATCGCGTAGCCCTCCCGGGCGAGTATGTCTCGGATCATCATCCTCATGAACGCTGCATCATCGACGACCAGAATGGTCTTAGACATCCGCGGGCACCTCTTCGTCGTCGGCTCCGGGGACCGCCGAGGCATACTCGGAACGGGGAACCGCCTCATCCAGGTTGAGCAGTATCACAAGCTTGCCGTCCCGCTCGACCACACCGGAGAAGGCGCGGGCGGTCTCAGGCGCCAAGACGCCGTCGGGGACAGGGTTGACGGACTCGGGTTCGAACTCGGTGACCTCGGTAGCGGAATCCACAGCGACACCCACCGCGCCAGCAGCGCCCTCTGCGACAACGATGCGCGAGAAGGTCCCCGGCTTGAATGGGATCCCCTTGAAGCGCATGTGGAGATCGACCACCGGAATGACGCGGCCACGGAGGTTGATCACCCCCAGCACCGAATGCGGGGCCCGGGGGACCGGCGTCGCCTCCTCGAAGCGGATGATGCTGTTGACGGCGGCGACCGGCAGGCCGTATTCCTCATCGGCCAGATGGAAGACCACGTAGCTGTTCGCCAGAGGTTTGCTCATCGCGTGCTCTAGTCGACCCGGAACCGGTGAACGGTCTCGTCGAGACGCTGCGCCATGTCGGCGAGATCCTGGGCCGACGCGGTGATCTCCTGCATACAGGCCGTCTGCTCTTCGGCAGCGGCGGCGGTCTCTTCGGCGGAAGCGGCGTTCTGCTCGACCACCGCAGCGATCTCGTGCATCGCCCGGTCGACATCCGTCGTGCGTCGCGCCTGCTCGCTCATCGACTTGGCGATCTCGTCGGCCAGCTGGCTCGTGCGGGAAACGGCGTCACTGATCGCGCGGAGCGCCTTGCCGCTGCGGCCGACGACCTCGCTGCCGACCTCGACCTCGCGCGTACCGATCTCCATGTATCGCACGGCCTTGGCTGTCTCCGCCTGAACGTCTTGGATGAGCTCTCCGATCCGCTCGGCCGCCTGCCCAGAGCCCTCGGCCAACTTGCGGACCTCCTCGGCGACGACCGAGAACCCGCGGCCCGACTCGCCGGCACGCGCGGCCTCGATCGCTGCGTTGAGCGACAGGAGGTTGGTCTGGTCGGCGATGTTGGTGATGACGTCGACGATGCCGCCGATCTGCTCGCTTCGCTTGCCGAGGACTTCGACCGAGGATGCGAGCGTCTCGATGGCCTGCTGGACCTCGGCGATCTTCACGATCGCCTGCTCGGTCGCCTCCTCGCCAGCGCGAGCGACCTGTGCGGCCTCGAGACTCGTGGTCGCCGCCTCGGTCGCCTTTGACGCGACCTGCTCGGTTGTGGAGGTCATCAGGGCGACAGCGCGGCTGGTATCGTCGACCTTGCGCGACTGCAGCTCGGCACCATGCGCTATCTGCTGCACCGACGAAGAGATCTCGATCGTCGATGAGTTGATCTCCTCGGAAGACGCCGAGAGTTCGGATGCGGCCGCTGACACCGAATCGGCCGAGCGTCGCACCTGCGACGCGATGCCGGAGAGCGACTCGATGAGCAGGTTGCATTCGCGAGCAAGCTCGCCGATCTCGTCATTGCGCTGGATCCGGGCGCGTACGCGCAGATCCCCCTCGCCGGCCTGGATCATCGTGCCGCCCAGGTCGCGAAGCGGACGGAGGATCCTGTCCTTGAACTGGATGCGCCACAGCCAGGTCCCGACGGGCGCCATGAGGAACATCGCGACCGCGCCCACCGCCATGACCGGCGCCATCTCGGCCAACGAGAGGTCGAGGAAGTAGTAAGCGAAGATCGCCGTCAGAATCAGTCCGAACAAGACCGCCGGTCCGATCGCCACCCAGGTGAGCAGCGTAAAGATGAAGGACAGCCCGCCTCTGACGGTGCTATCCCTGTGTTCCTGCGCCATCTGGCTCGTTCCCCTCCGCGGCCCTTCCGGGCAGCTGACGTCCCCCCGGCCTAGTAGCGGACCGGCTTGCGATAGATACGCTCTCTGCCATCTATCGGCTCAAAGCGCTCCGCGGCTTGAGGGCTCAACTTCTCACTGCGCCCCAAGACGAGATAGCCTCCGCGCGCCAACGCTCCCCAAAACGTTTCGAGCGCTCGCGCCTGCTGCTCTCGATCGAAGTAGATGAACACGTTGCGGCACATGATGAGATCGATCGATCGCTGTGGCGCCGGATCGAACAGGCTCGCTTCGCGGAACCGTACGATCTTGCGTACCGACGGGTCCATCTCGAACGCTTCGCGATTAACCGGCTGGGTGAATCGTACCTGATAACTGGCCGGGATGTGGCGCAGCCGCTGGTTGTCGAAGACGCCCAGCTCGGCCCTGCGCAGCGCCTCCCGGTCGAGGTCCGTCGCCAAGACTGACATCAGGTAGCGTGACTCGTCCTTCCCAACCGCGTCGAGCAGCATCATGGCGAGCGAATAGGGCTCTTCTCCGGTAGCACACGCCGCAGACCAAAGGCGGATCGTTCGACTTCGCCCCTCGGACTTCGACTCGAGCATGGGCCGCATGACATTACGCTTGATCGAGTCCCACACGACCTGGTCGCGGAAGAACTCGGTGACGTTGATCGTCAGCGTGTCCAAGAGGCGTTCGTACTCGTTCGGATCCGACTCTAGGACATCGGCGTACTGCCTGAACGAGTGCAGGTCGAGGGCGCGCAGCCGCGTGGTGATGCGCCGCTCCACGTACGCTCGACGATACAGCGACAAGTCGATGCCGCGTGCATCGTTGACCTTGTCGATGAGTCGGTCGAGGCTGCCGCGATAGACTCCTGAGGAACCGCCCTCTTCCACGCGCCCCCCTCCGACAGACACAACCGACCCCGCGTGTGAAGTGCTAGATATGCGCACCTATAATAGTATGCCAGTCAGTTCGTGCATCTCGCCGAAGAAAGGCGCCGGCTGGTGAAGGCCCCGAGCATCACTCAGAAGGTGGTCGCCGTCATTGCCGCGGCCGTCCTGCTCCTGCTCTCAAGCGGCTTGGCCTGGGCCGCCGCCAACGACTACCGAGAACGCGCCTTCGTTCCCCAGGGAGTCTCCGTCAACGGGACAGATCTCGGCGGCATGACCGAGGCCGAGGCCCGGACCGCAATCGAGCAGGCCGTCGCCGCCCCGCTCATGCGGCCGTTGGACGTCACGGTGGACAGCAGCACGGTCTCGTTCGATCCGCAGGATGCTGTGCGAGTCGACGTGGAGTCGATGCTCGACCAGGCATACGGCGCGCGCCGAAAGGCCGCCTTCGTCGCACGCGTACGGCACGACGTGGCGCATGAGCCCCTGACGGCCGTAGTGCGCCCCCAGTACTCGGTCGATGCCACGGCCGTCCACACCTGGCTCACGGAGGTCGCCTCCACCGTTGACCGCCGAGCGGTCAACGCCACCATCACGGTAAGCGACGGCGCCGTGAAGCTCCGGCCGTCTGGTACCGGCAGGAAGACCGCCATCGATGACGGAGTCGCCAAGATCGTCGCGGCCTTCTCCGACGAGAGCGCTCTGTCCTCCTCGGCAGAGCGCGCCGTCGTCGTACCGGTGGCCGTTCTCAAGCCGAAGGTCACCGAGAAAGACCTCGGCAAGACCATCGTGGTCGACCTCTCCGAGCGCCGTATCCGCCTCTATGACGGAGCGAAGATCGAGAAGACGTACCCCTGTGCGATCGGCACTCCGGACCATCCCACCCCGAAGGGGCACTTCGAGATCGTCCTCAAGCGCTACCTGCCCACGTGGGTCAATCCGGCGCCCAACAGCTGGGGCAAGGACATGCCTCCCTCTATACCGCCGGGGCCGGGGAACCCGCTCGGCACCCGCGCCATCAACCTGAGCGCGTCAGGCATCCGGTTCCACGGAACGACGAATCTCGGGTCCATCGGAAGCGCCGCGAGCCACGGGTGCATGCGAATGGTTCGGGCTGACGTGGAGGACCTGTACGAGCGCGTCAAGATAGGCGACCAGGTCTACATCGTCCCCTAGCAGGCGAGCTCGCTCGCCGAGGGCTGACTCCTCGGCCGCACTGAGCCGTCGCGGCTAGCGGACGTACACCGTGCGGAACGTCGAGTACGACGGCGCGTGAGCGGTGTCCGCGTGGTATGCCCGTATGATCCACTTGCCCGTGTAGGGCAGCGACACGTAGCCGTAGTAGCGGCTGTAGCTGCTGTAGTTCTTCACCTTCACGCTGATCGTCTTGCGCAACTTGGGCTTGCCGCTCTCATAGCGGTAGCACTGGAGCTTGACTGCGTAGGTGCCCGAGGAGTGGCGCGGCTTCAGGTTGCCGTACGTGCTGAAGCGCACGTTGCGTCCGGTTCTTGACGGCGCGTACGGCGTCGAGAGATAGACCTTCGGAGTCACTGCGAACACCTGCGTCGCTGCCGCGGCCTCGAAATCGGCGTCCGCATCGGTCGTCAGGCGGTACGAGGTCTTCACGGTTGGCTTGACCGTGAAAGACACCTTGCCGGCTGCATCGGTCTGGCGGCTGTCGACTCTCCGCCAGCTCCCGGACAGGTACTCAAGGAAGACGGTCTTGCCCGGCAACGCTCCACTCTCCACGGCGCTCCACGAACCGCTGATCGCCGCGCTGCCGCCGTACGCGATGACGCTCGCCGAAGAAGCGCCCGAGAGCTGCGTCGACTCCTTGGGGTCTACCGAGAGACGTGTGGCACGAGCGGACTCGTTCCCCGCACCGTCGTACGCCACGAACTCCACCTTCACGGGGCGATAGCCCGACCACGACACCTCGTCGGGCGTCCAACTGGTCTCCCAGCTGCCGTCCGGGTTCACGGTCACCGGGAGTCTGATGGGCTCAGGCTGCCAACCGGCGCCGCTCCAGTACATTGCGTCCCGGGTGATCGCTATGCTTGCCGCGTCGATTCCGGACCGTGAGTCTGATGCTGTCCCGGAGAGCGTGACGGTTGCCTCGCGCGTCAGCGGGAACGGCACGTTCGCTTGAGCGATAGTGGCGCTGGGCGCCGAGGTGTCGAGCACTATCGAGTCGGAGGCCGTGGCCCCCACGGTATGGCTTGCGTCAGACGAGAACCGGAACGTCACCGTCCGCGTACCCTCGCCTGCGCCTAGTGACAGCGTAGCCGCCGAGGACCCGCCGTAAGGCATCCACTCGCTGGGCGCACCGCCGTCAACCTGATAGCTCACCGAAGTCGCTCCGACCGCGGACACCGTCGCCGTCACCGTCTGCGAGCCGGTGTACCGATCTCCGCCGTTGAGAGCGATCTGCGCTGCGATCGGCACCGCCGAGACGACGCCGGGCGTGGTGACTGAGACGAGTCCGTAGCCGTCGGTCGCATGCGCCTCGAGGGTGACCATCTCGCCGGGGATGATCTGATCGGGCGTCAGCGTCCAATCGTAGTACCAGCTGGCCCCGCCCGTGACAGGGAGCCAGACCTCGGCCCCGTTGTTCCAGCCGCTCCCGTTCCAACAACGACCGGAACTCCGCCTTATCAGCACCTCGACGCCTTGAACCGTGCCTCCCGTGTCTGCGGCTGTACCCGAGATACGTGTGGTGTTTGCCGACAGCCTGAATCCCGCCGCAGGTGAACTGATCGCGACGCTGGGGACCGACGTGTGCAGGACGATGTCGTCACTGGCCGAGGCCTCTACGCTGGCCCCTCCGGTGGACGAGAAGCGGAACCAGACGCGCTTCACGCCGTCACCGGCAGGCAGCGTGATACCGGTCGCCGAGGCGTACGGCTCCCACGCCGAGAAGGCGCTGCCGTCGAAGCTCATCTGCATGTGGGTGGGCGTGCCGGTGGTCGCCACGGACGCGATGATGCCGCGCGTCGTGGTGTAGGCCGCACCGGCTTGCAGTGAGACGGCGGCGGCGATGCCGACGCTCGAGTCCCTCTGGGCACTCGTCCCTTGCAGCCCCACGCCATCGGTCGCCCTGGCCGTCACCGAGACGATGTAGCCCGCGAGCTGATCCGTCGGCGGGACCGCCCAGTCGTACGACCAGCCGATGCCGGTCATCGGTAGCCAGAAGTCACCGGGCGTCCAGGCGAGGCCATTCCAACTACGCCCGTCCGAGCGGCGGATGCGCAGCTCCGTGGACGATATGATGCCGTCGACATCTGACGACGTACCGGATACGTGGACGAGCGGTGTGTTGAGCGAGAAGCCGGAGGCGGGAGTGGCCAACGCCACTTCGGGAATGCTGGTATGCAGAAGGATCGAGTCCGAGGCCGTAGCCTCGACACTGGCCCCGCCGGTGGACGAGAGCTCGAAAATGACCGTCTTGGTGCCGTCGCCCGACGGGAGTGACACGGCGGCACTCGGAGCGTAGTCCTGCCAGCCCGTGAAGGTTGCTCCGCTGTCCACGCTCCACCGCATCTTGTTGGGAGTGCCCGTGGTGGCGAGGGATGCGGTGACTCCGGTGCTCGTCGTGTACGCCGCCCCGCCATTCAACGAGACGGCCGCCGCCACCGAGACGCTCGATGAGACCGTCGCCGCCGAGCCGACGAGTCCAACCATGTCTGTCGCGCGCGCCGAGATGGAGATGATCTGACCGGCGGCGAGTTGTCCTGCTGAAGGAGCCCAGCGGTACGACCAGTTGCCCGTTCCGGTCGCCGGGATCCAGGATGTTGCACTGCTCCATCCCGAGCCGGTCCAGGTGTAGCCGTCCGACCGTGTGATGAGCACTTCGACCGAGGTCAGGCTGCCTCCAGCGTCTGCCGCCGTCCCCGTGATGGTCACCGGCACACTCGTGAGCGAGAACCCGTTCGCGGGCTGTGCGATCGCGACGGAAGGCACGCTCGTGTGCAGCAGGATGGAGTCGCTTGCCGTCGCATCAGTCGTACCGTCGCCTGCCGATGAGAACTCGAACGTGACGGTCTTCACGCCATCACCCGCGGTCAAAGTGACCGCCTTGCTTGCCGAGTACGGCTCCCAAGCGTTGTAGCCCGTGCCGTTGTTCCAGCGCATGCGATTCGGCGTGCCGGTCGTCGCGATCGACGCGACAACGGTAGTTCCGCTGGCATACGTGTCGCCCGTGTTGAGCGCCATCGAGGCCACGACGGGCACGCGTGACGTCACGCCCGCACTCGAGCCGGTGAGCCCGGCCGCATCGACCGCGCGTGCGGTGAGCGTGACCGCCCGGCCGGAAGCACGAACCGACGCATCCGGAGTCCAAGCGAGCTGCCAAGTCGCATAACCATCGCTCGTCGTCACCGGCAGCCAGGTCTCCGTGGCAGTCCAAGCGGTGCCGTTCCACGTCAGGCCGTCAGCCCGCTGGACGCGAACCGACACACTTGACACAGCACCTACCGCGTCGAATGCCGTGCCGGCTACGGTGACCGGCCCGTTCAGCGAGAATGCCGTGCTGGGACTGGTGAGCGCGACCGACGGCGCCTGGGTGTCGAGCGTGATGCCGTCGGATGCGGTTGCGGCGATGGTGGCTCCGCCGTCCTTGGAGAACTGGAAGGTTACGAGCTTAGCGCCATCTCCCGGCGGGAGGACCACAGAGGCGGCGGTGGAGTACGTCGACCAGCCGGTCCATGACGCTCCCCCGTCGACCGACCAGCGCATGACGCTCGCCCCGGGCGCCGAGATGCTCGCCTGGACGGTGCCTTGCGTGGTCGTGGCGGCACCGGCGGCGAGCGCCACCGAGGCGACCATCGGGACCTGCGACGAGACGGTCCCGCTGACGGTCGTCAGGGGCGTACCGTCGGTGGCGCGCGAGGTGACGGACACGATCTGACCCGAAGCCAAGTCGGCGGCTGAGGGAGTCCATGAGTAGCTCCAGGTGCTCCAGTCGCCTGCCGCCCGGGGCTGCACGGCGAGCCAGGTATCGGCACTCGTCCATACACCAGGCGTGCCGGTGAAGCACTGGCCGTCAGCGCGGCGGATCCGCACTCCTACCGACCGTACTCCCGTGCCTATGTCCGACGCGGTGCCCGTGATGAGAACCGGGGATGACGAGAGCACGAAGTCCGCAGATGGAGAGGCCAAAGAGATGCCCGGCGGGTTCGAGGGGACACTGACTGTCACCTCGGACGAATGTCCGTAGGCGCCGTTGGCGTCCCACGTCTGCACTGAATAGCGGTACTGCCGGCCCTCGCCCCTGATCGGCTGGGACAGTGTCAGGTCGGCGGCGGCGCTTGAGACCGACGGCGTGATGTCGTTCCATGCGCTGCTTCCGCCGTCCGCCCACCATGCCTTATAGAGGATGGGACGGGTCTCGAGCGCTGTGGTCGTGGTTGACGAGTACGGCCGCTTCCATGACAGCTGCACCGCTGAAGTGCCCGCAACGGACGTGAACTCGCGCGGCGGCCCATACTTCCAGCCGAAGAACTCGACGTCATCGATCGTGGGACCCAGACCGTCAGCGTCCATGGGCTTGTTCTCGAAACGTATGCGCGCGTAGCCCGCGCGTCGCGAAAGGCCGTATGGCGAGCTGCCCAAGTCGTAGCTCACCTTGCGCCAGCTTGCCGACGTGCCAAGTCGCGCAGGAGCGGAGAACTGGCTGCCTGCGACGCCCCAGTTCGCATAGAAGTCGTCTGCGGCGCCCATGCTCGGATTGATGAAGTAGTAGCTCAGGTCGCCGGTGTAGTAGTCGGCCATCTGAGGAAGATCGAACCGGATCTCGCTGCTGGCGTAGTAGGAGTACCCGTAAGTCGGATAGGTGCTGGCTAGGAGTGTGTCGCTTCCGCTGCACCACAGGCCGGTGGACCCCCCGTACACGCTGTTCTTCTCGCTAGTGATGGGACCCCAGGTGACGGCTTCGCTGCCATCGGCCCATGGCTGGGAGAACATCGTGTACTTGGGAGTGGTTCCGGGCTCGAATCCCTCACGACCGAGCAGCGAGACGCCGGACGTCGCAGGCCCGGCGAATGCGGGCGCAGGGATACACAGCGCCGCCGCGAGAGCGACCACCAGTAACGTTCTGAGAGAACGTGCCGGACGCTGCACTTACCCACTACCCCTTAGCGCGCTGCGGGCACCTTCGACGCGATGTCGACTCCTAGCGCCTTGACGCTTGCCGGCTTAGTACCGGGCCGAACGGTGACCACCACTTCGAACGCGTACCGGCCGCGCGCGAATGCCACCGCCGCTACCCCTGCACCATTCGTGCCGAAGTAGCCTGAATCCACTATTCCTACACGCACGGGCTGAGCATCGACCGAATACGGCCGCTTGACCGCGTTCTTCACGTAGGCCTGCGCCTTCGCTTCGGATCCCATGTCGTGTGCATAGACAGCAGCACGCGTCACGGTCGCGCGCGCCGCTCGGTCCTTCAAAGACGGCTCGAACGTGACCAGGGCATCAGAGCCCTGTACGGTCACACGGCCCTTGCTCCACGTCCCGTAAGACGAAGGAAGCAGAGTCCCGAGGTCCTTGACCGCCTTGGCGTACGGTCCGGCCGGCGGTGCCGCTGGTTCTTCGGCTGGTTGACCGCCCGAGACAGGGGTCTCGGTCGCGGGGGGCGCCTGCGCCGTATCGATCACACGCTTCGCAGTAGCGTTGTTCGGGTCCGCCTTGAGCGCCTTGTTCGCGAGCGCAAGGGCCGTCGCCGTCTGGTTCTGTGAGAGCGCCGCATCCGCGCTCGACGCAAGCTTCTCGGCCTCGAGGGTACCCTGCGTCACCGGTGCCGGTTCCTGCTGCTTCTTCGGCGCCGACAACGCTGACATGCCGAAGATGACGGCCGCCAGACCCACAACCGCAGCACCCGCGATCGCGAGTTGCTTCCAGGTGAACTTAGGGCTGGCGTTCGGGTCCTTGGCCATGGGAATGACGCTCCCTCGATATCAGAAGACGTACGGGTAGTCTGCAGAGCTCATGTGACAGCCGCTCACGCACGAGCCACCGATCGGCTGACCGGAGCCCACCGTCTCGGTCCATTTCACCTCATCGCGCAGCAGATGCTTCTGCCGCGGGTTCCCGTGGCTCTCGTGGCACGAGCCGCACGCCATCCCGAGAGAGGCGTGATACGAGTGCAGTCGGCTGGGTGTATCGGCGGTGTTGTAGAAGCCACTCTGCTTCACGCCATGCACCTCGCCGAGACCACTGACGTAGACGGCCGGCTCGTGGCACGTGACGCAGAGGCCGCTCGTGGAGTCGGCAGCGATAGCCACCTGCGGCTTCTTCAACAGCGGGAAGTTGGTCGAACGGTGAGGTCCTGCCGGCGTGGAGGCAGACGACCGGCCATGGCACGACGAACAGGTGAGCGTGTCGCCCGGCTGCGCGCCGTTGACGAGGACCTCTCCGAGCGAGTTGTCCGCGCGGGCCTCGCCCTCGATGGGATGGAACGACGCACCCAGCGTGTTGATCTCGGAGGCGATGCTGCGGACGTCGGCCGAAGCCCAACGGGAGTGGCAACTGAAGCAGACCTCGTACTCGGCGGTCGCGGTCTCGCGCTTCGAGGCGAGGCTCACCGTGCGCGAATCGATGTTCGTGGCTATGACTCCCTGAGCGCCGATGAGCGCGCCTGGCATCGAACTGGTGTCCGCGGATGCCGACTTGGCGAGGTGCGAGTTGTGACAGTCGGAGCACTCGACGTGCCGCGTGTCCATCGCGGACTCGGTCGACTCGTGTGCCCCGGGCGCCTGGCCAACCGTGTGCCGCGAGGGCCCGATCGCGCCTAGGTCCACTGCCACGACATGGGCGTTGCGCCCCGCCGCCTCGACACCGCCGACCTTGAGGTCGAACGAGCCGGTGACGTCTTGGCCGTCCACATCGGTCTGCAGCACCCTGAGCGACGGCGGCACGGCGTCCGCGGCGTGAGTGAAGGATCCGGCGAGCGCCACGGTGACATCGCTCCGGCCGTCGCCGTTCGCATCGCCGAGCGCCAACCCGGAAGGCCTGGCGGCCGCAGGGGTGGCCGTGTCGACCATCGAGACGAGCGGCGAGTCGGCTGACGGCATGATGCGCACGCCGCCGTCACCCGCCTCGTCAGTGAAGGTGACCGCGATCTCTCGGCCTGCCGTGCCTACGGCCGGCGTCGCGCCGGGGAAGATGTCGCCCACGGCCAGCGCGCTCGCCTGCGCACCGGCAGCGAGCGGGCCGCCACCGGAGAGGTACTCTGTTCCATTCGCCCTGTAGAGGGCGACCACGTCGGTCAGCTCGCCCGCGTAGGCCACTGCGATCTCTTTGGTGCTCGCCACGTCATCGATATCGGCGACTGCGGCGGCGACCGGCTGGCTCAGCGCGGCAACGTCCACATCGATCCGTAAACCGCCCAAGCCGTCGTCTGAGAGCACGTAGAGCCGGTCAGGCGCCGTGGTCGTGACCACGATCTCCTCGCCCGGGCCGTCGGTCAGGTCGCCCAGGGCTATCGCCGTCGGGGTGCCCGTCACCGTCGCCGAGGACTTCGGCAGCATGGTGTGCCCGAGGACATTGGCGGTGATCACCTTGCCGGCGGCCGTCGTGTAGACGGTCTCGGGTGCGTCCATCAGGTCGAAGTAGACGTCGCCCACAGCAAGCGCGGTCGCCCGCTCCCCGCCGGGAAGCGAGAAGACGGTCTCGCTCACTATCCGGGACGCGTCGCGCTGTAGCATCGCCAGCTTCGCCGAGGACGTGCTGGCCACGAGCGCCTCGCCGGTGCTATCCCCGTCCACGTCTCCGGCGGCGATCGGGCCGATGGCGCCCAGGCCGCTCATGTCAGGGATCCGCGGGCCGCTGGGTATCGCCGCGGCTGTGGACTCGCGCGCGTAGAGCGCCACGCGGCCGTAGGCGGCGACCGATGCCTCGAAAGAGGCGAGCACCTCGAGACCGGGAGTCGTGGGACTGTACTTCAGCGAGGCGAAGTCCGTCTTGGCCGGACCAGCCGCTTGGTGGCAACGGTCGCAAAGTGCGCGGCCCGAGGCGTCGAGGAGGTTGGGCAGCGGATTCCCTGTGCCATCCGAAGTACCCATCGCGTTGTGGCACGCCTGGCACTCGCCCACCGTGCGCGTGGCTCCGACACTCGCCCACTCCCCGCCCACCGGAACCGTGGATGCCGAGGAGGCGTGCGCGGAAGACGCGTACGCCGAGGAACCCGGCCAGACGCCGACACCGACACGGTGACAGCCTGCACACAGTGTCCGGTCGTCACCCTTGACGGCAGCAGTCGCGGGCGCGGAAGGCGTGACCAGTGATGAGCGTATGTTCGCCTCGTAGGGTGAGCCATGCGGCTCGTGACATGCCGAGCACACGATCTTGGATGCCGTCGGCGCCTCGATGGCGGCATGAGGCGTCTTCGCCCAGATCGCCGCACCGGGGAAGCGGCTCGCGGAGCGCACCCAGTGGCATGACGTGCAGAACTGGTCGCCCTGGTAGACGAGACTGCCGGTGACGGTTACCGAGCGGAGCAGGTCGGGGTACGGGGTCCCCGTCACAACGCGCGCCGAGCCGTGAGCGTCGTGGCAGGTACCGCATTGCTTGGACGCAGGGCCGAATGCCGATGGGCTCGGCGCGAGCAGATGCGCAGAGCTGGCCTCGAAGGACGACTGCACGTCCGTGCCGGATCCCAGGGCGTCGACGCCGTGGCAGGTGTAGCACAACTCGACGTCTGCTTCGCCAGGGACCGCGAGCAAGGCACTCGACGTCGTGCCGGCTGAGTTCGTCCAGGTGCCCCTGCTCGGGGCGGAATGGGTCCTGTGGCACATCGCACAGACGTCGGTGTCGGCGGCGGCTGCAACGTGCGGCGGGAGAGTCGCTGTGGCCGAGGCAGGGGCTGCGGCAGCAGCATCGGGGTACGCGCATGCCAAGGCAACCGTCAGTGCGACGGCCGCCACGGCAAGTAGCCCGATGGTGTTGCGCAACCTCACTCTGCGGCGACCCCTTTCTCAGCGGCGAGCGCAGCAGACACGACGGCGGGGTCGGGCCTCTCGGCCCCTTCCCTTGCGGCGACGTCTATCGCGACCGACAGAGCAGCGGCGGCGACGTCGAGCCGAGTGCCAGCGGGCACGGCGGCGAGAAGCTCATGGGTCCACACGGGGGGCTCAGCGTCTACCGACGCCGAAGCGATCCACTCCTCGACGATATCGCGGTCGAAGACGGCGTCGCGCGCGGAAACGGTCTCAAGCTCGTCGTAGCGCCATGAGACCCGCCGCGCCGCAGCGAAGGCCTCAGCGACCTCCGGAGCGATGTCCGGCCGAAGGATGAGCATGAGACCGCCGAAGTCCTTCAGTGCCCAACGCAGAGAGGTCAGAGTGTTGACGATCTTGAGTCGCAGATCCGCGGGCACCGTCGGCCAGATCTCGAAACGGTCGAACATGACGGCGACCGCACGTATGCGCGGCGAAGCGAACTTCACGAGCGCCACGAGTGTCTTGCTCGGCGCCTTCGAGACCTTGAGCTCCTCGGCCATCGACGATCGGCCCTGGGCCTGATAGGCCCTGACACCTCGTGCGACGACGGGTGAGAGATTCTTCTTGAGATAGGCGACAAGGTAGTCGCCGAGCAGCGACTCCACGTCCACAGGCTGAGCGTCGTCCGCAGCCGGGAGCGCAGTCTCGTCCACGTCGCCGAGCGGCGTGACGAAAGCGGCGGCCATCGGGTCGTCCGGGGAGTCCTCGGAGGCCTTCAGCGACTCCTCGCCCTCGGCCGGATCGGTCTCCAGGCGATCGATACGCGCGGTGGACACGCGCATGAGCGCCTCGAGGTCCTCGGCTCCCTCGCGTGACGCAAGCGGCTCGCCGAAGATGCGCCGGGCGTAACCAGCAGGGTCCTCGGCCACGTCGGTTGCGACCGACGCGACGTCGAAGCCGGCCTCTGTGAGCGCCACCCACTCGGGCAGTGCCTCATCGGGAGTCGCAAGAGCGGCCTGGAGCCACGTGCCGATGGTCAGGTCCGGCTGACGCGCAGCCACCCACTCGGCTGCGGAATGCAGGACCGCCCGGACGCGCCCGATGCGCATCATGTCCAGTGGCACGTAGAGCTGCATGATGCCGGGGACCGCCTCATCGGTGGCGAGCGCCCGCAGCGCAGGGGCAAGCGCCTGCACCGCGTAGATGGCGGGCAGGTCGCCCTTTTCCACGACGGTCGGACGGTGATCGGGGTCGGACGCGAGCACGTTCACGGCCGAAAGTAGCCGGTACGACGCGGCGACGACCGACAGGCGCATACCATCGGAGTCGGTGGTGTCTTCTTGAGGGAGAGACAGCGGGTTGCCGAGCAGCCCAAGCGTGTCGAATGCGGGCGTCACAGCCTCGCGAGGTTCCATGCAGTGCACTCCTTACCGGTGGGGCGCGCGAGACCTGCCGGGGTCCCTTGGAGGACGCGTCCTCTGTCCAGCTCGAATTATAGCGGGATATGGGGTTTTGCACCTGCTGTTTGAGAACTCCGTGCCATCTGGAACGGGTTCACGAAGAAGGCCCCGACCGGTTTCCCGATCGGGGCCTTCGCTCACGCCATCAGGCGTTTTGCCACAGACGAACTACTTGTTGTGGCAGCGCTCGCACACGCCGCGGTTGTCCGCGCGGAGCAGGGCGCTCGAAACGTTCGGGTTCACGCCGGCCGGAGCAACCGTCGTAGGCTCGACCGTCCACGTGACGGAGGCCGTCGGGTTGTTCTTGAGGCGAGCGTTGGCCCATCCGGTCATCACGGCAGACGAGCCGTGTGCACGGTGGCAGGTCAGGCAGCCCATGTAGTCGGTGAGCAGCCAGTTGCCGCTGCCGGTCGCACCCTTGGTCTGCACGGTCTTCTCCAGCGGAAGCACGGTGCTGGTGACGGCGTTGGTGCCAAAACCGTTGATGGTGTTGGCGCTAGCCGGCGTGATGTCGACCGGGTGGCGGTGACGGCCACGGTTGCCGATGACCTCGGTCGCGCCCGAGACGGACAGCTGACCGCTGCCGTCGCGAGTGAGCGTACCGTTGGACTCGTAGGCACCGTAGTTGTAGTTCGAGCTGGTCTCGTTGTAAGCCTCGTGGCACGCGGAGCACCAGGTCGACATGGAGCGGAAGCCCTCGCCCTGAGAGTAAGTGGCGTTGCCGCCGAACAGATACTCAGGCGTGGTGTAGTTCGGTCGATACGAAGCCATCTGCGCCGCACCCGGCTGATGCTTCAGCCAGCCGCCGACCGCGGTGGTCCCCACGGCAGAGACAGGGTAGCCCTGCTCAGACGAGAAGACGAACGGCTGCGGAACGTCGGCCGCCGTGTAACCGCCGACCGTGTGGTTGTTCACACGATCCTTGAGAAGGCGGTAGTTGGACGAGCCGTGAACGTCGTGGCAGCTGGTGCAGGTGAGATCCGTACCCACGGGTGCCGACGAGCCGGCGCCCCACATCGGGTCGGTGACAGCACCCTTGCCCATGTCGTGCATGGACGACATGCCCGAGAACGCGCCGCCGTTGAGCGTGGCGTCCAGGGTCGAGTTCGTCTGGTAGAGGATGCCTCCACCGAGCGCGACATTCTTCGCGCCGGAAGGACCGCCGTCGAAGATGCCTTCCTCGACGTTGGTCGACGCACCAGGAGCCATGGCACCGTGGCACGCGAGGCAGAACTCCTCCATCGTGCTGGCCGACGAGACGAGCAAGGCGCTGTTCTGGCCGCCTGCGCCGTCAGTCCACGTCAGATCCGAGAAGGAAGTGTGAGCGCGGTGACAGCCAGCGCACGCATCAGTATCGAGCGCGTAGCCGCCGTGCGGGCCGAAGTTTGCAAAGGCGGTGCCGGTCATGGCCAACAGGGCCACGGCTGCGATCGCCAGGATGATAAATGCTCTCTTCACTCAGTTCACCCCCTTATCGGTTAGTGGACCGCGCAAGCGATGCACGGGTCGAAGGACTGGGCAACGCGGAGAGCCTCGACGCCACCACCGGTGGCCTGGACGTTGCCAGCCACGTTGGTGAACGATGCCCCAGCCGCATTGTACGGGATGCCGATCATGGCCTTCTCGATCGGGCCCTCGGTGCCGCCGGGCACGTCCTTGGGACCCGCGTTCCAGGTCGTCGGGACGATGCACTGGTAGCGGACGATCTTGCCCTTGTCCGTGGCACACATGTGCATGAGGGCTCCACGAGGAGCTTCCGTCGCACCGAAGCCGAAGCGGTAGCCCGGAGGCATCGTCTTGTGGCTGTAGGTGGCGGTGAACGTACAGTTGTTCAGCTGCTGGATCCAGCCGATGCCGGTACCCGTGGCGTTGACGGCCTTCCAGGTGAGCGGCGCGCCGCCGACGGCACCCTTGGTGAAGTCGCCCACGATCTTGGTGACCGTGACGAGCGACTCGAGCGCACGACCGCGCAGGCGGTCCATGGTGGACAGGCCACCCTTGAGGCCGACGATCCAGTCACGGACGACACCCATGATGACGGCGTTGGCGTTCGTGTAGACCGAAAGCAGCGTGGCATTGTCCGCACCAGCAGTGTTGGACTTGGTGTAGTGCGTGGCGCCGACCCAGACCTCTGCGAGGCCCTCGCGCAGCAGGGCGACCGCGAGGTCTGCCTCCACCATCGCCGGATCGAGACCGGTGTTGCCGGCCGCGGTCTTGACGTAGCGCATGTAGAGCGGGCTGAGGCCAGGCTGGCTGGCGAGCGTGGTGACACCGTCGACCGGATACAGGCCGCCGACGACCATGCGCGCGAACGGTCCGACTTCCATCGGGTAGTAGGTCCCGCTGACGTTCCAGCGAGGAGCCTTCAGCCATGAGTAGCCGACCGCGCGATTCGGGACCGTACGGGCCTCGGTCGCAGGATTGGTCACCGTGGTCGCGACGACACTGGAGACGGAGCCGTCGGCGAGAACCTGGCCGCTCGTCACGGAGCCCGCGTAGTGCGAAGCGCCGATGAACTCGCGGAGGTTGTCGAGGACGTTCTGGCTCGTGATCGTGCCGCTGACACCGGTCTTGAGGCGGTAGCCACGGGCGAGGCCGAGCGTACCGTCCTTCTGCGGGAAGCCACCCCATGCGAGGAAGTTGCCCACGCCCTGGCCGTAGCCGGAGCCGCCGTTGCCGGTGTTGTCCCAACCCGGATAGAGCGCACCGAGCGTCAGGAACAGCGGGACGAACTCCTTGACGATGAAGCTGCCGATCTCGGTCATGATGTCGCGGTACTTGGAGCAACGAGTGGCCAAGTTGGCGGTGCTGTCGTTCGTGACACCACCGGCGACGTAGCACGAGGTCATCGGCATGCGGCCGGCGAACAGCGCGCCAGCTTCGAACGTCAGGCGGCGCATGCGCAGTGCCTTGACGTACGAGGTGATGACAGCGGACCAGAGATCCTTCGAGAAGCCGGCCTCGACCTCAGGAAGGGCCCGACCCTGCGAGAGCAGAAGCGGGTGATAGTAGCTGTCGTCGAAGTACGGGGTCCACGGCGGAACCGCAGGGCCCTGAACGTAGCTCGGAGCAGCGAGGTGATACAGGTGCGTGATATGCGACATCAGGAACTCGGCGCCAAGCACCACGTTACGGATGTGCACAGCCTTCTCCGGGATACCCTGATCAAGCGGGGTATCGACAGGAGCTGACGCTCCATCATCGCCAGGCCACTTGCCACCCTCAGACGCCATGACCCACGTCTGGAAGTTGCTGTTGTAGCCGTAGACAGCGTCAGCGGCGAACGTCGCAGTCTGACCATGCGGAACCGGGCAGACGCCGCAGATACGCTGCGTGAAGGTGATCGCGTCGTTCGGCTCGCGGTCGATCAGGAAGTTCTCGAAGCCGCGCCACAGGTTGCCGTGGACGTCAGCGCCGGAGACCAGACCATTGGAACCGACTGACAGCTTCACGCCGAGGTGACCCTCGATGCGCGAGATCGGGTCGACTTCGTAGTTGCCCGCCGCGGCCAACTGAGCCGCGACATCGAAGCCGGTCACACCCGTGACAGCCGGGCTGAGCGAGGCGTCGGCGCCGTCCACGAGCTCGACCTTCAGCGTGTAGTGACCTGCGTTGTTCGCGGGACCGTTGACGGTCGTGCGGAACTGGCTGGTGCCGGAGTAGGCAGCCGACATCGGAAAGCCGCCTGGGGGGCCCCAGTAACCGACGAGCGAGTTGCCCACCTTAGTCAGCGCAAGCGTCTGCCACAGGCCAGAGCCGTAGGGCGAGTTCTCGCCCTCAAGGACCAAGTCCGCGGGCGCGATCGCGATGTCACCAGAGCCGGGCGTGATCGTGAACTTGAAACGACGAAGCGCGTTGTCCACACCTTCGGCCTGAGTGAACGCCATGTCGTATGCGGCACTCTGGACACCGATCTGAAGCGCGCTGATCGACTCAAAAGTGAACGAGTACGAGTAAGCCATCTAGTTTTCCCTCCTTCCGTTCTCTATCGGACCACGAACGGCAGGAAGGCATCGGGATAGCCTTCTTCGGTGCAGGCCATGCACGGGTGGCCGGCAACCGTGCAGTTGCCGCCCTTTCCGCCATTGACTGCAGCCAAGCCGTACTCGAGGTCGGTGGCGTTACGAGGATGCTGTGAGTTCCAACCGTGCGGACCACAAAGAGTCATGGTCTGCGGCCCCTTGCAGCCGATCAGCTGGAGACAACCCTTATCGCCCGGCTTCTTGGCGTAGATGCCGTCGTTCCGCTCCTGATAGTGGATGCAGAACGGGCCGTGCAGCGGAAGGGCGTAGACCGCCTTGAGACGACCTGAACGGTCGACGGCGGAAGCGTTGATGGAGACTTCGAGTGCGCCGCCGCCAGGTCCGCGGTGCAGAATGCCCAGAGGGCCGTCCGCGCCGGCGCCCGCATTGGTGAAGTCAACGAGCCATGCGACTACCGTGAGGATGAACCACCACGGGTTGGTCGGACAGCCTGGGACATTGATGACCTTGAGGGCGGCGCCATTCGCCTGACCCATCGAGACGAGGTAGTCCTTGGTGCCCATCGCGCCGGTCTGGCCCTCGCCCATGACGGGCGACTTGCAGGCCGGGTAACCGCCGTAGCACGCGCACTGGCCGATCGGGATGATCGCGGCGCAGCCGGGGTGGGTAGACAGTGCGAACACGACGTCGTCGAAGGCGTGCTCGCCGACGCCGGTCTCAGGCTTGCCGATCGAGCACCATGCGGCACCCGTCGTGCCAGCCTGTGTCCAATGACCAGTCTGGTCGGACGGCTGGATCGCGCCTTCAACCACGAGGACGAACGGCATCGAGTCGCCCGTGGCCTTGTCGTCTATAAGGTCGAGCAGCCACTGGTACGCGAGGTCGCCACCCATGCTCATGACGGTTTCATGATACTGAAGGTCGATGAAGTCGATGAGCACGTCAGCGATGTTCGCGAGATAGGGGCTACCGGCGTTGACGGCAGCCGCGCCGTCGACGTCGAACCCAGCGTTGCTAAGCGTGCGGTGACCGTTCGGGTGGCCCGCCTGGTTCGGCGCGCTCGCGAGAACTGCGTCCCCATTGCCGCTGCCTCCAACGGCAAGATCGAGAGCGGCGAGCGTAGTGATGCTCGTGCCCTCGACACCAATACCCCTGACGTCCTCGAAAAGGCTCAGGAGCGAGGTTGAGCAGCCCGTGCACTCGGCACCATGGACCCAAACCACCTTCGGCTTGGTCGTCCACGGCGCGCCTGCCCATGCAGACCCATGAGCAAAGGCCTCGACGACACTATTCATGTCGACTTGGCTCATGCCCATAGCAGCAGCCAGGGTGCCCAACCGGGTGACAAACTGTCGCCTGGTTATCGCCATGCTTTTCCTTACCTCCTTCACACACACTCGGTGAACTTGCACTCGTTGCCGGATGAGGCGGGATAGATTAAGGCCACCCCCTTTCGTTGCCTCATCGGGAAACGGGAGGAAGTGGCCTCGGAATGCGGTATCTGCGCCGCGGTGCCCCCTGCCATCAGGAAACCACCACGTCGCGTTCCGCGGGCCCGATTGCCGGCTCCGACCCGTAGTACGCATATGCATCTGTGAACGCGCTTGTAACAGTAGTTACATTAGCGCACTGTCATGCTACGCCTGAACCCCATGAGGGTCAATGCAGAAACCGCTAGTTCTCATCCGTTGAGCTGCTTGAATCGACCTTCTGTCGAGAGTTCGTCTTTTCGATGTACTCGGCAGCGGTGTAGACGGGCAACTCGAGTACTCTCGCCACCCGACGAAGCTCCTGGTCCTCCGTGCCGAAGAGCTTGGCGCGCTGCGCGATCGATAGTACGACCGCGTCACGCCATTCGAGCTCGTAGCGCTCCTGAAGAGCCCGGGCGTCAGTCTCCGAATGTTCGGCCGGATGCAGCAGCTCGCCGAGGTTCACACCGTTTTGCGAGATCTCCTGCAGGGCTTCGTACTCGACAGGGAGGATCTCCCAACGCACGCGGCGCTGCGGCATCCTGTCGACAAGGCCCGCCTCGAGCAGCGCGCGCACGAAGTCCTCGGTCACGAAGTAGCGCTTCTTGCGAAGCAGGAGCAGGAGCGGCAGAAGCAGGAGCGGCGACAGGCACAGCAGCCAGCCCATCGGTGTGGTAGGCGTGGGAATGGGGTTCGCTTCTGACGGCCAGCCCCAGACCTGGATGCGGCCGTTGGCTGTGTCGGCGACGAAGATGCGGCGCCTGCCGTCGATGGAGACGTCGTTCGGGTAGCTGAACTGCCCCTCAAGCACGCCGCGCTCGCCGAAGGTGAGTACTTTCTCGGCCTTCTTGGCATCCCATATGGTGCCGTCGTGCGCAAGCGTGTCCACGACGACGAGCCGGCGCGGCTCACCCTTGCGGGCACGCGGCAGGAAATCGAAGCCACGAGGGAGACCTTCGGTCACGATGATGCGCTTGAACTCGCCGGAGCGGTCGAAAACCTGGATGCGGCGGTTGTTCGAGTCGGCGACCCAGACCTCATTACCGAGCACCTTGACCGAGTTGGGGAACTGGAAGACCCCCTCGCCCTGCTTGGCGTCGTTGACGAGGCCGGCAGTTCCGATGCTCCGGACGAACTTGCCCTGGGGATCGAAGATGAGCAGACGGTGTCCCTTGAGGATCTCCGTGACGTACAGCGTGCCGTCGGGCGCGAAGGCCAAGGCGATCGGGGCCCACGGATCCTCGGCGCTGAACTGCTCCTGCTTAGGCAGCTTCGGGTCGAACATGCCCTTGTAGGCGCCGTTGGCGCCGAAGATCACCAGGGAGCGAAGACGTCGATCCGAGACGTAGTAGTCGCCGGACTTCGGGTTGCGCGCCACGTAGAGCGGGACAACCAGTCGGCCCTTGCCCCACACCGCCACGCGGTCGCCCGCCGCCGTGAAGACGTCGAGCACCCCCCGCTTGCCGTCGGTGACATACGCACGTCCGCCGTAAACGAGCACACCGAGCGGGCGCGCCAGACGCTCGGCGTCCGTGCCGCTGAAGGAGTACAGGTACTGAGGTACCGGAAGAAGCTCGGCCTGATTGAACTGGATGTTGACACCCAAGGTCCGGTTCTGCCGGTAGTTGAGGTAGGCGGCCGTGATGAGTGCCAGGAGCAGCAGCAGGATGCCGATGATCACCAGCTGGCGAATGCGTTTACGCGACATGCGGCGAGATTCCTCTCGATACCTGGGACTTGAGTGTGCTTACTACTTACCGAGCTGGGACTGCAGCGCCTTGACCTCTGGGTTGCCAGCATCGAGCTTTGCGGCTTCGGCAGCAACATTCTTGGCGCTCTTCAAGTCGCCCTTGGCGATCAGTATCTTCGCGTGGAGTATCGCGGGCTCGACGGCGGTCGCGTCGAGCGTGCGGGCGAGAAGCACGGCCTCGATCGCCCTGTCGAAATCCTTGTCGCTGAGAGCCGCTTTGGCTTCCGCGAGGGCATCCTCGGAAGTACCCAGCGACTTGAGTGCGTCCTGCGCCTCTTTTACGTCGGGCGCGAGTTCCGCCGCTTTCACGAAGTGCACGGCGGCGTTCACCTTGTCGTTCTGCTTCAGCAGGATCTTGCCGTAGAGGAAATGCGCCTCGGCGTAGTTGGGGTCGAACGCGAGGGCCGCGTCGAGCTGCTTGACCGCGGCGTCCGGCTTGTCCATGCCCCAGAAGGACTGGGCCAGCAGGTAGTAGCTGTCGCTCGCGTCCTTGCGGATGCGCAAAGCGTTCTTGAAGTACCCGGCTGCTTCCTCGTAACGACGATCGTTGAGTGAGATCTCACCCAGGTGGAACAGCGCCTGCTCGCGCCGCGCGTTGATGTCCTCGTACTGCGATCCGGCGGTGAGGTCGACGACCTTGAGGAAGTAGCGCTCGGCCGCGTTGGCGTCGTCGTTCTGCATGGCGACGAGGCCGAGGTCGAGCCAGGCGCCCGTGTGCTTCTCGTCGAGCTTGACCGCCGCCTTGAACTGCTCGCCCGCCTGCTTGAAGAGACCGGCCGACGCGAGCGCCTCGCCGTAGCGGACGCGTCCGGCGGCGTTGTTCGGCTCCTTGCGCACGAAGTTCTCAAGTTCGATGAGTGCGCGCTGTGCGGGAGTGGCCGACTTCTCGATGCGGGAAGTCTGCCAGACGGTATAGCCGAAGAGGAGCGCCGCGCCGATGAGGGCGGCAGCCAGGACCATGATGATGATCCGGATGATCTGGTCGGTGCGCTCGGAGCTCTGAGGTGCGGGTGTTTCCTGAGCGTGCTCGGTCATGCGTCTTACCCCTGTGTTCGGTTCGTTCGGCCTGCCGGGGCCGACTTTGTAACTGTTGTTACGAAGATAACCGCGCGTATGTATCGGGTCAACACGACCCGCCTGGACCTAGGGAAGTTGCTTCACGACGTTGACGAGTTCGCCCTTGAGCCCGCTCGCCGAGCCAGCGTCCTTGAGCACGATCTGAGCCGCCACCATCACGGAGCCATCGGTGAAGCCGACCGCAGCCAAACGCCGTCCATCCGTGCCGAAGTAGACGTCGTGTCCGTTGATCTTGATCGTCTCGGAGTTCTTAGGGTGCCGTGACTTCACATCCCGCGCGAGCTGCTCGGCGGCTGTCTTGGCACTCTGCGTCTGCTCGGCGACGATCACGAGCTGGATGATGTCAGGCTTTGCTCCCGGAACGTACTCGCGCGTCGCCGAGAACACGTCGAGGGCGGGCTTCGCCGCGGTGTACCCGGTGAGCTTGTCGGGCATCCAAGAGGTCAACTTGCCCTGCGGCGTGTTGGGGTTGCTCTCCCCTGGCGTCTTGGTTCCCGCGTCCGTCTTCGAGGGGTTCGCTGTGTCGGACCGGTTGACCGCGGGCGTGCCGCCCTTGGCGATGGTGTCGAGCTGCGACTGCGCCGAGCCGAAGGAGCGATCGATCACTACGATCTGCTTCAACTTGGTCTCGGCGGTCTTGAGGTCGCCCTTCTCGATGGCGTCCTGTGCCTCAGCGTTGAGCTTCTCGAGTTGCGCGTGCTTGTCGCAGGTCTTGGTTACCGTCTTGATGCGGTATCTCGAGGCGTTCTTCGCAGGTACTGAGATCGTCCTGACGTTGTCCGTGATCACGTGTCCGTAGGTACAGACGACGCGCGTACCTGTCTTGACCTCCACTTTGCGTTGGCAGCCGGTGGCTCCGAGCAACGTGAAGATGAGGACGAGCGCTATCAGCGGCCTGATCGTTCGAGTCATGACTTCTCCTGATTGCGAATTCTGCGCCGACTCGACGTTCTCGACAGGTACTCCACAAGAACAAGTATCGCGGCCACCGCTGCGAGCGCGATGGAAGCCAGCGCAGCGGGACTCTGCAGGGGTCGAAAGACGAGTAGCGCGTACTCCGTTCCGTACGCCTGTTGAATCTCCGCGGGCACGAAGTTGTTCCAGGTCGCGAAGCTAGTGTGAGTCAGGGCGACATAGGTCAGCGACGCGATGATAGCGGCTCCGAGCGACGATGCCCACACGAACGTGCGCTCTGCCCGAGCGCTCAACGCCGCCGCCAGGGCGAGCGCCGCTGCTGCGGCAACGGCCCACGCGGCCGCCGACTGAGCGCCGGGTTGGCTCCATGCGGCCCGATAGGTGTCACCGGATGCGAGAGCGCCCGTGACTGTAGCCGAGATGGCCGGAAGCGCGAGCGCTGCGACAGAGGCCGCCACGGCCAAGGAGCCGGAGATGACAGCGGCCAAGCCGATCGGACTCCGTCGGCCGTCTTCGGCTTCGGGGTCTGCCGGACCCGGAAGAGCGCACAGCAGCGCCACAGACCCTGCGATCGACGCTGCGATCCCCGCCGATGCACCCGCCCACACGATGGGATCGGCTCCCCTGGCGCCCGTGGTGCGCTCCACGATCGTCAGAGCCGTAAGCACGGTCGGTACGAGCATGAGCGCAGCTGCGCCACGCGCAGGGCCCACCTCATCGGCAAGGACGAACCAACTGTACGCGAATGCGGCATACGACACGGTTGCCAGAATCAGCGTTCCCGCCAGAAACGACAGCCGAGGAAGCACTCCGAGGATGGCCGGCAGGCCCGCGAGGATGCCGACCGTGGCGGCGGTCGCGAAGGCCAGCGTGTGTGCCTTCTTGGGACCGACGCGCGTTGCGGCGTAGAGGACCAGCAGGGTACCGGCCGCGAACAGGATGCCCGCCGCCAGCATCCAACCCTCTCGTACCGGGAACTTCACCAGTGGCGAGAACGAACTCGGGCGCTCCCAGTTGCCGAGCAGCGCAGCGGCGCCTACCACGGCGCACAGCGCGGCCGCCGGCGCGGTGACCGATGGCCGCCACGCACGGGTCAGAAGCGCCGCTAGCACCATGATCAAGCCCCAGGCAACTGCACCGAAGAAGAGCGTCTCTGTGCCGGAGGGAGCGTCTGACGACCGCTGAAGCAGCAACAGATACGGGGCCGCCCACAGTGCCGTCATCCCACCCACACCGGCAAGCACCAGCCCGACGAGATCGTCGCCTGGGGCAGGCAAGCGCCATTCTCCTGAGAGAGGCAGCGTGACCAGGGCCACAAGCAGCGCGGCACCGAGCAACAGGGCCTTAGGGACCTCGACGATGCCCAGTGTGGAGCCGACGAACCAGCCGGCGTACCCGCAGCACGTCAGGATGAACGCGAGGGCGATCTGGAGCGGTCTTGTGCGCACGCCTGTGAACCTCTCGTTGAAGGGCAACGGGAAGGGCCGGGGGAATATCCCCCGGCCCTTCGACGTTAACAGAAGCCGTGTGAAGAAGCGGACTACTTGTTGTGGCACGCCTCGCACACGTAGCGGTTGTTGCCGCGGAGGAGCGCGGAAGGCTCCTGCGCGCCGCTGCCGCCGCTGCCGCTGTTGCGGCTGATGAAGTCGGGGACCTCATCGCCGGTCGCCTGCGACAGCTCGTCGGCCCAGCCACTCATGGTGGCCGCAGTACCGTGTGCACGGTGGCAGGTCAGACACTCGACCCAGTCACCGGCGCCCTGAACGGGACCGGTGCTCGACTCATCAAGCGAGTGCGCGAGCGGGAGCGGGTTGGTCACGGTCGTCATCGAGGAAGCGTCGGGCCCATCGTAGTTGCTGAGCGGGACGTTCATCGGGTGACGGTGGCGACGCAGACCGCCGACCGGGAGGTTCAGGTCGATCGTATCGCCGGCGTTGTACGTGCTCGCCGACGAACGGTACGGGGTACCGTCGGCCTTGGTCAGGTCCGTCTTCGGCAGGTTGTACACGCTGTGACAGCCTGCACACCAACCGCTCATGCCCTTCTCGGTATCCTCGCGGAGGGTACCGACCGCAGCGGCGGTCATGTCATAACCACGCGCATAACGGGGCTCGGTGTAGTTCGGCTTGTAGGCCGGGTACGCCGTGTGGAGGCGGAAACCGCCAGCCGGCCAGCCGGTCTCGACCGAGGACACGTAGCCATCGGGGTTGGGATCGTCCGCCGAAGGGGCGCCGACGGTGGTGTAGCCACCAACGTAGTTGCCGTTGACCTTCGACTTCAGGATGCGGTAGTTCGGGCTGCCGTGCGGATCGTGGCACGTGGCGCAATCCATCTTGATGTTGGTCGAGAACCCAACGTTGCGGATCTTGCCGGTGACAGGATCGACACCCTGCTCGCCGTTGGTGGTCGGGTCGGTAGCGGACTTACCGAAGTAGCCGCCGCCATACGCACCCCAGTCGGCGCCATTGATCACGTGGTTGGACGTGACCGGCGCAGCGCCGAGGCTGTCGAAGCCACCGCCGTTGAGGACGCCACCAGGCGTTCCGTTCTCAGTACCGAGGTAGATGCCGTCCTGCACGTTCGTGTCGGCGCCGAGGCTATTGCCGTCGTGACACGCATAGCAGAAGTCCTGCATCTTCGTCGCGGTACTGATGAGCAATGCGCTGTTCTCTCCACCGGCGGCGTCAGTCCACGTGAGCGAGCTGACCGAGGTGTGAGCCCGGTGACAACCGGCGCAGGCATCGGTGTCCTTCACGTAGTTGCCGTGGATGGCGAAGTTCGCGGAAGCGACCGTCGGCGCCACAAGCGCTGCGAAGGCGAGAGCTGCAAAAGCGAGTGTGATCTTGCGGATATTCATGCTTACACCTCCTCACCAGAAGCGATGCGGGTACGACGAGTGCTCAGTGCGGCAAGTCCACCGATAACGAGCGTCGGAAGGACGAGCTTCATGCCGAGGCTCTGTGCAGTCGGAGCCACATGGTCCTCGATGAACGGGTCGGCCTTCGGCGGGGCGAGCAAGACCTTCTTGCTACCCCAGAACATCGAGCCGTCTCCGAGCCAGTTGTTCACGCCATTGAGCTTGTAGTCACTCTGGAGCATCGCGAGGATGGTGTCACGCGTGTCCCACTTCATAGCCTTGGCCGGGCAGGAAGAAACGCAGGCCGGCTCGTGTGCCTTCTCCGGCACTGCATCGATCTCAGGCTGAGTAGCCCGGGTCTGCAGTGCGTCGGCAGCCGTGGACAGACCGGCGCGACCGAAACAGAGGGTGCACTTGTTCATGCGCTTCTTGTCAGCCGCATCAGCCGCGTAGACCCTACCGATCTTCGGATAGCCACCACGCTGGCAGTTGACCTCACACGGATAACGTCCGTAGGAGTCACGGCACAGCTCAGGATCGCACAGCGTCTTATCGACGCTGACGGCCCCGTTGGCCTCCTTCTTCATGGCGTTCTGCGGACAAGCAGGGACGCATGGGGGGCTCGGGCAGTGCCAGCACGAGAAGCGCATGAACGCGCCCATGTCCGAGCGGCGCTGGCTCTTGATCGCCAAGCGCTGACGGGCCTTCACCGTCTGGGCGGGGGTACCACCCGCGGGAAGCGGCAGCGTCGCGGGCTCAGCGAGCTTCCAAGTCCGCTTGCAGGCGATAACGCAGCCGTTGCAGCGCATGCACTTGTCGACGTCCTGGAAAACAGCCATCACATTTGCCATCGGTCACACCTCCTTACATCTTCACGATTCGGCAGAGACAGGCCTTCGATTCAGGGATGGTCGAGTTCGCATCGACCGCGTCGATACAGAGGTCGTTGGCGCGAGAGCCGGTCGACAGACCCTTCTCGCCCCAGTGCCACGGAATGGCGACGACACCCTGGGCAACGCGCTGGTTGGCGGCGAGTCCGACACCCACGCGGGCGCGGAAGCCGGAGCCATACGGAGCCAGCTCCTGGTTGTCGAAGTCCTCGGTACGGGCGGTGACGATTTTGACGTAGTCGCCGTCCTTGATGCCGTAGGCGCGTGCGTCGGCCGAGTTCAGCTCGATCCACGGCTCGGGCTCGAGCTCTGAGTTGTACATGTTGTTACGAGTGATCGGTCCACCCTGGAAGTGCTCGACGCAGCGAATGCTCGTCAGCACCAGCGGGTACTTCCCGGCCGGGAAGTCGAGGGACGTCTTGGTTCCGCTGTAGATCAGGTTGCGGAAGCCAAGCGCGTTGATCGAGCTCGTCTCAGTGCTGTTGTAGCCGTAGTCGTCGATGAGGTCCGTACGCGGAGTCTCGTAGGGCTCGACGTGGGCCGGGAAACGACCGGGGTGCACGTGCTTGGCCGGCATAGTGCCATCTGCGCGCATCGGGCGGTCGGCCAGCGTGTGGTTGGTCGGCGCGACGATGGAGCGGTACCACTTCGAGTAGTTGTACACCGCGACGCCGGCAGGCATAGCCTTGGGCGACCACAGGCGGGACGCTGAGTCCGGACCCATGAAGTAGTCAGCCTGATCGCCCGGGATCTCCTTGTTGTTGTAGAGCACGCGGCGGTTGACGAGCCACGAATAGCCCCACTTGGAGAAGGCGAGGGTGCCGTACGGATCCTCTGTGCTGCGGCTCTTGGCGCGGTTCGCGACCTTCCAGTCGGTGTAGCTTCCGGCGAGACGAGTCTTGCCGAGCGCCGAGTTGTACGCCTCGACGTAGATCCAGATCGTACCGCCGCTGGCGTTGGGCAGACACATCTCCTTGAAGATGTTGTCCGAGACCCACTCGGATCCGCTGGCGCTGACCGTCGAGTAGTTACTGTCGACAGCCGACTTAACCGTCTGAAGGGTGACCTTCTCGACGTTACCGGTGGCAGACAGGAACGGAACCACCGAGGCGCCGGAGACCATGCCGTAAGGCTTGGCGTACAGCTGCTTGTAGACGCCGCCGTCGTAGGTCATGCCGTACGCATCCCACGTGTCCTTGATGTGCTTGAAGGCACCGGCGGTGTCGAGGGCCTGCGCGAAGCGCATGATCATCTCGAGGTCGTCGCGGCTGTTGCCCTGCGGGTCGAGGGCCTTGTAGCGCCACTGAAGCACACGGCCCGAGTTGGTCGCGCTACCGGCCTTCTCAACGTGCGAGCACGAGGGAAGCAGGTAGGTGACCGAGCCGGCCTTGCGCTCGACGGCCGCGGTCTCCGTCTCGAACATGTCGGTGACGACCAGCAGGTCCAGGTTCTTCAGGCCCTCACGGATCTTGCCCTGGTTGGGCTCGGTCACGGCAGGGTTCTGACCCCAGACGATCGCCGCCTTGATGCGGTTGAGGTCCGTCTCAGGCAGAGCCATGTTACGGAACATCTTGACGTGGTTGTCGCCGTTGCCCTTCGGCCACAGCGAGTACGCGGCATCCACGGCAGTGCGCTTGGCGGCGCCGGTGAGCACGTCGACCGTCGACCAGTCGGCGAACCACTTCAGCGTCATGTTGTAGAAGCCGGCCTGCTGCAGGTTGCCCTTGGTGCGGTCATACGCATCGTCGTACGAACCATTCATGTTCGTGCGACCGGCGGTACCGGAGAGCGGGCTGCCCCAGAGCGCGTCCATGTACTTGCCGAAGGCGTTGTTCGTGGACGGGATGGCGTCGACCTGAGTGCTCGGGTTGCTCGAGTACGCGGGGATGTTGCCGTAGAGCAGACCCATGTCGGTCGAACCCTGGACATTGTGGATGCCACGGAGGGCGTTGATTCCGCCGCCCGCACGCCCGCTGTTGCCCATGAGTGACTGGAGCACGGCGAAAGACTTGACGTTGGCCGAACCACAGGTGTGCTGCGTGATACCCATGGCGTACAGCATCGTCAGGACCTTGTAGCCAGCCTTCGTCGGATCCTGCATCTGCGCCGCGGTCGGAGTACCGGCCGAGTTGTCGACGCCGGGGGAAGTCGCGTCAGCCACGCTGGAGCAGCGGCTGTGCTCGATGAAGTAGTTCGCGAGGTCGCGGACTTCCTGCTCGGTGCAGTCACAGATGTCGGCCACTGCGGCGGTGGTGTAGTTGTCCACGTGCGCCTTCAGCGCGTTGTAGACCGTCGTGCCCGTGCGGCAATCCGCGGAGCGCTTCGGAACGTTGCTGAAGGTGTTGCCGCTCGCGGCGCCACTCGTCGCGACACCGCTGGCATCGACGCGCTCGCGCTGGTAGTCGCCGGAGGCAACGTCGACCAGGAAGCGGGCGTCAGTGTACTTGGACATACCGTCCACCAGCTGCGTAGTGCTCGAAGCCGGACTCGCTCCGCCTGCACCGTCGCTCCAGTACTGGTTCTTGCCCGAGTAGTTGAGGTACTCGAAGAACTTGCCCTTCTGGGTGTCGGTCGGACCCTGGCCGGACGGAAGCTCCATCTGGCGGATGATCTCGCGGACAACACCATTGGCAAGCGCGATGTCGGTACCCGGGCGGATGCGGATGTACTGGTCGGCCTGCAGAGCCGTGCGGCTCTTGCGGGGGTCGACCACGATGAGCTTGGCGCCCTTGGCGCGCGCACGGTTCACGTGAGCCATGCAGGCCGGGTGATTCTCTGAGGGATTAGCGCCCCAGATGAGGACACAGGTAGCGTTGCCGATGTCGGACCAGTTGTTCGTCATCGCGCCACGCCCGAATGCGGCGGCCAGACCGGCCACCGTGGAGCTGTGTCATATACGGGCCTGATGCTCGACGTTGCTCGAGCCGAAGTTCGCGATCAGCTTGCGGTACACGTAGTTCGGCTCGTTGTTCATGTGCGATGAGCCGAAGAACGCGATCGACTTGCTGTTGTTGTTGGTGACGACGGCCTTGACGTCGGCGAAGGCCCAGCCGTTCGTGACTGCCGGGTCGTACTGGGTGAACGCAAGCCAGCGATGACCGGCATAGACGTTGCCCTCAGACAGGGTCGCGGCGTCGTAGACGGCGGTCTTGCCAGTGAACACGGCCGGCGCAGTACCGGTGGCCTTGAAGATGCCACCCGAACCCTGCACGTAGTGGATCGTGTACGTGGTGCCGGACAGCGAGACCTGGGGGTGACCTGCGAAGGAGATCGGCGCGACACCGTCAACGGTGATCGCGGTCGCGGTCGACCAGGTGCTCGTGGTCAGGTTGTACGAGGCGTAGTAGATCTTGCTCGTCGAGTCGTTAGGAGCGTTGAACCACACGTGGAGCGTGGACGCGCTCTTGATGACGCTCGGCGAGTTGATCTCGGTGACGCCGGCCGGCTTGCCGTAATCGGCGAACGTCGTGTCGTCCCAGGTGACCATGTCCGTGGAGGTCATGGTGACCATGCGGGTTCCGTCGCAGACGAAGGCGCGATACGAAGCCCCGTCCTTGATGACGTCGGCGGTGTTGCCGAGGGCACCCTTGCCCATCAGCTTCGTGCCGAGGTCAGAGCGACCGACGAACACGTAGCGGCTCTTGTCGGCGAGATCGTCGGTGGTGAAGATCAGCTCGTCGAACGCAGCCAGGAGAGCGACCGGGTTGGTCAGGATCCCGGCGAGTGTCGTGCCGTCCACCTTGTTGCCGTTGATCCCGACACGCCAGCCGGCACCGTCGCGCACAGCGCTGTAGCCGGAGAAACCGGTGTAGACCTGGCCGTCCACGGTGTCGCCTGCGGTGAAGACCGGCAGGGCCTTCAGCACGGGGCCGACCGTTCCACGAGCCGCAGTCAGCTTCACGGCGATATCCGCGAGAGCAGAGTCCAGCGTGACCTTGGTCCACGTGGGATCGGTGCCAACGCGCTTGTAGGCGATTCCGCTGGCGTACGCGCCTGAGGAGTCGTAGTTGAAGACGCCGCTCGACTCGGTGTGAGCAGTGCCCACTCCGATCCGGCGCTCGTTGTTGACGAGCTGGATGGCGCCTGCACCCTTGGCACAGAGGCCGCCCTGGTTCCACGGGGACTCGAAGTCACCGTAGATGTCGACGACCTGGCCCTGAGTGGCAGAGCCAACCTTGACGTCGACCACGACACGCTGCCCGCAGCTCGCTGAGCAGTAGGGGCATGTCGTGTAAGTCACTTTGTAGTCGGCTGAAGTCTCGTACGCGGCGGCCTTTGCGGGGTCGAACGCGAACTCGAGACCGCAACCAGCCACCGCAGTGGCAGCCGCGGTGGCTTTAACGAAATCACGACGTGTGATCCCGCCTGCCGGCTGCCCGGTGTCTCTAGTTGCCATTCCTCGTTCCTTTCTGATCGCCAAAGATCAGATCCCTTTCAATCCTTGCGCTCCCACCCCTCACTGGGGCGACGTTCTGCGCGAACCTGCCTGCGGTCTCCTTTCGATTGAATCCGTGCGAACGGGAGCAGATAACAGAAAGACCGATACAAGCGTCAGCCGTCGGCTGCACCGTTGTACCGGTCGAAGAACACATATGAATGACGACCTCCCTTACCCTGGGCGGATGCACGACTGAGAAGCCCCCGTTTGCCGGACGGATTCGGGCCACTCGATCACGCGATCTCCTTTCCAAGCGGGGAGGCGCCCAGGTTTCCCTGTGACACCCTATCGGCCCGGCGACCCTAGCTCTTGCTGCCTTAGGTCCGAGGGGCTCGGAGATCGTCTTATGCAGTTGTCTGTTTCGTGGTACGCGGTACTGCCCTACCGGAGCCAGTCCGCTCGCTTGTAACAAAGGTTACAATGCGCCACATCAGTCACTTTACTCCTGTAAGGACTTGAGTGGCAACAGCCAATTACTGGCCTATCTCCTCAAGAACGCTTCGAGGAACTCCTCGAGACTGACCACTTTCACCTCAGCGAGGATGGCCATGCGACGCAGATTGCGATCCTCGGTGGCCAAAGCACGGGCTCGATAAGCCATCGAGAGCAGAATAGCCTCTCGCTCGGGCACCTCGAGGCGAGTCTTCAACGCGGCGGTATCGGACTCCGAGTGAGGCTCAGGCGTTATCAATTCCCCGAGGTCGATGCCGTCGATCTGACGTCCCTGATAGAACACATGCTCGGCATCAGGGCAGATGAGCCGCAGGTTCCGCCGCTTGGCCACCGCAGCGATCTCGCCGGCGGCGATGAGCGCCTCGACGAAGTCGGCCGTGACGACGACCCGCTTCTTGCGAAGAAGGAGGAGGAACGGCAGTAGAAGCAGCGGCGACAGGCACGCCAGCCATCCGAGCGGTGTACTCGGCGGTGCGATTGCAGGAGGCTGCGCGACCGGCCAGCCCCAGACCTGGACCTGGTTGTTCTCTCGATCGCTTATGAAGATGCGGTTTCGGTCATTGATCGCGACGAACCCCGGGTAGTTGAACTGCCCAGGGCCGAATCCTTGGCTGCCGAACTGCGTGAGACGATCGCCCTTGGTGCTGTAGATGTCGGCGTTATGCGCGAGTGCGTCCACGACGACCAGACGGTTCTTGGCGTCGAACGCGGAGCCGCGAGGGATGCCCGAGCTCTCGAGGAAGCGCTTGAACTCGGCGTTCTTGTCAAACACCTGGATGCGACGGTTATCGCCATCCGAGACGAAGACGGTGCCCGTCTTGTCGATCGCGACGCTGCTGGGGAAGAGGAAACCGCCCGGCGCCTCCGTGAGACCCGTAACCCCGGCTGTCTGACCAACAGTCGCCGTGCGACTGCCGTCTTCCGAGAAGAAGTGCACGCGATGCCGTTTGGTGTCTCCCACATCGGTCACCACGAAGCGCCCGTCCCGCGCGAAAGCCATGGCGAACGGAGCCCACTTCCACTTCTTCTCTTCGCCCTTCGGCTTGAATTCGCGAAGCAGCTTGCCCTCGAGCGTATAGACATAGAGGGCGCGGCGCAGGCGATCGGTGACCCACACCTCGTTCCCGCGGATCGCGATGACATTCGGTCGCGCGAGTTGCTTTCCACCGCCCGCGTCGCGGAACGAATACAGGAACCTGCCACGCTCGGTGAACACGCTGATACGGTGCTTACCGAAGTCGACGACGTAGAGCCGGCCGTTCTTGACGGCAACGCCCACTGGCCGGTCGAGTTGATTGGCCCCCGAGCCGGTGATCGAATACAGGTACTGAGGGGGGGCGATCTGCTGCACGCCCCGCGTATCGGTGGCGATGCTGGGTAGGCTACGGTTCTGAGTGAAGTAGTACGTCAGGTAGGCAAGCAGCGCGAGCAGCGCCAGAAGCAGCGCCAAGAGGATCACGCGCCTCCTGCGCTCGCGTCGGGTGAGCTGAGGCCTTGTCGGGCTTTGGGTTGTGGGCTCTTCGGGGAGCGGGACCTGGTCCGGCATCTACTTCTGAGCTCCCTTCAGGCCCGCAAGGGCCTCGGCATTCTGGGCGTCGATAGCAAGGACCCGCTGGTAGACAGTTGCGGCGTCTTCCTTGTTCTTGTTCTTCATATACAACTCGGCTAGGAAGAGCAGCTTCGGGACGGACCTCGGCTCCAGTGCGGCCGCGACCCGGGCCTCGATGAGTGCCTTCTTGATGTCGGTGGCCGCGAGTTTCTGAGCCTTGGTGAAGTGGCCTTCGGCAGAGCCGAGCTTCTCCAGCGCCGCCGCCGGCTTATCGACGGCGGGTGCTGCATCGGCGGATGCGCGGAAGTGCTCCGCTGCACCCGCGACGTCACCCTCCTTGAGCAGGAGTTCAGCGTAGTCGTAGTTCGCCTCAGCCATCTTGGGGTCGAAAAGGAGCGCGTTCTCCAGCGCTTCCTTGTAGCGCCCTTCCTTGCCCATCTCCCGGAATGCGACGGCCAACTGGTAGTGGGTGTCCGACGCATCACGCCTGATGCGGAGCGCGCGGAGGTAGTAGTTGGCCGCCTCCTCGTAGTCCTTCTGCTCGGAGAGCGCGGTGCCGAGGTAGAAGTAGGCTATCTCGAGCTGGGCGTCCTTCGTCTCATCGACGTTGCCCTCGAGCATGTCGACGATCTTGCGGTAGTAGCGCTCGCCTTCCGCCCAGTCCTGGCGCTTGAGCGCGATGAACCCGATGCCGGAGATGGCCGGCACGAACTGCTTGTTGACCTTCAGGATCTGCTCGTACTGCTTGATCGCATCGTTGTCGCGACCCGCGACGGAAAGCGCCTGGGCAAGCCGCATGCGCGCGTCCAGGTCGTTGGGATTCTTGCGCACCTCCGCGGTGACTTCCTCGACGGCGCGAGCCGCCGGGGTGGCCGCGCGAAGAGAGCGATTCTGGGACCAGACCGAGTAGCCGAGATAAGCGCCGAGCAGGACGACGATCACGGCGACCACAGCGATCACTGCGTCGAGAGGCCGTACGGACTTCAGTTCGCGCACGCGGAGACTCCCTTACCTGGTGGATCGCAGCCTGCCGGGGCCGCCTCGATCACACGTCTGCAGTCCTGACTGGCGAGGACCGAATCTACAATGCACCGATTGTTACAAAGCGCGTGCCATTGCGCCTAGATATTGAGGTCGCTATGACAACGAAGGCAAAGCTCGGCACCCGACCACGGCGCGATGATCCTGTTCTGGTAGTCGACCGAGCCATGGCACCCGTAGCAGAGACGAACGTCGTGGCCCGCGGATGGCAGCGACCCATAGACTTCGACGTTGCCTCCGCGCGTGACCGTCGTATAACCGATGTGGCAGTCATCGCAGGTGTACGGCTCGTCCTTCGGCGTGCCGCCACCCTTCGAAACCTTGTGCACGTTGAAGTGGACGGCGTGCTCGGCGAAGCCCTTGTTGGTGATCTTCGTCGGGTCGGACGCCTTCATCTCGTCGTGACACGGCGTGCAGTTCTTGGCGATCAACTCGCCCTTCTCGACGTTCTGATGGTGGCACTTCTGGCAGCTGTTCCGGTCCTGGTGACAGATGTTGCAGTCGGCCGCCGTCGTTCCCGGCTCCGGCTTGTGGTTCTTCATCCAACCAACGGGGTGCGGCATGACCGTCTTGTGACAACGCTTGCATGAGGCGTCGTCATGGCACGAACCGCACGCGCCTTCGCCCGAGAGGAACTGACCGCCATGCGCCTTCTGCCACTCTGACTTCCGGTGATTCGCCGGGATGACGGGGTGGCCCGGCGCGTTAGGACTCACGTCTTCACCGCGATGGCAGCCGACGCAGAAGTCGGACGCGTGGCACATGGCGCAGTAGGCCGGGTCTGCGTTGGACATCTTGCCGTGGGTCTGTGTGATGAACTTCTTCGTATGGTTGTCCGGCATCAGTTCGAACGACTTGGGGTGGCACTTGTAGCAGTCCTGACCCTCGGCGACCAGACCTTGGCCGTTGTGATACACGCCGTGACAGCGATAGCACGACTGCATGTCCGGCTTCTGGACTTTGCTGCCCTTGTGCGGGAACTCGGCGTGACATGCCGTGCAACTGTAGTTGCGCTGAAGGTGAGCTGCATGCGCGAAGACGAGGCGACCCGGGGTGATAGCGTCAAGGTCTGGATGGCAGTAGACGCACTGCGACATCGATACGGGGCCCTTCGGATAGATCTTGATCGAGGGGCCCTTGGGGCGCTCGGCGACCATCGGGTGATAGACGTCGGGCATCTTCGGGACATCGACGCCCTGTGCCTTGTGACACTCGTCGCAGTCCTTCGGCGCGTCGTGACACATCATGCAGGAGTTGACCCCTCCGCTGTTCGCGGAGTCTGCGTGGGGCTTCTTCTTCCAGTCGCTCGTGTGAGACTTCGGTCGCAGTTCGAACGACTTTGTGTGGCAGTCTCGGCACTTGCTCGATGCCAACTCGCCCTGGGGGCCGTGCTGTACGCCGTGGCAGGCGAAGCAGACCTCCATGGGGACCTTCTCAGTATTGCCGTCGCGGTGCGGCATCCGAGCGTGACAGCCGTCGCAACTCACGAGCAGGTGGTTGCCGTGCGAGAAGACCAGACCAGGCTCCTGAACCGCCCCGAGATCGAGGTGGCACGGCGCGCACTGCGTAGGGTCTATGGGCGCGGCTGTATCGATCGTAGGCTGCTCAGAAGCGGCATCCCCGATAGCGGTCATGGCAAGCAGGAAGGCGGCCGCGAGTACTATCGCGGCCACCCCCCAGAGTACCGTTCGTCTGTCGATGATGCGGCGCATCACGCAGCCGCTCATCTCCTTTCGGTGCGAGGCTCTACTGCCCCGTGATGTTTGCGATCAGCCGGAGAAGCGGATTCTCCGCCTCGGCGGTGGTCTTCTGATGGATCAGAGCAGAGGCTTCCGTGCCAAACTCCTGCGTTGAGCCGCGATGGCAACCCTTCTGCCCACACGTGTCGCCGCGGTTCTCGGCAGACATGGACGATTCGGGGTCGGTCGACGGCAGGATCTTGTGAGATCCGTGGCAGTCCCAACATGCCGGAGCGTCGGGGGCGCCCTTCTTGTAGGCACGACCGTGATAGTAGTCATTGTACGTGTCGTAGCGAGGACCGCCGGGGCTGTCGGGGTCGTTGTGGCAGCGCGCGCAGACACGATAGGCGGCACCCTGAAGACGAGTGGCCTCGAGCGGGTTGTTCATGGTGCGGGCGATGAAGTGCCCACCGTGACACGAGCCGCAGGTTGCCGAGTCGAAGTTGCCGTCCTCGATCGCTTTGGCGTGCGTGGACTTGTCGTACTCCGCCACCGGGTCCGAGAGCCTCTTGTCCTTCTGCTTCTCGTGACAGTCGGCGCATGCCTGACCCGCGTTCACGGTCCACAGCGGAGTGGCGGCGGGCTTGTCGTCATAGCGGAAGTCGACGTGGCAGTCCTGGCACGTGTAGTCCTGATGCGCGGAATCCTTGACGCCGCTCACCTGATAGGACTTCGATCCCGAGATCGCCTGCTTCTGCAGGAACGCGTTGCCGTGGCAGACGTTGCAGCCGTCGCCCGAGTTGTAGGCCCAGTCGTCGGGAGCCCAGTTGATGCCCTTGGCCTGATGGCAGTCATCGCAGGACGCCGGCGTGTGGCACATCGCGCAGTTGGAGTTGAACTCCTTCTCGGCAGGCTTCACGTGCGGCTTGCCGGCCCAGTCATACGTGTGGAAGCCGGGGCGGAGGCGCTCCTTGGGAGTCTTGTGGCAGTCCTCGCACTTGCCGCTCGCAAGTTCGCCCATAGGGCCGTGCTTGAGACCGTGGCAGTCCGAGCAGCCCTTCATCGTGGGGCGGGCGGTACCCTCGGGCCGGTGTGGGAACTTCGTGTGGCACGAAGAGCACTGCAGCATGATGTGGTTCGCGTGGGTGAAAACGATCTCCGATGAATAGTTGTCCGTATCGGCGATGTTTCCATGGCATGCGCCACATGACTCGCTGATGACCGGTGATGACTGCAGCTGCTGGAAGAGCTGCTGCAGCGTGGCGGGGTCAAGCTGTACCGGCTGATCCGCTGCGAACGCTACGCTGCCTCCGAGTACCGCGATGAATGCGGCCGCCGAGAGAGCGATGGCGAGCAGCCTGCCGGGGCGTGCTCGAAACCGTGGCGCCATGTCGTCCCTTCCCCTTCTGCCGGACGTCTGCCCGGCACTGCATACCTAGCTGGTGAACCACCCTGCGACCGTTGTGATCGCTCCTTGCACTGCGGATCTAGCCTGCTCCCACCATCCGTAGATGGGGAGCTCGTCCTGTGTCGCTTGGCGGCCGTGGATCAACTCGGCGTACTGCACGTACTCCTCGCCGGCGTTGTCGTGGCACTGGCCGCACGTCTCGACAAGCTGTCGTTCGTTGACCGGCGACCGCGGATTGTCCGCCGGCAACATCTCGTGGGCGCCATGGCAGTCCCAACATGCGGGAGCGTCGGGCGCCCCGGCCCTATAAGCAGCGCCGTGGTAGTAGTCCTGATACTGGTCGGCCTCCGCGGTATGGCATTGCCCGCAGATCTCTAGACCGTTCTGGTGGAACTTGGCATTTCCTGCTTCGTCGTTCTTTGCAGGGATGTCGTGCGAGCCATGACAGTCGCCACAGATGGGTGTCCTGGCCGGCTTTCCCTTAGCTACGCGAGCAGCCGCCGTGACCGAAGGCTCCTCGCCCGGCACGCCGGCCGGCGAATGCGCGCCGCCGTTCATCTCGGTGAACTCGTTCGTGTGGCAGTTCTTGCACGCCGTCGACGCAACCAAGCGCCATGCCTCGCTGCCCTGTGCGTTCGCGTGGGGCGTCTTGTACGCGAAGTCGACGTGGCACCCCGTGCAGGCCGTGTCGGCATGGGCCGACTGGCCGAGTATCGCCTGGTCGACGTAGAGCGACTTCGTCGCCTCGCCGCTCGGCCGAACCAGGTTCGGGTCGGCATGGCACACGTTGCATCCGGACTTCCCCTCCGTGGGGAGCGTGAAGTCCATGTCGTAGGTGCGCGAGGTCTGCTGAGACGCCGTCGAGGATGCCGAAGGCGACGCCTTAGCCGCACCCGCGACAGCGGGAACGGCGAAGGCGGTGAGCGCTACTACTGCGATGAGGATGCTGCGAAAGCGCACGTGCGTCTTGGCTCCTTGCTATGCGTGTTCTGCCGAGGAGTAGACCGGAGCGGTCTCGGGGGCAGTCTCGGGCGCGTGGTCGTCGTGATCGGGGTCGCCATGGTCGGCGTTGCGATCGAGGAAACCCATCCCGAAGAAGTCGAGAAACGCCGGGAAGTCCTCGGTGACCGAGAGGTACACGTGGATGGTCGTCAGGATGATGAACAGCCAGTTGATGATGTAGTGCGAGGTCCGCATGATCCAGCCGGCCATGTCGGTGGAACCCACGAGCGGACCGAGCCACCAACCGACCAACAGGTCGCGCGGCGTCATGCCGATGATGGGCAAGACGAATGTGAGCAGCGCGAAGCCGGTGAACGCCTGCAGGATGAGCAGCGGCACGAACATGATGTAGGTGCCCTTCTGCATCACGTTGTACTTGCCGAGGTGCGGCTTGGAAGGCTTCACGAAGATGTAGTACAGGATGACCTTGGGCGCCGTGGTGATGTCGCGCTTGGTGATCGCGAACTCACGGTAGTCCCGCTGGCGTGAGGCGAAGGCGTACCACAGGCGCCAGATCAGGTTGATGGTCACGATGATCATCGCCACGTAGTGGATGTAGCGCATCGTGGTGCGCCCCCCGTCGAAGAACGGGAAGCGGATGTACATGCCCGTGAAGCCCAGGATGATCATGCACGCGACGTGCTGGAAGTGCAGGAACTTGGGCAGCGCGGGCGGGTGGCTGTCATGGTGCGGCCATGCCCACTCCTTGCCGAAGCGGCGTTTCGCACGTCCGGTGAGGATGTTGCCGATGAAGTGTCCGGAAAGCGCCATCACGATGATCACGTAGAGCGTCGTGAACACGGCGTCCAGCCAGACATTGAGTTGGGTCAGTCCCACGAACTGACACCCCCTACTCCCTGTAGCGCCCGTCCAGGGCGATGTCCCCCTCGGCCGAGGCGCTTTGGCGCGGTGCCGCATCGCTGTCCGGACGACACGCACGGTCGAGGGCTTGTAACAGCAGTTGCAAACAGAATAGGAGCGGCCAAGCACGAAGTCAACGCGAAAGCCACCTCAGACGTCCTCTATGACAAGCCGAGAAACGGGGGGCTTACCAGCGTTTTCCAAGTACCGCTCCGCCCTCTCGGCGTCCTCCGACTCGACACGCAAAGCGATTCCGCAGTTGGCCGAAATCTCCTTGGGCGCCGGAATGGGAACGACCTCGATGCCCATGTCGTCGAGGATCGCCTCGGCGTCGAGAGCTGCGTGAGTCGAGCCGAAGCCGTAGACGACATAGTGTCTGAGCGGCCGCGTCATACAGCCTCGCGGACGAGAGTGGCAAGCGACGCGAGCGCATAGTCGACGTGGTCGACCGTGTTGCCGTGCCCGATACCGAAGCGGAGTGCGCCTGTTTCGAGGGTGCCGAGGGCCTCGTGCGCCCACGGCGCGCAATGCAATCCAGCCCGTGTGGCCACTCCGTAGGTGCGATCGAGCGCGAATGCGAGGCGGTCAGCGTCGATGCGCTCGTGCACGGCTGCGACGATGGGCACGCGTGGCACTTCCTGGTCCGGCCCGAGCACCCGGAATCCGAGGTCGAGCAACCCCTCGTGCAGCCGGCGCGCAAGCAGGCGCTCTGACGCACGCTGGTCCTCGGCATGCTGCACGAGCCAACGTACCGATGCAGCGAGCCCGAGGATGCCGGGGGTGTTGGGCGTGCCGGCCTCGTAGCGGTCGGGCCGCACGCGAGGCTGAAGGGGGGCCTCGCTCTGTCCCGCACCGGTGCCGCCCGCGACGAGCTCGGCAGGCTCACAGTCGGCTGCGAGGTAGAGGACGCCGATGCCCTGAGGGCCTAGCAGCCCCTTGTGGCCCGAACAGGCCCAGGCGTCGGCGCCGAGGCGGCCAAGGTCGACCGGGAGATGCCCGCCGGCCTGCGCGCCGTCCACCACCAGCAAGGCGCCGCGCGAGTGTGCGACGTCGGCCAGGTCGGCGACGGGCTGGATGGCGCCGGTGAGGTTACCGGCGTGCTGACAGACGATGGCTCGAGTGGGTGCAGCCTGCACGAGCTGATCGATCACGTCGGCGTCGACCATGCCGAACTCGTCAGCAGGCGCGAGCACAACCTCCACGCCCCGTGAAGCCAGCATGTTGAGCGGGCGCGCAACGGCATTGTGTTCCGTGGGAGCGGCGACGACGCGATCTCCGGGCCTCAGCAGGCCGAACAGCGCAAGGTTGATCGCCTGGGTGCATCCCGGTTGAAAGAGAAGGTCCTTGGAGTCGCGCACGCCGAGGAATCGGGCTATGTCAGTGCGCGCGGCATGGATCGCCCGAGCGGTATCGAGAGCCATGCGGTAGGCGCCTCGGCCGGGATTACCGCCGAATCGTTCCACGGCTTGGGACATCGCCTCGGCAACCCCCGGCGCCTTGGGCCAAGACGTGGCGCCGTGGTCGAGATAGACGAGATCGGCTTCGCTCGCCGAGGACGTGCTGTTTGGCGTGGCGGGCCGCTGCACGCTAGGTGTGACCGCCGCCGGCCATCATGTCGACCGCGTGCTCGAGCTGGTCGGCGAGGAAGCCGAACGACTCACGCACCGCCTTCTCGGAGCCAGGCAGGTTGACGATGAGGGTGCGCTCGCGCGTGGCAGCGACGCCGCGCGACAAGATGGCGCGACCGGTGACAGCTGCGGAGCGCATGCGCAGATACTCGGCGATTCCGGGTGCCTCGCGCTCGGCGACGTCGAGCGTGGCCTCGGGCGTGACGTCACGCGGGCCGAGGCCGGTCCCGCCGGCGGTGAAGACGACGTCCGCCTCCTCGACATCCGCCATCTCCATGAGCGAGGCGCCGATGCATTCCCGGTCGTCAGGGCAGACGTGGTAGGCGACGACAAGCCACCCGCGCTCCTCGGCGAGCTCGATGAGAGCGCGTCCGGCCGTGTCCTCGGCCTCACCTGCAGAGCGGGTATCCGAGCACGTCAGAACGCCGACACGAAGTTCAGCCACTCGTTCATCCCTCCTGCGACGGTGCGACCTTCTTGCACAGATTAGCAGCACGGACCTCTTCCGAGGCCTTGAGGGAGTCTTCCGGGGAGCGGTCGCAACGCCCGTCGCCGAGCGAGACAACTTCTATCACGTCGCCGACGGCTACCGGGCCGGGCGTGCGAACGACGGCGAAGATGCCCTCTCGCGGCATGACGCAGTCGCCGGCCTGATGGTAGATCGCGCACTTCGTGTGGCAGATCTTGCCGATCTGGCTCACCTCGAGAACGGCCGTGTCGCCCACCATGAGAACGGTGCCTACGGGCATGGTCATGACGTCGATGCCCTCGGTGGTGATGTTCTCGGCGAAGTCCCCGGGACCCACGTCGAGGCCCTTGGCCACCATCTCGTCGATCGACTCGATCGCCAGAAGAGATACCTGCCGGTGCCAGTCGCCTGCGTGCGCGTCGCCTTCCAGGCCACGGTCGAGAACGAACGTGCCGCTCTCACCGCGTGGCTTGCGCACGGTCTTCTTCTCCGAGACGTTCACGGCCACCACGCGCCCCTGCGCGCCGACTTGCTCAGTCATTAAGAAGCTCCTTGTCGCGGGTCCAGCTGCCGGACTTGCCGCCCTCCTTGGACAGCAACCGTACCTGGCCTATCTGCATGCCGCGGTCCACGGCCTTGCACATGTCGTAGAGAGTGAGCGCCGCAACGGAGGCGGCGGTGAGCGCCTCCATCTCGACGCCGGTCTTGCCGTCGGTCTCGGCCGTCGCCGTGATCCGGACGCCGTGCGGTTCGGCATGCTCCGGTGCCAGATCGACGCTCACCCTCGTGAGCGACAACGGGTGGCAGAGCGGGATCAGGTCGCTCGTGCGCTTGGCGGCCATGATGCCGGCGATGCGCGCTGTCGCGAAGACGTCGCCCTTGGCGGCGCGGCCCTCGACGATCATCGCGAGCGTCTCGTGCTCCATCTCGATGAAGCCCTCGGCAACCGCGCGTCGGTGCGTGACCGCCTTGTCGGCGACGTCGACCATGTGCGCGTTGCCGCGCTCATCGAGGTGGGTGAGCTTGTCCTCGGCCATCACACTAGCCTCCGATCTGGGACATCTTGCGGTCCGTGCCCACGCGATCGTGGTGGTTCTCCGGCTTGATGTGGAGGGCCTCGCGCACGGCGCCCCGCACATCTTCGTCACTACCCTCGCGCAGTACCTGGCGCACGTCGAGCTCATCGTCGCTGAAGAGGCAGGGCCTCAACTTCCCGTCGGCGGTGAGACGCAGCCGATTGCACTCGGCACAGAAGTGATGCGAGAGCGGGGAGATGACGCCGACGGTCCCCTGTGCGCCCTCGAAGCGATAGTAGCGGGCGGGCCCCCAGCCGCCGGGCGCGTTCTCGCGCTCGACAGGGATGAGGGGTCCGAGGCCGGCGGTCTGACCCTCGGTCGAGAGGCGCTCGAGCACCTCGTCGGAGGGCACGGTGTCGTCGCGGGACCAGCGGCCGGACTCGTCGTGACAGCCCGCGCCCTCCTCGGCATCGCCCACCGGCATGTACTCGATGAAGCGGACATGCAGGGGTCGGTCGAGCGTGAGCCGCGCGAAGCCGAGCAGGTCTTGGTCGAGCGAGCGGACGACGACCGCGTTGAGCTTGATGGGCGCGAAACCGGCCTCGAACGCGACCTCGAGTCCGTCGAGGGCGTCCTGCAACTTGCCCCCGCGGGTGATGTCGCGGTAGACGTCCGGGTCGAGCGAGTCGAGCGAGAGGTTTATGCGCGACAGTCCGGCGTCTCGCAGGTCACGCGCATAGCGCGGAAGCAGGATGCCGTTCGTGGTCAGCGCGACGGAGTCGAGGCCCGGCAGCGCGAGCAGGTCGCGCACCAGCCCCGGCACGCCCTTACGCACGAGCGGCTCGCCACCCGTGAGGCGCACCTTGCTGATGCCCTCCTGCGCCGCGATGCGCGTGAAGCGGATGATCTCCTCGTAGCCGAGTATCTCGGTGTGGGGCTTCCAGGCGACGCCATCCTCGGGCATGCAATAGCGGCAGCGCAGGTTGCAGCGGTCCGTGAGCGAGATGCGCAGGTAGTCGATCCTGCGTCCGAAGTCGTCGGTCGCCACGCTACTCACCGCCTCCCATGCCGCCGAGGAACCGCGCCTCGATGAGGTCCGCCACGCCCGCTGCGTCATCCAGGTGGAATCGCGGCACGCCTTCGCAGCCGATCGAGTCGTTATCGGTCACCAGCGCCAGCATCTCGTCGGGCGAGCAGATGAGCTCCTCGGAGCGCGCCGCGCGGGAGACCTCGACACGGTTCACGCCCTCGCGCTTGAAGCCCTCCGTCAGCAGCAGGTCACAACCGGAGTCGCCTGCTATCCGTGCGAGTTCGGGCAGCGTCAGCTCCTGCTCGACCTGCCGGATGAGCGCGAACTTGTCGGGGCTCGAGACCATCGTGGTCACGGCGCCCGCGCGGGCGTGGCGCCACGAGTCCTTGCCGGGAACATCGATCTCGTAGTCGTGCACGTGGTGCTTGACCGTGGCCACGCGAACGCCGCGTGACGACAGCTCGCGGATGAGCTTCTCGAGGAAGGTGGTCTTGCCCGAGTCGCCCTTCCCCACCACGGACACGACGGGCACCGTGTGCGGTGCGTCGTTCATCGGCATCTTAGAAGCAGTCGAGGTCGCAGTGGTGGACGCGAACGCCCGCGAGATCGGCGGCAGTGCCGGCGACCTTGTACGGCACACCCTGGTCCTCGGCGAACTTGCGCAGGACGGGGCAGGTCACTTTGCCGTCGACCGCCTTGGCCTGAACGGCCTCGATCATCTCGGGCGTCACCTGCTCGACCCAGCGGGGGTCGTGGACCTTGGGGCCCTTGTCACTCATGGTGTTCCTTCTTCCATGTCGAGCCGCACGCACTCCACTGGAGTGCCGGCGGCGAAGAATCCTTCGCCTTCGGGCAGTACCACGAAGCAGTTGCCGCGGTGGGCTGCGGTCAGCAGCGCCGACGACTGGCTGTGCGGCAGCGATGCCACGTAGCCGTTATCGCCGCGCTCGACCCGCCCGCGCAGGTAATAGCGACGGTCCTGCTTCTTCTTCACGTCGTGGCTGAGGACCGCCGGCGTCACGGGCCTGTCAATCGCCGAATACCCCTGCATCAAGCGAAGCGCGGGCCGAACGAATACCTCGAAGCCCACGTAGGTACTCGTCGGATTGCCCGGCAGGCCGAAGAAGGGGACGCCGGCGATCGAGCCCATCGTCTGGGGGTTGCCGGGACGCATCTTCACCTTGCAGAAGGTCAGCTCGCCGAGCTCCTCGAGCACCGGCTTCACGTAGTCGAAGTCGCCCACCGAGACGCCGCCGCTCGTGGCGATGAAGTCGCACTCCTCGGCGGCCTTCGTGAAGGCGGCACGGGTGACGTCGAGCTCGTCGGCGACGATCGGGTAGCGGACGGGCACGCCGCCGGCGGCGAGCACCTGCGCGGCGATCGAGTAGCTGTTGGAGTTGCGGATCTTGCCCGGGCCGGGCCTCTCGGCGATCTCGACCAGCTCGCTGCCGGTCGAGATGATCGCGACGCGCGGGCGGCGGTAGACCTTCACGGTCGCGTGACCGGTGGCAGCGAGCAGGCCGATGCCGGCGGGGCCGAGGACGTCGCCCGCGGAGATGACGACGTCGCCGGCGCGCACTTCCTCGCCGCGCAGGCGGATGTGGTCACCGGGCTTCGCCTCGATCTCGAACGCGACGCGCGAGCCGATGCCGCCGTCCCCTTCGACCGGACGCGCGCGTTCGACCATGACGACGGCGTCGGCGCCCGCTGGCACAGCAGCGCCGGTCATGATGCGCGCCGCCTGGCCGGGACCGACCACGATACCGGCGACGTCGTCTCCCGCCGCGATGTGCGCGATGACGTCGAGCACCGCGGGGGCCGCCTCGGTAGCACCGGCGGTATCCGCAGCGCATAGGGCGAAGCCGTCCATGGCGGAGTTGTCGAAGGGCGAGACGTCGATGTCGCTGGCTGCGTCCTCGGCAAGCACGCGGCCGAGGGCATCGAGCAGGGAGACTTCCTCGGCGGGAAGCGTGGTGATGCGCTCAAAAAGCAGGGCTCGCGCCTGTTCGACGGACATGACCTCAGGCATCGGGGGCCTCCTCGGAGAGCACCCTCTCGGGGTGCGTGTAGACGGTGAGCTTGCCGCCGCGTGCGTACCCCACGAGTGCGATGCCGAGACGCTCCCCGAGCTCGGCGGCGAGGTCCGTCACTGCGCTTCGCGAGGCGACGACCGGCACGCGCGCCTTGGCCGACTTGACCGCCATCTCGTAGGAGATGCGACCCGTAGCGACGAGGGTGCAGTCGCGGGTATCGATGCCGTCGAGCCATGCCCTGCCGAGGACCTTGTCCACGGCGTTGTGGCGACCCACGTCTTCACGGGCGACGAGCAACTTGCCCTCGCGGCCGAGTCCGGCGGCGTGCATGCCTCCGGTATCGCGGTAGAGGGTGGCGGCGTCCGCGAGCTCGCGAACAAGGTCGTAGATGGCGGCTCCAGCAACTGTGAACGTGGTGTCGAGCGGCGCGATGCCGCGTGCGTGACCAACCGAGGCGAACGTCACTCCCTTGCCGCAGCCGCTGGTGAGATAGCGCGTGCGCTCGGCGAAGTCCGCCGGGACCTCTTCCAGGGTGCTGACCCAGACGAGACCGCGCTTGGCGTCCGCCTCGACCGAGACGAGCGCGGAGCGGTCGCTCAGCAGACCCTCGGCGTAGAGGAAACCGATCGCGAGCTCCTCGAGATCGTTCGGGGTGGCCTGCGTGGTCGCCACCTCCACGTCGTTCAGGTGGATCGTGATGGGGCGCTCGCTCGGCATGCCGCGGGGACGGCGGGTCGCGACTTCGACGACTTCGAGCTTGCGGGCCTTGCGATGCGGCTTCATTGCCTCGCGGGCATCAGCGAGGTCGGCCGGAGTGTTCACGTTGACGAGCGAGCGCAGATCGGGATCGGCCGAACGCAGCGCCTCGACAGGCACCTCGGCGACCTTGACGTAGGGAAGCAGCGCGATCAGGCGGCGGCGGCCGGTCTCAAGCACCTCGCGCGCGGGGCGCTTGCAGGCCTCGCGGCGGTAGAGTGCAAGAAGCGGCTCAGGGCCGGCCTCGGTCACAGGGAGCACGACATCGGCATCGCCACGCGCGTCCCACAGTGCGCGGATGATCGCGGGCTCGAGATGCGGCATGTCGGCTGCAACAGCGAAGACCCACTCGCCGCTCGCGTTGTCGAGCGCCGTGACGAGCCCGCCGAGGGGACCCTGGTAGGCCACCTCGTCGCGGAGCACCTCGACGCCCAGCGGGAGCGCCGTGCCGTCGAGCGCCTCGGGCCGGTTGGTGATGACGAGCGTCTGCTCGCACACTTCGCCCACCGCGTCACAGACACGCGCCACGAGCGTGCGACCATCCACCGACAACAGCGTCTTGTCGACGCCCATGCGCAGCGAACGACCGCCCGCCAGCACGGCGGCGGTTATCGGAAGCCTTGGCGACTCCTCAGAACTCAAACGACTGCCCTTACCCTTCGGAGCGTCGCGCACGCGGCATCTGCCGGAGCCGCAGCGCACTCCACATCATTCTAACCGTGCCGGTCGTCCTCCTGCGGCCGCCAGCGAACCGCCGTGGCCTTGAACACCGCGAGCACGGGCATTCCGGGCTGCAGTGAAAGCTCGCTCGCCGCTGCTCGCGACACGGAGGCAGCAAGTCTCACGCCGTCGCCACGGAGGCGCGCCAGCACGGTCGCTCCGCGCGGCTCGAGCTGGTCGATGACCGCTTCAAGCCGGTTTCGGGCCGTCGTGAGCGGTAGCTCTGCTCCCGCTTCGAACAAGAGGACGTCTTCAGGCCTGACGGCGAAGGTCACCGCCGACCCCACCTCTGCCGATCCTGACGCGAAGATCACGCTGGCGGCGCTTGCCAACTCAACGAGCCCCTCGTGGACCGCCTTCACGACCGCCGTAGCCGGCGCCTCGAGGCCGAGGAACCCGGCAGTCCAGTCGTCGGAAGGCAGGCTGGTCACCTCGTCCGCCGAGCCCGAAGCGACGATGCGGCCTTCGCGCATGACCGCGATGTAGTCCGCGACGGTGAGCGCCTCGTCCTGATCGTGCGTGACGTAGACGACCGTCACGCCGCTGTCTCTCAGGATGCTCGCGAAGTCCTGCGTGAGGCGTCGCTTGAGCAGCGCGTCGAGGGATGCCAGCGGCTCATCGAGCAGCAGGACGCGGGGCTCGACCACGAGCGCTCGGGCGAGCGAGACCCGCTGCGACTCGCCGCCGGACAACGACAGCGCACTGCGGTCCGCGTAGCCCGAGAGCCCCACACGCTCAAGGGCGTCGGCGACTCGGCCGGCGCGCTCCTCGGCGGGAATCCCGCGCACCATGAGGCCGTATTCGACGTTCTGCCGCACGCTGCCCTTGAACAGGTACGGCCTTTGGAACACAGCCGCCAAAGAGAGTCGGGCATCTCGGTCGCGGGTGGTGACGGCGCGGCCGTCGAGCAGCACGCGCCCCGCATCCGGACGCTCGAGCAGTGCAAGTAGATGGAGGAGCGTGGTCTTACCCGACCCGGAGGGGCCGAGCAGCGCCATGGTGCTACCTGCGGGCACTTCGACGGAGGGGACGTCGAGGACGAATCCAGTCTTCTTGAATGAACGGCGGAGCCGTTCGCCCCCTATCGACAGTGGTAGGGCCATCAGCGGCCCTCCCAGCGGTCGGCCGAGGTCTGCATCGTCGTCAACACGACATTCACGAAGATGACGATCGCCATCAGGACAAGTGACAGACCGAGCGCGGCGCCGTAGCGGCCCATGCGCGTGTACTGCACGATCGCCGTGGTCATGACGCGCGTGTCGCCCGCGAGGTTGCCGCCGACCATCATCACGGCGCCCACCTCGGAGATCACCGAGCCGAAGCCCGCAGCCACGGCAGCGAGCAGGCCCATGCGGGCCTCACGCAGCGTGAGCAAGCCCACACGCCAACTGGGAGCTCCGAGCGCCTTGACCTGGCGAAGGAGGTCACGCGGGACGGCAGACACGGCTACCGCGGTCACGGCCATGACCACCGGCGACGCGATGATCACCTGCGCGATGACCATCGCTGTCTTCGAATAGAGCAGCGACAGGTCACCCAGCGGTCCTCGGCGGGAGAGCATCATCGCGACGATCAGCCCCACGAACACCGGCGGAAGCCCCATGCCTGCGTTGAAGACGATCAGTGCGACGTGCCGGCCGACGAACCGTTTCGTGCCCACGAGCAGCCCGATAGGTATGCCGATGAACAGGGCGATCGCCGTCGCCGTCCCCGAGACCTTCAGGGAGGTGACGACGATCGCCCATAGGTCGACGGTGCCAGAAGTCAGGAGGCCCAAGGCCTCTCTGAAGGCGTCGCCGAAGATGCCCATCGGAATCGGTCGCTGCCTACTGGGCGTTCGGAACGAACAACTGCTGCCCGTACTTCTCGACGCCGAAGTCTCCCACGACCTTCTGGCCTTCGGCCGACAGGATCCAGTCAGCGAACGCCTGACCGCCCTGCTGGTTCTTGGCGTCGGTCACGACGATCACGCCGTACTGGTTCAACAGCGCCTTGTCGCCCTCCCAAAGGATGACGAGGTCGACGGTGTCCTGCATCGAGAGGAAGGTCGCGCGGTCCACGAGAGTGTAGGCGCCCTTCTCGGAGGCCACCTTGAGCGTCTCGCCCATGCCCTGGCCGGTCTCCTCGTACCACTTGTCGGCCTCCGGGGTGGGGGTGGGCACGACGCCGGCGCCGGCCCACAGCTTGAGTTCCTTCTTGTTGGTGCCGGAGTCGTCACCGCGGGAGACGAAGGTCGCCTTTCCCGCATCGCCGGTCTTGGCGATGTTCTGCATGGCTTCGGTGGTGTCCTTGGAAGCCTTGACGCCCGCCGGGTCGGCCGAGGGGCCCACGATCAGGAAGTCGTTGTACATGACGTCCTTACGCTCCACACCGAAGCCGGCCGCGACGAACTTCTCTTCGTCGGCCTTGGCGTGCACGAGAAGAACGTCCGCGTCCTTGTTCTCGCCCAACTTCAGCGCTTCGCCGGTGCCTACCGCGATGACCTGCACTTTGTACTCGGGATTCGCCTTCTCGAACGCAGGAATGAGCACGTCGAAGAGCCCCGAGTCCTGCGTCGAAGTGGTCGATGCGAGTACGACGTTTGAGGTCTTGGCGGGTTCGGCCGCCGATGTATCCTCCGCCTTGGGCTGCGTGCAGCCCACGAGGCTGAAGATGAGCAGCGCCGAGAACGCAAGCGCCGCGACGCGCCGCGCGAGCGGCGCCCCCTTGAGGTGGTGCATGTCGATCTCCTTTCCGAGCACGGGAGGCGAGGTCCGTTTCCAGCACCTGCCCTGACGGTCCGGTTGCCGTAGGCGGGATGCCCTTAGGCGCTTCCGGACTCGGAGACATGTCGGCCGAGGCACCACACCTCGACCGACAAGAAGCCTACTACAACATCAGCGCGATAGCGCGAGCGTGATGAAGAAGGGTGTCGCTATTCAGCGGCGAGCATCACGCTGTCGGCCTTGATGATGGCGACCGCGTCGGAACCCACGGCGAGCCCGAGTTCACGGACTGCGTCGACCGTCACGACAGCAGTCAGCGACTGGCCTCCCACCTCGATGGTGACCTGGGCCTCGACTGCGCCCTCCTTTATCGCTGTGACCTTGCCCTTGAGCTGGTTACGCGCAGACAACCTCATGGGTTCCTCCTGTTCGCAGCTTCTGACAGAGAGTTGTTGCCCGAAGCCCAGGCGGCGCTATCGGTCGCTGAGGCTGACGGCAGCCTTCAGGTGCTCGTGGAAGGCGTTAGCCGCGCGGGTCAGCGTACCTTTGGGGAGCACCGCGAAGAACGGGCGCCCTGCCGGGAATCCCTGCGCGTCCACCTCGGCGACCGTGCCAAGCCGCAGCGCCTTATCGGCGACGTAGCGGCTCACAACGGCGATTCCGAGACCTCCCTCGACGGCGCTCACGATCGCCTCGCCGGTGCCGAGCTCGACCATGACGCGCAACTCGGTGGTCTCGAGGCCGTTCTCGGCGAGCAGCCGCTCGGCGACGAGCCGCGTGCCGGAGCCAGACTCGCGGAACACCCAGGGTTCGTCGCACAGCTCGGCCAGGGGGATCGCCTTGCGAGCGGCCAGGGGGCTCGACGTGGGCGCTATGAGGACGAGCTCGTCGTGGCCGAGCTCCTCGAACCTGCACCTTGCGCCGCGGACGATAGCGCCCGTGATGCCGTACTGTGCCGCGCCGCTCTCGACCGCTTCCACCACGCGGGCGGTATCACTGATGGCTATCGAGATGCCGACCTCGGGGTTCTCGGCGATGAACGAGCCGAGAAGCGAGGGGATGAGGTAGTCACCGGGAGTGCTGCTCGCAGCGATGGTGAGCCGTCCCGATACCGTGCCCGAGAGCGCCTCGATGTCGTCGCGAGCCTCGTCGAGTTGCTCGAGCACCTTGCGCGCGTGTGGCATGAGGCTGCGGCCGGCCTCCGTGAGGTCCACGCGCCGATAGCGGCGGTCGAGCAGGGTGACGCCGAGATCGGCCTCGAGCCCCTGCACCTGCATGGTGACGGCCGGCTGGGACACGCCCATGGCCCGGGCGGCCGCCGAGAACGACCCGCGGTCCACCACGGTCACGAAGGCGCGCAGTTGCGAAACGTTCACGGACTCTCCCCTCGGCTTGTGTGTCCCCATCATAAGCGATGGCTATAGCGCTCAACGGGTATAGTGCGCTAGTGAGAATCATTCTCATCAAGGGACATGCGGTGCACGATCCGGTACGCGAGGCATACGGGCAGGGCAGGATGACCGACCAGCGCCGATCGGTCGCGCTGGCGGCCGCCGCCATGCCGGGCGCCTTCACGGTCGACGAACTTGCCGAGGAGTTGCGCGACGCGTCCGCAGCCTCGATCGCCACGGCCACGGTCTATCGCGCCGTTGCAGCGATGGAGGCAGCAGGCTCGCTGGAGCGCGTGGGGGTGCGCGAGGGCGCTGCGCTCTACGTCTACTGCGGAGCGAAGGGCCACCATCACCACGTGGTCTGCGATTCGTGCGGGCGCGTTGCCGAGACGACCTGCCCGATAGATGTCGCAGCCGTCTCCACCGACGGCTTCGTCGTCACGCGCCATGAGGTCACGCTCTACGGGCTCTGCCCGGCGTGCGCCTCGAGCAAGGCGGACGGGCCTGACCGCGACACCGTCGACACGGGCGAGCGCTGATGTCACATCTTCACGTCCCCGATGGCGTGCTACCTGTCTGGCTCTGGGCCAGCGGATGGGCGCTCACGCTCGTCATGGTCTGGATCGCAGGGCAGGCATCTCAACCCTCCCACCGGCGGCGACGGGTGCCTCTGCTCGCCGTCGTGTCGGCGGTCATGCTCGTCGCGATGTCCAGCGAGATCGTGCCGATCGCCTACCACGTCAACCTCACCGTCGCCGGCGGCGCGCTTCTGGGCCCGGCACTGTCCCCCATCGCCGCGTTCATCGTGGTCGTCGTCCTCGCGCTCCTCGGACACGGAGGAGTCACGGTGATCGGGCTCAACACGCTCATCATCACCTGCGAGATGGTGCTTGGCTGGGCGCTCTTCCGCGGCGCCGTCCGACTCCTCGGCAGGAAGCGGGTGCGGACATCGGCGGCAGTTGCCACCGTGCTCACGCTGGCCACCACGACGTTGATGCTGGTCGGCATCGTCGCGCTCGGCGGGAGCGCCGCGACCGGGCGTGAAACGGGCGCACTCGATCCGTCGACACTGAAGTTCGAGTCACCGCTGAGAGGCGGTGTCTTGTCCCAAGGTCTCTTCTCGGGCGGCGAGTCGTCTGCCGAGCAGACCGCGGCCGCCGAGCTATCGGTGAAGCGCTTCGCGACCACGGTCTTCATCCTCGGGCCGATCGGGTGGGCGCTCGAGGCTCTCGTGGTGGCGCTGGTCCTCGGCTACATCGCCCGCGTGCGGCCGGGGCTACTCTTCCGCGACGAGGCGCGGCACGAACGAGTGCTTCCAGGCGATGAGGCAGGTGGCCACTAGTGGACATCACGGCCATAGACCGGTCGGCGACGTCGGGCCGCTCGGCATTGCACGAGGCCTCCCCGGCCGCGAAGCTCATCGCCTTCGCGCTCGTCCTGTCGGCGGTGATCGTCTCGTGGAACGTGCTCGTGCTGGCGGCGGTGGCGCTGGTGCTCGTTGCCGCGGCAGCCGCAAGCCGACTCGATCTACGGCTGGCGCTCGGCCTCGCCGCCTACCCGGGACTGTTCGCGGCGGTGTTCGCGTTCGCCTCCGCGCCGAACTGGGGGATGGCGTGGGTGATCGTCCTCAAGGCGGTGACCGCCGCCCTGGCGGCCGTCGTGCTCGTACTCACCACCCCGTACCCGCAGGTCTTCGCACCGGTCCAGCGCATTCTGCCGGGTATCGCGGGCGACGCGCTGCTGGTCACCTACCGGACCTTCTTCCTCCTTGCCGAGCGCTTCTCGCACCTGCTCCGCTCGGTGCGCCTCCGGTCGGGCGGCGACGGTCGCCACCAGTGGCTCAAGACGGCACGGGTGGTGTCCTCGGCATTGGGCAACCTCGTGCTCTACGCGTTCGACCTCGCTGAGCGCGACTACGACGTCATGTACCTGCGCGGCTACAGCGGGCGCCTCCGGGTGGCCTCCCACCACGGGAGCCGCCCCGCGCTCGATGCAGCAGTGATCGCCTTGGCCGCCGTCGCTGCGGTGACGTGCGCCGTCTGGCGCTTGGGATGGCAGTCGCTCAACCCTTACAGCTGGATTCCGACGGTGGTGGGGCTGCTCGCCCTCGCCGCCGCACTCGTGTGGAGGTGGACTCGTGGACAGGCGTGACGGGCGCGACGAGATCGTAAGGGTCTCCTGCGTGAAGCACCGCTATGAGGACGGCGCGAGCGTTCACCTGTGCGGCCTCGACTTCGTCGTGAAGCGAGGTGAACGCGTGGCGCTGCTCGGCCCCAACGGTGCGGGCAAGACGACGATGCTCTTCCACATCCTCGGCCTCCTGCGTGCCGAGGAGGGGCGCGTCCGCGTCTTCGGCGTCGACCCTGCCGAGGAGTGGGCGTCGATCAGGAAGCGCGTTGGGGTGGTACTGCAGAACGTCGACGAGCAGCTCATCATGCCGACGGTCGCCGACGACGTCGCGTTCTCAGCACGGCAGTACGGACTCCCCGAGCCGGAGGTCGAGAGCAGGGTCGCCGCGACCTTGCAGGTGCTCGGCATCTCCGAGTTGGCGGACCGCGTCGCTCACAACCTGTCCGGCGGCGAGAAGCGCAAGGCGGCGATGGCGGGCGCGCTCGTGATGGAGCCCGAGCTGCTCGTGCTCGACGAGCCGTTCGAGGGACTCGACCCGTACTCGCGCGGACAGATGATCGACCTGCTCGACGTGCTGGCTCAGGGCGGCACCACCATCGTGATGACGACGCACGACATCGACTCGGTGCCGGAGTTCGCCGACTACTGCTACGTACTGCGGCAAGGCGGAGAGATCGCATTGGAGGGCACGCCGGCCGACATCTTCGCGTCAGCCGAGCTGATCGCGCAGAGCAACATCAAGCCGCCGGTGCTGGCAGCACTGTTCGCCCGGCTCCGCGCGCACGACCCCGAGGCTCCCGATCCGGCGCTCACTATCGAGGCCGCAGCCGAGCGGCTGGCAGCCTGGCGGCGATCCTAGCCTCCGCCTTCGGCCGCGGCTACTCGGCGGGCGTCTCCTCGGCGGCGGGCATCTTGCCGCGCTCGAGCACGATCTCACCGAAGCGGCGGCCCCACGCTCGGGCAGCCTCGAGATCGTCGTGTGTCGGCGCGTACTTGCAGGTGAGGTCCGGCTCCGGCAGCTCCAGGCCCATGGCCTCCATCCTGCCGAGCATCTCTTTGGTGGCGCCGCTCGACCAGCCGTAACTGCCGAAGGCGCCGCCCACCTTGTCCTTGGGCTTGAGTCCGCCCAAGTACTGCAGGTAACCGGCTACTCGATGCAGCATGCCGCGGTGCAGCGTGGGAGAACCCAGCAGCAGTGCGCGGGAGTCGAACACTTCTCGCGTGACCCTGGAGAACGGGCTGACCGCCAGATCGAAGAGATGGACGTCGACGCCGGTCTCGGTCGCGCCGTCCGCGATGGCGCGTGCCTGGAAGTCCGTCGATCCCCACATGGTGCTGTAGGCGATGACGAGCTTGTCGAAGGTGTCGCCGCTGGCATAGCGGTCGTAGGCGTCGATGACTGCCGGGACGTCGCGCTCGCGCCAGATGACGCCGTGGCTCGGAGCGATCGTGCGGCACACCCAGCCGCGCTCGACCACCTTGGCGACCGCCTTGGACACCGCCGTGCTCACCGGCATGAGGATGTTCGCGAAGTAGATCGCCAGCTCCTCGAAGGCGATCTCCAAACCGACCTCATCGGCAAAGCGTGCCGAGGACGCGAGGTGCTGGCCGAACGCGTCGTTGCACATGAGGGTGCAGCGCTCGGGACAGTAGGTGAACATCGAGTCGGGCCAGTGGACCATGGGCATGGGCAGGAACTCGAGTGTGATCCCGCCCAGATCGAGCCTGTCCGCCTCGCCCACCGCACTGACCTGCAGGTCGGTACCGTGGTACTCGGCGACGCCCTTGACTCCTCCCGCACTCGCTACCACCTTGGCGTTGGGCATGGCCTCCATGCAGGCGCGCAGGCCGCCGTTGTGATCGGGCTCGACGTGGTTGACGACGATGTAGTCGATGCTGTCGAGCGAGACGAGCGTCCGCAGTCGCTCCAGCAGCTCGGGCACGAAGGGCAGCTTCACCGTGTCGACGAGTGCCGTCTTCTCGGCACCCTGGACCAGGTATGCGTTGTACGTGGAGCCGCGCGAGACCTCGTATCCGTGGAAGTCACGCAGGTTCCAGTCGATGACGCCCACCCAGTGGATTCCGTCGGCGACGGGGACTGCACGCATCAGGGCCTCCTTCTTCATGGTCTCGCGGTACTTGGTGTCTACCCACTGCTCGTCAGCGGTCGGCGGTCAGCGCAGCGGCGTAAGTCCGAGGACGTCGATCCACTCGTCGAGATGACGGTCGATCGTGCGCGTCTCGGCGTAGCGGCGTGCGGCGGCGCCCATGCTGACTCGCGCATCTTCGTCCTCGATGAGGCGGCGGATGTGCTTGATCCAGTCCTTGCCGGACCCGGCGAGCAGGCCGTTGTGCCCCGGACGCACCGACTGCTCGTACGGAAGCACTTTCGAGCCGATCATGGGTATGCCGCAGATGCCGTACTCGATGAACTTGAGGTCGCTCTTGGCGCGGTTGAAGCGGTTGTCGATCAGCGGCGCGAGCGCGATGTCGAAGTTCAACACCAGCTGCGCGTACTGTTCGATCTGGACCGGCTTCATCAGGAAGATCCGCTCGTGATGCTTGAATGGCAGATGCGCGGTGTCCGAGAACGCGAACTGCACGTTGGGATAGCTGCCGAGGATCGTCTCGACGACGCCGGAGAGCATGGTGAGGTCCGGCGCATGGCTCGTACTGCCTGCCCAGCCGATCGTAAGCGGGCCTTCGTGCACGAGTTGCTTTGGTTCGGTCGGCCAGATCTCGCGCGGCAGGTGGTTCTTGATGACGCGCACGTTGCGGTTGATCGGCCTGATGATGTCGGCGAGATACTCCGTGGTGACCGTGACGATGTCCGCGGCCTTGACCACGTCGCGGGCGAAGTCGCCGGCTCCCGGCTTGTTGTAGTGCTCGAAGCCGGGATTGTCGGGATGGAGCGCCCATACGTCATCGTCCACATCGAGTACCACGAGCTTGCCGAGCGACTTCGCGTGATCCATCGCCTGAGCGGTGGGGTTGTCGACCCACAGCCGGGTCGCGAAGACGTCGCAGCGAGCCACCTGCTCGGGCGTGGTGCGCTCGGTGAGGATCACGTCATAGCCGAGTTCTCGGAGGAGCACGCCCGGCACATGCGAGCGGTACCACGTGCTCGCCCAGAATGCCTGCGTCACGAACAGGACGCTGGTCCTGGCCTGCGTATCGGCCACGGGGATCCTCCTCTCGGACGTCGCTTCGCTCTTCCGGCCGGCCCTGCAAGGTCGGCAGGGGCAGCGCTTCAATCCTGCCCGTCATGCAGCTCGGCTGCAAGCACTGCGGCCCTGCCGGCGCAGTGAGCGCGCCGTCCGGTACCAGTTCGTGCTAGATTCGCGAGCGAACCACTTGGTTTGCTTGGGGGCAACGTGGGATCAGCAACCGCACGGGCGCATGTCGAGCACGTCGAGCCGTGGGCCGACGCCGATGGGATGCGCCCCTACGTCATCTGGGCACCGCCGTTCGTTCAGAGCAGCGCGGGGGTCAGGGCGCTCTACGTGCTCTGCGAGAAACTCAGGGAGGCCGGCCGCACGGCGGCCATGGAACTCCTCGGCAACGGGATGCCTTGGTACCGTGGATGGTTCGAAGTGCCGCTCAACGTTGGGTACGCACCCAGCGAGTTCACACGGGAGCAGTACGAGAACGCCATCCACGTCTACCCGGAGGCCGACTTCGGAAGTCCGCCCGATCCCCGACGGTGCAATGTCCGGTGGATACTCAACACGCCGGGCCACCTGCCGAACCCTGGTTCCCGCACCACCTTCGACGAAGAACTCCTCTTCCCCTGGAGCAAGCAGTTCCTCCCCGAGGCGCCCGACGAGATGCTGCTTCAGGTCTCGACCATCGAGTATGGACTCTTCAGTGAGGACCCATCGGTGAAGAAGTTCATCGACGCCTACTACGTGGGCAAGGGCCGGTTCCGTACGGAGGTGGAGGGCGACCACTTCGGGCTCGTGGAGATCACCGCCGAGTGGCCTTGCACGCGCGAGGACGTCGCCACGCTCCTTCGCAAGACGCGCACCCTCTACACCTACGACGACACGACGCAGCTCAACGAGGAGGCCGCCCTCTGCGGCTGCCGGGTCGTGCTGCTCCCGGACGAGAAGGAGCTCGACACTGAGTGGCTGCGAACCTGGCACGCTCACTCCGACGAAGAACGGGAGCAGCTTGAGAACTTCATCCGCATCACCCAGTCGTACTTCCGGTGAGGCCAAGCGGTGAACGTCCTCTTCTACGTCGACGAGCCTGCGGTTCACGCATGGTGTCGCGCCTACATCCCCGCGACCGAGATCTCCCGCCAAGGACACCACGCGCTCGTGGAGAGCAACCTCGTGGACGCGATCATGGAATGGTGCGACGTCCTCGTGGTACTGGGCGGCTACGAGCAGCTTGCGATGCCTGCGGTGCAGTACGCGAACAGCATCGGCAAGCTGACGGTCTGTGACCTGTGCGACGACATCTGGCGTCCTCATGCCGAGAACCCACGCACCGCCGTGTGGCTCCAGCAGGGCATGCGCGAGCAGGCCGAGGCGATTCTCGGTAGCTGCGATCTCGTGACGACGGGTCGTGCCTGCCTGCTCCCGAGCCTGAAGCGGCTCAACCGCCGCGTCACGCACATCCCCGACGCGCTGCCCGACGAGTTGTGGCCGTTCGAACGCGTCGAGCCGGAAGGTCGCGTGGTTGTCGGATGGTCGCACCGCGACCCGTCGAAGGCCGACGCGAGCCTCATCGAGCAGACGATCTCGCGGCTCATGTTCGAACGGCCCCGGTTCGAGTTCCGGACGTATGGACCGAGCATGCCGGCCTTCGCGATGGGCGTGTCCGACGACGAGCTCATGCTCCGCGCGCGGACGCGGGCCGTCTCGCCCGCCTCCGACATGGCGAGCCACGTGGCGACCCTCTCGGGTTTCCATGTCGGCCTCGCGCCGTGCGGCGACACGGCCTACGAGCGTGGCCTCTCCGACGCACCCATTCTCGAGTATGCGGCGGCGGGCGTGCCGTGCGTCGCGTCGAAGGTGGACGGGTACGCGGATGCTCCGGCCCTCCTGGCCGGCAACGCGAAGGACTGGCTGCGTATCACCCGACGACTCATCGACGATGCCGACTACCGCCAGGACGCCGCCGAGAAGGCGCTGGCAGGCGCCCGCAGGCGCGTGGTGAGCAAGTCCGAGTGGGTGCGCTCGCTCGAGACGGCGGCGCGGGAGAAGGGCACGACCCGCGTCCGCTGAGACGTCTTGGCGCCCGCGGACTCCTTAGCTGGCGCGCTTGATGAAGAAGTCGGCCATCGACAGCAGAAGGTCGCGCGCCTTGCTCTTGGGAAGCGCGGCCTCGAGCTCGATCTTCGCACTCACGACGAGGTCGCGCGCGTATGAATTCGCGTAGTCGATGGAGCCCGCAGCCTGCATGAGCGCAACGGCCTCGCCGAGGACCGCGGTGTCGGCGTCATGCGCCGAGAGGATCTCGAGCAGCCGATCGCGATCGGGCGAGTTGTGCAGCGCGTGGACCGCCACGAGGGTGCGCTTTCCCTCGGTGATGTCGCTGCGGAAGTCCTTCTTCGTCGCTTCCTTGGTGCCGACGAGGTTGAGTACGTCGTCTTGGATCTGGAATGCGAGGCCGGCCGCCATGCCGAAGCTGCGCAGGACGGCGATCTGCTCCTCGGAACCCTTGCCGATGATCGCCCCGACAGCGAGCGGGACGGCGCCGGAGTAGAAGGCCGTCTTATGGTTGGCCATCAGGAGGTAGTCGTCGACCGTGAGGTCGAAACGGTCATCGCGAGCCCACCCGATGTCGAGCGCCTGGCCCTCGATCGTGCGGGTCGTCATGTCCACGAGCTCCTTGAGCACGCGGAGCTTCGTCGCGTCATCCAGGCCCGGGTCGTCGACGACGGTACCGGTCACGAGCGACAGGGCGAGGTCGCCGGCGTTGATCGCGAGCCCCTCCCCCTCGGCGATGTGAAGGCAGGGCTCGCCTCGGCGGGTCTGTGAGGCGTCCTCGATGTCGTCGTGGATCAGCGCGGCCGTGTGGAAGTGCTCGATGGCGGCCGCCGAGGGCCATGCGAGTTTCGCGTCGCCACCGACTGCCTCGCATGCGAGCAGGCAGATCAGCGGCCGGTGACGCTTCCCGGCGTTGCGCGTGTACTGCGCGAGCGGACCGTAGAGGTAGCGGCGCATGTCCTCGTGAGTGCCGTCTTTGAAGAAGCCGGCGAGATACTCGTCGAACTTCTTCGCATTACGGGTGAGATAGAGCTCGAAACCGGTCATGCCCCTCCGTTCGCCGCGGCGTGTCCTATACCCTGCCGCGTGTTGTGAGGGCATAGGCCGGGCGTTGTTGGCGCGTATCGTACCAAAAGGTCTGCTCAGACCGAGGGCCAGAGCAAGGTGTAGGCGTAGATCGTGCCGAGTCCATACACGAGCAGGAAGGCGACATGCTTGCCTATGAGCGCCGGCCGCTTGGTGGGCATCTCCTCGGCAGGCACCCCCGTGCGCCAATACGCGAGGCGCAGGCCGCCCGTCACGGCGATCACCACCAACGCCGCGAGCATGAGCCTGAACATCATGAGCGCAACGTCGGCGAGAACCTGCCATGCCTCGACGGCGCCGGCCATCTCGGGCTGATAGCCATGCAGTACCCACAGCACCAGGAGGCACGCTGCCCACAGGCCGGTGCCGATGTCGTGCAGCCAGTTGTTCGCGTGCCGCACCCACGGATTAGCGAGCATCGGATCGGAATCCCTTCTCGAGGAACGTTCCATCGGCGGTGAAACGGCGCTTGTAGGTGAGCAGGAGCGCAACCACGGAGCCGAGCGCCGTCGCCGCGGCTACCATCAGCATGACGACGATCTGATAGCCCGTGGCCGCGACGGGGTCGGCTCCCGCGAGGATCTGCCCGGCCATCATGCCGGGGATGAAGACGATGCCCACGGCGGCCATCGAGTTGATGGTCGGGATGAGGCCGGCGCGCAGGGCGTCGCGTACCGACGGGTACGCCGCTTCCCACGGCGTAGCGCCCAACGCCGTGAACGCGAGCACCTCCTCGGCACGCGAATCGAGGTCCGAGAACAGCCGCTCGAGCGCGAGCGCGATCCCCGTCATCGAATTGCCGAGCACCATGCCCGCGATCGGGATGACGTAGCGCGGCTGGTACCACGGCTCGACCTGCACGATGAGGCCGGTCACCGCGAAGGTCACGGTGAAGCCGGTCAGCAACATCGCGAACGCCGAGGACGTGAAGATGCCGGGCGGCGCGTCGGGGCTTCGGCGAAGGACGATGCGTGCGGCCACGAGGACCATGAGAAGCAGCAGCCCCATGACGAGCCAGGGCGAGTCGATGCCGAAGACCCACCGCAGCACGAATCCAAGGGCGATGAGCTGCGCGTAGGTGCGCACGGTCGCGATGGCGAGATCCTTGGTGATCCCAAGAGACAGCCGCATTGAAAGCACGCCGACGAAGATGACGAACCCGGTAGCCAGCAGCAGCTGTGGCCAGCCGATGACGACGACGCCGCCCGCGGAGTCGGTCATCGGCTCACCTGCTCGAGACGGCCGTCCTGCATCCTGAAGCGGCGGCTCGCAAGGCCGTCATCAGCCCGATGGCGCACGCGGATGACGCCCGGCGGTCCACCGGCGACCCTCGAGCCGCCTTCCCCCGCCGCGAATCTGACGACGGCGGCGGACAGCTTGGCGGCGCTGTCATCGTCCAGGGCCGCGTCGGCCTCGTCCAGCAACAGCACACGCGGGCACGAGAGCCAGACGCGAGCGAAGGCGAGCCGGGTCTGCTGGCCCACTGACAGCCGCGCGGCGTCACGATCGAGCGCGACGTCCTCAAGTGATAGCGCGTCGAGTGACGCCCGCAGGTCATCGGCCGATGGTCGGACACCCGAGGAGCGCACCTTGAAGCGCCACGGCAGCTCGAGGTTGTCGCGCACGGTGCCCTCGACGATGGCGGCCTTCTGAGGCAGCAGGGTCACGCGCGCACGCCAGTCGTGCGGGGAGATGTCCTCGGCAGGTGTGCCTTCGAGCACGAGGCGGCCCTTGGCGCTGGGGAGCAAGCGGGCGAGGGCGCGCACCAGCGTGGACTTGCCGGCTCCGCTCGGCCCTACGATGTCGACGATCTCGCCCGCGGACAGCGTGAGACTCACGCCGTCGAGAACGCGGACATCGCCCGCGTCACCGCCGAGCACGGCGGTCAGATCGCGGGCCTCGAGAAGCGATGTCGCATCGGTCGGCACTCCGACCATGCTACCCGAGGCCGCGATCCTCCGCAGTCCTAGCGCACGTACACCGTCCGAAACGCCGAGTACGAAGCGGCGTGACCGGAGTCAGCGTGATACGCGCGGATGATCCACTTGCCCGTGTACGGCAGCGAAAGATAGCCGTAGTAGCGGCTGTAGCTGCTGTAATTCTTCACCTTGAGGCTCACCGTCTTGCGCAGTCTCGGCTTGCCGTGCTCGTAGCGATAGCAGTAGAGCTTCACGGCATACGCACCTGAGGAGTGGCGCGGCTTCAGGTTGCCGTAGGTGCTGAACCGCACGTTGCGACGGGCGCTCGACGACGCGTAGGGCGTCGAGAGGTAGACCTTGGGCGTGACCACCACGGCAACGCTCGATGCCGGTTCGTGTGCGGCCGGGCTGTCGTAGCGGACCCGATAGTAGGTCTTCGACGAGAGCGGCACCGAGAACGAGAAGTTGCCGGCGACATCTGCCGTCCTTCGATAGGCGGTGTCCTTGAGTGCTGACACGGACGTGCCTGATTGCAGCACTAGCACTCCATCCGGATTGGGCATGCCCTCCACCTTGAGGTTGCCGGCAATGGTCGCCTTGGCCCCGTACGCGACGATCGCCGAGCCCGGAGAGGCAAGGGTCACGGATGAGGGATCGAGCGGGTCTGTCGACCGCACCTGAGTCGTGGATGCGTTGCCGGCGGCATCCTTTGCGGTGACGGTCACGATAACGGGCTGACCGCTGGCGCGGGATACGGCATCGGGAACCCACTGATACGACCACGATGCGAAGCCGTCAGCGGAATCTGCGGGAACCCACTGCTCGGTGCCCTGCCAGCCACCCTCCGTGCCAGTCCAGAAGCGGCCGCCCTGCTCGATGCGAATCTTGATGTCGGACACGCCGCTAAGGGAATCGTGCGAGGTGCCGCCGATAGTGAGGGCACCGGTGCGATAGTCGAAACCACCAACCGGCGACGCCAACATCAAGGACGGCAGAGTCGAGTCGAGCACGATAGCGTCCTCGGCGAGGCCATGTACCGCGCTACCGTTCGCCGAGAACCGGAAGCTGACATTCTTGGGACCGTCAGCAGAGCCGAGGGCAAGCGTGGTGACGCTCGAGACGTCGAGCCAGTCAGTCCACGCGCTGCCGTCAACGGAGTACTTGACGTGAGTCGCCCCCGCACCGTCGAGCGCGACCGGCACCTCGGGCGAGGTCGTATAGAGCTCCCCGCCGTTGAGCATCGCACCTGCCGACAGGACCGGGCCCGATTCGATGGTTCCCGTCGTGCGCACGAGGCCGGCCTGGTCGACCGCCCGCGCCCAGATGAATACTGCGCTGGGTGCCGCTAGAAGCTCAGCGTCCGGCGTCCAACTGGCGGTCCATGTACGGTAGCCGTCGGCGGTCGTGACGGGAAGCCACGCCGCCTCGGACGGCTCGTTCACGATCTGCCATGCGGAGCCGTTCCACAGCTTCCCGTCGGACGCGCGACGGATGCGAACCTGCACGGTCTCGACCGACCCGGCCTCGTCGGCGGACGTGCCAGCGATGGCAACCTTGCCGTCGATGAGGGAGAAGTCTTTGCTCGGGGAGGTCATGGCCACGTCGGGCACGGTGGTGTGGAGCACGATCGTGTCGGCGGCCGTCGTGTCTACCTGCGACTGATCCGATGAGAACGAGAACTCGACGCTCTTGGTGCCGTCACCGGCGGGCAGGGCAATGCTCACGTTGTTGGTGTACGACTGCCAGCTCGCAGGCGTCAGCGGACCGCCGTTGATCCGATACTTCCAGAATGGCGATCCCGGTGAAGAGATTGACGCGTTGACGGTCGTGGTGGTCGTGTAGGCGTCGCCTCCCGCCAGCGAGACGGTACTGGCCGCGGGCGCAGCCGAGAACACGGGCGCTGAAACGGCCGACAGCCCGTAGGCGTCGAATACGCGCGCAGTGATGGAGAGCGCCTGGCCGGCGCCGGTCGGAGACCACGTACCCGACCAGTTCGCATAGCCATTCGCGGTAGTCGGCAACAGCCACGTTTCGGTGGACGTCCACGCGCTGCCATTCCAGTTGAAACCGTCGCTGCGTCGGATGCGCACGCCCATGGAGGCCACCGTGCCGCCTGCGTCGCTCGCGGTGCCCGAGACGGCCAGCTCACCCCCCGGGCTGAAGCCTGCGGAGGGCGCGGATACATGCACCTGGGGCACGGACGTGTGGAGCACTATAGAGTCTGACTTGGTCGCCGCGATGGCGGGTCCCGTACCGACAACTGCGTCGGTCGTGAAGTCGAACGCGACGGTCTTGGTACCGTCTGCGCCCGTGAGAGTGATCGGCACCGAAGTCGCGTAGGGCATCCAGGCGGTGTAGGGCCCACCGTCGAGCGCATAGCGCATGAACGTCGCACCGGGCGCCGAGATGCTCGCCACGACATCTGCGTTCGTCGTATGGGGCGCGCCGGCATCAAGCGAGACCGAAGCGGCGAGAGGCTGTCCCGATGAGACGCTGGTACTGAGCGCCGTGAGGCCCAGAGCATCGGTCGCACGAGCGGTCACCGTGACCATGTTGCCGTCAGCGGTGGCCCGGGGATTGAACCAGGTGTACTCCCATGTGGCCCAGTTGTCTGAGGATTGGGCTGGGATCCAGGTCTCGGATGCATTCCACGAGCCGAAGCGGTCCAAGCAGTAGCCGTCCGCTCGGCGAATCCGGACATCCACGCCCGACACACCGAGTCCGGCATCGCTCGCTGTACCGCTGATCACGCGCGGTGCGTCGGTCAGGGCGAAGCCGCCGCCAGGGCCGGAGATAGAGGCGACCGGCGGCTGAGAGCTCGTGGAGCCGGTCAACCAAGTCCTACCGCCGTCATGAGTGCGCAGGATGGTCTCCTCGTCACCCACAACTATCCAGTTGTTGGCGTCAAGCAGGGTGACGCCGCGCAGCGCACGTCTGGTCGGAAGGTTGTAGAACTTCCAGGTGGGCGTGGCGGCCGTAGCCGCATCCGTCGACCATGCAACCTTGCCTGCCAAGCCCGCGACCACGACGAGACCGGGGCCAGTGCTGTCCATCGCAAGCACGTCGATGAAGTTCTCGATTCCGCGTATAGAGAAGTCGCCCGGGATAGGTGCCGGAGTCCAAGTGGCACCCCCATCCATCGTTCGCACGAACACGGTGTCCATGCCGGCCGCGAACGCCACCGAATCGGAGGCAGCGGCCACCGCCTTCAGCGGGCTTACCGAGTTGCCAGGCACGGTCTGCGTGGTCCACGTGGAACCGCCGTCGGTTGAGTGCTGCATGAGCACACCTTTGTACTGCAGAAGGTTTCCTAGACCGGTGTCCTCATTGAACGTGTAGTACATAGTGGACTCACTGCCGACTGCCCATGCTGCTTGTCCGCCGGGCACAACGTCGACTGAAACAAATTCCGACCGAGTGAGCGGAGGCCCGGGGTCCGTCGCCGGATTGGCAACAGGGTAGTAGGGGCCGAAGTAGCGTGACTGCCACGTGTTTCCGCGGTCGTCAGTCGTACGGATGAAGGCCGCGTTGCCCTCTGGCAGCTCCATCACCTGTCCAACTGCGACCGTCCGACCACTGGGGAATGTCGCCATGCCCCGCACGTTCACGTTGTCATAGCCAAGCAGCGGCCGATGCTCCAGCCAGTGGCCGCCATCAGCGATCGTGAACGCCCGATCACCTGAACCCGCCGCGACGGTGAAGCCCGGTCCTCCGGCCACCGAATCAACTACCGCATCGGGAACAACGGTGGGCACGAAGGACGCTCCGCCATCGAAGCTGCGGGCGATGATCCCGTCGTGCACTTGCGCGGCCGGCGACAGCCAGCCACCTATTTGGACCTCGCTTCCCGAAGACGAGATGGAAGTCAGTCGGTTGATGGCGAAGGCCGACTCAACGGGGAGAAGCGAGATCACGCAGGCCACCAAGAGCGCCCGGTGCAAGAGTCGTCGCATGCAGCACACCCTACCCTTGTCGTTTGCGCCTCGATCGCGAGGCGCGCGGCATTACCGGTGCCGCCTAACAGACCGCCCAGCGAGCGACGCCTACAGACGCCCTCACCCGCTGCGCGCGCTCATTGTGCTGCAATCCGCGTGCCGTGCGCGAAACCTCACACAGTCCACATATCGCGGTGCACGTACGACGGCTCGTAGCGGTCGGGCTGCGGCTTCGCCTCAGCGGGGACTCCGAGGGCCACCATCGCCAGCGGGACCACGCCCTCGGGGACCGCGCAGATGCTGCGCACGTTGGTCACGCGCTCCTCGTGAGGGTGCACGCCGATCCACACGCCGCCGAGCCCGATGGCGTGAGCGGCGAGCAATAGGTTTTCGATGGCTGCCGAGCAATCCTGGACCCAGTAGCCGGGATGCTTGTTGTCACGCGTGTCACCGCAAACCACCAGACCGAGCTTCGCGCGACCCATTGGCTGCGCGTACTGGGTGGCGGTCGAAAGTCGCTCGAGTTGCTTGGAGTCGGTCACGACGACGAAGCGCCACGGCTGCTGGTTGCCGGCGCTCGGTGCGGACATCGCTGCGCGCAGGAGCGTCTCGATCTGCTCCTGGGCGACGGGTTCATCGGTGTACTGGCGGATGGAGCGCCTGGTGCTGATCGCGTCGAGTAGGTTCATCTGCGCGTTCCTCTCGTAGGGACGCCGCGCGATGAGGCACGGCCCCGCAATCGGTCACATGCAGTCCTGATACCCGAGTGAGGCAGTCCCGTGAACGGTCCGGACTACTGAGCAGTCTTTGTAAGCAGGTACTCGACCGTGGTACTGCCGTCCTTGTTGCCCGAGACGGTGACCACGCCTTCGTAGTTCTCGCCCGAGACGTCGAGCGCGGTGACGGAGCCGTCCTGGCTGCCCTGTGCGACGGTCCACCCTGCCCGCTGGAATCCGACGGTGATGCCTGAGAGCACGTCGGCGTACGCATCATTCGTGTCGAGGGTCAGTGAATAGGATGCGCCCTTGGCCGGGGTCGAAGCGACCGTGGCACCCGGCCACAACGGCAAGCCCGCTGGAGTGTTTTCGGGCAGGTCGCCCTTCAAGGTGGCCGAAGCCGCCGCCACCGTCGCCTCGCGCGTGACGACCTGGGGGGTCGGCGTGAAGACCGCCTCGATCTGCGAGCAGCCTGAAGCCGGCAGCACGAGCGCGACGAGTATCGCGGACAGCGCGGCGACGCGAATTCTCATGGGTCCCTCTCGACAAGTGATCAGACGACCACACGCCCGGAGGCGCGTGGCGGAGGCGTGTGCGAATCGAACACACCCGGGACGCTCTTCACGCCCCACGACGGTTTTGAAGACCGCGGGCCCCACCAGGAACCATCCGCCTCCGTTGCGGCATTGTCCGAGGCAACTGGGCCAGTGTCAACGATGAGGACAATCTCACCCGGCTCTAATGGAGCACTCATCTGGTCCAGCCAACCTGTTAGAGGTTACCTGCACCCGACGAGAGGTTCGTCCATGGCCCGGGCCGGCACCTGGATCAACTCGCACCGCATCGCTGCGGCACTCATCGCTCTGTTCGTCCTGGTCGCCGTTACGGCATCAGGCCTTGGCATCGCCAAAGCGACAGATCAACCGGACTTCTGCCGAACGGCATGCCACGAGATGTCGCCCTACGCGCAAGCGTGGGAGAAGGGCCCACACGCCGGCATCTCCTGCGTCGAATGCCACGTGGACCCCAGCGCCACCGCGCGAGTGACCCACAAGGTCGAAGCGCTCAGCGAGGTGTGGTCCCACATGCAGGGCGGCGGCACGTTCCCGCAGCCGACCCCCGCAGAGGTACCGAACGAGCGCTGCATCCGCTGCCACGAGAAGATCATCGTCAACGATCGCGGATTCAGCCACGCCGACCATGCGAAGAGGGGCGACTGCCAGGACTGCCACTCGGAGGCTGGTCACGCTGTGAGCGTGAGCGCCCTCAAGGCGGCAGGCGTCTATAGCGGGACCGAGCCCACCACGACCTCATCGGCGACGGCAGCCGTGAACGCGGGTGCCGCGGACCTCGCCGGTCACGTGGAGGTGCCCTGCTCCCGGTGCCACGTCATGTCACAGACAGAATGCTCCAACTGCCACAAGCCGGAGCACGAGACCGCCGGGCCCGCCCGCAAAGAAGCGCCCTGCTCGACCTGCCATGCCCCGGGGGCTGAGTTCGCCTTCACTCACCCCAACGGCACCGAACTCACCTGCGACTCCTGCCACGTGAAACCGACCGACGGTCATTCTTATACGGGCGACTGCTCGAGCTGCCATCCGTCTGCGGGCACCTCCTGGAAGTTCGCCCACACCGACCGGGCGCAATGCGGCAACTGTCATCCCCGACCCTCGAACCACAGCGCTGGCGCGTGCACGACGTGCCACAAGCCTGGCCCCAAGTGGGCGTTCAGCCATCCCAGGGTCGATGAAGGCTGCGAGAAGTGCCATGCACGACCCGCGGCGCACCGCCCGGGGGCATGCACGAGCTGCCATACCGGCGGGATCACCTGGTCGTTCGCGCATCCGGGTTCCTCGGCGACCTGCACGCGGTGTCACACTCAGCCGGCGGGACACAAGGGCGGCACGTGCACGAGCTGTCACCCCCGCGTGGGAGCGAGCTGGGCGTTCTCGCACCCGACCAAGAACCGCGTCTGCACCTCCTGCCATGCCCGACCGAACGGGCACAGGACCGGCTCGTGCACCACGTGCCACCGAGTCGCTGCAAGCTGGAGCTTCCGCCATCCGGCAGGCGGAGACTGCACCGCCTGTCACACGCGGCCCTCAGGCCACCGCAGCGGCACGTGCACGACCTGCCACCGCGTAGGGACCACATGGAGCTTCAGGCATCCAGCGGCGAGCTCGACCTGCACGCGGTGCCACACGCAGCCTGCGGGCCATCGTGCGGGCGCCTGCACGTCATGCCATTCGGTCGGCACGTCATGGGCGTTCAGGCATCCTCGGCAGACTTCCACCTGCACGTCGTGCCACCCGCGTCCGTCAGGCCACAGCGCCGGCCAGTGCAGTAGCTGCCATCGGGCGGGCGCGAGCTGGGCGTACGCACACCCGGCCTCGACCTCCTGCGCGTCGTGCCACAACGCCCCCTCCAACCACTACGGCTCGAGCTGCGCGTCTTGCCACAGTCCCTCACGACCTTGGACGCAGGCGACGTTCACGCATGCCCGGATCCCCGGCGGCGAGCACACGTCCCGCAGCTTCGCCTGTGCGAACTGCCACCCGCGGGGCTACTCTTCCTATACGTGCATCAAGTGCCACTCCACTTCGACGGGCCCCCGCGATGACTAGAACGCCGAGGACAACTGACAGCCGGATCGTCCAACGCACCTGGGTAACCGCCCTTTCTGCGCTGCTGCTGCTGGCCGGTACTGCCATGGCATTCGCCGGCGGTGCGCTACCGGGCCAAGAGCGTGGCGTGATCGGGCCGATCGCCACCCAGCGTCCGGTGGCGGCGGCCTCGATCGTAGGTGCGCTGGCGCCCGCCGACGAGAAGCCACCGAGCGCGACGGCGACCGGCGGCGCGGCCGAGACGGTGAACGAGGGTCGGGCGGCTGCCGCGGCGGAGCAGGTGTCGGCCGCCCCGGCGAAGACCGCGGGCTCCTCCTCGGCAGGCAGCGTGCGCCGGAAGCCGGACGGCGCAGACGAGAGCCGCTCGGATGAAGGCGATCATGCCGAGAGTGACGACGAACACGAGACCGTGTCGCCGCGCCTCCGCGATGACGACCCGGAGGACAAGTCGAGCACTTCTGACGGCGAGCACTGATTCCGGCGATCGCGCAGGTCGCGTCCCCTGAAGGGGAATATTCTGACCGGAAGGTGTTGGAAGGTCAGACCGTCGGCGAGAGGCACGCCGTGAACATCCTGCTCGTCGAAGACGAAGACAAGATCGCATCCTTCGTGTCCAAAGGCCTGTCGGCCGAGGGACACCGCGTGGAGCGCGCGTCGAACGCCGAGGACGGCTCGTCGATGGCGCTCACCTACGACTTCGATCTCGTCCTGCTCGATCTGGTACTGCCGGACGGCAGCGGAAGGGACGTGCTCTCGAGACTGCGTACCGCCAAGCCCGACCTACCCGTCATCGTCGTGAGCGCCCTCGGCGAAACCGACGACAAGGTCGAGCTGCTCGACCTCGGCGCCAACGACTACCTCGTGAAACCATTCGCCTTCGCGGAGCTCGCAGCACGCGTTCGAGCCGCTGCCCGTCAGGGACAGGCGACAGGCCGAATGATCACCGCCGGGGAGATCACGCTCGACACCCGCACGCGAACAGCCCAGGTGGGCGATGGCCCCCGGGTCGACCTGCCAAGCCGAGAGTACGCGCTACTCGAGTACCTCATGCGGCATCCCGGGCAGGTGCTTTCTCGCCAGCAGATCCTCGACTCGGTCTGGGGCATCGACTTCGACACCGACAGCAACGTGGTCGACGTCTACGTGAGCTACCTGCGGCGCAAGCTCGAACGCCCGGGGCACCTCTCGCCCATTGAGACGGTGCGCGGAGCCGGCTACCGTGTCAGGGGCTAGCAGGCGCCTCTCCGCCAGCGCACGCGTGTTGCTCGCCATGACCGGCGTCCTTGCGCTCGCGATCGTGCTGCTTGTAGCCGTTGCCTACGTGGTCACGACCCGCGCTCTCACCGCAGACATCGACAGGACGCTTCGGCGGGAGGCGGACGCCTATGCGGCGGCCGTGCGCAGCGCACCGGCCACCGAGGCGCTCACCCAAGCCACCCGGAGCTACCTGGCGGCGAGAACCAGTCGCGGCTCGGGCCGCGACGTGATCCTGCTCGTCTCACTGGGCGGCCGGACGATCTCCAACTCCCGCCTCAGGCTGGAAGACGCGCCGGGCAACGACCTGACAACCAGCCGCCCCGCCCCGCGCTACGACTCGTTCCCCTACAAAGGCGCCAGCTACCGAGCGCTCATAGTCCCCGTCAGCGCCAGCGACGGCGCCTCTGGGGTATTCGAGGCAGCAGTCGATGCGCGCGCTGCGAACGCGACCGCCACCAGGGTCGCCTACGCGCTGGGGGCCGCGGGACTGCTCGTACTGGCGTTCGGCCTGCCGCTCTCCTACTGGGCCACGCGCCGCTCACTCAGGCCACTTACGCGGATGGCCGAGGACGCGACCGAGGTCTCCCATGCGCAGCCCGGTAAGCGGATCGACTACGACGGCCCACCCGACGAGCTCGGTTCGCTAGCCCGCGCCCTCAATGCGATGCTCGACCGCCTCGAGCGCGCGTACGAGGATCAGCGCCGGTTCGTCGCCGACGCGAGTCATGAACTGCGCACGCCGGTCGCGGTGATCCGGGGCAACGTCGAGATCCTCCGGTCCGGTGCCGCCCAGGGCGATGATGCCGAGGAGTCGCTCGAGATGATCGAGAGCGAAGCGGTGCGCATGGCGAAGTTGCTCGACGAGCTGCTCTCGCTCGCCCGCTTCGAGAGCGCCCACCGCACTGGCTTCCAGCCGCTTGAGGTCCGCTCGCTGCTCGACGACGTGGCCGCGCGGGCGCGACGGCTTGGCGACCGTGCGATCACGGTGGAGGGAGACTGCGGCTTGTGGGTCGAGGCCGACCCGGATCTGCTCGACCAGGCGCTCATGAACCTGGTTCGCAACGCGATCGCGCATACGGACCAGCACGGCAGCGTCACGTTCGCGTGCGACCGCACCGCCAGCACGGTGCGCGTCTCGGTGACCGACGACGGCCCCGGCATACCTGCGGAGGACCTCGACCGCGTCTTCGATCGCTTCTACCGGGCCCAGGGCGCGCGGCCCGTCGTGGACGCCGGCTCGGGCGCGGGCCTCGGCCTGGCGATCACCCGGCGCATCGTGGAGCTTCATGGGGGCACGATCCGCGCCGAGAATGCGTCGGGCGCCGGAGCGCGCTTCACGCTCGAGCTACCGTCGGTGTCCGAGCCGCCCGAATCCTAGCGCGCTCGCCCGCATCGCTCGGCCGCCCCGAGGACTCCTACGCCTTGCGCAGTACCCGCACGTCACCGTCGCGCTTCGTGACGCCCTGGGTGTCGAAGTACTCGAGCAACGGGATGGCGTACTTGCGGCTCACACCGAGCGTGTCGCGCAGCTCTGCCGCGGTGGCGCCCGCTGGATGCGCTCGCAGGTGTGCCTCCATGCGCTCGCGGGCGCCGGCGATGGCGTCGCACGCGAAGAACAGCTCCCCGGTCACCCGGACGACCCTTCCCTCTGCGGCCAGCTTGCCGAGCACCTTGCGGGCCATCCCCTCGCCAACACCCGCCGAGGACGCCAGGTCGCTGATCGATGCCGGGGCCAAGCCCTGTCCCTCTAGCAGCGGGACGAGCGCGTCGGCCGCGCCCTCCTCCTCGGCGAGGGCCGAGACCGCTGCCTTAGGGTGGCGGACCTGTCCCTTGTCGGTCTCCGCCACACCGCGCTCGACGGCGACGCCGAGGACGGCGTCGAAGGCCTTGGCGCTCAGTCGCCGGTCCACGCGGTCGCGCAGCGCGGCCGTCGCGAGGCCCGTCGCCTTGGGGTCGGCCTCATGGAACGCCAGCAGCTCCTTCTCCACCTCTGCCACGAGGTGCTCGAGTGCTTCGGGCGCGATGAACGCGGTCTCGCCGGCGACCTTCAGGCGCTCGAGCTTCGCCTTGTTGAGCTCGTCGGCCACCTGCGGACGCGGCACGCCGAGGGCGGCCGCCACTTCGGCGCTGGTCATGGGCAGCGCACGCGAAGCGAGCAGCCCCACGCTTGCCGAGGACAGATCGTGAGCGAGCAGCGCCTCGAGCAGCTCGCGCTCATGCGGCTTGAGCGTCGTGCGCCTCGGCGGGAGGGCGTCGAGCACCACCCCGCCGCCGATCGTGTAGACGGGCGAGTAGCTGCGCACGATGAAGCGGTCATCGTAGCGAGGCGCGAGCGGCTCCTCGAGCCGGACCTGCGCGAGCGAGCTCTCGCCGGGACGCAACGCGTCGTGCTCGACCAGGAGTACGCGGCCCAGCACCTCGCGCGTGCCGTGGTGGACGTGGACGCGCGTCCCGCTCTCGAACGGCTTGTCCTCGCCCGGTGTCCCGAGGTAGGTGAAGCGCGCGTCGAAGCGGTCGGTCACCGTGAGCGTGCCCGGGGCAGCGACCAGGTCGCCCCGGTCGATCTCATCGCGCTCGACACCTGCGATGTTCATCGCGACCCGCTGCCCGGCGACGGCCTTGTCGACGCTCACGCCGTGGACTTGGACGCCGCGCACCCGACCGACGACGCCGCTCGGGTAGAGCTCGACCGGGTCGTCCTTTGCAGCGGTCCCTGACCACATGGTCCCTGTGACCACCGTCCCGGCACCCGCGATCGTAAAGACGCGGTCTACCGGAAGCCGCATCGGGAGGTTCGCCTGTCTCGAGCGTGTCTCCTCGGCAACCTCGTCGAGCACGCCGAGTAGCTCGTCGAGCCCCCGACGGCTCTTGCTCGAGACCGCCACGACGGGCGCGCCCTCGATACTCGTGCCCCTGAGCAGCTGCTCGACGTCGGCTCGCACCAGCTCGAGCCAGTCGTCATCGACGAGATCGGCCTTGGTAAGCGCGACCACTCCGCGTTCGATGCCGAGAAGGTCGATGATCGCGAGGTGCTCCCGGGTCTGAGGCATCACGCCGTCATCGGCGGCGACCACCAGCAAGACGACGTCGACGCCGGTCGCGCCGGCGACCATCTGCCGCACGAACTTCTCGTGCCCGGGGACGTCCACGACGCCCATCGCGCGGCCGCTCGGCAACTCGAGGCGGGCGAAGCCCAGCTCGATGGTGATCCCGCGGTCCTTCTCCTCTTTGAGGCGGTCTGGATCGGTGCCCGTGAGCGCCTTGATGAGCGAGGACTTGCCGTGATCGATGTGCCCGGCGGTGCCGAGAACGAGCGAGGGCGCCGCAGCCACGACGGTCCCTATCCCTCGGCCGCGATGCGCGCGAGAGCGTCGACGACCTCGTGTTCCTCGGCAGACGAGAGCGTGCGCGGGTCCAGGAGCAGGCGGTCGTCGGCGATGCGCGCCACCACGTGCGGATCGCCGAGGCGTAGACGGCGCTCGAGTTCGGTGACGCTCATGCGCTGAGGGGCAACCGTCGCGCATACGGTGGGGATGTCGGCCATGGGCAGCGCCCCGCCCCCGGCGCGCGAAACGTCGTCGTGCGTGCCGGTCAGGTAACAGTCGCCGCAGGTGCGGGCGATCTCGTCGGCGATGCGGGCGGCACGCGAGGCCGCCTCGGTCTTGCCGAGGGCTAGCATGCGCAGCGTGGGCACCTCGCGCGCGGCACGCTCCGGGTCGAGGTAGAGCCGCAAGGTGGCTTCGAGAGCCGCCAGCGTCATCTTGTCGAGCCGGACGGCGCGCGCGAGCGGATGCTTCTTGAGCGCGGCGATCACGTGGTACTTGCCGCACAGGATGCCGGCCTGCGGGCCGCCGAGGAGCTTGTCGCCGCTGCACGTGACCACGTCGGCACCGGCAGCAACGCTCTCGGCGACCGTCGGCTCGCCGATAAGGCCCCACTGGCGAAGGTCGACGAGCACACCCGAGCCCTGGTCCTCCATCACCGGCACGCCATGACTCGCGCCCAGCTCGACGAGCTCGGCCAGCGAGACCTCCTCGGTGAACCCGACAACGCGGTAGTTGCTGGTGTGCACCTTGAGCAGAAGCCCGGTGCGCTCAGTGATCGCGCCCTCATAGTCGCGCAGGTGCGTCTTGTTGGTTGTGCCGACCTCGACCATCGTGGCGCCGGACTCCGCCATGACGTCGGGTACGCGGAACGAACCGCCGATCTCGACAAGTTGTCCGCGGCTGACGATCGCTTCCTTGCCGCGGGCGAGCCCGGCGAGCGCAAGCATGACCGCGGCCGCATTGTTGTTGACCGCCATGGCGGCCTCAGCGCCGGTCAGCCGACAGATGAGCGACTCGACATGCACGTGACGGCTGCCGCGCTCGCCGCTGTCCACGTCGTACTCGAGCGTCGAGTAGCCGCGAGCGACCTCGGCGACCGCCGAGACGGCCTCCTCGGCAAGGGGCGAGCGGCCGAGGTTCGTGTGCACGACGATGCCGGTCGCATTGATGACGCGCCTGAGAGAACTGCGCGCCTTGAGCTGCGCGCGGCCGATAGCATCGGCTGCCACCGAATCGGCGCTCGTGTCGGCGTCGCGGCCGTCGAGCACGGTCACCCGCACGGCCTCGATCGCCTCGCGCACGGCCTCGACGACGAGCGCGCGCGGCACCGTCTGCGAAAGGGCGGCGATGTCGTCGCGTTCGAGAACGGCGTCGACCTTGGGAAGCTGCCTCAGCAGCGCGTTCGTATCCATGTGACGATTGTAGCCGAGTCGCTCCATGCGGAAGCGGCCGGACGCACCCGGCCGCTGCAACGCGAAGCCCGGCCTACTGGGCGGCCGGAGTCTCGGGGGCCACGTCGGCGATCAGCACCGCGATCTCGAGCGTCCCACGATAGGTTCCCTCGGCATCGCGCAGCGCCAGGTAGCGCACCGACGCCGGGCCCGCATCGCACGAGGTGAGGAACTCGGCAGAGTCGCGCCAGCCCGACTCGAGCTCACTCATGAGGCGGTCCACCTCGGCACGCGTCGCCGGGGAGTGGCACGCGAGGACGTCCTTGCCGATGTCCTCAGGCATGCGCTTGAAGAGACGATGCGGCGAGTACCAGCGAACGATGCGCTGCTCGTCCACGTAGGTCATGTCGAACGGCAGGCTCTCGAGCAACAGGCGCAGCTCAGAAGGCAGAAGCGCACCCACGTGCATCGGAAGGGCATCGTTCATGCGGGTCTCCTAGCGGATGGTGACTATCTGGTCGTCGCCCATTATGGCCGCAACACTGGCCGGCATGGTGCCGACTTCTCCCACGGCGAGCGATTCAGTGAGGCCGAGGTAGTCGAGGCAGGTGCCGCATGCCTTGATGGCTACCCCGTTCTCTGCGAGCAACTCGAGGTCGCCGACCGAGGCCGAGCCCTCGCACGCCAGCTTGACGCCGGCGTTCATGAGCATGACGGCGGTGGGCCGGTCGTCGTTTCGTGCCAGCGAGTAGAGGAAGTTCTTCATCAGGACCGCCCCGAGTTCCGCGTCGCCGTCACCGATGCGGTCACTCAGGATCAAGATGCGCTTACCCACGCGTCCTCCATAAGCAGTAGTTAGCAATGACTTGCGATGGGATTATACCGCTGCCGAGAAGACGCGGGTCGCGACGCGGGCCAGGCCCGCTCAGGCGACCGTGATGACGCCCGGCGTGCCCGTCTCGAAGCGGCCGACCCGCGCTGCCATGACCTCGCGCGCTCCGAGCTGGTCGGCCAACTCATCTGCGCGCTCAGGGGCGACCGCGATCAGGAGGCCGCCGCTCGTCTGCGGATCGCCCAGCACGCGCATCGTGACGTCGCGCTCTGTCGTGGAGTGCCAGCGCGTGAAGCCGTTGGCCCACGACACGACCTCCTTGGTGCGCCCCGGCACGACGCCGTCGGCCGCGAGGTCGAGGGCCCGGTCGAACAGCGGCACCTCCGCCAGATCGAGCACCGCCGAGCACCCGCTCGCGTCCGCCATCTCATGCAGGTGTCCGATGAGCCCGAAGCCGGTCACGTCGGTCGCTGCATGAACGCCGACGGCGACCATCGCCTCGCAGGCCGCCCGGTTGAGCGCCGCCATCGACTCGATGACCTGGCGAGCTTCCTCGGAGTCCACGACGTCGCGCTTGAGCGCGGTCCCCCACAACCCCGTTCCGATCGGCTTGGTGAGGAACAGCACGTCGCCGGGACGTGCGCCCCTGTTGCGCACGACCTTGTCGGGGTGGATGACGCCGAACACAGAGAGGCCGAACTTGGGCTCGGGATCGTCGATGGTGTGCCCGCCGACGACCACGGCACCAGCCTCGAGGACCTTCTCGGCACCGCCGCGCACGACCTCGCCGACTATGTCAGGGCCCATCGAGCACGGGAACGCGAGCATGTTCATCGCCGTGAGCGGCCGGCCTCCCATCGCGTAGATGTCGGAGAGCGCGTTGGCTGCGGTGATGCGGCCGAAGTCGTAGGGATCATCGACGATGGGCGTGAAGAAGTCGACGGTCAGCAGCGCCGCCATGTCGTCGCTGAGCCGGTAGACCGCGGCGTCATCGCTGGTCTCGAAGCCGAGGATCAGTGCATCCGAGACGCCCGGTGCGATCTTGTCGAGCACTGCCTGGAGGTCCTCCGGACCCCACTTGGCTGCTCAACCGGCTTTGCTGGAGAGTTGTGTGAGTCGTACGGTGTCCATGCGGTCCCTCTACTTGAGCAGGCGCTGAGCGTCGAGTTCGTCGGCGGTCTGGAACTGCGTGGACGGGCGGGCGAGCAAGTAGCCCTGACCGTACCGCACGCCCATCGCCTTGAGTACGGCGAGCTCTTCCTCGGTCTCGATACCCTCGGCCACCAGGTTGGCGCCGACCTTCTCCGAGAAACCGACGAGCGACTCGATAAGCGAGGCGCGCACCGCGTCGGTGTCGCAACCACGCACGAGCGACAGGTCGACCTTGAGCCACTCGGGCCGCACCTCGGCGAGGCACTGAAGCGATCCATAGCCGGCGCCCGCGTCGTCAACAGCCACGCCGAAGCCAAGCGCACGCACGAAGTCGAGGGTTGCCCTGAACGCCGCGAAGTCGGTGATGGCGGCGCGCTCGGTGAGCTCGAGGATCACGTTCGCGGGTTCGACACCCAAGGCCAAGTCGGTCGTGACGGCGTCGCGCAACTGGGGGTCGCCGACGGCCTCCGGCTCGATGTTGAGAAAGAGCTTCATCCCCTTGGGCATGTCGACTGCGAGCTCGAGTGCGCGCTTGCGGCACACGCGCTCGAGGCGCATGACCAAATCCGCGTCGTACGCGAGCGAGAACAGCTTGTCGGGGCGCTCGAACTCGCTTCCCTCGGGACCGCGCGAGAGCGCTTCGTAGCCGACGATCTCCATGGTGCTGATATCGAAGACCGGGTGCAGCAGCGTGCGAATCTCCTCGCCCGCCAGGATCGTCCGCAGACGGCCTACTCGCTCGAGGTGGTCGCTGCTCTCACGGTCGTGGCAGTCGGCGAGCGCCATCTCGAGCGCGTCGTACACGAGCCGCTCCATGCGCACCGACTCGTCATAACAGGCGGTCGAGGTGCCCACGTAGCAGCCGAACTTCTTGTAGAGAGCCGGTTCCATGCGCTCGGCGAGCTTCTCGCGGATCCGTTCCTCGACGCGTCGCGCGAGCACGATGCGCGACGAGGGGTCGATGCACGCAGTGGTCCTCGGCGGCGAAAGCACGATGACGAATGCGTTGCCGGAGTTCATGAGCTCGGCGATCACGTCGGCGTCGCGAAGCGTCTCCCCGGCGATCTCGTCGAGCACCTCGGCGACCTCGCGCATGACGTCATCGAAGACCTGCCAGCCGTAGATCTCCTCGATACGGGAGTAGCGGACGACGTCCACACACAGCATCGACACCTCGCCGCGGTCCTCGAGCAGGGACTTGATGCGCGGGAACAGCAGAGGCGTGGTGGGAAGGCCGGTGACCGGGTCGAACAAGACCTTACGCAGCTCCGGATGCTCTTCGATGGCGTCGCCGAAATCGAGCCATGACTCAAGCAGGAAGCGTGATGACTTCTGGTCGCTCGGACCCATGAACCAACCTCCCCCTCAGGAATGTCACAGGCAGTCTAACATTCGCGCATCGCGCGGCCTGTGTCCGGGGACACGCCGGCGTACGCCGAAGACTACGCGTACGTGAGCCTGAGAGCGACCACTCCGCCGGCTTCGAGCGGCACGCCGAATGCGGCGCCGCCCACGGCGACCGGGGCGCCACCGCGCACGTCGGCGATGGAGGCTACCCGGCGCTCAGTCGAGAGGTTGGCGGCCACCTTCTCGGTGCCGTGATTGATGAGGACCACCACGTCGTCGGTGTCGCCCTGGAACAGCGCCACCTCGACCTCGGGCCGGTCGCAGGCGACAGGCGCGCCGCATCCCGCACCCCGAGCGACAGCGCCGTACACCTCGCGCACGAGCCGAGCGACGGCGGAGGGCGTCGCCCACGGGTCTCCCTGCGCTATCGCGCGCTCGAGCGGTGCAGCGACGTACACGGCTCGTCCCTGGCCCACCTGGTTCACCGTGAGCAGCGGACTGCCCTGGGCATCAGTCGCCACGACGGTGGCCGTGCCGCCTGAGAGGAGCGCGAAATTGGGCACCTCGAAGGATGCGTCGAAGCTCTCGAGCGCGCCGAGGACGTCGGCATGAGCGACCCGGCAGCTGAACCGCGCGCGCGGCCCGCCATCGCCGAGGAACTCGACCCCGAACAGCTCGCGGATCGCCGGGTGCGCGTCGCCGCCGCCATAGCTCAGGAGCAGCGTCCCACCCGTCTGCACGAAATTGCCGAGCGCCTCCCAGGTGGCGTCCGAAAGCTCGAACGCGCTCGGCACCACGAGCACCTGGTAATCGGCGAACTCGTCGTCCTCGCGGATCACGGTCACCGGCACCTGCGCCTGCTTGCACGCGATGAACGCCTGAAGGCACGAGCGCGGGTCGAACAGTCCGGCGAGGTTGGGCAGCGGCTCGTAGCGCTCGCCGGGCACGACGACCGCCGTGCGCTCGGCGATGAGCGCGTGCGTCTTCGGATCGATGCGCGCCGCCGCCCGCACGAACCGGTACAGCTCGTCGAAGGCCGGCTTGGGCTCGTCCTCGGCGTCCATGATGCCCACGAGGGTCTCGAACGGATCGAGGAAGTACGGCTCGCGCCGCTCGGTCTCCATGTCGCGCAGGCGTCGCACCATCGCGCCCGCGCCGCGGTTGCACAGGCCGCTCCACAGAGAGACCCGCAGGAAGGTGGCCTCCTCGGCCGCCGAGTACTCGAGCGAGACCGGGCCCATATCGTCGAGCATGACGGGCCTTCCCCGGTGAGCAAGGCGCAGGAGGAATGGCTCGAGGTAGGTCGAGGGACCGCCTGCGAGCGGCCCTTGAGCTGCATACGCACGGTAGGCGGCCGTCACGTGTGCGACAGCGAACTCGCAGGTGTCGACCGCAGTCCGCGCGTCCACACCGCTCGAACGGAACAACGTCTCAGCGTCGGCACCCAGGCCGATGGGCCGCTTCGGGTCGTGCTCACGGATCGCCTCGCGCAGTGTGGCGGTCCAGGACTTGAGGTCCTCGGCGGACTCGAAGCCCGCGAGGAACGCCTCGTTGCCCAGTTGCCAGGCGAAGACGCCCTTCTCGGCGCGCAGTCGTGAGGCGATCTTGCCGACGAGCGCGGCTTCGCGCTGCAGCAGGTAGCCGTCGGTGCGCGGGTCGCGGCGCTTGCCCCACGGGACCTCGGAGAGCTCAGCGTGGCGGTCATCCGCGAAGAAGCAGACGACCGACTGCATCTTGCGTGAGGCGGCATCTGCAACGATGCTGGCGAGCCGCTCGATGGCATCGTCGTTGTACTGGCCGACCTGCGGCTCGATGACGCGCCAGCTCACGAACACCCGCACGAGCGCGCAGCGCGTCTCGGCGAGCTTGTCGAGGTCGGCGGTCAGGTCGCGCGCGTACCAGTCATCAGGTCCCTGCGTCTCGCTGTCGAGGGCGTAGAGCGACGTGCCGACCGGGAAGAGCGGGTTGCGAAGCGCTGCCTTCCCTGCGGCCCCCGCCTGCTCGGCGCGTGCGGCGCTGGCGCGGGGGGCGACCGGCGTCTCTTCCCGCTCGATGCGCTGCCGAGGAGCTCTCGGGCCTTTACGGGTGGGCATGCCTACTCCCTCCCTTCGGCGTAGTCGTCATAGAGGCGCGCGAACAGGCCCTGGCGGCGCGTGTCGTGATAGGCCGCCCTGCGGATCTCGTGGTGTGCCAACGCGTGCTCGCCCTCGGTCAGCAGTACCGCCGCGAGCCCGAACCGTGCCCGAACGAGCGTCGGATCCAATTCGGCCGCGCGCAGGTACGCCTGCTTGGCTTGCCCGTAGCGCTGCAAGCCGAGAAGCGACTCGGCGAGCAGCACGTGCGGCATCGGGTGCTCGGGCACCGCTTTGGCAAGCGCGCCGAAGACCCGCGCCGCATTGCGGTTGAGTCCCGGCCGCTTCGCGAAGGACGCGCCGAGCACGTACACCGCGGTGGGCGTCTTGGTCGAGACGGCGAGCGCCCGCAGCGCCACGGCCATCGCCTCGTTGACGGCCTCCTGCTTCAGGTACAGGTAGCCAGCGAGCGCGAGCGCCTCGGCATCGTCGGGGTTGTCGTCGAGCATGAGCCGGATGAGGTCGGCCGCAGCGAAGAAGTCCTCCTCGAACGCGAGCGCGAAGGCGGCGCCAAGGCGGCTCTCGCGATCGGGCGGCACGTCGATAGGGTCCGGCGCCGGCGTGCCGTCGTCATAGATGCCGGCGAGCGCGAAGAAGAAGTCGTCCTGGCTCGGGTCGAGCTCGCCTGCCTTGCGGAAGCCCGGCAGTGCCGTGGCCATGCCTTCCTTCTTGAGGGCAGCAACCGCCAGGTTGTACATCGCACGCGGCTCGAGCGGGTCGAGCTCGAGCGCCTTCTTCCACGCCTCGATGGCCTCGTCCTCGAACGCGGCCGCCGCAAAGGCCTCGCCGAGCTGGACGTGGGCGGTCACGAGGTCCTCGCGCACTTCCGCGAGCTCGTGCCACACGAGGATCGACTGGTCCCACATGCCACCGCGGCGATCGTAGGCCAGCCCGAGGGCAAGGTAGGCCGGCGCGCAGTCCGGGTCGAGCTCGATGGCCCTGCTGGCAGCGGCGATCGCCTCGTCGTAGAAGTCGCCCGTCAGGAAGAGGTCTGCGAGCAGCGCATGGACCAGCGGGTCGTTCTCGTCGATCCGCAACGCCTCGTAGCAGGCGTCGACCGCAGGAGCGACGTGCCCCTGCTTGGCGAGGCCCTCGGCAAGCAGCACCTGTCTCGATCGCGGGCTCACGAGCCGATGCCTTTCTGCTGCGCGACCTTGGTCACGAGCTTGAGCGCGCTCTCGGCGCCACGCACGACACCATTGGCGCCCACCGCCTTGGCGAGCGAGACATCCGCCGTGAAGGGGCCTCCCGACACGAACAGCACGATGTCATCGCGCCCGCCTGCCGAGAACATCTCGCGGATGCGGGAGACGCTCTTGGCGACGCCCACCATCTGCGCGAAGACGATGACGATGCGGGCGCCGGTCTCCTCGGCACGCTCGAGGAACTCGGCGGGGCGCACGTCGATGCCGAGGTCGATCACGCGGTGTCCCGCCTCTTTGAGCGCGGCCGCCGTGATGTCCTTGTCGATGGAGTGGAAGTCGCGATGCATGGTCCCGACGAGCACCGTAATACCGGTGTCCTGCGCCGTGGTGGGGGGCGTCACGAAGCTCGTGATCTGCTCGGCGACCACCGATGCCTGCGTGAACGAATACTCGTCGATGGTCCCGTTCGCCCACGCGCCGCCGAGAAGCGACATCGCGGGCGCGAACAACTGATCGAACAGCTGCGCCTGCGCGACGCCGGAGGCCTTGACCTTCTCGATGACTGCGATGGCCTGGGCGGGGTCTTGGGAGACGAAGGCCTGGTAGAGGCGTGCGGCAGCGTCATCGGCCATCTCGCACCCCCCTTTCCGCCCGGCTCGGCCGGGTCCCTGTGCCCTCGTGCCCGTGCTCCGGGCGTATCGCTTCAGTATCGCATTCGTACGGGCTGCGCTCCACGCGCTCGCTTCCCGGTTACGCCTATGGTGGCGGCGGTGGGAGTCGAACCCACATAGCCTTTCGGCCGGCGGATTTTAAGTCCGCTTCCTGTGCCAGTTCGGATACGCCGCCGTCAGGACGGTTCTTGCAGGTCGTGATAGGTATCGAGCAGTATCCCATACAGGATGTCGTGCTCGCTCACCACCATCGAGTCGAGGCCTGCCAGCGCCATCACCGTCTCGAAGATGAGTGTCCCCGCCACGATGACGCTCGCGCGCCCCGGATGCAGTCCGACGACTTCCTTTCGGCGTTCGAGCGGCAGCCCGGCCAGCGTCTCGAGCAGGTCGGCCAGATCCGAGCCCGAAAGCACCGCATTGTGCACCAGCGACGCATCGTAGTGCTCGAGCCCCAACTTGATCGCCACGAGCGAGGTCGCCGTTCCCGCGAGCCCCAGCATCTGCCGAGGACGCTCGTCGAGCCGGTCGAAGTAGCCGCGAAGCTCACCGGCGGCCCACGCGCGGGCCTCCTCGAGCTCGGTATAGGTCGGTGGGTCCGAGCGCAAGAACAGCTCGGTCATCCTGCGGCTGCCCACGTCGATAGAGCGAGCCGCCTCGATGCGCGCCTTTCGGGAGCCCCCGTCATCGATGGCCACGTCGCCGAGAACGAGCTCGGTCGAGCCGCCGCCGCAGTCCACGACGAGCAGCCCCTCGCCTTCCCGCTCAGCCGTGGCGCCGAGGAACGCGAGTTCGGCCTCACGGGAACCTGCGATGATCTGCGGCTCGATGCCGTGCCGAGCCAGCAGTGCGCGGAACTCGTCGCTGTTCTCGGCGTCGCGACTCGCGCTCGTCGCCATGGCGACGTGGCGCTCGACTCCCAGCCGCTCCATCGTCCGGCAGTAGCCGCCCACCAGGTCCGCGACGCGCTGCATCGCCCCGGGCGCGAGCCTAGCGGTGGCGGTCAACCCCTCGCCGAGATGCGTGATATCTGTCGAGCGCTCGACCTCAGCGATGCCGCCGGGCGACACGTCGGCCACGAGCAGCCGCGTGGTGACCGTCCCGATATCGATCGCGGCAAGCCTCCGGGTGTCACTCACGCACGCTCACCCTCTCCCACTGCGAGTAGCTGCTCGCACCGGCAGTCCGGGCATGCCCTACCCCACTCGCCGAGGAGATGCCGTCCGATCGGGTCACCAACGCCGATGAGCGCCAGTGCGAGATGCGCGTGCAGGCACTTCACGCCGAGCGGATCACGCTGTCCGGCGATCCCGACGTCGGTACAGGGATCGTCGCCGCCGGACTCCATCGTGCGCAGTCGGCGCAGCGCCGCGTCGGCCGACCGAAGGCCCTCGGCCAGTTCGGGGTCTTGCGCCGCCCGCAAGGCCCATTGAGCGGTCGCACCCGCGGACTCCTCGGCGGCGGCGTTCTCGGCAAGCCATGGGCAGGTCAGATAGGCGAGGGTGGGGAAACGGTCGCCGTCTGCGAGCACAGGTGGCGACGCGATCACGGACGGATAGCCGAACGGGCAGCGGACCGCAGTGCGCCAGGGGTCGCGCGGAGCACGGCCGAGCTGGAGCGCGACGACGCGGGACTCATCGGCGGTGTGCACCACCGAACTCAACGGACGCCGAAGACGAGGTCGAGAAAGGCGGTCCACGGCCCCACCGGTGAGGTGGAGGTCTCGTCGCTATCGAGGGTGGGTGCTTGCGCGAGGCGGGAGGCATCGGCCGACTTCGTACCGTTCACGACCACGGCAACGCTCTCGCCCTTCTTCACGAGCCCCAGCTGGCTCCGGGCGTAGTCCTCCACGCCCGCGGGGGTCTTGAGGCGTTCCACCTGGTCCCTGAGTCGGTCGTTTCGGGCCTGGAGCGTCTTGAGCTCGGCGGCCAGGCGGGCGCGTTCGCGCGTCTCTCGGTACTGAACGGCCGCGACCGGATAGTAGGTCCAGACGAAGAAGGCGACGACGGCCATAACGGTCACCGGCAGCATCCACCAGCGCGGAGGGGTCGATGCACGCCTCGCGGCCTTGGGTGCGGCGCTTCGCTTGGGCGCGGCCTTCTTGGCCGGGGTTCGCGCCCCCGACGTGGACTTAGGACGCGCGGTTCGCGTCGTGGATGTGGTGCGCGAGGACGCAGCAGCGCGCGCACCTCTTCCCGAGGTTCGCTTCGCGCTCGCTTGGGCCCCTTGCTTCGTGTTCCTCGGTGCCATGTACCTCGGAGTCCTATGGGCAGGCCGTCAACGATCTCGGCCGGCGCTGCGAAAGGCGCCGTCCGAGCCGGATACTAGCACAGTGACGCCTCCGATTTCACCTCAACGTCTACTTGAGGGTGAATGATGCGAACATGCGTTCGCCCTGCTCTGAGGCCTATACCGTGCGTACATGGATGAAGTCTGTGCGCCCAGGTGTCCGGGAGGACATCCCTGCGGTGAGCGCGACCCGGTCGCCCGGCTTCGCGAAGCCCGCATCCCGCACGGCCACGACCACCTGGTCGAGCACGTCCTCCATGTCCTCCGCAAAGGCGACGACCACGGCGTTCACGCCCCACGCGACCGCGAGTTTGCGAGCAGTGCCGATCGACGGCGTCGCCGCCACGATGGGAGAGGCTGGGCGGTGCCGGGACACCGCGAAAGCGGTGGCACCCGACTGCGTCAGCGTGATGATCGCGGCGGCTCCCAGGTCTGTGGCGAGCTCGCAAACCGCCGAGCTGACCGCCTCCTGCACGTCGTCGAGTACCCCGTCCTCTCGCGGCGGACGAGGAGGGGATGCCGCTCCCTCGGCCGCGTTGATGATGCGCGCCATCGTCTCGACCGACTCCACCGGGTAGTCACCGACGGCCGTCTCGCCGGAAAGCATCACGGCGTCAGCGCGGATGAAGATCGCATTGGCGACGTCGCTCGCCTCGGCGCGCGTAGGGCGCTTGTGCGTGCGCATCGAGTCGAGCATCTCGGTCGCGACGATCACCGGCTTTCCGGCCGCTCGGGCCGTTCGCACGATCTCGCGCTGAAGGACCGGCACCTGCTCGGGCGCTGTCTCCACGGCAAGGTCGCCGCGCGCGACCATGACACCGTCGGCGGCGGCGACGATACCCGTGATGTCCTGTGCGGCTTCGTGCTTCTCGATCTTGGCCATGATCGGAATGATCCGCTGGGTCATGAACTCGCGTAGCGCCTCGACGTCGCGTGCGGTGCGCACGAACGACTGCCCGAGCCAGTCGATCTCGTTCGCCATGGCCCACGCGAGGACCGTGCGGTCGTAGCGGGTGATCGACTCGACGGAGAGACTGACGCCCGGGACGTTCACGCCCTTGTTGCTGAGCAGCGGGCCGCCGGTGATGACCTCGGTCGACACCTCACCGGTATGCGAGCCGGTCACCTCCAGTTCGATGCGCCCGTCGTCGATCAGGATCCGATCGCCACGTTCGACGTCGTTCGGCAGGCCCGCGTAGGTGACGCAGGCGTGTTCCGAGTCACCGGTGCACTCCTCGGCGAGAAGGCGGAAGCGCTGACCGACCTCGAGCATCGTTCCATCTTGGACCTCGCCGACCCTCAACTTTGGCCCCGGAAGGTCCAGGAGCACCCCGACTTCGCGCCCGACCGCTTTCGCGGCAGCGCGCACGGTCGCGAGGCGTTGGCCGAGTTCACCCGGTCCCGAGTGCGCGGCATTCAGGCGTACGACGTCGACGCCCGCGTCGATGATGCGCTCGAGAACGCCGTCGGCATCCGTGGCCGGTCCGAGTGTGGAGACGATCTTGGTGCGGCGCATCCGTTCCCTCCCCTGTTCGGGCAACGAGTGGTTCCTACCCCGCATGGGCCGAACGTCAGCCGCGGGCTCCGGACCATCCGAGAACTAGAGAACGCGGCGAGGCTCCTTGGTGAACCACAGGACGTTGCTGCATCGCATGCAGTGAAGAAGGTTGGCCTCGCGATTCGCCCAGTCGAACCCGAAGAGCGTCATGCCCGCAGTGTTGAGAAGCGCGATGCCGTCATCGAACACTTCGGCGCCGCAGATGGGGCAGCGCACGCGAAAACCTTCGACCTCGTACGGTCCCGGGCCGGTCGGCTCCTCAAGGCCCTGCTTGAAGCTCTCCATGAACCCCGGCACCACAGACCCCCTCTATCGGATTCGTCAGTCCCCCGCGCGAGGCAGGCGCATGATCTGCACTCCGTCGTCCATCCGCCGTACCGTGACCTCGTCGCGGCCCAGCCGATGAGCTGCGGTGCGCAGGTTGCCGTACAACCGGTCGATACCCGGCTTCTCGGTGCGCACGAGGATGGCGCGGTCGCCTCCGGCCAGGAAGTAGCGGACGAGCCGGGTCGCAGCACCACGGGGCGACGGGAACGGGACATCGACAACGCGCGCCTCGATCTCCCACGCGGTCTCAGGATCGACCTCTCGGCACCACTGCCCGACGTCGGCGACGAATACCACGGCGCGGCGCGGTTCATGACCCTCGTCGCGAGCACACTCCTCGGTGACGAGGTGAAGGCGGACGTCGAACCCCTGTACCGAGGCCGCGCGCGCAAGGTAGGCCCAGTCGAGCGTGCCGTCCTCGTCGAGCAGCATGATGACGTGGCCGGTCACGTGCTTGGCGAGTTCGAGAAGCAGGTGGAGCAGCCCCATGCCCCGGCGAGGAGTGAAGGTCACCACCGCGTAGCCGAACTGGGCATCATCAGGCAGATCCTCGACCAGGCCCTGCATCGTGACGAGACGGTCATCGAACGCGACGTCACTCGCGAGCAGGCGCCTGAGCATCCCCGCCGAGGGCTCGAGAGCCGTGAGCTTGCCCACGACGCGCATGAGCGGGCGTGTGAGCAGGCCCGTCGCGGCACCCACCTCAAGCAGGTCGGCACCCTCAGGTACCTCGGTAAGCATCGCGTCGACCAGCTCGGGGAAGATGCGCTCATGCCCGAAGTCGTAGTCGTAGCGATCGGCGAGGCGCTCGCGACGCGCGAGCGTTGACTCAAGAGGCACCCCGAACTGTGAGGGAACCTGCAGATCGATCCTGCGGCTGCGATCGGACATGGATGCGTCTTTCGTCGTGAGCGTTAGGGCGGTCGGACGCGAGCTGGTTAGAAGGCGGGCGGCCCGATACGCCGCCCGCCTCGGGTGCTATCCCTTGATGTTATAGAACGCGTCCTCGCCCGCGTAGGCGCCCGCGTCCGCGAGCTCCTCTTCGATGCGGAGCAGGCGGTTGTACTTGGCGACACGGTCGCTGCGCGCGGGAGCACCGGTCTTGATCTGACCGCAGTTCGTGGCGACGGCCAGGTCGGCGATCGTCGTGTCCTCGGTCTCGCCGGAGCGGTGGCTCATGACGCAGGTGTAACCCGCCTGCTTGGCCGTCTCGATGGCGTCGAGCGTCTCGGTCAGCGACCCGATCTGGTTCACCTTCACCAGGATCGAGTTGGCCACGCCCATCGCGATGCCCTTCTTGAGGCGTGCCGTGTTGGTGACGAAGAGATCGTCGCCGACCAGCTGGACCTTCTTGCCGAGGCGGTCCGTGAGCAGCTTCCAGCCGTCCCAGTCCTCCTCGGCCATGCCGTCCTCGATCGAGATGATCGGGTAGCGATCACACAGGTCGGCCCAGAAGTCGACCATCTCGGCGCTCGTGAGTTCGCGGCCCTCTCCGGCAAGCACGTACACGCCGCGCTCCGCGTCGTAGATCTCGGTCGTCGCGGGGTCGAGTGCGATCTTGACCTGCGTGCCCGGCTCATAGCCAGCGGCCTTGACCGCATCCACGACGATCGCAAGCGCCGCCTCGTTGCTCTCCAGGTCGGGCGCAAAGCCGCCTTCGTCACCCACGCCGGTGGCGAGGCCGCGGTCGTGAAGGACCTTCTTGAGCGTGTGATAGATCTCGGCACACCAACGCAGGCCCTCGGCGAAGGTAGGAGCACCGATGGGCATGACCATGAACTCCTGCAGGTCGACGTTGTTGTCGGCATGCGCGCCACCGTTGAGGATGTTCATCATGGGCACCGGAAGAACGTGGGCGTTGGCGCCGCCCACGTAACTGTAGAGCGTCAGCTCGGTCGACTCGGCAGCCGCCTTGGCTGCTGCGAGCGACACGCCGAGGATGGCATTCGCACCCAGCTTCGACTTGTTGTCCGTGCCGTCGATCTCGAGGAGCATCGCGTCGAGCGTGCGCTGGTCGGTGGCGTCCATGCCGACGACCTCGTCGGCGATGACGTCGTTGACGTTCTCGACGGCCTTGCGGACTCCCTTGCCGAGGTAGCGCCCGTCGTCACCGTCACGCAGCTCCACGGCCTCGAAGGCGCCGGTGGATGCACCGCTCGGTACGGCCGCGCGACCGAAGCTGCCGTCGTCGAGGGCGACCTCGACCTCTACGGTCGGGTTCCCACGCGAATCCAGGATCTCGCGCGCGTATACGTCGATGATGTTGCTCATGATCTCTCCCTCTCCTTGGCCTGCTGCCAGAGTCCCTCTTGCTCGTCGAGCGACAGCGTGTCCAGTGGCTTCCCTTGTGCGCCGGCGAACTCCTCCATCGAGCTCCATCGGCTCTTGAACTTGTCGCACGTCCCTCTGAGTGCCGTCTCCGCGTCGATGCCCTGCTTGCGGGCGAGATTCACAACCGTGAACAAGATGTCCCCGATCTCGTCGGCGGCCTCCTGGCTCCCGGGCTCGGTCTCGGCAAGCTCGGCGACCTCCTCGTGCAGCTTGTCGATCACGCCGTCAAGCGACTCCCACTCGAACCCGGCGGCGACCGCCTTGCGCGAGATGGTCTGCGCCAACATGAGTGCCGGCAGCGCGTGCGGCACGTCGTCGAGCAGGCCCTTGCCCTTCTCGGCCTTCTCGGCGCGCTTGATCTTGTCCCACTTGGCGTGAACCTCGAGCGGGGTTGCCGCCTCAGCGTCGCCGAAGACGTGTGGATGACGGCGGATGATCTTGTCCGTGATGCCGGCCACCACGTCGTCGATGGTGAACTCGCCCTCGTCGGCTGCGATCTGCGCGTGCAACACGACTTGGAGAAGAACGTCGCCGAGCTCTTCGCTGAGCCCGGCGACGTCTTCAGTTTCGATGGCGTGGACGGCCTCGTAGGCCTCCTCGACCATGTTCTTGGCGATCGTCCGGTGCGTCTGTGCCTGGTCCCAGGGACAGCCGCCCGGCGCACGCAGCTTCGCGATCACCTCGACGAATGCGCCGAATGCGTGGTCCTCCACCGCGTGCCTCGACCCCTTTCGGAGCTACTTGGTCTTCGTAGTCTCCGCGGAGCCCTTCGGGCCCTCCTTGAGGTCCTTCAGGAGGATCTCGATCTTGGCCTTCTTGCGAAGGTTGTCCAGGAACTTCTGGTACGCGTCCGCGCGGCGCTGCTGCACGAGAATCTGCTTGATCTGGTCCTTGACCTGATCGAGGCTCTGCTGCGAGGCCTTGCGCTCCTCGGTCACACGGATGATGTGCCAGCCGTACGGCGTCTGGACGAGCTGAGAGGTCTGTCCGACCTTCAGGCCATCGAGCGCCTTCTGGAACTCAGCCACGTACGGCGTGCTGGGCCAGCCGAGGTCGCCGCCCTTGGACGCGGTCGCGGTGTCGACGGAGTTCTTCTTGGCGAGCTGGGCGAAATCGCCACCGGCGTTGAGCTCAGCCAGAACGGCCAGGGCCTTCTTCTTGTCCTCCGGCTTGAAGAGGATATGCGAAGCCCGCTTGGCCTCCTTCTGATAGAACTGCGTCTTGTTCTTCTCGTAGTAGGCCTTCACAGCGGCCTCGTCCACGTTGCTGTCCTTGGACAGCGACTCGATGAGGCGCTGAGTGAGGAGCTGTTCCTTGATCTGCTTCTTCAAGGCATCCTCGGTCATGCCGGCGCTCTTGAGCGCCTGCTCGAACTGCTTCGGGTCCTTGAAGCCGGCCTTCAGCTGGTCGATCTGCTTGTTGACGTCCTCGTCGCTGACCTTGATGCCCTTGTCCTCGGCGGCCTGGCGAACGAGCTCCTGATTGATGAGGTTATCCAGGAGGCGCTGCTTGAAGTCGAGGAGGCGGCCTTCGCCGTCTGCTCCCTCGAACATCTGGGGGTACTGCTTCTTCAGCTGCTCGACCTGCTTGTTGAGCTCCTCGACGCTGATGGACTCGCCATTGACCTTGGCGGCGGTATTCGCATTGCTGCAACCCGCCGAGAAGGCGATGACGCCGACGAGGGCGACAGCGAGTAGGGCACGGGTGAACTTCATCCGATCATTCCTCCTGGAGAGCAGGTTGGGACTCTGGTGAGTATATAGCACTCAGCATACCGAGGGCCGCCTCAGCCACAGACTCTCCATAACCGAGCGGAATGGCAAGTTCGTTCTTGCGTTCGAGATAGATGGCGCCACGGGCCGCCAGCTTGCCGCGCTCCTCGTCGTCGAGCCGGACCGGCGACAGGGTCAGACGACGGCGGGCGACCGAGACGCTCGTGACTCCGGCGTCCGCTGCACGCGACTTGATCCGAGCGATGTCCACCAGGTTGCGCGCGACCTCCGGCATGGGGCCGTAGCGGTCCACCAACTCGCGTGCGACCGACTCCACGCCCTCGGCGGTGGGTGCGCCGGCGAGCCGGCGGTAGAAGCGCACCCGCTCGTCGACGTCGGTGAGGTACTCCTCGGGGAAGAACGCCGGCATGGGCAGGTCCACTCGGATGTCGGGGTGCGCGACCAGCGGCTCGCCGCGGGCCTCGGACACCGCCTCCATCAGCATCTGCGCGAAGAGGTCGAAGCCGACGGCGCTGATGTTGCCGGACTGCTCGCCGCCGAGAAGCGAACCGGCGCCGCGGATCTCGAGGTCGCGCATGGCGATCTTGATGCCGCTACCGAGCTCGTCATGCTCGCGGATCGCGGTCAGGCGCTCGATGGCCTGCTCGGTGAGCGCTTGTGAACGCGGGAACAAGAAGTACGCGTACGCCTTCACGTGGCTGCGGCCCACGCGACCCTTGAGCTGATAGAGCTGCGCGAGGCCCAGGCGCTGCGAGTCCTCGATGATGAGCGTGTTCGAGTGCGGGTTGTCGATACCGCTTTCGATGATCGTCGTGGCCACGAGCACGTCGTACTCGTTTGCCGAGAACGCCTCCATGACCTTCTCGAGCTCGCGCTCCGACATCTGGCCGTGGGCGACGCCGATGCGCGCCTCCGGTGCGGCCGTCGTCACGCGGCGGACCGCGTCGTCGATGGTCTTCACGCGATTCGAGACGTAGTAGACCTGGCCGCCGCGCTCGAGCTCGCGACGCACGGCACCGGAGACGACGTCCTCGTCCCACTCGCCCACGTGCACCGACACCGGGAAACGGTTGGGGGGCGGCGTGTCGATGACCGACATGTCACGCACGCCGGAGAGCGACATCTGGAGCGTGCGTGGAATCGGCGTCGCAGAGAGCGTGAGGATGTCGACCTGCTCGCGCAGGTTCTTGAGGTGCTCCTTGTGCTCGACGCCGAAGCGCTGCTCCTCGTCGATGATCACGAGGCCGAGGTTCTTGGGCGTGACGTCGCGCGAGAGCAGGCGGTGGGTGCCGACCAGCACGTGGACGTCGCCTGCCGTGAAACCGTCGAGAGCAGCTCGCTGCTGCACATCGCTTCGGAAGCGCGAGAGCACCTCCACCCGGATGCCGAATGGTGCAAAGCGCTCGCTGAAATTGGTGAAATGCTGCTGCGCGAGGATGGTGGTCGGGCAGAGCACCATGACCTGGGCCCCGTCCTGAGCCGCCTTGAAGGCAGCGCGGATGGCGACCTCGGTCTTGCCGTATCCGACGTCGCCGCAGATGAGGCGGTCCATCGGCTTGTCCGACTCCATGTCGGCCTTCACGTCGGCGATAGCGGCGAGCTGGTCGGGCGTCTCCTCGAAGGGAAACATCGCCTCCATCTCGATCTGCCAGTCGGTGTCCGCTCCGTACGCCCGTCCTGTGACGGTCGCACGCCGCGAGTACAGGTCGACGAGGTCGAAGGCGAGCTTGCGGGCCGACGCGCGCGCCTTGCCCGTCGCACGAGACCAGTCGGCGGTATTCAGGCGGGTGACCCGCGGCGTCGCGCCCTCGGGACCCACGTACTTGGTCACGCGGTCGATCTGCTCGACCGGAACGAACAGCTTGTCACCCTTGGCGTACTCGAGCCACAGGTAGTCGCGCTCGTTGCCGAGAACCTCCTGTCGCACGATCTCGCGGAACAGCGCGATTCCGTGCGTGGCGTGGACCACATAGTCGCCCGGCTTGAAGGAGAAGGTGATGCGCGTGGGATCGATCTCCCGGCGCTGGCGCCTCTTGCTCGAGCGCGGGTAGACGTCGTCGATCGAGATGACCGCGACCCGGGCGTCCGGGATGACGAAGCCGGCGGGCACGTCGACGTCGGACAGGCAGACCTCCGCATTCGAGAGCGGCCTGGGCGCGGGGACCTCGTCCTCGGCGTCGAGCTCGGCGTGATCGCGCTGCTCGCCGGTGCGGACGCCCGCCTCGGCCAGCAGGTCACCGATGCGGCGGCGTGTCCGGCGGTCGGGAACGGCTATGGCGACGCCATCTCCCGCGTGCATCAGCGCTCGCACGCCGCCGACGAACTTCTCCTCCCCGCCGAAGACCTCGGGGCGGCGGGCGACGAGCTCGGCGTCGACCCCTCCGCCGGCTCGCAGCAGCGAGAGCAGCGTGAGCCGCTGACGGCCGCCGAAGTCGAGCTGGGCGGGCGAGAGGTACAGGCCTTCGAGCGCCTTGGCGCCGCTGCGCACCGAGCGGAACCCGGCCTGCTTCGCCGACGCCTCGAGCTCCTCGTGGCGACGAACCGCGTCGTCGAAGAGCGAGCGCGGTTCGGCTACCACCACCAGTACATCGGCGCCAACGTGGTCGGTGGCGGCGCCCGGCTTCTTGTAGACGAGCGGCAGGTAGCGCTCCATGCCGTTGAACGGCACGCCTTCGCGCATCAGCTCGAGATCGCGCTTGAGGCGATCGTCCTTGTGCGCGCGCTCGTGCAACGCCTTGTCGGCGAAGTCCGCACCGCGCTGGGACAGCTCCATCTCACGCACGGCGAACACCTCGACCGGCTCGGCGTCGCCTATCGACTGTCCGGTGCCCGGCACGTAGCGCTTGAGCGTTTCGATCTCGTCGCCGAAGAGCTCGGCACGTACGGGGTGTTGGCTTCCGGCCGGGAAGATGTCCAGGATGCCGCCGCGGATCGCGAACGTGCCCGAGACATCGGCGTCCTCGGCACGCTCGTAGCCCATGCGGACCAGGCGCGCTGCGGCCGTCTCGAGGTCGAGCTCGCCTCCGGCCGCGAGGCCGAGCGGGTCGAAGGCGTGGCTGCCCTGCGGAGGCACCACGCGCATGAGCGCCCGGGCGGAGGCCACGACGACCACCGGCCGGTTCTTGTCGAGCGCGTAGAGCGCACGGGCGCGTGCCCCGACTTCGTCGTGGTCCGGTGCAGCGTCCGTCCAGGGCAGGTCGGTCCTGTCCGGAAGCTGCAAGACCTTGTCCCTGCCGAGGAACGCGGCGGTCTGGCGCCAGAAGCGCTCCGCGGACTCCTCGCCGGCCACCACCACGAGCATGGGGCGGGCGTGGGTGGCGTAGAGCGCGGCGACGAGCGCCGGGCGAACCAGGCCGGGTACGGCCAGCGTGGCGTCATTGCCGCCGTCGAGTAGATCGGCGATGACACGATACGGCTTGGCACTTTGCAGGGAGGCGGCGAGGCGGTCTATGAGCATGAGCGAGCGCTCCATCATCGTGTCGAGAACAGCACAAAGACCCGCGAACGGGAGCGGTGCGACGCATCGCACATGCCCGTTGCGGGGGCAGTCAGACTATCCCCGCCGAGAAGGTGCGGTCAAGCAAGGGCAGAACCTTATCCTGGGGTGGCACCGCCGCCCTTCAGCTGCCGAGGAGGATCCATGTCACTGACCGCGCGCGGGCTGCTTGCCCGGCGGCTCGAGGACTACGTACGCACCCTGTGCGCCTTCCAGCCCGACCGGCACGTCGGTGGACCGGGCAACGACCAGGCCAACGAGTGGCTCGCCGGGGTCCTCGGCGGACTGGGGTACGAGGTGGAGCGCCTGTCATTCGAGTGCGTCGACTGGGTGCGCGGCGGCGATTCATGGCTTGAGGCGAGCGGCGAGCGCTTCGGCCTGCACGCGGGCCCGTACTCGCTGCCAACGGACCTCGAAAGCGCGGAGCTTCTTGCGGCCGGTACCGCCGACGATCTCGCCGCCCTCGAGACTGCGGCCGGGCGGGTCTTGCTCCTGCACGCGCCGCTCACGAGCGACCAGCTGGTGCCGCGCAACTACCCGTTCTACGGCATGGACGAGCACACACGGGTCCTCGGCGAGCTGGACCGGCTGCAACCGGGGGCGATCGCCGCGCTGACGGGCGCGAATCCCGGGGCAGTCGGCGCGCTGTCGCCCTTCCCCTACATCGAGGATGCCGACGTGCACATCCCTTCGGCGTTCCTGCACGAGCGCGAGGGAACGAGGCTGCTCGCGCATGTCGGGGAGCGCGTCCATGTGCGGATCGACTCCGGCCGCCGGCCTTCGCGCGCGGAGCAGCTCGTCGCACGGCTCGGGGGCGGTGGCCGTCGCGCGGTGGTGTGCGCGCACGTCGACGCGAGGCACGGGACGCCGGGTGCGCTCGACAACGCCGCGGGCGTCGCCTGCCTTCTCGGCGCCGCACAGGTGCTCGCTGAGGGACCGCCGGTCGACATCGCGCTCGAGGTGGTGCCCTTCAACGGAGAGGACAACTTCGCAGCGTACGGCGAGATGGCGTACCTCGGCGCACAGACCGGCTCGATCAGCGACGTCGCGCTGGCGATCAACATCGACGCCGCGGGCTACCGGGGCCACCCGACTGCGATCTCGTTCTATGGCGTCGGCGAGCCGCTCGAGCCGCACCTGACCGGGCTCCTCGGCGAGTATCCCAACACTGAGGTGGGCCCGGCATGGCCGCAGAGCGACCACATGGTGTTCGCCATGCGGGGCGTACCGACGCTGGCCGTGACGACCGCGGCGCTCATGGAGATCGCGTCCAAGTTCAACCACACCGAACGTGACGTACCGGGGCTGGTCGACGGAGGCCTGCTGGCCGAGGCGGCGAACTTCATAGCGGCGGCCATCCGCTCGGTAAGCGTGCGCTAGCACGGAGTGGAGACCCCGGCGGCTGCCGCCGATTCGATGCTCCGTGGCTCAGGTATAGACTGGATTTCGACCCCTTCACGCCCTAGGAGTTGCGAAGCGTTGCCCGACGAGTCCGACAGCAAGGAACCACTGCCCGGCCTGCCGAACGATGCGCAGCCACCCGAGCGCACGGCGACCCTCGAAGCAGACGTCGCCGAGCCGACCGGCGCCATCGTCCGCCGCGGCGGCACGTTCGAGTCCTTCAAGCATCGCGACTTCACGTGGTTCTGGTTCGGCTCGCTCGTCTCCAACACCGGCACGTGGATGCAGACGGCCGCTCTCGCGATCGTTGTCTACGCGCTCAGGCAGCGGGAGTTCGACCTCGGTCTCGTCAACTTCGCCTCGGGCATCCCGATCCTGTTCCTCGCGCTTCCCGCCGGCCTGCTCGCCGATCGAGTCGACAAGCGGAAGCTCCTCATGTGGTCGCAAGGGCTTCTCGGCGTGCTGGCGGCCGCGCTGTGGGTGCTGTACCGCGCTGGTCGGCTCAATCCGGGTCATACCATCGAGGCTCTCGTCTGGATCTCGCTGATCGGCCTGCTGGGAGGGGTGCTCTCGGCGCTGACGTTCCCGGCTTGGCAGTCGTTCCTGCCGGACCTCGTCCCGCGAAACGACCTCATGAACGCCATCGCGCTGAACTCCGCGCAGTTCCAGTCGTCGCGGCTCCTCGGCCCATTGGCGGCGAGCGGCGTCCTGCTCGTCGGTCTCACGAGCGGTGACATCTTCCTGGTCAACGCGGCCAGCTACCTGTTCGTCATCGCTTCGCTATGGGCCATCCGCCCCCACCCGCGCAGCGCCTCGTCCACCGAGCAGCGCCGACCGGCAGCGACCGAAGGCGCGTGGCGCACGCTCACCGCTGGCGTCCGCTACGCGGTGGACCACCCGGTCGTCGGCATGCTGATCCTCAGCACGGCCGTGATGACCATCGTCGGCATGCCGTACATGATGCTGCTGCCGGCCATCGCCGATAAGGCACTGCATGGGCCGAACCACGGGGAGACCTACTACGCCTGGCTGATGGCCGCGAACGGTTTCGGCGCGATCTTCGGCTCCCTCGGCGTGGCGAGCCTTCCCCCGCGCGTGAACCGCGAGCGTCTCATCCCCTTCGCCATCATCGCCATGGCGGGGCTGCTGATCGCGTTCTCGCTCTCCCGTTGGCTGTGGTTGAGCCTGATCTTGTCGGTACTTGCCGGCGCAGCGTTCCTGACCAACAACTCGCTCGCGAACACGTCGATCCAGTCGACGGTTCCGGGGCAACTTCGCGGGCGCGTCATGGCGCTCTTCGTCATGTCGTTCATGGGCATCATGCCGCTCTCCGCGGCCGCCTTCGGCGCCCTCGGCGACAGGATCGGCCCCACCGCTGCAGTGTTGGCGGGCGCCGTCGTGCTCGGCGTGTGGGGTTTCTACCTGCTGCTATCCGGCGCGCTGATGCGCGGCCGAGCCGACGGCGACAGGCGCACGGTATCCTGATCACAGATTCGCCCTGCCGAGGAGCCGAGGATGCCCAAGTCGAAGATCGCCGCGCCCACCACCTGTTGCGATGAAGCCCAGAAGGCGCGCTGCGCCGAGCTGACGAAGCGACTCGAGGCCCACTATGGCGATCCGCGTCCCGCGCTGGACTACGAGAATCCGTATCAGCTGCTCATCGCGGTGATCCTGAGCGCGCAAACCACCGACGAGGGCGTGAACCGCGCGACGCCGGCCCTGTTCGCGAAATACCCGAACGCCGCCGCTCTGGCCCAGGCCGACCCGCTCGAGGTCGAGGGGATCATCAAGTCCACCGGCTTCTACCACCAGAAGACGAAGTCGATCATCGCCACCGCGCAGGCACTCGTCGCCGAGCATGACGGCGAGGTGCCCGCCGACATGGATGCACTGGTCGCACTGAGAGGCGTGGCGCGCAAGACCGCCAACATCGTCCTGGGCGCAGGCTTCGGGATCGTCGAGGGCATCGCCGTCGACACGCACGTCGACCGCCTCGGCCATCGGCTCGGCCTGACGTCGGCGACGGATCAGAACAAGATCGAGGGCGACTTGTGCGAATGCTTCGCCCGCGAGCACTGGTACCGGGTGAACTACGACCTCATCACGCATGGGCGCGCCGTCTGCACGGCCAAGAAGCCAGCGTGCGGCATTTGCTTCCTCAACGACATCTGCCCGAGTGCGTTCCAGATCCCAGGCTGGCGCCAGGAAGCGTGACTCCGGGCTTTGATCACCCGCGGGGCGCTATCCGGCGGTAACCTGGCGCGCCTCCGTGACTGCGGCATTCCCCTGCGTCGCATACGCGCCCGAGTACTGCACCAGGCCGATCCGCGAGTTCTGACCCACGGTCACGTTGCCGGCGCTCACTACGTTGGCGACGGTGTCTTCGAGGAACGCCTCGCGAGCGCGGATGCTCTCGGCGTTGAACTCCTTGCGCGTGAACATGCGGATGACCTCCGCGAACGAGTTCGGCACGCGGATGGTGACGCGCTCGGCCTCCAGATGCCCGAGGCGCGAGGTTCCGTACACCCCCATGTCGACCGAGCGGGCGTTCACGTTCACCGCAGTGAGAGAGCCCTCGCCGTGCAAGGTCTCGCAGGTGATGTCGCCGAGGGTTTTGAGCAGGCCGCGGATGTCGATGTCGACTGCCGCGATGCCGCCCTCGACCTTGAGGTTGCCGCGAACGGCGAGACTCGTGACGCCGAGGCCGCCGCGAACGGTCGCGTCCCCGTTGACGTTGAGGTCCGAAACCTGAACGGCGCGATTGAACGTACCCGAGCCGTTCACACCAATCGTCGCTGCCTTCACGTCGCCGTTGAAGGTGGCGGCACCGTTGATCTTGAGGGTGGTGCACACCAAGTCGCCGGTGACGGTTCCGGCACCGTTGATGGTGACGGACCCGTAGCTTCCCTCGGCGATCGTCCCTCCGCCGTTCACGGTCACGTCGTTGCTGGGAACCTGGGACATCGCCGTCTCCTTAAGCCAGAACGAACCGGTAGTAAAGCGCCCAGCCGAGGAGCATGATCCCGACCGGAACGCACACGAACGCCCATACGCGTTGGCGCCGCACGAAATCGCCCACGCTCACCCTATCCGATACCCTGCGCCAGGCCAGCCCGTTCGCACGCTTGGCGAAGAATGCCTGGAACCCGAAGGTCAGCACCATGATCGTGACCGCCACGGCCCCGGTGAACGGCGACCGGCTTGCCGAGGCCAGTGCGCTGTCGGCGAACAGCCAGATGGGGAGGAACAGCACGCCGACCCACAAGCCATGGGCGGGGCCCCACACCGGGGGCAGCGCGAACGCGGCCCAGTTGAAGCGCGGCAGCACTGGAACCGGCTCGTCGCTCGCAAGCGGGACGCTGCCGGTCACGCACTCCTCGGGATGCCCTTCGGGGCACGCGCCGTCCTCGGCCCGCTCAACGATGCGGTCGCATATCACGCAGTAGCCGGCGCTCCGAAGGCGCAGCCGGGCCGCCGAGATGTCGACCGGATCAGGCAAGGAGCCCTGCCGCCATCGCGACCAGGACGATGGCCGGCAGCATGTTGCCCACAGGCAAACGCTTGATGCCGAGAAGATCGATCCCGATGCACAGGATGAGCGAGCCGCCGACCGCGGTGATGGACGAGATGACGGCCGGCGTCATGAACGGCGACACGGCATGCGCGCCGAGCGCGAGGCCGCCCTGGATGATCACGACCGGGATGACCGACAACCCCACGCCCACGCCGAGCGTGCTCGCGAGGAACAGTGCGGCAAAACCGTCGAGCAGCGACTTCACGTACAGCAGCTGGTGGTCGCCCAGCCCGTCTTGCAGCGAGCCGAGGATCGTCATGGCACCCACGCAGAACAGCAGCGAAGCGGTCACGAAACCCTCGACGAGCGTGTGGCCCTTCTCGCCCGGCTCGTCGGCGGCCTGACGTGGCGCGGTGCTCAGGAACGGCATGCGGTACGACAGGTCCTGCAGCCACTTACCGAACCGCTCGAGCCAGTACTCGATCCGCAGTGCCTCGCCGATCAGCGAGCCGAAGATGAGCGCCCCGATGTAGACGAGCGCCGAGTAGTCGCCCATCTTGGTCGCGCCCATCTTGGCCAGGCCGGTGATAGCCATCGACGCACCGATGACGGTGGTCGACAGGCCGATCGCCGCGAACGCGATGGTTCGGAAGCGCTCGGATATGAGGCGGCCGAACGCGAGTCCGACGGCCGTCCCCACCAGGATGGTGATCACGTTCAGCAGGACGCCGCTCATCGTGCGGTCTCCTCATTCAGTCCTCTTCGAGCCAAAGACCCTTCAACTCCTCGGTTATCTCGCTCGCTTTGTCAGGAAGGCCCTCGTCACGCCGGATGCCGCCCGTCCCCTTGCGCCTCGCGCCCCTGCCCGCCGACTCGAACGCCGAGGAAGCCGGCAGATAGACGCAGCGACGGGCCACGTCCTGGCTGATCCGCGCCGACATGCGCCTGTCGTCGCTGATGACCGTCACCTCGCCGCGAGCGGCGCCGCAGCGTCGCACGATCTCGGTGTCGGCATCGGTGGCATACACCACGCGCACCCCCGCCTGTGTCTCGACGCTCGTGCCCAACTGGCCCCGGGCATCGAAGACCACGACCACGTCGCCCGTACCGAACATCTGCTTCGAACGCGCAGCGAGGCGGCGCACGAGCGCATCGCGCTGAGCCTCTTTCGCAAGGTCGCGGGTGGCGGGGTCGTTCATCGTCACGTTGTATCCGTCGACGAGGAACAGCATCTGACCATCGTACCTGAAGCGGCCCGAACGGCGGCCGGGACAGTGCTCCTTGGCGGGCGGAATGGGAAGAAATGGTACGAGATGCAACACGAGAGAAACGCAGGTCATGATGCACAGGACCGAACTCACGAAGCGACGGCTGTACGACGCCACGATCGAGCTTGTCGGCTCACGGGGGATCGACGAGACCTCGGTCGACGACATCGTCGAGCTTGCGGGCGTGGCGAAGGCGACCGTCTACTACCACTTCACCGGCAAGGCCGAGCTCGTTGACGCGGTGCTCACGAACCGGTCCGAGCAGCTCATCGGCGAGTTCGAGCAGGTGGCCGCCGAATATGCCGAGGATCCGTCCCGTGCGATAGACGAACTCGTCCGGGTGCAGTTCGAGTACCTCAACCGTGAGCCGCGCTTCTCGAAGGTGCTCACGACTGAGTTGTGGAGAACCGACCGCCCGTGGCATTCGACCCTCATTCGCACCCGAAAGCGGCTCACCGACACGATATGCCGCGTCCTCAAGCAGGGCGTCACGACGGGTGTCTTCCGCGACGACATCGATCCGGATTTCGGCGGCTACGCGCTGTTCGGACTCGTCTCGTACACGGCGATGGACCGCATGCTCCACGACCCCGACCACCCCGCCGAGGAGATGCTGCGGCAGCTCTTGCGGCTGGTTCACACGTCGATCGAAGCCCACTGCCGACGTGGCCCAGCGGAGGGTGGAGGCGCATCAACGCCAGCGGTAGATACTGCGTAGCTGCTCGATGACAGTGAGGAAGCGATGAGGACCGCGAGGGGCCGCCGAGAAACCGCCCGGCACACCGTAGTGCTCGTGCTGGCGTGCGCGGCACTGCTCTCTGGCGCCGGATGCACGGGAGGTCAGACCGGCGGCGGGCCGCGGTCCACGGGATCCGGCGTGACCCCCAGCGCCTCGATCGAGCCCACGAGCACACCTTCGACCACGACGCCCGAGGCCACCGGCACGGTGGCCCTCAGCGCCCTGAAGATCAAACTCGAGCCGGTCGTCACCGGCCTCAGCAAGCCGCTCTACGTCACCGGCGCCGCCGACGGCTCTCGGCGACTGTTCGTGGTCGAGCAGACCGGGCGCATCAGGGTCGTCCGCGACGGCACAGTCTCCTCGGGTGCCTTTCTCGACGTCAGCAAACTCATCTCGACGGGCGGCGAGCGGGGGCTGCTGGGCCTGGCGTTCGCGCAGGATTACGAGTCGTCCGGCCGCTTCTACGTGAACTACACCGACGTCAACGGCGACACCAACATCATGCGCCACACCGCCGAGAACCCCGAGAGCGACACGCCGCGGCTCGGAAGGCCGCAGCGCGTGCTCAAGGTCAAGCAACCCTACGCGAACCACAACGGTGGCTGTCTCCAGTGGGCTCCCGACGGCCGGCTGTGGGTCGGCATGGGCGACGGCGGCAGCGCGGGCGATCCGGGCAACCGGGCGCAGGACCCCAAGGAGCTTCTCGGCAAGATGCTCTCGCTGGACGTGTCGGGCAAGGCGGTGCCCAAGCCGCGCATCGAGTGCCTCGGGCTGCGCAACCCATGGCGGTTCAGCTTCGACCCCGAGACCGACGACCTGTGGATCGCCGACGTGGGACAGAGCGCGTGGGAGGAAGTCGATGTCGTCCCGTTCGCGAGCGCGCGAGGACGCAACTTCGGCTGGCACTACTGGGAGGGAACTCACCGGTTCGTGCCAGGCGGCAAGCGCGATGGCATGACCTTCCCGGTGATCGAGTACGACCACCGGACCGGTGAGTCCATCACCGGCGGCTACGTCTACCGCGGTTCGAAATACCCCGCCATGTCCGGCACCTACTTCTATGCCGACTATCCGGCCGGCTGGGTCGCCGGCGCTCGCAAGGTGGGCGACAAGGTCGAGACACGAACGCTCGTCGAGGAGACCGGGGGCAATCCGTCATCATTCGGGCTCGATGACGAAGGCGAGCTCTACCTATGCGACCTCGGCGGGACCGTCTACCTGGTCACAGGCGGGGCGGAGTAGGAACGAACACGCCGCGTACGACTGCGGACGATGATCGAGTGGAGGGAGCACGCATGGCCGAGGAACAGAGCGCGCTCAGCATGCCGGAAGTGGGCCGGCCGGCACCGCCGATAGTGGCGGAGACGAGCGGCGGCAGCGAGTTCGATCTCGCGGCGCAGAAGGGCAAGTGGGTGGTCGTCTACTTCTTCCCGCGTGCGAACACGCCTGGTTGAACCCACGAAGCGAAGGACTTCCAGGCACACAAGACCGCGCTGGAATCCTTGAACGCCCTCGTGGTGGGCGTAAGCGCCGACAAGGCGGCGACGCAGAAGAAGTTCATCGAGAAGTTCGAGCTGACCTTCCCGCTCATCTCGGACACTTCCAAGTCGATCATCGACGCCTATGGCGCGCGCGAGGTCCTCGGCGTGACGGCGAAGCGAAAGACCTTCCTCGTCGATCCCGAGGGGCACATCGCGCACATCTGGCCGGCCGTGAAGGTCGAGGGCCATGCCGAGGACGTGCTCGGCAAGATTCGCGAGCTCGCGGCGGCACGATAGCCGGGGGCCTCGGCCGGGGGGCAGGCTAGGAGCCGAGCGCGTCGACCAGCGCGTCGACGTCCTCGGGCTCGGTGTCCCAAGACGTCACCCAGCGCACGAGCACTCGGCCGCGTGCGTCGGGCGTCTCGTTCCAGGTGTAGAAGCCGAACTCGCGCTCGAGGTCGGGCACCCGGCCAGCGGGAAGGTACGCGAAGATCTCGTTGGCTCCGCGTGTGAACGCGATCTCGACGCCTGCGGCCCGCGCGCCGGCCTCGAGACGAATGGCCATCTCGTTCGCGTTCCGAGCGCAGCGCTCCCAGAGGTCTCCGGCGAACATCGCCTCGAACTGCGCCGCCACGAACCGCATCTTGCTCGCCAGCTGGCCGTTCTGCTTACGCACGTACGGCAGGTGCTTGCGGCGAGCCTCCCCGAACAGCACGACCGCTTCGCCGAAGACCAGCCCGTTCTTGGTGCCGCCCAGCGACAGGACATCGACGCCTGCATCGACCGTGAGCGCACGAAGGGTGGCGCCCTGGCCGACGGCCGCGTTGCTGATGCGAGCGCCGTCCACGTGCAGGTACATGCCGTGCGCGTGCGCGAGGTCGGCGAGCGCGCGAAGCTCGTCGGCGGTGTAGACGGTGCCGAGCTCGGTCACGTTGCTCACGCTGATGACCTTGGGCTGGGCGTGGTGCTCGAAATCGAAGCCCGTGAGGTAGGGCTGCACGAGCGTCGGAGTGAGCTTGCCGTCGGGCGTTGCGACCGGCACGAGCTTCACGTTCGCGATCTTCTCCGGGGCGGCGCACTCGTCGGTGTTCACGTGGGCCGTCTCGGCACAGATAACGCTCTCCCACGGCCGACAGAGCGCGGCGAACGACACGCAGTTGGCGCCCGTGCCGTTGAAGACGAACGCTACGTCGCAGTCATCGCCGAGGCTGCCGCGAAGGACTTCAATGGCGCGCGTGGTCCACGGATCATCGCCGTACGCATGCGCGTGGCCGAAGTTGCAGGCCATCATCGCCGTGAGCACCTCCGGATGCGCTCCCGAGTGGTTGTCGCTACCGAAGCCGCGCGTGCGTTCCATCCGTGTCTCCTCGGCGAGGTGAATGTGCGTGCAGGGTCCTCGGCAACGCTAGCACAAGCCACCCGCCGAGGATGACGCGAGGCCCGCCTGGGGATGCAGGCGGGCCTCGGGAGCAAGGGTCGTGGCTGGTCGCGCGTCACGTGCGCGCCGTGGTCGAGCCGACGGTACCTCCCGCCGGTCGCGGCGCCGGGCTGACGACCTCGTCGCCCGGGGCGCTCTCGCGACCCGTGAACATGAGGACGAGCTGGTCGCGGTGGAGCGTGGACAGGTAGATGTGGATCAGTGTCGTGACGATGAAGAGCCACATGATGATGTAGTGGATACTGCGTATCCACAGAGTGCCGCCCACCGCATACGTCAGCGGCTCGAGAGCCGGCGCGGTAACGGACCACAGCGCGAAGCCCGTGATCGCCTGTGCGACTATCAGCAGCAGCCAGAAGACGTAGGTGCCCTTCTGCAGGCCGTTGTACTTGTACACGGCAGGGGCCTCGTTACGCATGAAGGTGTAGTAGCCAAGCGTCCCCCAGAACGTGCCGCGGTTCTCCTTCTGCGGCCCGAAGTGCCGGTAGTCGCGCACCGTTTCGCGTGAACCCAGCGGCGCCGTGCGGCCAACGAACGCCCAGATCACGCGGACGATCGCAGTGATGATGAGGATCCACATGAAGATCAGATGGGCGCCTCTCATCACCCCCATCAGGTCGGGCACGAACGGATTGCTGATGTAGATGCCGCTGATGATGAGCATGAACATCGAGACGAGGTGGATGAGGTGAAGCATCCGCGGTGTCGCCGGATGTTCCTCGACCGTCGCGTACTTGTGTGCCATCACCCTCACCAGCCATTCAGCTTGAACTCGAGGACTCGGTCGTTCTCCGGTTCAATCACGTGAACCGCGCACGCCATTCAAGGATCGAAGGTGTGGACGGTCCTTAGGATCTCCAGCGGCTTCTCGGGGTCCACCACCGGCACGCCGATGAGTGCCTGCTCGAGCGGCCCGCGCACGCCGTTGTCATCGCGTGGCGACATGTTCCAGTTCGACGGCGGCACCGCCGCGTACTTGCCGATCCGCCCGTTCTCGATCTTCATGTAGTGCGCGAGCGCGCCGCGCGGAGCGTTCCATCCGCCGGACCCGGTGCCACTGTCAGGCACGCCGACCTCGGTCCAGACGTCCTGCTTCCCCGCTCCGTGGTTGCCGAGAAGCGTCTGCGCCCATTCGAGCGCATGGTCGGCGTTCACCTTCGCCTTGAGCACTCGCCCGCCGATGCGACCGAGGTTCGACATGAGCACCTCGGGCTTGCCCGCGGCGCCGAGGGCCGCCAGCGTGCCGTTCACAAGGTCCACGACCTCCTGGCGACCTGCGCCGTACGAAACGAGCATCTCGGCGAGCGGGCCCACCTCCAGGGGCAGGTTCTGGTCGCCGTAGCGCGCCGCTTGCGTCCAGTCGTACTTGCCTGAAGGAGCGGCCGGGTCGTCCATCGCCTGCAACTCGGTGAACTTCGGTTGCTGGCTCGTTTCGAGCGGGTGTTTGCCCTCACCTGCGGAGTCGTCGTACCAGGAGTACTTGGTGAACATCTTCACCTGGTCCAAGTCGGCCTTCTGAACCTGCGCGATGTTGCGGTTGACGATCATGCCGCGCGGGATGAGGCGGTTCTCGGGTACTTGGCTCTCGTCGTCGAACAGCCCCCACGACAAGTAGTTGCCTACGCCCTGGCCCTCGGCGGCGAGGTACATGTGCTTGGGCGCGACCATGAGCAGGTCCGGCAACATGATGTTGTCGACGAAGTCCTTCACGCGCTCCATCTGGCCGATGTAGTACTCGATCTGCTCGACCTCAAGGCGCTCTTGCATGCCGCCCGGCATGTACGTCATCACCATCGGGAAGCGCCCGCCCATGAATGCCTGCGCATCGTTCGCCGCCTGCTGTGCATCGATGGCGAGCAGGTAGTGATACGTCAGCTCGAGGTTCTCCTCGGGCGACATCTGGTACTTGGGATGGTCCCAGTAGTGGTTCGCGAACGGCCCGAGCTGACCCGAGTCCACGACGGCCTTGACCTGGTCCTGCACCTTCTTCAGCGTGGGCAGGGTCGGCTTGGCGTTGAGTGCGTCGGGCACGTTCACATAGTCGAAGGCGTTCAGGATGTAGAACCACAGGATGTGGTCGTAGCCGACATGCGACGCCTCGAACATGTTGCGGATGAGACGCGCGTTGTCCGGCACCTTGTCGACGCCCATGGCGTGCTCGGTGGCAAGTGTCGACGTATGCGCGTGCGGCGTGGGGCAGACACCGCAGATACGCTGCGCGAACTGCCACGCGTCGCGGGGGTCGCGGCCTTCCATGAAGATCTCGAAGCCGCGGAATTGCCCGGCGGTGTTCCAGGCGTCAACGATCTTGCCGCCTTCCACCTGACAGGTCACGCGGAGGTGGCCTTCTATGCGGGTGATCGGGTCTACGACTACCTTGGGCATCAGCGATCACCTCCAGCGGGTCGCTTATCGGTCTCCTCGCGGGCAGCGCGCTTCTCGCGAGCGTTCTGCGCCACCGCATACCCGCCGAGACCGACTGCCGTGACGGCGCCCGCCGCCAGGCCGATGGTCTCGAACGGGATCTGGTTGCCGTCGGCGTCGACGCCGCGAAGCTGCTCGAAGAACGGCGTGAAGTCATCCCAAAAGTCCGGCTCCGCGCAGCCTTGGCAGGGGCCGTTGTGGACGCACCAGCTCACGTTGCCGTTCCAGTAGTTCTTGCCGCAGGGCGCGTACGTGTACGGGCCCTTGCAGCCCATCTTGTACAGGCAGTAATCGGCCTCGCCCGTGTACGCGTCGCCCATCTTCTCCACGAAGTGGCCGGCCTCGAACTGACCACGCCGATAACAGTTGTCGTGGATCGTCTGGCCGTAGAGGAAGGTTGGGCGTCCCTTGGCGTCAAGCTCAGGGAGCTTGCCCGTCACGAGTACGCTCGCGAGCGTCAGCACGAGATCGTCGCCGTGGCCCGGACAGCGTGGCAGGTTGATCACCGCGGGAGCGCTGGCCCCCATGTCGCTATCCAGAAACTCCTTGATGCCGACGGCGCCCGTCGGGTTGGGATGGGATGCCTGTATGTTGCCGTAGGACGCGCAGCTCCCCATCGCTATGATCCCGGCCGCATTGGGCACGGCCTCCTTCAGGATCTGCTGCGCTGTGCGTCCCCCGATCATCAGCGCCTCGGGGATCTTCATGGGGACGCTTCCTTCGACGACGAAGTAGAAGCCCTTCTGACTGGTCACCTGCTTCCACAGTTCCTCGGCCTGTTTGCCGGCGGCCGCCATGACGTTCTCCTGATAGTCCAGCGATATCTGCTGGAGGATCAGGTTCTGCACCGTGGGCTCGCGATTCTGCAGCAGCTGGATCGCGCAGCCGGTGCAGACTTGGAACGATCCCCAGACGACGCGTGGTCGCTGGGTGAGCTGCTCGATCGCGTTCGCGACGTCAGGGATCCCCGCCTGCCCGAGGCCGAGAACCGCCGCCGCCCACGAGCAGTACTTGAGGAAATCGCGCCGTGATACGCCCGCGGGAGTGAAGCTGTTCCCCATGGTCCCTCCCTCATAGGCGCGCGCCTCACCCCGGCGCGCGGTGTGAGCCGTGCTTTCCCGCGGAATGCCCGCAGGTAAACCCTTCCTGCCAGCGGGAGTCTGGTGAGGACCTGAGAGGCGGTTGGCCCGAGTAATGCCGAGGACGACTAGGGGGAGTCGGGGAAGAGCTCGCGGCACTCGGCGACGTACGCCCGCAGCGGCTCAGGGAGGGCGGACAGGTCACCGGCCGCCGGATACGGTGCGGAGTTGTAGGTGTCCCAGAACAGGGCGCTCTCGCCCGCGACCAGACCGGCCCGCGCGTCGGCGATGAGTGCCGACAGTGCCTTGCCGGTGTAGGTCGTCTCAAGATGCAGGCCGACGTTCTCGGCAAAGGCGACGGCCTCCAGGGTCTCGGGCGTCGGGATGCCGTAGCCAGGGTCGAAATGGTCGTGGCGCAGCGTGAACGCGAGGTCCGCCATGGTGAGAGAAGGCACTGCGTCGTCGAGCGAGCGCAGCAGCGCCAGGGTGTCTCGGGCGAGGTCCTCGGCGATGGACTCGTTGCAGATCTCGCGCGGGGTGACACGTACGGCTTCCACACGCGTGGGCGCGCCCGCGAGCACGAACCCGAGCGCAAGGCCGATCGCGGTGCCGAGCGTGCCCGCGGCCACGTAGACGACGTCGGGCGCTGCCTGCGCGACCACTTCGAGCGCAGCGTTCACATAGCCGACCGCGCCTAGCGGACAGGTGCCGCCCATCGGGATGACGTAGGGCTCGATCCCGTCTCGGGCCACGAGCGCCTGCTTGGCGCGCACTGCTTCTCGGCGGCCGTCCCAGCCGTCGACCAGGTGAATGACCGTGCCGAGCGCGGCGTGCGCGAGTAGCGTCCTCGGCGCGAAGGGCGACGGCTCCTGTGGCGAGAGCACGACATGCGGCTCGAGGCCGAGAGCACGTGCATGCACGGCCGTCGCGAGCGCGTGGTTGCTGCCGTACGCACCGAAGGTGATGACCGCTCGCGCCTCCCGCTCGCGCGCATCGCCGAGGAGCAGGTCGAGCTTGCGCACCTTGTTGCCGCCATACCGCGTCGAGGTGAGGTCGTCACGCTTGATGGCCACATCTGCCGGCGGGTTCTCGGCGGCGAGGGAGCGCAAGAGCGCCTCGGCGGAGTCGACGGGCGTGGGCAGGTCGGCGATACCGGCGCGCCTCAGGGCGGCAGTCCCGGGGAAGAGCTCGAAGAGCGGCAGCATCACGGCGAGTCCTCTCGGCGGCGGCGAAGGGGTATCTGTAGCGTACTGGAATCGGGAGGCAGGAGCGCGGATGGCGCGCGTCAGCGTGATCGGGATCGGCAACACGCTCATGGGCGACGACGCCGTCGGCGTGCGCATCGCCGAGGAATTGCAGGAGCGATTCCTCGGCAAGGACGTGCACGTGGTCACGGGTCACCTCGCGGGGAACCTGCTGATGCCGTACGTGCTGGAGTCGCCGCGCGTCATCTTCGTGGACGCGCTCGCGGTGGGCGACGAACCAGGCGCCGTCTTCCGCATGGACCCCGACGCCGCGGGCATCACCGGCCTGCGCTCGACGACGAGTCACGGCATGGGCATCCCCTACCTCATCACGAATGCGAGGCTTCTCGGCCACCACGCGGAGTACGTCGTCTACGCCGTCCACGTGGGCGACGTGATGGCTGGGCCGGACACGCTCACGGAGCCGGTCGCGGCCGCGGTGCCGGTGGTCGCGGAGCTGATCGCCGAGGAGGTCGCTCGGGTCCTCGGCGAGGAACGTTCACTCGTAGGAGATGGCGTCCCTGATCGAGACCTGTGAGGCTCGCCACGCGGGCAACAGACTCGCGACCACGGCGATCCCGACGACGGTGACGAGCCATGCGCCCACGCCCGGCCAGGAGAAGCGGTAGCTGAGCGGCAGCGACATCGACGTGCCCAGTGCGTCGGTGAGCCACACCGAGAACGGCCACGAGAGCACCGCTCCAAGCGCCCACGCCATGAGCGCGACGACCACGCCTTCGGTGATGTAGATCCCGAAGATCGAGCCGTGGCTGGCGCCGATCGAGCGCATGACACCGATCTCGCGCGTGGATTCGAGCACGTTGATCGTCATCGTGCCGGTGAGGCCGATGACGCCGACTGCGGCAAGAAGCGACGCCATGATGACCAGGAATGTCACGAGGATGCCCAGTTGGTTCCCGATCGTCTCCTTCTGCGCGAGCTGGGTCTGTGAACCGGAGAACGGCAGTGACGCTTCGTCGAGTCGCCTCTCGAGCTCCTTGGCGGTGCGGGCCTGAGCGTCTTCGTCGTGGTCGGAGGACTGCACGAGCAGTCGTGTCACGGCGCCGTTGGCGCGAACCGCCGAATCGAGGGCGTCTCGCTCGACGAAGACGACCGGCCCCATCAGCTGTCCGGTCGCCACTCCGACGATCGTCCAGTCCTTCTCCTGACCCCGGATGGTGAGTCGGATCGGTTTGCCCACGCCCAGCGATGGCTCGTCCTTGAGGACGTCGGTGTTGATGACGACGGCGTCTTTGTCGTCGGTGGTCAGCCAACGGCCCTGGACGATCTCAGGTTTGATGAAGCGGCTGTCGCCGGGGATGCCGAGCGCGTAGAGGTCCTCGTTCTCGCTGCCGTCGGGCCGCTTGAGCGACGCCTGCGCCTCGAGCCAACTCTCTACCGCGACGACGCCCTTGACCTTCTCCGCCTCGCGCTCGAGCTCCGCGCGCGGCTGCGGGCGCGCGAGGAAGATCTGCGCGTCGTAGTTCCACCAAGCGCCCATGTCGTCGACCGTCAGCAGGATCGAAGATCGGACCGACAGCACGGCCATGACCACGCCCGACGCGAGGATGAGAGTCGTCAGCGTGAGCGCGAGCCGCCCCTTGCGCAGGAAGGTGTTGCGCAGGCTGAGAGCGACCGGTCTGGGAAGGCCACGGATGAGGCCGAGGATGCGATCGATGATGCCGTGGCCGAAGCGCGGCACGACGTTGCTCGCGTTGAGCGCGCGCACGACCGGCAGGGTGGTGCCCCGGTGGACCGGGAACGACGCTGCGACGATCGGCACGAGCAGTCCCACCGCGACCTCGAGCGCGATCACCCACGCGGGAGGCACGTAGCTCGTGACGCGGAAGTTCAGCACACCCGCGGCGTACTCGATGAACATCTTTCCGATGTAGAGACCCGCCGGCACGGCGATGAGCACGGCAAGCGCGCCGTACGCTGCGACGAGCACCAAGTACATGGCGGCGATCTGCCCGCGTCGCCCGCCCACCGCCTTCATGATCCCCACCTGCCTGACGTGCTGCGTCATGATCGCGGACACGGTCGTCACGACAAGGAAGCCAGACAGCGCGAGCGACATCACGCCAAGCGCGAGCAGCAACAGCGATATCGCCTTGAAGATGTCGCCGAGGAAGTGGCTCCCCGGCTTCGGCACCGTCGTGCGCAGCACCTGGATGCCCGCACTCGCGAGGTCGGTGTCGCGCACGTCGGCCGCGATGCGGCTCGCAGCCGACCGCGACATCGTCGGGTCGAGCACCAGCAGTAGGTGGTTGAGGTCTTCCGGCTCGCCCAGGAGCGGCAGCGTGTCCATCGACACGAAGCCGATCTCGGAGCCTTGGAACTGCGCCGGGATGGCGTTGATGTCGTGAGCGAATCCGGCGATGCGCAGCTCGGTGCGGGTGCCGCCGGGCCCCTCGACCGTGAGCGTCTCGCCCACGCTGAACTTGCCCGTCTGCAACGCGCTCCGCTCGAGGACCACCTCGCCTGCCCTCGGCGGCCAGGATGTGGTCCCTTCGCGAACGAGCTTCTGCACGCCGCTGCGCTGGAACTCGGGTAGGGCCCACAGGCGCAGCGTCTCCCAGCCGGCCGTCGATTCACCGGTGGCCGGCTTCGTCGTGTAGCGCACTGACACACGTCGTCGGCCCTCGGCCTGCCGTACGTCATCGCGTTCGGTCACCCGGTCGACCACCGACTGGTCGAAGCCGCTGGTGTCGAACTCGGCTGAGGGCGGCACGCTGGCGGCAAAGTCGACATCGAACTCACGCAGCAGCACCTGCCGGCCACCCATGACCACGGCGACGGCGAAGATGCCCACCGCGATCGAGAGCACCACGAGCAGCGTGCGCATCTTGTGGCTCGCGAGGTCGCGCGCGACCTTGTTCCAGCGCGGGGACGGCATCGGCCTCCCCTACCGCTCCGCGTCGCTGCCTGCCGAGGAACCCGGGTCTTGCCTGGGGCCGGGTCCGCGGTCGCCCGCGGCCTCCTCGGCGAGTTCGCGCTCGAGCCAGACGCGGCGATCCTCGACGATCTCGCCGTCGGCCACGTGAAGCGCGCGGGTGACCCGGTTCGCGAGGTCGTTGTCGTGCGTGACCATCACGATCGTCTTGCCGCGCGAGACAAGCTCCTCGAACAGGGCGAAGACCGCGTCCGCCGTCTTGGAGTCGAGGTTTCCCGTGGGCTCATCGGCGGCGATGATCGGCGGGTCGTTGGCGAGCGCTCGCGCGACCGCCACCCGCTGCTGCTGACCGCCCGACAGTGCAGCGGGCAGCTTGTGTGCCTGATCGGCCATCTCGACCTGCTCGAGCAGGTCCATCGCGATGGCGGGGCGCTCGTCGGGCCGGTGGACGTTGCAGAAGTCCATCGGCAGCATGATGTTCTCGGCGACCGTCAAGGTTGGAAGAAGCTGGAAGAACTGGAACACGACGCCGATCGTCTTGCCGCGCCAGATGGCGAGCTGGTTCTCGCTCAACTCGTGGACCGGTGCGCCGTTTACCTGGACCAGTCCCGAGGTGGGCCGGTCGATACCCGTGATCATGTTGATCAGCGTCGTCTTGCCCGACCCCGATTTGCCGATGAGTCCCACGAATTCGCCAGGCGCGACATCCAGGTTGACGCCCCGAAGCGCCGTGAACGGCACCTCGCCGGTGTCGTAGGTCTTGACGACACCATCTAGGTGGATGAGCGGGAGACCTGTCATCGGCGACCCTTCGGTTCCTCTTTGTAGTAGCGCTTGACGGCCTTGCTGATCTCCTTCTCTTTCCATGCCTTCTCGTCCTGCTTGCGGGCGAGGTCGACAAGTTCGGAGGTCAGTCGCAGATAGCTCTCAAGCCGGCGTGCGGGCAACTCGCCGGAGGCGACTGCGGCCGCGACCGCACACCCCGGCTCACCCGTGTGCGAGCAGTCGCGGAAGCGGCAGTGTGCGGCGAGCTCCTCGATGTCCGGGAAAGCCGCGCCGATGCCGTCCTCGGCATCCCAGAGCGCGACTGCGCGCATGCCCGGCGTGTCGATGATGACACCGCCGCCCGGAACCTGGACGATCTCGCGCGCCACGGTCGTGTGGCGACCCTTGTCGTCGCCCACCCGCACGCTGGCGGTAGCCAGACGCTCGTCGCCGAGAAGCCGGTTGAGCAGCGTCGACTTGCCGACCCCTGAGCCGCCGAGGATCGCCGCTGTGACGCCGACGGGCACGTGAGCGGCGACCTCCGAGACCCCGTCGCCGGTCACGGCGCTCTCGACGACGACGTCGACCCCGTACGCGATCTCCTCGGCGATGGTGCGCTGCTGCTCGAGGTCCTCGGCGAGGTCGGCCTTGGTGAGGAGGACGACCGGAGTCGCACCGCTCTCCCAGGCCAATACGAGTTCGCGCTCGAGGCGCCGCAGGTTCACGCCACCGCCCGACAGGGACTGCGCCACGAAGACGACGTCCACGTTCGCGATGATGACCTGCTCGCCGGTCTGCTCGCCGGGATCTTTGCGCGAGAACGCGCTCTTGCGCGGCAGGATCTCGACGATGATCGGCATGTCGTGACCCTCGGGCCGTGCGAGCACGACCCAGTCGCCAACGACCGCTCGGCGCTCGGCGGCGTCAGCGGTCTTCACCAGATGAGTGGCCGGCTCGGCGCGCTCGGTGCCATGGTCGCTCGTCACGAGTGGCAGGCCGCGGTCGACGCGCACGACGCGCGCCAGCTCTTGCCCGGCCTCAGACGCCGACGCGAACAGCGCTCGCTCGCGATCGGTCAGACCGAGGTCGACCAGGGTGGGTCCGCCTGTATCAGACGTGGTAGGCACGGGCCTTAGCATACCCGAGCGCTCCGTCCGCATGCCGCCGGCACCCACAGCCAGGGCGGCAGCGGAGGGAGCCCCGCCCGTGAAGCGGGCTCGCCCTGAGTCGCATCGGCCGCTCGCGCTAGCTTCGCGGCGTCACGACCGCCACGGCGGTGTCCGCAAGCAGGTTGGGCCAGAGGTTGACGCGACGGATCTCGGCCCGGTGCCAACCGCCCGTGAGCAACGGGATTTCCCGCTCGATCTCCCCGCCGTTGGCCGCCACGAAGTCTCGGAAGTCCTTGATCGTGGTGTGGTGGATGTTCGGCGTGTCGTACCAGCTGTACGGGATGGAGCGTGAAACCGGCATGCGGCCGCGGGACGCGAGGTAGCCACGCACGCGCCAGTGGCCGAAGTTGGGAAACGACACGATCGCGCGGTCGCCCACGCGCAGCATCTCGCGCAGAACGAAGGCCGGCTTACGCACGACTTGAAGCGTCTGCGAGAGCACCACGAGATCGAAACTGTGGTCGCGGTAGCCGGACAGGCCCTCGTCGAGGTCGGCCTGGACCACCGAGAGGCCCTGGGATATGGCGGCCGCGATGTCGGAGGCGTCCAGCTCGATCCCTCTGACGGTGCAGCCTCGCTCGTCGCGCAGGTGCGCGAGCAGCGAACCGTCGCCGCAGCCCAGGTCAAGCACGCGGCTTCCCGCCGGGACGAGCTCGGTGATGAGGCGCAGGTCGGCGCGGAGCAGATCTGCCGGGCTCATCGGCGCTCACCTCCCAGCGCCACGGCCGCGTCCGCCGCGGCGATCTTCTCGGCGGCTCGGCGGTCCTCGGCGGCACGCTGCAGGAACGGCACGATCAGCGCGTACTGGGCCTCGGGCTCGAGCAGGAAGGCGTCGTGGCCGTAAGGGGATGGCACCTCCACGAAGCTCACTTCGGCGTCGACCGCACGCAGGGCGTCGACGAGCTCCACCGACTCGCGCGTCGGGAACAGCCAGTCGCTCGAAAACGACAGCACGAGGAAGCGCACCGGCGTGCCCTTGAGCGCCTCGGCGAGCGAAGCCGACTCCCCGCACAGGTCGAAGTAGTCCATGGCCTTCGTCATGTAGAGGTAGGTGTTCGCGTCAAAGCGCTCAGTGAAGCGCTTGCCCTGGTAAGCGAGGTAGCTCTCGACCTCGAACTCCGTCACGAAGTCGAACGCCAGCTCGTCGCGACCGCGCAGACGCCGCCCGAACTTGTCACGCATCGACTCGTCCGACAGGTACGTTATGTGGCCGATCATCCGCGCGACCGCAAGCCCGTGCCGCGGCACGCCGTGATCGTAGTAGTCGCCGAACTTGAACGCCGCGTCGCCGAGGATGGCCGTGCGGCCGACCTCGTTGAACGCGATCGCCTGTGCAGCGAGCCGCCAGGTGGTCGCGATCGCGAGGCAGGTGTCCACTCGCTCCGGGTAGCGCTTCGCGAGTGAGAGCGCCTGCATGCCGCCCATCGACCCGCCGACGACTGCGAGCAACCGATCGACGCCGAGCTCGTCGAGCAGCCGGACCTGAACGTCGACCATGTCCTCGACGGTCACGACGGGGAAGTTGAGGCCGTACTCCTTGCCGGTCGCGGGATCGATGCTGCTGGGTCCCGTGGTGCCTGAACACCCGCCGAGGACGTTCGCGCAGATCACGAAGTAGCGGCGCGTGTCGAACGCCTTGCCGGGGCCCACGAACGGGTCCCACCAGCCGGGGCGCACGGCGTCGGCCGGCGCTGCATCGGGATCGCCGGTGGCGGTGTCGCCGGGCGACCAGTCAGCTCCGTCCTCGGGGCGCCAGCCGGATGCGCGGGCGTCGGACTCGCGCCAGCCACCAACGTGCGCGTCACCCGACAGCGCGTGGCAGAGCAGGATCGCGTTATCGCGCTCGGGAGTCAGCTCGCCGATCGTCTCGTACGTCACGGTCACGTGAGGCAGAACACGCCCAGACGCGAGGCGCACATCGGTCAGCTCAAGCGTGTGCGCGGGGACGACGCCGGCACTGCCGACGTCGTCCCACGGACAGTGACCTTTGGTCTGATTGGACATCCCTAGGCCTGCTCTAGTGCCTGTTCGAGGTCAGCGATGATGTCCTCGATGTTCTCGATACCGATGCTCAAGCGGACGAAGTCCTCGCTGATGCCGGCACGTACGAGCTCGTCGGCGGAAAGCTGGCTGTGGGTCGTCGAAGCCGGGTGGATGATCAACGACTTGGCGTCGCCCACATTGGCAAGATGACTGAAGAGCTCCACGCTGTTTATGAGCTTCACGCCCGCATCACGCCCGCCCTTCACGCCGAAGACCACCACGCCGCCGTAACCGTTTTCGAGGTACTTGTCGGCATTGGCCTTGGTGGGGTGCGAGTCGAGGCCCGGGTACGCGACCCACTCGACCTTGGGGTGCGCCTCCAGGTACTGCGCGACGGCGAGCGCGTTATCGCTGTGACGCTGAACGCGAAGCGACAGTGTCTCCACGCCGAGAAGGAACTGCTGAGCGTTGAACGGCGAGAGCGAGCTGCCCAGGTCGCGCAGCAGGTTGACGCGCGCCCGGATACCGAACGCGACGTTGCCCAAGCCGGGGAAGTCGCCGAAGACGTCCCAGAACTTGAGGCCGTGGTAGCTCTCATCCGGCTCGGTGAAGAACGGATGGCGCCCACCGCCCCAGTCGAAGTTGCCGCCGTCGACGATGATGCCACCGATGGAGGTGCCGTGGCCGCCGAGCCACTTCGTGAGCGACTCGATGACGACCGCTGCGCCGTGCTCGATCGGGCGAGACAGGTACGGCGTCGCGAAGGTGTTGTCGACGAAGAGCGGGATGTTGAAGCTGCGGCCCAGCTCGGCGAGCGCACCGAGGTCGGGCACGTCGAGGCGCGGGTTGCCGATCGTCTCGACGAACCAGGCCTTGGTGGTCTCGTCGCTCGCGGTCGCGAAGCCCTCGGTGTCCGTGGTCTCGACGAAGCGGACCTCGATCCCCAGGCGGCGGAAGGTGTGCAGGAAGATATTCCACGTACCGCCGTAGAGCGAGGTCGAGGCAACGATCGAGTCGCCGGCGCCGGCGACGTTGAGGAGCGCGAGCACCTCAGCGGCGTGGCCGGAGCTCACCGCGAGCGCGGCGCTGCCGCCCTCGAGCCCGGCGATGCGCTGCTCGAGCACGTCATTGGTCGGATTCATGATGCGCGAGTAGATGTTGCCGAAGGCGCGCAGGCCGAAGAGATCGGCGGCGTGGTCGGTGTCCTTGAAGTTGTAGGCCACCGTCTGATAGATCGGGACGGCGCGCGAGCCGGTGGTGGGATCTGCCGAGGCGCCGCCGTGGACGGCGAGGGTGTCGAAACGAGGCGTGGTCTGGTCGCTCATGGTGTTCTCACTTTCCGGTTCAGTGTGATGTGGAAGAGATACCCAACCGCTTAGCGGTCTGCCGAGGGCCGCCCGAGCCCGGCGCATGCGCCGATAGACCCGGGCTGGGTCATCATCATGTCCATCATCATCACGAACGCGGTGCGAGAAACCATGATCGCCTGATCACACCTCCTTCTCGGCAAGTCGAAGCGGGCCGTCATGGCCCCCAGAGTTCCGCATACTGTAGAAGGGGTATCCCTTCATCGTCAACCCGTGAAACCGCACCGGGGCGGCAGGAGATGTCGTTTCGGACGCGAACGGCAGACTGAAGGCCTTCGTCGAAGCTGCAATCAGGGAGAGGATCTACTCATGAAGAAGGCGCTGGGTCCCGTCGAGCGACTCTTCCCGATGCCGTGCCCGCTCGTGGTGGGCGGCACCATGGAGAAGGCCGACACGCTCGCCGTGGCATGGATCAACATCGTGAGCTCGACGCCCCCCACCATCGCCATGGGTCTGCGCGAGTCTCGCAACACGCTCGAACTCATCCACGCCACCGGCACGTTCACCGTCAATATCCCTTCCGCCTCACTCGCCGCCGAAGTCGACTACTGCGGCACGGCGACCGGGCGCAAGGTGGACAAGTTCGCGGTCACCGGCCTCACCCTGCGCCCCTCTTCGCTGATCGAGACTCCGATCATCGAGCAGTGCCCGTTCAACCTCGAATGCCGCGTCACTCAGGAAGTCGAAGTCGGCTCCTACCGAGTGGTCTTCGGCGAGATCGTCGAGGCACATGCGGACACGGCTGTGCTGACGGACCCCGACGGCGACCAGGTCGATCTCGGCAAGCTCGATCCTCTCGTCTACATCGCCGGAGTCCGGGAGTACCGGCGCCTCGGCGAGAAGGTCGCCGACGCGTTCTCGGTGGGCCGCTCCTTCGACCGGCTCGCCGAGTAGCAGCGCCCGCAGCGCACGGCGTGCGGCAGCCGGCGGTCGGCGTTCTGCGACAATCCTGACAATTCTGGTCGTCTTTTGACTTGGGTCAATCATCCTGCCGGCCCATTACGGGTATCCCTAAAGCATCAACCGATTCCGGGAGGGCCCTGATGGCTGTCACTGCCGAGACCAAGGTTCACGACCTGCTCGAGACCTACCCCTATCTCAAGGGATGGCTGGTCTCTTACTCGCCCGAGTTCAAGAAGCTCGAGAATCCCGTGCTCTACAACACCATGGCGCGCTTCGCCACACTCGAGGCCGCCGCCTCCATGGCCGAGAAACCGCTCGACGAGTTCCTCGACGCCGTCCGGACCGAGATCGCACACCACGAGATCGCAGCCGAGGAGAGCGCAGGTGATGGCCAGGCCCCCGAGCCCGCGGACGCAGTGACCGCCGAGCGCCGACAGGAGATGCTCAAGCAGATCATCAAGCGTCTCCACGACGGCGCCGCCGTCGAGGACGTGAAGGCCGAGTTCGACCGACTCGTCGCCGAGGTGGACTCAGCGGAGATCGCCCGAATGGAGCAGTCGCTCATCGCCGAGGGCATGCCCATAAGCGAGGTCCAGCGCCTCTGCGACGTGCACGTCACGGTCTTCAAGGAGGCGCTTGATGAAAAGCCGTCGGCCGTCGTAGCCGGCGACCACCCCATCGAGCAGTACCATCGTGAGAACGCCGTCATCGGCGAGCTGACGAACGCGCTTCGCTGCTCGCTCGAGACGCTCGAGGACGCGGGTGACGCCACCGCTCGGCATGCATCGGTCGACTCGATCGCACTCGGCCTGGAGCGCCTTGCACAGATCGACGTCCACTACCTGCGCAAGGAGAACCAGCTGTTCCCCGTGCTCGAGCGCCATGGCGTCGAAGGCCCCACCAAGGTGATGTGGGGGCTCGATGACGACATCCGAGGGCGCATCAAGACGGCGCGCGCGCTCGTGGCGGCCGGCGATCACAGCGCACTGGTAGCGATGCTGCCGGAGCTGCTCGGCATGGTCGAGGACATGGTCTACAAGGAGGAGAAGATCCTCTTCCCCACCGCGCTTCAGGTGGTCACCGTGGAAGAGTGGGACGAGATCGCCGCCGGCGACCACGAGATCGGCTACGCGTGGATAGAAGGTGTCGCGCCGGCGCCGGATGCCGTGGGTCCGGCCGCTGCCTCGGCTGTCGAACCGGGCGGGCCGATGCTGCTGCCGCTTCCCACAGGCGCCCTGTCACTCGATCAGCTCGACGTGCTGTTCAGAGCGCTGCCATTCGACCTCACCTACGTGGACGAGAACGACACCGTGCGCTTCTACTCGGAGGGCGAGCGGGTCTTCCCGCGCTCCCCGGCGGCGATCGGACGCCAAGTCCGCAACTGCCACCCGCCCAAGAGCCTCGAGAAGGTCGAGCAGATCCTCGCCGAGTTCAAGGCCGGCACGAAGGACGTCGCCGAGTTCTGGATCGAGCTGGGGCCGAAGTTCGTGCACATTCGCTACTTCGCGATGCGCGACGCCGAGGGCACGTACAAGGGCTGCCTCGAGGTCGTACAGGACGCAACGCACGTGCGCGCGCTCGAGGGCCAGAGGCGCATCGTCGACTGGTAGTGCAGGGCAGGCTAGACTCGTCGCATGCCACGTGAACTGGTAGTGCCCGCGACCTTCATGACGCTCGCCTTCGTGTTCTACACGGCGGGCGTCTTCGCGGAGCGCATCGCCCGTGACCTGCTCCCCTGGCACCTCGGGCTCTTTTGGGCCGGCCTCGCGTGTGACACCGCCGGCACTGAGATGATGCGGCGCCTCACGGCAGCCGGCGAGACGCCGAGCCTGCTGCACTCGCTTACCGGCGGCGCGGCGCTTGCCCTCATGGCTGGACACGCGGTCTGGGCGACCTGGACACTGACGCGCGGGAGCGAGGATGCACGCCGCGGTTTCCACCGCTACAGCGTGGCGGTGTGGGCGGTGTGGCTCGTGCCGTATCTCGGCGGCATGGTCGCCGGTATCACGCGCGGCACGAGCGGCGTCTAGTAGAGCGGGTCGGTTCCGACCGCCGTCTCCGGCTCGGCTGGCTTGCGGGCGAGCACGTACTCGGCGGTCGCAGCGATCATCGCGAACGTGAACGCTGAAAGCGTGAGGGGAACGAGCAGCGTCGCCCATCCGCCCGGGCCCATCTCCGCCGACGGCGGCCACGGCCGCATGACCAGCGCGAGCTCCGTCACCGCCACCGCCAATGAGACCAGCGCGCACGTCGCGACTCGCGCCGGCCAACGCATCTGCACCCCCGCGGATCTCAGGCCCCAAAGCGCGAGGCCGGTCGCCACGAGTGCGACGAGTCCCGGCAGCCCGAAGAAGATGACGACGAAGCCGCCCATCTCCACGACCGCGAACAATGCACCGTCCATGTGTATCACCCCTTGGGCGTTCTTCGCGCACTCAAGCGCCGAACCCTGCTCGGTTCATCCTTGGAAGATTTGTCCAGCGCGCAACGGTTGCCCTACACTCGAGCCGGCTCGTGCCGACCCACAAGGAGTGACCCGCCAGATGGCCGTGTACCTGAGGACCAACCTCGACCCCGACGGCAAGCTCGTCCGCATCGAGAGCGGTGTCCGCGCTCATGACGGCACCTGCTACCTGGTGCTGCTGCGAATGCCGCCGCACTATGCGAAGCCGCCCATGTTCGTGGTGCAGCTCACCAAGGAGCGCATGGAGGTGCGCGGCGAGGACGCCCAGACCCTCTACAAGGCGTACGCGATCCAGAGCTTCAACAAGCAAGAACTCGAGTACCTTCGCGGCCTCAAAGAGGGCTCGACCGCGATGCCGTTCTTCAACTTCAGCTATCCCAACGTCATCAAGCGCATGGGCAAGAAGTTCCAGCGGCTCACCGACGCCGAGATCTCGCAACTGGCACGCACGACCGTGTGGAAGCTCGTGGGCGGCGACCGCTAGCCCTTCACCACGCCGAGTGGTCGCAGTCGCACGGCGGGTCTCACCAGATCGCGCTGGTGCCGCATGACGTCCTCGATGTCCTTGTACGCCTGCGGCGCTTCCTCGGCGACGTCGCCCTTCCTCGCCTTGTAGAGCCGCACGTCGCGCTGCGCCAGATCGCCGAGGACCTGCTCCGGCGGCATCAAGCGCTTCGCCTGCTTCCTGCCGAGGACCCGGCCGGCTCCATGGCTGCACGACTCGAACGAAGCGGGGTTGCACAGCCCGTCGCCGATATAGGACGCGGTCCCCATCGAGCCGGGTACGATCACGCGGCCGCACGCCCGCACGGCACCCTTGCGGTGCACGACCACGCGGCGACCGAAGTGTTCCTCCTCGGCGGCGTAGTTGTGGTGGATGTCGAAGCCCTCGTCAGGTTCAGAGTCCGGGAAGCGGCGCTCGATGGCGCGGGCGATGTCCTCGGCCATGAGGCGGCGGCTCTCGAGAGCGAAGCGCATGCACCACGTCATCACGGCGAGGTACTCGGCGCCTTCCGCGGAGTCGATCGGCAGGTGTGCGAGGCCCCACTCGAGCGGAACCGCGCTTCCTTGCGAGCGGTCGAACTCTCGCGCGATGGAGTCGTAACGCTCGCCCATCTGCTTGCCGACGTTCCTTGAGCCCGAGTGAACCATGGCCCACACGACGCCGTCCTCGTCGGACTGCAGCTCGAGGAAGTGGTTGCCGCCGCCGAGGGAGCCGATCTGCCGGGCGGCCTTCGTGCGCTCTGCGAGCAGTGCGGGCACAGCAGGCATGTCATCGAAGACCGCAGTGCGGTCGGCCTGAGGACCGCGGTGCCAGTCGAAGCCGGTGGGAACCGCGTGTTGGATATCGCGGAGGATGCGGTCTCGTTCTCGGCGCATCTCCTCGGCGGGGATGTTGGTGCGCCACGCGCGCATGCCGCAGCCGATGTCGAGGCCGACGGCATGCGGGATGACCTGGTCCTCGGCAGCCATGACGCCGCCGATGGGCATGCCGAAACCCACGTGCGCATCGGGCATGAGTGCGATGTGGCTGAACGCGAAGGGGAGATTGGCCAGGTTACGCGCCTGAACAAGGGTCGCGTCATCGACCTCCGAGCCCCACACGAAGATAGGGACACGCTCGGTCTCGATCCGGAACAAAGGAGTACCTCCCTGCGATCGTGCCGCAGGGAGGTACCTACCCGTGCCGATGTCGGATGCTAGGCGCCGGCGAGCGCGCTCTCGTCCGAAGTCTGCTTCGAGTACTTCGCACCCGGCGCGGGCGGCTTGGTGAAGAACGTGAGCCCCGACGCGAGCAGGCAGAGCACCGCCGCGACCGCGTAGGCGACCGCGTAGGTTCCGGTGGAGTCGACGATCGACCCCGCAGCCATCGAGCCGAAGACACCGCCCACGCCCCACGCGGTGAAGACGAGGCCGTAGTTGACGCCGAGGTTCGCGGTGCCGAAGTAGCCGGCGGTCGTCGACGGGAACAGCGACAGGTTCGCGCCGTAGCAGAAGCCGACGAGCGCGGCGACCGGAACGAGCGTGAGCGGGGCCTTCGCCACGAACAGTGCACCCATCATGAGCGCCTGCGTCACGAACACGATCTGCATGGTGCGGATGCCGCCGATGCGGTCGGCCACGATGCCCGCGACCACTCGACCTGCAGCGTTGCCCACGGCGAGCACGGCGACGAGCACGAATCCGAGGTCGATCCCCACGAGCTGCAGGCCGGCGATCTTGGCCATGTGGCCGATGATCATGAGGCCCGCGAACGCCGAGCAGGCGTACATCGCCCACAGCAGCGCGAACTGCGGCGTGCGGACCATCTGGTGCCAGTCGTAGTCCTCGGCAGCGTGCACGGCAGCGCGCGGCGCGTCGTTCTTGGGCGCCATCGCGGGCGGGACGTACCCTGCGGGCGGATTCTGCAGGAGCTGCGCGAAGAGCACGGTCGCGACCAAGAACCCGATGCCGAGGAACCGGAACGTGCCCGAGACCTCCTGCGTGTGCAGCAGGTACGTGGTCAGCGGCGCGATGTAGACGCTCGCCAAGCCGAAGCCGGCCACGACGAGGCCGGTGATGAGCCCCTTGCGTGCCGGCGGGAACCACTTGACGGCGGCAGGCGTGGCTGCGGCGTAGCCCAGGCCGATTCCGAGCCCGGTCAACAGCCCAAAGCCGAGGATGATCGGCGTCGGGTTCTCGCGCGTGCCGAGACTCGCGACGATCATGCCGATGCCGCACAGGGCGCCGCCGATGGTGGCGACGATGCGGGGTCCGAAGCGATCCTGCGCGCGGCCCGCGAAGACCATCGAGAGCGCGAAGACGCCGACGCCGATGGCGTACGGCAGCGATGCCTGGCCGGCGCTCCAGGCCCAACCGCCCTCGGCGAGAGGCTTGGTGAGCGTCTTGGCGACGACAGACCATGAGTAGAGGACGCCCAGAGCCAGGTTGATACCAAGCCCTGCCAGCGTGACAAGCCAACCGCGTGACATAGCGGCGCGCGCCATAGAAACACCTCCGTGTTCGCAACCCACCCGTGCGCACGGATTGCGACCACCCCCGGTCGCGCCGCGCTTGTCGCCGTAGTATCCGGATGGCACGCGTCCTCGGCGATAGCGATGGCGGCGGGCGGCATACGACACTCGGTGAACGGACGCCGATGGGGCTCTTACCCGGACGCGCGCCACGCCAACGAGCAACAGCACCAGCCGCGCGAGGCCCTCAGCGAGAGGGCCGGTCATCTCGGGGGCGACTCTTTCGCACGCAAGAGGGCCCCGCCGATTCCTCGGCAGGGCCCTCTGACGACTGAGCACGGAGCAGGCCGTCTAGTAGGACTGCTCCTGCTTGACCGTCGCAACATCGATGCGACCCGCGTACCGTCGCGCATGGCGTACGTGACCGCCGGTATTCCAGCCGCTAGACGAGCGCGTACTCGCCCGCGTCGTTCAGATCGATCGTGACCGAACCGCCGTCGTGCAGCCTTCCCTCGATCACGGCCCGCGCGACCCGGTCGACCACTTCGCGCTGGATCAGCCGCTTGAGCGGACGCGCACCGTACACCGGGTCGAAGCCGTCGAGCGCCAACCGCTCGCGCGCGGCATCGCTCAGCTCAAGCGCGATCTTGCGCTCGGCCAGGCGCGCACGGACCACCTCGAGCTGCAGGTCGACGATCTCACCGATCTGGTCGATCGAGAGCTGGTGGAATGTCACCACATCGTCGATACGGTTGAGGAACTCGGGCCTGAAGGTCGCACGCAGGGCTTCCTGAAGCATGGCGTCGGTCTGCTTCTCGTCGGCGCCTCCCTCGGCCATCTGGCCGATGAACTGCGAGCCCACGTTGCTTGTCATGATCACGATCGCATTGCGGAAGCTCACCACGCGACCCTGACCGTCCGTCAGCCGGCCGTCGTCGAGGACCTGCAGCAGCACGTTGAAGACATCCGGGTGGGCCTTCTCGATCTCGTCGAGCAGGATCACCGAGTACGGCCGACGCCGCACCGCCTCGGTCAGCTGGCCGCCCTCCTCATATCCCACGTAGCCGGGAGGGGCGCCTATGAGACGCTGCACGCTGAACTTCTCCATGTACTCGGACATATCGATGCGAACCATCGCGCGCTCGTCGTCGAACAGGTACTCCGCGAGTGTCTTGGCGAGCTCGGTCTTGCCTACGCCGGTGGGGCCGAGGAACAGGAACGACCCGATGGGCCTGTCGGGATCCGACAGCCCCGCGCGCGATCGCCGTATAGCGCCGGCCACCGCCGAAACGGCCTCGTCCTGGCCGATGACCCGCTCGTGGAGGTGCTCCTCGAGGGTTGCGAGCTTGGCCATCTCGCCCTGCATCAGCCGCGACACAGGCACGCCGGTCCACGCGGCGACCACCTCGGCGACCTCGTCCTCGGTGACCTCCTCCTTGAGCATCGCGCCGTCCGCCTGCAGCTGCGCGAGACGCGCCTCGCTCTGCGCGATCTGGCGCTCGAGCTCGGGGATGCGGCCGTAGCGGAGCTCGGCGGCACGCTGGAGGTCGCCGTCACGGGTGGCACGCTCCTCTTCCGTACGGGCGCCGTCGAGCTCGGCCTTGAGGCGCTGCGAACCCTCGATGACCTCCTTCTCGGACTGCCAGGTCGCCTTGAGCCCCGAGAGCTGCTCGCTGAGCTGCGCCATCTCGGAGCGAAGGTGCTCGAGGCGCTCCTCGGAAGCCTTGTCGGCCTCGCGCATGAGCGCCTGCTCCTCGATCTGCATCTGAGTGAGGCGCCGCTCGATCTGGTCGATCTCGGTGGGCATCGAGTCGATCTCGATCCTGAGCCGCGAGGCGGCCTCGTCGATCAAGTCGATGGCCTTGTCCGGCAGGAAGCGGTCGGTGATGTAGCGGTTCGAGAGCTCGGCGGCTGCCACGATGGCGCCGTCTGTGATGCGCACGCCGTGGTGGACCTCGTACTTCTCCTTGAGGCCGCGCAGGATCGCGATCGTGTCCTCGGCAGACGGCTCGCCGACGAAGATCGGCTGGAACCGCCGCTCGAGCGCGGCGTCCTTCTCGACGTGCTCGCGATACTCGTCGAGCGTCGTGGCGCCGATCGCATGCAGTTCGCCGCGGGCGAGGGCCGGCTTGAGCATGTTGCCCGCGTCCATCGCGCCCTCGGCGGCGCCTGCGCCCACGATCGTGTGCATCTCGTCGATGAAGAGCACCACGCGCCCCTCGGCCTGCTCGACCTCGCGCAGTACCGCCTTGAGCCGATCCTCGAACTCACCGCGGTACTTCGCCCCTGCCACCATCGCGCCCAGATCGAGCGCCACTACGTCCTTGTCCCGCAGCGAGGTGGGCACGTCGCCGGCCACGATGCGCTGCGCGAGTCCCTCGACGATGGCGGTCTTGCCCGTGCCCGGCTCGCCGATGAGCACCGGGTTGTTCTTCGTGCGCCGCGACAACACCTGGATCGCGCGCCGGATCTCCTCGTTGCGCCCGATGACCGGGTCGAGCTTGCCCTCGCGGGCCATCTCCGTGAGGTTGCGCCCGTAGCGTTCGAGCGCCTGCATCTGCGCCTCGGGGTTCTGGTCGGTGACCTTCGACCCGGCGCGGATCTCGTCGACCGCCTTCTCGAGGCGTGCCCGCGTCACACCAGCTCGCTCGAGGATGCGGCCGGCATCGCCCTTGTCGTCGGCCAGCGCGAGCAGCAGGTGCTCGGTCGAAACGTAGGCGTCCTTCATCTTCTCGGCGGCCTTGAACGCGTCGTTGAGCACCGTGTTCAGCCGAGGACCCACGCCGAGTTGCGCCGCCATCCCACTCACGGCCGGCATCGACGCGAGCGCCTCGGTCACCTCGGCATCGAGCGTTCCCGCGTCCCCCCCGACCTTGCCGAGGATGGGCCGCACGATGCCATCGGCCTGGTCGAGCAGGCCCTTGAGCAGGTGCTCGGGCTCGACCTGCGCGGCGTTGCGCTCGGTTGCGATCCCGCCGGCCGCCTCGAGGGCCTCCTGCGCCTTGATGGTCAGCTTGTCGAGCCTCATTGCACACTCCCGGATCCGACGGCCTCACGCGGAGGCACGATCACTTTCACTGCCGCGGGTCGGATGCGCACCGTGACCGGTGTGTCACCCAGCGGTTCTCCATCCACGGTCACCCGCTGCGGAGGGTCGCATGCGAGCGTGAGCACGCTCCCGCGGAGGTGTTGCGTCACTTCGGCTTCGGCGCCGCTCAGAGCGGCTGCTGCGGCCGTCACCAGTTGGGGCATGGCAGCCGGCGCGATCAAGCCGTCGAAGTTCCCGTCGTCGACCGCTATGTCCGGCGCGTACATCGCGTCCCCGGCGCCCATGTGGCCTGAGTTCGCGAGGACCGCGAAAAGCCCGTCGGTCTCGACGCATTCACCGCTCTCGTTCCAGAGCTCGTAGTGGGCTACCGGCGGATTGGGAAGCTGCCTGAGCGCTGACACGATGTAGGCCAGCTCACCAAGCCGCTCCTTCTCCTCGCGCGGCGACTCCTCGACGGCGACCGCCTCGAGCCCAACCGACGCTCGCAGCATGAACGCGCGCATCGTGCCGTCCTCGAACTCCGCGGTGCCCAGGTCCACTGTCCGCACGTCGTGAGGGCCGGCCAGCAACTTGGCGGCCCCCTCGAGCGTCAGCGGTATGCCGAGCTCCTGCGCCATGACGTTCGCAGTCCCGCCCGGCAGCACGCCGAGGAGGATGTCGGTGCCGTCGAGCGCCTCGGCCACCGCCGACACCGTGCCGTCGCCGCCGAAGGCCACGATGACACGGGCGCCCTGTTCGGCGGCCCGACGCGCGAGCGCCCACTCCTCGCCCGGACCGTTGGTCACATGGACGGTCCACCGGATGTCCGCGTCGCCCAAAGCGGCCGCGAGCGGGCCGAAGAAGGGCTCGTCCTTCCCCGCCATGGGGTTCGCGATGATGTGCACCGCGTACGGCTCGAGGCTCTCGATTCGCTCGGTCATCGGCTGTCCTCCGCTCACGCGGCCTGCCGAGAAACCCCGGCGCGGCCGCTCGTGCGCTCGATCAGGCCTGCCCGCTGCCACGGCGAGCGAACGCGCCGCTCGGCACACGGACGAGCGCGACCTGCACCTGGCGCTCGCGCTCCTCGGCTCTCGCTCTGCGTTCCAAGTCGCGGAGGCGCCGATGCGCGTCCTCGAGCTCGCAGCGCATGCGCTCCATCTCGCGCTGCAGCTCGATGATGCGGGTCACCCCCGCGAGGTTGATGCCCTCTTTCTGGGTGAGCTCCTGTATGAAGCGGAGCCGCTCGATGTCGGCTTCCGAGTACAGGCGCGTGTTGCCGCCCGACCGCTGCGGCGCGATGAGCTCCTTGCGTTCGTAGATCCGCAGCGTCTGCGGATGCACGCCGGTGAGCTCGGCTGCCACGCTGATCATGTAGACCGGGCGTTGCTTCCCTGTCGGCTTCATCTCAAGCGCTCCTCACGACGGCGTCTCACGCCGACTGCTCCCAATGCGTACGCACAGAACCGGCACCGGCCGATGCCAGCTCCTCGAACAGTTCGTGCTCCCGCTCGCTGAGTTCCGTCGGGACCACGACTTTCGCCTTCACGCGCAGATCACCGTGGCCGCCACCCTTGAGTTTGGGCGCACCCTTGCCGCGCATGCGGAAGACCTTGCCCGACTGTGTCCCGGCGGGGACCTTCAGCTTCACCTTCGAGCCGCCCGGCGCGGGAACGGTCACCTCGGTGCCCAGTGCCGCCTCGGCGATCGTGAGCGGCAACTCGAGCTGGACGTCGGCGCCGTCGCGCGTGAAGTACGGATGCTTCTTGATGCGGGTGACGACGTACAGGTCGCCGGCGGGACCGCCGTTGACCCCCGATTCGCCCTTGCCCTTGAAGCGCAGCTTGCCGCCGTCGGTCGCGCCCGCCGGGACGTTGACCGTCACCGGCTTGAGCCGCACGACACTGCCGATTCCTCGGCAGGCCGTGCACGGGTTCTCGATCATCTGGCCGGTTCCGCCGCAGCGAGGGCACGGCCGAGAGAACCCGAACATCCCCTGTCCCTGCGACACCTGGCCCGAGCCGCCGCACGTCGTGCAGGTGACCGGCGCGGTTCCCGGTTTGGCGCCGGAACCGCCGCAGACGCCGCAGGTCTCAGCCCGCTCCATCTGCACCTGAGCCGACGTTCCCTGCAGCGCCTCGTCGAACGAGACTTCGAGGTCGACCTGCACGTCCCGGCCGCGGTGCGCCTGAGGTTGCCGAGGACGCCCGCCCCCGAAACCGCCACCGCCCCCGCCGAACAGATCGCCGAAGATGTCGCCCAGGTCCACGTTATCGACCCGATAGCCACCCGGCCCGCCGAAGCCGCCCGCACCAGCCGGACCTCGCGCCCCCGGCGGCACCTGCCCGCCGAAGTACTGCCCGTACTGGTCGTACTGCGCGCGCTTGTCGCTGTCCGAGAGGACCTCGTAGGCCTCGTTGATCTCCTTGAACTTCTGCTCGTCGCCGCCCCGGTCGGGATGGTGCTTCTTGGCGAGCCGGCGGAAGGCCTTCTTGATATCGTCGGCCGAGGCGTCCTTCTTTACGCCGAGTATGTCGTAGTAGTTGCCGGTGGGCGCCATGGCGGCCTACTCCCCTGACGGGCCTCCGGTCGAGACCACGACCATCGCCGCACGGAGCACCCGCCCGTGCATCTCGTAGCCCTTCTGGAAGACGTCGACCACGGTGTGGTCCGCCACCTCGGCATCCTCACGCATCTGTACGGCGTTCATCCGGTTCGGGTCGAAGTGCTGGCCGAGGGGGTCGATCTGGCCGACCCCCTCCTTCTCCAACACGCCGAGCAGCTTGCGCTGCATGGCGACCATTCCGTCTGCCATCTCCGGGTGTTGCTCGGCGATGTGGTCGGTCGCGCGCTCCAGGTCGTCAATCACCGGCAGCAGCTCCGAGACAAGCCTCTCGCTCGCTCGCAGCACCGCGTCCTGATGCGTCGCCTCGAGCCGCTTGCGCGTGTTCGCGAACTCGGCCTGAGCCCGCGCCGCCTTGTCCCGCCACTCGGCGGCCTCGGCACGCGCCGCCTCGAGTTCCGACTCGATCACGTCGCCCCGGAACTCGAGCTCAGGTCCGAGGTCGCCCTCGAGCTCGGGGTCGAGGGCGACCTCGACGTCGTCACCGATCCGGTCATCAACCGGCTCGTTGGATTCGAATTCCGCCATAGCTACTTGTCCTCGTCCTCGACGACCTCGTAGTCGGCGTCGACGACGTCCTCGTCGCCGGCACCCGACTCCGCTGCGCCCTCGGCTGCCTGCTCGGCTTGGGCCTGCTGGTACGCGACCTCGCCCAGCTTCAGCGAGACCTCAGCGAGCTTCTCGGCAGCGGTCTTGATGGATTCCACGTCGGTGCCCTCGAGGGCCTTCTTGGTGTTGTCGATCTCAGCTTCGACCAGCGACTTCGTGTCCGCCGGCACCTTGTCGCCGAGGTCCTTGATGACCTTCTCGGTCTGGTAGACGAGCGAGTCGGCGTTGTTGCGGACCTCGACCTCTTCCTTGCGCTGGCGGTCTTCCTCGGCGTGGCGGTCCGCGTCGGTCACCATGCGGTCGACTTCCTCGTCGGAGAGCGCAGTCGTGCCGGTGATGGTGATCTTCTGCTCCTGTCCGGTACCGAGGTCCTTGGCGTGGACATTCACGATGCCGTTTGCGTCGATGTCGAACGCGACTTCGATCTGCGGCACGCCGCGAGGCGCGGGCGGGATGTTCATGAGGTGGAAGCGACCGAGCGTCTTGTTGTCGGCGGCCATCTCACGCTCGCCCTGGAGGACATGAACCTCGACCGAGGTCTGGCCGTCGGCCGCCGTGGTGAAGACCTCGCTCTTGCGGGTCGGGATGGTGGTGTTGCGCTCGATGAGCTTGGTCATGACGCCGCCGAGGGTCTCGACACCCAGCGCAAGCGGCGTGACGTCGAGCAACAGAATGCCCTCCTGGCCGAACTCGCCGGACAGCACGCCGCCCTGGATTGCGGCGCCAACCGCGACGACCTCGTCCGGGTTGACACCCATGTGCGGGTCCTTGCCCGTGATCTTCTTCACGGCCTCCTGCACGGCAGGCATGCGAGTCGAGCCGCCGACGAGAATGACCTCATCGATCTCGCTGGCCTTCATGCCGGCGTCCTTGATGGCCTGCTCGACCGGCTTCTTGGTGCGGTCCAGCAGGTCGCTCGTGATTCGCTCGAACTCGGCGCGCGTGAGCTGGTAGTCGAGGTGCTTGGGGCCTGAGGCATCAGCGGTGATGAACGGCAGGTTGATCTGCGCGGCCTGCGCGGTGGACAGCTCCATCTTGGCCTTCTCGGCGGCCTCCTTGAGACGCTGCAGGGCCATCTTGTCCACGCGTAGGTCGATACCGTTGTCGCCCTTGAACTTGTCCGCGAGCCAGTCGATGACCTTCTGGTCCCAGTCGTCGCCGCCGAGGTGGTTGTCGCCCGAAGTCGAGCGAACCTCGACCACGTTGTCGCCGAGCTCGAGGATCGAGACGTCGAACGTGCCGCCGCCGAGGTCGAAGACGAGAACCGTGTGCTCCTTGGTCCCCTTGTCGAGGCCGTAGGCGAGCGCCGCAGCCGTCGGCTCGTTGATGATGCGCAGGACCTCAAGGCCGGCGATCTTGCCCGCGTCCTTGGTGGCCTGGCGCTGCATGTCATTGAAGTACGCCGGCACGGTGATGACGGCCTGCGTGATGGTCTCGCCCAAGTACTTCTCGGCGTCGGCCTTCAGCTTCTGCAGGGTCATCGCCGAGATCTCCTCGGGCGTGTAGTCCTTGCCCTCGATATCGACCGACGCGCGGCCGTCCTTGCCCTTCACGACGTTGTACGGGACGGTCTTGCGCTCGCTCACGGTCTCTTCGAACTTGCGTCCGATGAAGCGCTTGATCGAGGTGATGGTGTGCTCGGGGTTGGTGACGGCCTGGTTCTTGGCCGACTTGCCCACGATGCGCTCGCCTTCCTTGCGAAATGCCACAACCGACGGGGTCGTGCGATCGCCCTCCGCGTTGATGATCACGCTGGGCTCGCCGGCCTCCATGATGGCCATGGCCGAGTTGGTGGTACCGAGGTCGATCCCGAGAACCTTGCCCATGTAACTCGCTCCTTCTGGTCTTCGGCGACGCACCTTCGCGCGTCGTACGCTTCGGTCTGAGCGCGGTTGCAGCACCGCGGTTTCCGTATCGTAGAACCTGACAACGACATTATCAAGTTTTCTGTCACCGACCGTGTGATTCTACCCCGCGAAGGCTCGCGATTAACCTGCCGAGAATGCCCGATAAATCGCCCCTTTACACACCCTGCCGCGCTCTGTAAGGTACGCACCGAAACAGCGGCCTGCCGGAGTGGTCGCCCACGTGCGTGAAGGAGTGCTGGATGCCCCGCCCCATCATCAGTGAAGACGACTGCTCGGCCTGCGGAATCTGCGTGGACGCGTGCCCGCAGAACGTGATCGAGATCGTCGGCGACGTCGCAGAGCCCGTGAACGACGACGACTGCGATGCCTGCGCGACCTGCATGGAAGAGTGCCCGATGGGCGCCATCAGCGAGATCGAGGACGAGTAGTCCTTCATCAACCCATGCTCACTGACGGGGCGCCTTCGGGCGCCCCGTTGCGTTTAGGGGGAAGTCGAAGCGGCTAGTAGACGGGTCCGGGCGGTCGACCGGGAGCGAATTGGCGCCAGACCCGCTGCTTGGCCTTGGGGTCGCCGAGCGAGGCCTCGAGACCGTCGACCGCCAACAGCCGTCGACCGGCAGCGGCCACCTCGGTGCCGAAGCCGAGCTCCGGCAGGCCGAAGGCGGCCGCCAGGTCCTCGGCGGCCTCCGCGTCGAGTGCGACCACCAGCAGCGGGTCGACGGCTTCGATCTGCGCTCGCAAGCGAGCCGCTCTAGTGTCGGCGTGAAGCGACGGATCCGGTCGCGACAGCGTGCCGAACGTCTTCGCAGGGTCCCAGCCGAGCGCCTCGAGCGCCTTCGCGGCCGCTTCGCCGTCAGCGCCGCTGATCGCGCGGCCTCCCGATGCCTCCGCAGGTCCGGGCCGCCCTTTCACCAGCGCGACCTCCGCTAGCAGGGCTCCCCCGACGGGCACGACATCGGAGCCGGGTGCATGCGCAGTTGCTGCCGCGAGTTCCGCCTTCGCGCGCCCCTCGTGAAGCCGGCGGATGCGCGCCGCGTCCTCGGCGAGGGAAGGCTTAGGCTCGCTCATCGGGCCGCCGAGTACCAGCGCCAGGTGAGCGGGATGCCGGTGGTCAGCTCAACGCCGGCGTGCCAGCCGAGCGCCGCTTGGGCCTTCTCGGGCGAAAGGACGCTGTGGTCGATGTCGCCCTCGCGCGGGTCCCGACGCTCGACCCCGCCGAGGTAGTTCGCCGCTTGGCGGACGGCCATGAGCAGCTCCTCCACGCTGGTGCGCCGCCCGGTCGAGATGTTGTAGGCAGACTCAGGTCCGGCCCCGTGGCCGAGCGGCCCCCCAGCGGCCAGTGCCGCGATGATCGCCCCCACGACGTCTCCGACGTAGATGAAGTCGCGCGTCTGTCGCCCGTCACCGAAGACGACCGGTGTGCGCCCGGCGCTCACCGCGTCCAGGAAGAGCGCGACGACGCCGCCCTCGCCCTGCGCGTCCTGCCGAGGACCGTACACGTTGCTGAAGCGGAAACTCGCGTAGTCGGTGCCCGAGCCGTCGAGCTCCTCGGCAAGCAGGCTCTCGGCCTCGAGCTTGGAGACGCCGTACGGGTTCACGGGCTCGGTGCGCGACGTCTCCACCAGCGGCAGCTCAACCGGATCGCCATACACGGCCGCCGAGGACGCCGAGATCACCCGCTTGGCGCCGGCGCCGCGAGCGGCCGCTGCGACGAGCCGGGTGCCCTCCGCATTCACGAGCCGGTCACGCTCGGGGTCCTTGAGAGAAGCTGGGACGCTCGACTGCGCGGCGAGGTGGACCACCGCGTCGGGGCGGAACTCGGCAAGGTAACCGGCGAGCGAGGGCTCGAGGATGTCGAGGGCGCGGAACTGGGCGCGCGGGTCGAGGTTATCGGCTTTGCCCGTAGAGAGGTCGTCGGCTATCGCCACGTCGTTGCCCCCCCACAGCAGCGCACGCACGAGGTTCGAGCCGATGAATCCTGCCCCGCCTGTCACGAAGACGCGCATGACACCCCTTTGTCTCGTCCGAGCCTAGTTGCCGGCCTTCTGCACCGACACGAGGTCGGACTGCGCGATGAGCCGATAGCGCGCGCTGTAGGGCGGGTGGCACGCGGTCATCGTCAGCTGCGGTTTCTTGGTGGTGGCCACCACTTCTACCCGGTCGGGCGTCACGCTGAACACGCGGCGGACGCGGTACGTGTACACCCGATAGGGCGAGTAGAACTGGATGGTATCACCAGGGCGCAGACGGTCGAGCTGCCTGAACGGAGCGCCGTACGTGGTCCGGTGGCCCGAGATGCCGCAGTTGCCGGTGGGGCCGGGATAGTCGGTGGTCGTGATCCAGCCCGGCCCGCGCATCAAGTCGCGCCTGCTCGTGCCCTTCACGACGACGGAGTCCAGGTGCATCCTCGGCGACACGAGGCGGCCGAAGGGCTCGCCGTCATCGAGCCGCTTCCAGTACGCGCGGTCCTCGGCAGCCCAGCCGTCCCAGTCGAACGGATCCTCGGCGGATACGGGTGCGGCAGCGGTCGGCGCAGGCATCGCGGCGGCGAGCGACCGTTGCTCCACGACGGTGACGGCGTCGGTGAGGAAGTAGTAGCCCACCAACCCGATGGCGATGCCGAGGAAGACGTTGCCCAACCCGCGCGCGATGACGCGCCACGGACCGGAACCTGTCGCTTGCCGGCTGTCCAAGGAGTGCACCTTCCGACCGCTTCGGGCCCCTCGCGCGACTCTCTTCAATGTCTAGAAAGAAATATGTGACGACGATTACAAAAACCCGTAAAGATTCTACCGCGACGCACCGATAACCACTGTGTAAGGAAATTGAGAATCGCACAGCGTCACGAACTCCCCGACAAAGGCACGGCGGATCGAAAGGTCCGCTTCGCAAAGTCACGGGTCTAAGGGAGGCCGAAAGGCCGCCTACGACAGCCGGACCGCCGGACGAGACGCCGAGTATGACTACGGCCCGTCTCCACCCAGCGACTTATGGGAGGAACGGGTCGTTGTGCATCTCGGAGCTCGTCTAAGGGGTGCAACACCATGCAGGCCAAGACCATCGACCGCCTCCCGATCGCGTTGGCCATCTGTGCCGTCATCGCCGCGATCGCCATCTGGATCATCGCCGCCGGCCCCGCCGGCGCTTCCGCGGGCTTCGAGCCGCAGCTCACCGACAGCGCGCCGATCGCCAAGGTCGCCGTCGCCGATGTCGCCCCCTACACCGCAGCCGCCACCCCCAAGCGCGCCACCGCGATCGCCCCCACCGTCAAGAGCGCCAAGCGCATGACCGTCAGCCGCCCCACCGCGACGGTCCGCACCGCCTCGACCAGCACCGGCGAACTTGCCACAGCACGCCGCATCCTCGCCGGCTACAAGGCGAAGTACCCGATCCTGCGCGGCGCCACCGTCGAGTTCGGCAACGCCCGCGGCTACCAGGCGATCAGCTACTACACCAGCGGTCGCATCGTCATCAGCCGCAACCACAGCGCCTCCCTCTCGCGCATCATCGGCCACGAGATCTGGCATGTCATCGACTGGCGCGACAACGGCAAGATCAACTGGGGCGAGCGCGTGCCCCCTCGCTAGACTCCTCGGTTTGACGAGCCACTGCGACAATCACCACCGACAAGACCAGGCTCTCAACACAAAGCCCCCGGCTTTCCCCGCCGGGGGCTTTGTCGTGACCAAGTAGGACTCCGATTCGGCCGCCCCACCGCAGGCTCACCCCTCCAGCCCGCCGACCGCTCTGCGCCCGGGCGAGGGACCACGCGCCTGGTCATCGGCAGGGCGTAGTCTGTGCGGCAGGCTGGAGCGTCCGAGAATCGATCGTTCCCAGGTCGGCGCTCTCCTGCGAGTCAACCGTTGTCGATCGGTACGTCAAAGGGGGCCGCTTTCGCGGCCCCCTTCTAGTGCGGTCGTGCCGTTCGGCCGACTCTGCCCCTTACGAGGCGACCGGGTGGCTCAGTCGGCGGAGCGAGATGCCGAGGATCGCCGCTGCCAGCGCCGCGAGGACGATGAGAGTCCACTGGCCACCGGTGAACGGCAGGAACGGCTGCTCGATGTCGACTGCCCACGTATCGGTGTTGTTGTCGGTCTTCTCTTCGGTGGGCTCGGAGATGACGACGGTGTTCCGCACGACCTTGACGTCGGCAGGCAGGTCAGAGTTGATGCGCACGGTGTACGTGATCGTCTGAGGTCCGTCCTCGGGATAGAGCGGGCCCGCAACGTTCCACGTGATCTTGCCGTCCGCAACCGTGCCGCCACCGGCGTTGGTCACTGTGACATAGCGCTCGTCGAAGTCATCCACGATGGTGATATCTTCGGCGGGGCTGGGTCCGAGGTTCCTGTAGGTCAGGGTGTACTTGACCGTGTCGCCGGGGTTGGCGACGGTCTTGTCGGCCGACTTGTCGATGGTGAGGTCGGGCGGGCTGAACGGCACGGCCACGTCGACGAAGGCGGTTGCCTCATCGGTGACCTCATGGCCGAACTCGTCCGCGCCGGTCGCGACCACGGTGTTGGTGGTCGGCACCGACAGAGTCGTGGTCTTCTGGAAGGTGCTGCTGGCGCCAACGGCCAGGCCCTCGAGGCTGCCCACGCTGCCGAGCTTGTCGTCGACAAGCGAGACGTTGTAGAGCGGCACGTCACCGCTGTTGGTGACGGTGTAGGTGTACAGGACCGAGTCGCCAGCGAGGATGGCGTCAGGCGTCGCGGTCTTCACCACGTCGATCGCCGGCGCCACGACGTTCACGAACGCGTCGTCGGTCGCCTGCACCGTTCCACCGAACTGGCTCTCCACCTCGCCGTAACGACCCGTGGCCGTCGCGATGTTGGTGGTGTCGGCCGCGATCGCAGCGGTCGTGGTCAGCGTGGTGACCTCACCCGGCGCGAGCGAGGTGATGGTGCCGATCGCACCGAGCTTGTCGTCGGTGACAGTCACCGGGGCGAGCGCGATGTCGCCGGTGTTCTCAACGACGTAAGTGTAGGTGACGTTCTCGCCAGCCAGGATCACGGATGGCGCAGCCGACTTCACGATCGAGATCGACGGGTTGTAGACCGTCACGACCGCGTCGTCGGTGTCGCCCACCGGGTTGCCGAGCTCGTCTTCGCCGGTGACGGTGGCCACGTTGGTGGTGGTCGCGGTCAGCGTGGTGGCCTTGGTGAGCGTGGCCTCTGCGCCGACGGGCAGGACTGCGATGTCACCGATGTGACCGAGCTTGTCGTCGTCGACCGAGACGTTCACGAGCGGCACGTCGCCGGTGTTGCGGACGAGGTAGCTGTAGGTGACCGAGTCGCCGGCCACGATCGGGTTCGGAGCGGCGGACTTGATGACTTCGATGGCGGGATGGACGACGTCGACCGAGGCCGTGCTGTCGTCGGTCACCGTGCCGTAGAAGTCTGTCTCGGCAGTGCCGTAGGTACCGGTCACGGTGCCGATGTTGGTGACGTCGGCCGAGATCGGGGCGGTCACGGTCACGGTCTGCATGGCGCCTGCGGCCAGCGTTCCGATGACGGCGATCGGGCCGAGCTTGTCGTCGGTGACGCTCACGTTGTTGAGCGCGATGTCACCGGTGTTGGTGACCAGGTAGGTGTAGGTGACTGCCTGGCCCTCGAGTATGACCGTGGGGTCGGCGGACTTCACTATCGAGATCGACGGGTTGTAGACCGTCACGACTGCGTCGTCGGTGTCGCCCACCGGGTTGCCGAGCTCGTCTTCGCCGGTGACGGTGGCCACGTTGGTGGTGGTCGCGGTCAGCGTGGTGGCCTTGGTGAGCGTGGCCTCTGCGCCGACGGGCAGGACTGCGATGTCACCGATGTGACCGAGCTTGTCGTCGTCGACCGAGACGTTCACGAGCGGCACGTCGCCGGTGTTGCGGACGAGGTAGCTGTAGGTGACCGAGTCGCCGGCCACGATCGGGTTCGGAGCGGCGGACTTGATGACTTCGATGGCGGGAGCCTTCACGTCCACGAACGCGGAGTCCGTGTCGCTTACGGTGCCATGGAAGTCGCTCTCCAGGCTGCCGTACTCGCCCTCGGCGGTACCGATGTTGGTGGTATCGGCGGCGATCGTCGTCGTCTTCGTCAGCGTGGCGCTTGCCCCGATGGCGAGTGAGGGGATCGTGCCGATGGCACCGAGCTTGTCATCGGTGACGTCAACGCTGAACAGGTCGATGTCGCCGGTGTTGGTGACCTTGTAGCTGTACGTGACCGATGCGCCCGAGAGGATGACCCCCGGATCGACCGTCTTGTCGATCGTGATAGCGGGGTTGTAGGCCGGGACGGTCAGATCGTCGGTGTCGCTCGCCGGATGGCCGAGCGCGTCGGCGCCGGTCGCAGTGACGATGTTGGTGGTGGTCACTGCAAGCGCGGTGGACTTCGTCAGCGTGGCGTCGTCGCCGACCGCAAGGAATGCGATCGTGCCGATGCTGCCCAGCTTGTCGTCCACGACGGCGACGTTGTAGAGGGCCACGTCGCCGGTGTTGGTCACCTTGAAGCTGTAGGTGACCGTCTCACCGGAGACGACGGCGGTCTTGTCGGCGGTCTTGTCGACCACGAGCGCGGGATGCACGACGTCGACGAATGCCGAGCTCGTGTCCGAGACGGTTCCGAAGAAGTCGGTGCCCGCGGCGCCGTAGGTACCGGCGGCCGTACCGATGTTCGTCACGTCAGCCATGATCGGAGCGGTGACGCTCACGGTCTGCATGGCGCCGGCGGCGAGTGTTCCGATGACGGCTACCGGACCGAGCTTGTCGTCGGTGACGGTAACGCCATTGAGCGCGATGTCGCCCGTGTTGGTGACGAGGTAGGTGTAGCTGACGAGCTCGCCGGGGATGACGACGGTCGGGTCAGCGGACTTCACGATCGAGATGGACGGGTTGTAGGCGTAGACCGTCTCGTTGGCGGTGTCAGACACCGTCATGCCGAGCGCGTCCATGCCCGATGCCGTCGCGATGTTCGTGGTGGTCGCGGCAAGTGCGACCGTCTTGGTCAGGGTGACTTGCGCACCCGGGGCCAGCGTGCCGATCGACCCGCCCGGCACCACGAAGTGGTCGTCAACGAGGGACACGGAGGTGAGGGTGTCCTCGCCGCTGTTCTTCACGACGTAGGTGTAGGTGACGGAATCGCCGGAGACGATGGACTCCTTGTCGGCGACCTTGGTGACGTCGATGGCCGGCTTGATGATGTCGACGAGGTGCGAAGCGTCATCGGTGACCATGGCGTCCAGTGCGTCGTAGCCCATGACGACCGCCGTGTTGGGCAGCGGATCGGGATTGGCCGCTGCGACCGTGGTGGCCGTGAAGGTGTAGGATGCGCCGGCTGCCAGCGTGCCCACGAAGCGGTCGAGGCCGATGGCCAGGTCCGTCACGCGAACGTCGTGCAGCGTGTAGTTGCCCGTGTTCAGGACGGTGAATGAATAGGTGATGGTGTCACCGACGTGAACGGCGGCAGGGCCGCTCTTGATGAGATCGATGCCGCTTGAGACGAACAGGTTGCCGAAGTTCACGTCACTCACGTGCGAGCCGTTGCTCACCGAGAAGCTGTCCGGCTGAGCGGACATCATCTTGTAGCCGGCCTGCTGGACTTCGTAGACTTTGTAGGTGCCGGGCAGTACGTCCTCGAACGAGTACGTACCGTCAGCGGCGGTGATCGCGGATGCGTAGAGGCTCTCGGTTCCGCCCACGATGCGCTTGAGCTCGATGGTCCAGCCGCCGAGCCCGTTCTCGCCGGCGTCCTTGATGCCGTTGCCGTTGGCGTCGTCGTACTTCATGCCCGCGACTGATGAGTCGTAGGTGAACGAATTCGTCTTGTTCGCGGTCATGGTCTCGCCGGCCGACGTGCCGAGGAGGATGTCTATGCCGCCGTAGTTGGCGAACCACTTCACGTCCGAGATGACGGCGTCACGAGCTACTGACACCTGAGCGGTGTAGGGGCCGGAGCCGCTGAGGCTCGTCGACTTGGCGACTCCGTCGACCTTGTAGGTCACGAATGCGGAGGCGCCCACGGGAAGCGCGTCGATCGACAGCGACCAGGTCTTCGTGACCGGCGGACGCCAGTTGCCGAATACCACGCTCGCGGAGCCGTCGCGTACGAGCGACAGGTTCTGCGGATTGTCGGTGGTGCTCACCCATCCGGCCGCTACCTGCGCGCCGGTCATCTGCTCGGTCACTCTGAAGTCCCCGGCGGGAAGGCCGGTGAAGCTGAAGGAGCCGTCAGCAGCAGATGTGGTGGTCATGCTGAATGCGAACTGGTCGATGTAGTCGAGCCTGAAGACCCATCCACCGAGACCCGGTTCGCCGTCGTCGCGAACGTGGTTCCCGTTGACGTCGTTGAACTTGACGCCATCGACATGGCCGATCGGAGCGACCTGGGGGCCGACGGGGATCGAGATGGTCTTATCGGCGACCGACTGCTCGTTCCACTGGTTCAGGCGGCCCTGGGCGCTTGAGCCCGGGTACTGCTTGGCACCGTCGTGGTTCGGGTTCTGGTTGTTCCAGTACGGAGTGAGGGCGAGGTGGACATCGAAGCGCACGATGCCGTATGAGCCCTTCGGGATCACCACTTCAGACTGCGGGTCGAAGTGGATGTTGTAGTAGTCGCTGCCCGAGGTGCCCAGGAAGCCAGAAAGGGCTGATCCGGAGCCAAGACCTGTCGGGAGGCTCGTCGACGTTTCATACTGGAACGCGCGCGCACCATCTATAGCGACTGCGTTCTTGTTTCCGTTGAGATAGTCAAATGTGATGTTGAAGCTCGGAAGCGCGTAGTCCTGCGTACCCTTGGTGTTGTCCACATAGAGGCGTACCGGAATCCAGTCGCCCTCCTTGTAGTCTCCGAGGTTCGCCTTGGCCCACCCGATCTGCGACGCGGGCGAGACGCGCCACGCCTCCCAGTTGACGTCTTGGAATGACGCATACGGGAGAGGGGCCGCCGCGAGCGCCATGGCCGTCGGAGCGCCCAGGCTCGAAGAGACCGCCGACGCGGCTTGATGCGCCAGCTTGGTCGACTTTGAGGGGACGGCGCTCTCTGGCGCTGTCACTTCCGGCGGCACGATCGTAGGATCGGCCGGTACGGGCTCAACGACAGGCTCCACTACCGGTGCCGTCGAGTCGGACGTCGCTACTTCCTGTGCTGCAACCGGGTCGGTCACAGGGGGAGCAGCGAAGCCCGACCCGGCGAGCGAAAGGGTGAAAGCCAGAGCGACGAATGTCGACACGAAGCGCATGAAGGCGCTGTCACGCTTGTACAGAGTTCGCGTCATCGCCGTTCACCTCCTACCGCTGTCAGGCCGGATCGACCTTGCGAGGAAGTGCGGCTTCCACAAAACAAAAGAGACCGGTACGCCGCGAAACGAGGCGGGCCGGTCTCACTACTAGCTCCCCGCCGGACCCCGAGTGACCGAACACCACCGGCGGATCAAAGCTTCCCGTAAACTCGTATTTCCTTGCTCGGTGTCAACCGGCGGGTTTGTACCGCCGTGAGGACGTTACAGAATCCTCATCTAGTATCTACCCTGCAAGGCTGGAAGAAATCAGCAGGCAAACCATGACAATCATCCCTGAGTAGGACTGCTTTTCGTTCTTTTCCTACTTCTAACCGGTCGGCAATGGTCGACGAGCGCCAATTCCAGAACTTCGTCCATAGTCTCGACCGGGATGATCTCAAGCTCGTCGCGCACATGGGGCGGCAGAAGGTCGAGGTCGCGAACGTTCTCCTTTGGCACGAGCGCTGTCGTTATCCCGGCGCGGTGCGCCGCAAGTAGCTTCTCCTTGAGCCCGCCGATCGGAAGGACACGGCCCCTAAGCGTGATCTCGCCGGTCATCGCGAGGTCGCGGCGCACGGGACATCCGATGAGGACTGAGGCGAGCGCGGTCGCCATGGTGATACCGGCGCTGGGGCCGTCCTTAGGGATCGCGGCGGCGGGCACGTGGATGTGGAGGTCGTGAGTGTCCGCGAAGTCCTCTTCGACACCGAGTTGCGTGGCGCGCGTCCGGATGTAGGACAGCGCGGCAGTCGCCGACTCGCGCATGACATCTCCGAGCTGGCCGGTGAGGATGACCTGACCCTTGCCGGGCATCGAGGTGGCCTCGATGAAGATCACGTCTCCGCCGACCTCGGTCCACACCAGACCCGTCGCGACGCCGACCTCGTCCTTCTCCTCGGCAAGTCCGTAGGAGAACTTGGGCGGACCGAGGTACTTGTGCAGAGTGCGGCCGGCAACGGTCGTCTTGCCCTTCTTGCCTTCGACGACCTTGCGCGCGATCTGGCGGCAGATCATCGCGATCGTGCGCTCGAGGTTGCGGACGCCCGCCTCGCGCGTGTGCCGGCGGATGATTTCCCGGACCGCGTCTTCCTTGATCTCGAGCTTGCTCGAAGTGAGACCGTGCTCGCGCAGCTGCTTCGGGATGAGGTACTGGAACGCAATGTGGACCTTCTCGTCCTCGGTGTAGCCGGGGAAGTGGATGACCTCCATGCGGTCGCGCAGGGGCGCCGGAATGGGATCCAGAAGGTTGGCCGTCGTGATGAACATTACGTCGGAGAGGTCGAACGGCGCCTCGAGATAGTGGTCCTGAAACGCGAAGTTCTGCTCGGGATCGAGCACCTCGAGCAGTGCCGAGGTCGGGTCGCCCCGGAAGTCCATGCCGACCTTGTCGATCTCGTCCATCATGAAGACCGGATTGCGCGTTCCCGCCGTCGAGATCGACTGGATTATGCGGCCCGGGAGCGCGCCCACGTACGTACGCCGGTGGCCGCGAATCTCGGCCTCGTCGCGCACGCCACCGAGTGACATGCGGATGAACTCACGATTGAGCGAGCGAGCGATCGAGCGGCCGATGGAGGTCTTGCCCACGCCAGGAGGGCCGACGAAGCACAGGATCGGCCCCCGCATCTTGTCGGTGAGCTTGTGGACCGCGAGGTACTCGAGGATCCGCTCCTTCACCTTCTCAAGACCGTAGTGGTCCTCGTCGAGCACCTGCTGGGCGGCCACGAGGTCGAGCTTCTCCTCGGACTCCTTGTTCCAGGGCAAGCCGATGAGCCAGTCGAGATACGTGCGGATGACGCTGGTCTCTGCGCTGGCGGCCGGCATCTTCTCCAGGCGGCCGAGCTCCTTGAGCGCCTTCTCCTCGACGTCCTCGGGCATGCCGGAGTTTCGTATCTTCTCGGTGTACTCCTCGACCTCAGCTTGAATCTCGTCGTACTGCCCAAGCTCCTGCTGGATGGCCTTGAGCTGCTCGCGCAGGAAGTACTCCCGCTGCGACTTGGTCATCTGCTCTTTGACCCGGTTCTGGATGCGGCTTCCCAACTCGAGGATCTCGAGTTCCTTGCGCAGGAACCGCGCCGCGCGCTCAAGCCGGTCGATGGGCTCGACCGCCTCGAGGATCTCCTGCTTCTCCTCAACCTTCAAGTTGAGGTGGAAGGCCACAAAGTCGCCGAGACGCCCGGGCTCCTCGATCGCAGAGGCCGCCACGAGCACTTCCTGGGGGATGGGCTTGCCGAGCTCCGCTGCCTTCTCGAAGTCTGAAAGGAGCGCGCGCATGAGCGCCTGCGTCTCGACGTTGGCCTCTGGAGCCTCCTCGATGGGCTCGATGCGCACCAGGAAGTAGGGGTCTTCCTGCAGGAACTCGACGATCCGGAAGCGCTGCTGTCCCTCCACGAGAGCCTTGGCGGTGCCGTCAGGGAGCTTGAGCTCCTGCATCACCGAGGCGATGCAGCCGATCTCGTAGATGTCGCCCGGCCCCGGCTCCTGCGTCTCAGCATGCTTCTGAGTCACGAGGGCGACGAGGTGCTCCTCGCGCATGGCCTCCTCGAGCGCACGGATGGACCGCTCGCGTCCCACGAACAACGGGACGACGAGGTTAGGAAAGAGGATGAGGTCCCGCAGCGGGATCAGCGGCAGGACGTCGGGAATGCGCAGCGTGTCGCTCAATTGTGACATGAGAAGAAGGAGTTCCTTTCAGGCGTCGTGCGATAATCCGTATGCCCTTATCGAGTTCATGGTACACGTGCGTACTCCTGCACCGTTCGCCGGAGTTCGCCATTCGGAGCCGCCGATGACCCGCGCCCGCCGCGCCGCATGCTGCACCCTGATCGTCGCCGTGGCGGCGGTCTGCCTTGCGGGCGCCCCGGCACTCTTCGCGGCGCCGTCCGAGCTGCTCATGGTGGCCGCACGGACGCCGGCACCGGTCGTCCAAGGCTCGGCTGCGGCCCCGACTGTCGACGTCTCGGTCGACGCGAGCGCGTCCTCGGTGCCCATCGATGGGGAGTTCGGCTATCGCGCCACCGTCCGCCTCAAGAAGCCCGCTGACTTCGTGCAGGCGCGCATGCAGCTCCGGATGCCGGGCGGAAGCCTCATCTACCAGAAGACATTCGTGGCGAGCTCGAATGAGCCGACGTCGCTCGTCTTCTCGTTCGGCCGGAAGATCGGCGACATAGGCCTCGAGCCTGCGGCGTACCCCTATGAGCTTACGGTCCGGACCGAGGGCCCCGGCGAGGGATCGAGCCTCGTGGTACCGGGCCAGCTCCTCGTCTACGACCCCGCCGCGCCGCCGGTGCCCGTCGTGGCGGCCGCCCGCATCAGCGCCCAGCCGCTGTTGACACCCGACGGCAGCTTCTCGGCGGACCCGGGCCGCTTCACGCGTGCCCGCGACGAGGTCGTCCGGCTCTGCGACTACGTTCTCCAGACCCCTGACGCGCGGCTGACCCTCGCCCTGTCGCCGGTGATGCTCGAAGAGTGGCGGCGCATCTCTACCGGCTACCGGTACGACACCCCCGAAGGCACCGTGCAGGTGACCGCCGAGGAACCGGTCCCACAGGCGTACGACCAGGCACTCGCCCGCGTGCACACCGCGACAGAGACCGGCCGCCTCGAGATCGAGTGGCTGGCCTTCAGCGATCCCGACATCTCGGCGCTCGCCGCTGCCGGCCTGCTCTCGGACGTCGAGGCGCAGTACCGAAGCGGGTCCTCGGCGACCTTCGCGGCGATAGAGGCTACTCCCGCCGCGGGAACGGCGCCGGCTGGCGGCTCACTTCCCCCGACCGCAGTGACTCCGCTCGCGAAAGCCGGGATGCGCTACTCCTTCGTCTCCAACCAGTGGGCGCGGGTCAAGAAGGCGCGGCCCCGGCCCGGTGTCTACGGAGTGCAAGGCTCGCGCATGAAGGCGCTCGTCGCCGACCCCGCCGCCGAGCGATCGCTCGTGGCGAGCGGCCCCGCCACCGTGGTCAGCGCCGCATTCACGAGGCTCGAGGCCAGCGCCACGCCGTATCCCCTCCTCGTCACCGTAGGCCCCGGCGGGGCGACTGCAGAGCAGTTCCTCGGCGCTGTGAGCGAACTGCAGGCACAGCCTTGGGCGCGGCTGCAGCTCGCCGGAGACGCGTCGGCGGTCACGCCGCTGGGCACTGTACGCCTGCTTCAACGGCCGGCGGACAAGCACGCCCCGGCCGACTACTGGACGACTGTGCGACACTCGCGCGACTGGGCGAACGCGCTCGTGAGCGCCGCAGGACCGCGGTCGCGCGAGTCGGTGCTGGCTCAGGAGAACTCGCTGATCGCCGAGGCATCCGCGTGGAGTGGCATCGCGGGCGACTGGGCACCGGCCGAGCGCGGCCTCTCGTTCGCACGCGACGCCGAGAAGACCGCGCGCGCGATCCTCGAGCGTGTCGTCGTGAGCGGAAAGCCGGTCACGCTCGCGGGTACGTCGGGCGACATCCCGATCAGCGTGACCAACCGGAGCGGACGGCCGCTCAAGGTCACGCTGGTCTTCTCGCCGTCGGCCGGCGTGCACCTTCCCCTCGGCTACCGGCGCAAGGTCGTTCTCCGCTCCGCCGAGAACCTCGTCGAGGTGCCGGTACGCATGCGCGGTACTCTCGAAGGCGACCTGAACGTGAGTGTCGTCTCGGCGGGAATGGAACTTACCAGTAGCACCATCAAGCTCAAGGCGTCCTACATAGACCGGCTCGTGCTACTGGGCGCGATCGTGGTCATCCTCGGCGGGCTGCTCGTCTTCATCATCGCCCGCGTGAAGGCGGCTGAGCGTGCCGATGCCGAGCCGAGGCTCTGACGCTACACTAAGGCGTCAGGTCCCAGCAGCAAGGAACACCACATGGTCAGGCGCATCATCGGTATCATCATCCTCCTCGCCGCGCTCGTTATCGCGGGCAACGACGGGTGGCGCTACGTCACGGCACAGCAGGCACTCCGGGACACGACGTATGACTTGGCGACATGGGCGGCGACCAACGCCAGCACGATGACGCGGAACGCCGCCGCGACCACGCTGGCGAGCATGGCGCAGACGCGTGGCGTACGGGTGTATCAGTACGGGCAGAACGAACAGGGAATCCAGGTGTGGACGGAGGCGCCGGTCACCAAGACGATCGCCGTCGCTACCATCGTGAACCTCGCGAAGGGCAGACCGTTCGCCGAGGCACGAAAAGAACCTCTCATGATCCGTGACTACCGTGAGGCGGGGTACAGGTGACGCCCGGTTCGGAATCAAAAGCGCAGGACCTCAGGATCATCATCTTCGACACGAACGTGCTGCTCGCAGACCCTAACTCGATCCTGTCGTTCCCTCGCGCCGAGGTGGTCATTCCGGAAACGGTCCTCGGCGAGCTCGACAAGCTGAAGACGGCTCGTGTCGATCCCGACCTGCGTTTTCGGGGGCGTGAGGTCAGCCGCCTGCTTTTCGAGTTGTCCGAGGACGGATCGCTCGTCGCAGGCGTAGACACGCCGGACGGCGGCCGGATCCGGGTCGCGCCTTTCGAGAGCGACGCCGATCTGCCTGACGGCATGACCACGCGCAACTCCGACGACCGTATCCTCGCGACGGCCTATCAGGTCTACCAGGCCAATGCGGACAGGGGCGAGGTCACGCTTCTCACCAACGACCTCAACATGCTGCTCAAGGCGCAGACGCTCGGGATCCCCGTCGAGCGCTACGGCGAAGGCGTGGAGGGTGGTTTCGCCCGTCGCTACATCATCAGGCCGTTCCAGCGCTACAAGGTCCCGATCGCTATCCTGGCGATCGCACTGGCCGTGTTCGCGGCGGTCATCGTGCTTGTGGTCTTCTACCGGCAGCCCGCGCCGTCGCAGACCCTGACCCCTGAGTTCCGCCAGCTACTGAGCACGCAGCAGCAGAACGCCTTCGACGCTCTCGCATCGCTCGAGACCGACCCGCAGGACGCGGACGCGCTCAAGACCATGGGCGACTTCTACTTTGATGCCGTGAACAACGCGCAGCAGATCGGCGACCAGGCAGCAGCGATCAACTACAGCAAGAAGGGCGTGCGCTACTACGAGCAGTACCTCCAGCAGCAGCCCAAGGACAACGACGCGCGGTCCGATATGGCGTCGCTGCTGTTCTACTCGGGCCAGACCGATGCCGCGATCCGCGAAGTCGGACGGGTGCTCGAGAACGATCCCAAGCACATCAACGGGAACTTCAATCTGGGCATCTTCTACCTTCAGGGCCGCCGTGACCTGAACGCGGCTGCCAATCAGATGCGCAAGGTGATCCAGCTGACGGCAGACAACCAGAATCCCCACGTCAAGGAGCAGGCTCAGACGCTCCTGCAGCAGATAGAGTCCGAGCTGAAAGGCTCGTCGACTCCGACCGGAACCCAAGGAGTCACGCAATGAGCGACCAGCACATCGACATCGCGATCGTCGGCGCAGGTCCGGGAGGGCTCGCCGCCGCCCTGTACGCCTCGCGCGGTCGCGCCAAGACCGTGGTGTTCGAGCGCGGCATCCCCGGCGGCCAGATCGTCACCACCGACTGGGTCGAGAACTACCCGGGCTTCCCCAAGGGGATCTCCGGGGCCGAACTCGGCGAACTCATGGCCAAGCAGGCCGAGGAGCACGGCGCGGTGATCCGCACCTTCGCGCCGGTCGACGCGATCGAGCAGGTGGACAACCACTTCGTGCTGGTGAGCGAGGATGAGCGCTTCGATGCCGACGCGGTGATCCTCGCTGCCGGCGCCGTGCCGCGCAAGCTCGGCATCCCCGGAGAAGCCGAGTACACCGGACGCGGCGTCTCCTGGTGTGCCACCTGCGACGGAGCGCTCTACCGCGACAAGACCGTCTGCGTCATCGGCGGAGGCGACGCCGCCGTCGAGGAGGCGATGTTCCTCACCAAGTTCGCGGCGAAGGTCCACCTGATCCACCGGCGCGACGAACTGCGCGCAACCAAGTGCATCCAGGAGCGCTGCTTCGCCAACGACAAGATCGAGCTGCACTGGAACCGCGTCCCCGTCGAGATCCTCGGCGAGGAGAACAAGGTGCGCGGCATCCGGCTTGAGTCCACTTCCGGCGAGCCCGAGGTGACGCTGCCGGTCGACGGCGTGTTCATCTTCGTCGGCGTGCATCCCCTAAGCGAGCTCGTTCGGGGTATGGTGGACTGCGACGAAACCGGTTACGTGAAGACCGACCACGACGGGCGAACCTCCCTGCCTGGCCTCTTCGCCGCCGGAGACGTGACCGACAACGAGCTCAAGCAAGTGATCACGGCAGCGGCGAAGGGCGCCTCAGCGGCGTTCGAGGCGCTCCGCTACATCGACGAGCAGATCTCCTGCTCCATCTAGTCCGGTCGTGAAGGGAGTACCCATGGCAGATCTGGTCCAGGTCACCGACGGCAACTTCGCAGAGACCGTCGAGGGCAGCGCCAAGGCGTTCGTCGTCGACTTCTGGGCGCCGTGGTGCGGCCCGTGCCGCATGATGGAGCCCGTGCTCAAAGAGGTGGCCGCCGAGTACGACTCGCTGACGGTTGGCAAGCTCAACGTCGACGAGAACCCGGGCACCGCCACCAAGTTCGACATCCTCTCGATCCCCACGCTGCTCATCTTCAAGGACGGCCAGGTCGTGAAGAAGATCGTGGGCGCCCGCTCGAAGAAGCAGCTCGTCGACGAGCTCTCCCCCTGGCTGGGCTGACGCATGTGCCAGAAGGGCGTCAACACCGACCAGATGAAGCTCATGATCGGCCAGGCCGATGACTCGCTCGCGATGACGCAGCAGTGGCTCGAGCAGATCCACCACCTCGCTGATCACGGCGGGCTCAACCGTCCGAGCACCGAGGTCGCCCAAGCGTCCGTGCTCCTCGGCGAGGCTCGAGCGAAGCTCGACCAGGCGCTCGACCTCATGGATGGCGAGACCGCAGGCCCCGACGCGAGCGTCGAGCTCGTCTAGCCACCAGCCACACGCAACGCAGCAGACGCCCTCGCCATCGCGGCGGGGGCGTCTTTTCGTTGCAGCGCGATCCCCCGTTGAAGGTGTGCCGCCACGGTGCTACGCTTTCCCGAATTCGTGCTACCACGGTCGGAGGCGTGTCATGGGTGATCTCGTGAGGTTCGGCATCGCGATGGACGAGGGGCTGCTCGAGCGCTTCGACGCCCTCGTCGCCCGCCGAGGAACCGCCGCCAACCGCTCCGAGGCGATCCGCGACCTCGTCCGCGATGCGCTCGTGGACAGCGCCTGGGAGGACTCGGACGAGCTGATCGTCGGCACCGTCACGATGGTCTTCGACCACCACGCGAGCGACCTCTCTGAGCGGCTGGACTCCCTGCAGCACCAGCACTTCGACAAGATCGTCTCGACGCTCCACGTCCACCTCGACCCGCATAACTGCCTCGAGGTGCTCGTCATCCGCGGGCGAAGCGGCGACGTACGCGCCATCGCCGACTCGCTCCTGGGAACCAAGGGCGTCAAGCACGGGAAGCTCGTCACGACGACCACCGGACACGGACTCTAGGCGATCATGCACATCCCCGACGGCATGCTCTCCACGCAAGTCGCCGCCGCCTCGGCGGCGACCAGCACGGGCGTCGTCGCCTATGCCGTGAACTGGACCAAGCGCAACCTGTCGGACCGCCACACGGTGCTCATGGCCGTCATGGCGGCGCTGGTGTTCGCGCTCCAGATGCTCAACTTCCCCATCGCACCCGGGATCTCGGGGCACTTCGCCGGAGGTGCGGCCGCTGCCCTGTTGCTCGGGCCCTGGCCCGCGGTCATCGTGCTCACCACGGTGCTGCTCGTGCAGGCCTTCATGTTCGCTGACGGCGGGGTCGTGGCACTCGGCGCCAACGTTCTCAACCTCGCCATCATCGGTCCGTTCGTGGGGTATGCGGTCGCCACCGGACTGCGGCGCCTCAAGCTGCTGCCTGATTCGGTGCGCATCTTCACGGCGGCCTGGGCCGCGGTCGTCGTCTCGGCGCTCGCCGTCGCGATCGAGGTGTGGCTGTCCGGCCGCGCACCTCTGGGCCCGGCGCTCGCGGCACTGGGCGGCTGGCACGCGATCGTGGGCATCGGCGAGGGGCTGATCACCGTCGGCCTCATCGCGTTCGTCACCCGCGTGCGCCCCGACGTCCTCCCCGGCGCTGCCGAGGAGGCGCGTGGCACCCGCGCCGTCGCGCTGGTTCTCGGCGCGCTGGCGCTCGTCGCAGGGGGCCTGTCCTGGCTCGCGTCCTCGCATCCTGACGCGCTCGAGTCGGTCGCCGCCACCAGCGGCTTCTCCTCCGGCCTCGACCCCCTTGCGTCGCCGCTCGCCGAGTACGCCGTGCCCGGCGTCGCCAACGACGCGCTTGCAGGCGTCCTCGCGGGCGTCGTGGGACTGCTGCTCGCCGGCTCGCTGCTTTGGGGCCTCGGCCTCCTGCTGCGGAAACGCCGGGCCGACGCGCACGCCAACGAGCTGCACCGTCACCGCCACGAGCACGAATCCGAGCCCGAGCACGCGCACCCCCATCATCATCGCTCGGGGACGCACGAGCACGCGCACCCGCTCGTCTTCGAGCGCTACACCTACACGGTCTCGCCCATCCACGCGCTCGACCCGCGCGCCAAGATCGTCGCGGCGCTCATCGTGGTGCTCGGCGTGGTGCTCGCTCCACCTCCCCAGGCGCTCGAGTTCGTGCTCATGGCGAGCCTGCTCCTCGGCGTGACCCTGCTCGCCCGCGTGCCTGTCCGCGCCGTGCTCGCTCGCAGCACGCTCGTGCTCCCGGTCGCGATCACGCTCGCGCTGTTCGCGCCCCTCACGGCGATCGGCTGGCCGCTCGCGTGGGCGATCGTGAGCAAGTCGTGGCTCTCGGCGCTGACGGTCATCCTGCTCTCGGCGACAACGCCACCGGCCAAGCTGCTCCTCGGCTTGCGGCGGCTCCATCTGCCGCAGGTCTTCATCACGACTCTGTCGTTCCTCTACCGCTTCGCAGTCGTCCTCGGTGAGCAGCTGACGTCGATGCGCCGGGCCGTGGCCAGCCGAGGACCCACGCTGCCGCCCGCCCGCCGGGTCGCGCTCTACGGCAACCTTGCCGGCAACCTGTTCGTGCGCAGCTACGAGCGCGGCGAACGCGTGCACAGCGCCATGCTCGCGCGCGGGTTCGCCGGCTCGCTTCCGAGCGCCGAGGTCCTCACCTTGCGTCCCGCCGACGCGGCCCTCGTCGTCGCCGCCCTCCTGACCGCCGCAGCGCTGCTGCTCTACTGATCGGATCACCGTGCCAGACGCGCCCGCGCTCAAGACTGAGAACCTCCGGCACACGTACCCGGACGGCACCTGCTCGCTCGACGGCATCGACCTCGAGATCGCCGAGGGCGAGCGCATCGCGCTTCTGGGACCCAACGGCGCCGGCAAGTCGACGCTCATCCTGCACGTGAACGGCATCCTGATGCCCCAGGAGGGCCGCATGAGCGTCGGAGGCGTCGCAGTCGCCGAGGACACGCTCGCGAGCGTCAGACAGCGCGTGGGGCTCGTGTTCCAGGACCCGGACGACCAGCTCTTCATGACGACCGTCTACGACGACGTCGCCTTCGGCCCCCTCAACATGGGCCTGCCTGCCGAGGAGGTTGACGCACGCGTCCACCGGGCGCTCCATGCCGTGGGACTCGCCGAGCACGCCAGCAAGTCCGGCATGCACCTGTCGTTCGGCCAGCGCAAGCGCGTCGCCCTCGCCACCGTGCTGTCCATGGAGCCGAAGCTGCTCGTGCTCGACGAGCCCACCTCGAACCTCGATCCGCGCGCGAAGCGCCAGATGGTGGAGCTGCTAGCGTCTCTAACCACCACGATGATCGTCGCCACCCACGACATGGACGTGGCTTGGGAACTCTGCGACCGGGCGGTCCTTCTCGACAACGGGCGCGTGGCAGCCGATGGCCCCGCTCGTGAAGTCATGGCGGACGAGACACTCATGAGCGCTCACGGACTCGAGCTGCCGCCTGCGGTGCGCTACGGCTCCTGAACGTGCTGGTAGAATCGTGAGCGTGACGGAGCCGACCAACAGCCTTTGCGGTCCTGACGCGCACGCCGAGCGCGCGCCGGTGCTCTACGAGTGCCCCACGTGCCTCTACATCACGAAGGATGCGGGGCTCAAGAGCGGCGACAAACCGTGCCCGTCATGCCGCAACTTCTCGGACAGGTGGCGCAAGATGCCCGCGGAGAGGCTCGCGCGCTTCGACGAGAGCATCCGCCAACACCACCGCAATGGCGACCATGAGGTGGTCGTGGTGCTCGTTGCCACCTTCCTCGAGACGGTCATGGAGGACCTGCTCGCCCGAATGATGCAGGCGCAGGGCGCGACCACCAAGGTCACGGCGCTCGTCCTCGATACCGAGCGCAGCGTGGGCATGCGTATCGGCAAGCTGTTCCCCGCGCTCGCCGGTCAGACGTTCGAGGATGTCGCCGCCGAGGTCGGCTTCCGCGAGTTCCCCAAGCGCTGGCGCGCGATGCGGGGCGCGCGCAACGCGTTCATCCACGGCGAGTCTTTCGACGACCCGCGCGAGACCCTCGACCATGCCGAGGCCTGCGAGGCGATGTCGCTGCTCGACCAGGCCTACGAGCTGTTCATCCTCATGAACAACCGCTTCGTCGCCGGCGAGATGGTCCGGACCGGTCGCGCGAAGTGAAAGCGCTCGCCCTCCACGTGTCCGGCATCGTCCAGGGCGTCGGGTTCCGTCCGTTCGTGTACAACCTCGCCATCGAGCAGGGCCTCGCCGGCTGGGTGCTCAACGCGAGCGATGGCGTGCACTGCGTCGTCGAGGGCGTTGACTCAGTTGTCGAATCCTTCCCCGAGCTGCTCGAAGAACGCGCTCCGGCCATGTCCGTCATCGAGCACGTGATCGCCGAGGAGGTCGAGCCCGAGGGCTTCACCGGCTTCGAGATCCGCGAGTCTCACGCCGAGAGCGGCGCGATGACGCTCGTCTCCCCCGACATCGCCACCTGCCCCGACTGCGCAGCCGAGCTCGTCACGCCCGGCGACCGCCGCGAGGGCTACCCCTTCATCAACTGCACCAACTGCGGTCCCCGCTTCACGATCATCGGCGACGTGCCCTACGACCGCCCGCTGACTACGATGCGGGACTTCCCCATGTGCCCCGAGTGCTCCGCCGAGTACGGCGATCCAACCGACCGCCGCTTCCATGCCCAGCCGGACGCCTGTTTCGTGTGCGGCCCCCGCCTCTACCTCAACGCCCCCGATGCAACCGAGGACTGGTGCTGGAGCCTCGAGCGCGAAGTCTCGCCCCGCCCCCATCGCGATGCCGAGGACGAGCGGCGCCGTAGCGACGCCATCCTCGGCGCCGTAGCGGAGCGACTCGGGCGAGGGCAGGTGCTGGCCATCAAGGGGCTCGGGGGCTTTCACCTGGCTTGCGACGCGCTCGACGCCGCTGCAGTCGCCCGCCTGCGCGAGCGCAAGCACCGCTGGGGCAAGCCCCTCGCGATCATGGTCCGCGACCTCGTCGAGGCGCGCGACTACTGCCTCGTGGGCGAGGAAGAGGAAGAGCTGCTCACCGGCGCCGTGCGCCCTGTCGTCCTGCTCCGCAAGCGTCCGGGCGGCAAGCAACTGGCCACCGGGGTCGCCGACGAGCTCGCCGAGGTCGGCGTCATGCTGCCGTACACGCCGCTGCACCACCTGCTCATGAGGCTCGTTTCAGGTCCGCTGGTCATGACGAGCGGCAACCTCTCAGACGAGCCCATCGCCACCGACAACGCAGAGGCCTTGGCACGGCTCAGCGGGATCGCCGATGCGTTCCTGCTGCACGACCGCGCCATCTACAGCCGCTACGACGACAGCGTCGTCCGCGTGGTGGGCGGCGTCGTCGAGCCGGTGCGCCGGGCGCGCGGCTACGCTCCGTTCCCACTGCGCCTGCCGTTCACCACCGACGTGGACATCCTGGCGGTGGGCCCTGAGCAGAAGAACACCTTCACTCTGTTGACGCGCGATTACGCGTTCGTCTCGCAGCACATCGGCGACCTCGAGAACGCGGAGACGCTCGAGAGCTTCGAGCACACGGTGCGCCTGTATGAGCAGCTCTTCCGAATCGAGCCGCGCGTCGCCGCGCACGACCTCCACCCCGAGTACCTTTCGACAAAATTGGCGAAGTCGCTGGATATGCCGCTCGTCGGCGTCCAGCATCACCATGCGCACATCGTCAGCGTGACCGCCGAGCACAACGTGGACGAGCCCGTCATAGGCTTCGCGTTCGACGGGACGGGCTACGGCGAGGACGGCCGCATCTGGGGCGGCGAGGTGCTCATCGCCGACTGGCGCGGCTACGAGCGCTTCGGCCACCTGCGCTACGTCCCCATGCCCGGAGGCGCCGGCGCGATCAAGCGCCCCGCGCGCATGGCGGTCGGCACACTGCACGCGCTCGGGCTCCTCGGCCATCCGGGCGCCTGTCCGCTCCGGTCGCGCCTGGCCGAGAACGAGGAGCGCACCCTCGTGACGATGGTGGAGCGCGGCGTCAACTCGCCGCTCACGAGCTCGATGGGCCGGCTGTTCGACACGGTCGCCGCGATCGCGGGGGTTGCCGACGACGCGCGCTACGAGGGCGAGGCCGCCATCCTCCTGGAGGCATGCGCGGATCCTTCGGCTGAGGGCGCCTACGAGTTCGCCTTCCTCGCCGAGGACCCGGCCGATACCTCATGCGCCGCCGACATGCGGCCGTCGCTCGTGATCGACCCGACACCAGTGCTTCGTGCGGTCCTCGATGACGTGACGGCGGGCATACCCCCAGGGGTAATATCCATTCGATTCCACCGCGCGGTTGTCGCGTGTATAGTCTCGACGAGTGAGTCTGCTGCCGACCGTGTGGACACCCGCTGCATCGCACTGGCGGGCGGTGTGTTCATGAACCGGCTCGTACTGGGCGGCGCAGTCGAACGGCTCGTACAGAACGGCTACCGGCCGCTCACCCACATGAGGCTACCGATGAACGATGCGGCGGTGTCGTTCGGGCAATCGGTGGTTGCATGGGCAAGGCGGCACGAAGTTTGATGGGCTGGTACCTAACGCCTACCGGCACGGCTAAGGAGAACGTCTGATGTGTCTCGCCATTCCCGCCCGCGTCGCCACCCGCGAGGAAGCCAACATGGCCTCCGTCGACATCATGGGAGTCACGCGTAAAGTCTCGTTGGACCTCACTCCCGAAGCCAACGTGGGGGACTTCGTCCTGGTCCACGCGGGCTTCGCGCTCCAGGTCATCGACGAAGAGACCGCCAACGAGACCCTGGAGCTCCTAAAGACGCTCCCCTTCTTCGCTGAAGACGAGGGTCTCGTCGCCGAGGGGGCGTAGCGCCCCATGGATCTGTCAGCCTTTCGTGACCCCCAGGTAGCGCGGGGTCTGATCGAGGCTATCCACGCCGCCGACCCCGGGCGCCCCGTGAAGCTCATGGAGGTCTGCGGCACCCACACCGTCTCCATCGCCAAGAACGGGCTGCGTGGTGTGATGCCCGAGTGGCTCACCCTCCTGTCCGGTCCCGGCTGTCCGGTCTGCGTGACCGCGAACCACGACATCGACACCGCGATCGCCATCGCGCAGCGCCCCGACACGATCGTCACCACCTTCGGCGACATGATGAAGGTGCCGGGCAGCTACTCCTCGCTCACCCGCGAGAAGGCCGACGGCCGCGACGTCCGTATCGTCTACTCCCCCCTCGACGCGCTCGCGCTCGCCGAGGAGCACCCGGACAAGCAAGTCGTCTTCGTCGCCGTGGGCTTCGAGACGACCGTCCCCCTCATCGCCGCGGCGATCAGGCGCGCGAAGGAGTCAGGGCTCGAGAACTTCAGCGTCTTCTCGTCCCACAAGACCGTGCCGGCTGCGCTGGGTGCGCTCGTCAACGACCCCGATGTGAAGGTCGATGCCTTCATCCTTCCGGGCCACGTCTCAACCATCATCGGCGCCGAGCCTTACCGCTTCCTTGCCGAGGAGTATCACGTCCCCGGCGTCATCGCCGGCTTCGAGCCCGTCGACATGCTCCAGGCGATCTGGATGATCGTCGAGCAGCTCAAGGACGGGCGCGCCGAGATCGAGATCGCATATCGCCGCGGTGTGGAGCCCAAGGGCAACGAACACGCCCGGGAACTGGTTGACGAGGTGTTCGAAGTCATCGACGCCGATTGGCGTGGCATCGGGGTCATCCCCGGCACCGGGCTCGGGATCCGCGAGGGGTTCTCGGCGTGGGACGCGACCAAGCGGTTCGCGCTCGACCTCGACATCCCTGAGGCCAAGGAGATCAAGGGCTGCCAGTGCGGCGACGTGCTGCGCGGTATCGTACTGCCCTTCGAGTGCAAGCTGTTCGCTCGGGGCTGCACCCCCGAGCATCCCATCGGCCCCTGCATGGTGTCCTCGGAAGGCAGCTGCGCGGCCTACTACCGCTACACTGACTACGGCAAGGCCGAGGCCTCCTAGCTCCTCGAAGCGCCCGGCAGCGCCCCTTAGAGACGAGAGGTTCGACCTATGCGTTCAGACCGCATCCTGCTTGCGCACGGCTCGGGCGGCACGATGATGCGCGAGCTCATCGAAGAGATCATCGTCCCGGACTTCGACGACGACGCCCTCAAGCGGCTCGACGACGCCGCCTCGCTCCCCTTCTCGGGCGGGCGCCTGGCGTTCTCCACCGATACCTACGTGGTGACGCCGCACTTCTTCCCCGGCGGCGACATCGGGCGTCTGGCGGTCTGCGGCACGGTGAACGACGTGGCCACCAGCGGTGCCAAGCCGCTCTACCTCTCGGTGGGCTTCGTGCTCGAGGAGGGCTTCCCGGTCGAGGACCTGCGCCGCATCCTCATCTCGATGCGCGACGCGGCCCGTGAGGCCGGCGTACACATCGTCACTGGCGACACCAAAGTCGTCGAGAAGGGCCACGGCGACGGCATCTACATCAACACCGCCGGCGTGGGCGTGCTCGCCGAGGGCGTCGACCTGTCGGGCAGCTTCGTGAAGCCAGGCGACAAGGTCCTGCTCTCCGGGACGCTCGGCGACCACGGCATCGCGATCGTCTCGACCCGAGAGGGCCTGCAGTTCGAGACCGACATCGAGACCGACGCCGCCCCGCTCGCCGCGCTCTGCGCCGCGGTGCTTGAGGCCGCACCCAACACGCGCTGCTTCCGCGACCCCACACGGGGCGGCATGGCCTCCACCCTCAACGAGATCGCTGGAGCTTCGAGCGTCGCCATCACGGTCACCGAGACCGATGTGCCCGTGAAGCCGCAGGTGCGCGGCGCCTCGGAGATGCTCGGCTACGACGTCTTCCAGGTGGCGAACGAGGGCAAGATGATCGCGATCGTGCCCGCCGAGGAGGCCGACGCCGCGCTCGCAGCGATGAAGGCTGCGCCGTACGGCGCAGACGCGGCGATCGTGGGCGACGTGGCCGAGGGCCCGGCCGGCAAGGTCTACGTGAAGACCGCGTTCGGCGCCACGCGCATCATGGACATGCTCGTAGGCGAGCAGTTGCCGAGGATCTGCTAGGGCTCGACGCCCATCTCGGCGAGTAGCGCATCTAGGTCGAAGCCGTCGGCGAACGGGTTCGCGAAGCGCACGCCCTCGATCGTGCAGCCGTCGCTGAAGTCCTCGGTGAGGATGAGCGGGATCTCGTTCACGAGCGCGGTTGCCCAGAGTTGGGCGTCCCAGTAAGAGAAGCCGTACGCGAGAGAGCCACGAACAGCGCCAAGGGTTATCTCCACGGAACTCCGATGGACCAGCCACGTCGCCGCCATCGCTTCGATGGTGCGGCCAGCCGTCTGCCGGTCGAGCAGTCGGCTGCGAGTGACACCGCAGAAGAACTCGCCGAGCACCTGAGTAGACAGGCGGCCGGCGCCTTCGGCGAGCCTAGTCAGTACCGCCCGGGCTGTCCTCTTCTTGTCCGGAGTCCTCTCGTCCCACTGGTAGATCAGGATGTTCGTGTCGATGAGCACGGCTACCGGCCCTGAATCCCCAGGGGTTGCCCTCGTCGTCCTCATACAACTCGCTTCTCGTCCATCGGCGCCCCTCAACGACTTGACCCTCCACCGGCGGATGCGCGGCATCCCACTCGGCCCAGAGTGCCTCGAGCCGAGCGAACGCCATGCGTCGACGCACGTCCTCACCCTGAAGAGCCTCACGCAGGGCCACGCGGATGAACTCACCCTGGGACACTCCGGCCGCGGCAGCAGCTTCCTCGAGCTCGGTATCGAGCTCGGTGTCTAGAAGTATCTGCTTTCTAACCATGGGCGACATCGTGGCTCACTCCCCTTACCACTGACTCAACTGGAGTATACCCCGTTGGTTGTGTAGAAGGTTGTGTAACTCCGTTGACGTCTCGCTACCGCCGCGCACTGCGCCTTCGGGTAGACTCGTTCGCATGTATCCTGACGAGCCACTATCCCGCAACGAACGCCTCTACGGCCTCGCCCGCGTTGCCGCGGCGGGCCTCATCTGGGGCACCATCCCGCTCGTCCTGCGCGCGGCCGACGGCGCCTCAGTCGTCAAGGTCTTCTACCGCGTGGTGTTCGCCGCGATGGTCATCGGCGGGGCGATGCTCGTGCGCGGAAGCTGGCGCGAACTCACGGGCCTGCCCGCGCTCAAGTGGCGCCAGCTCATCACGCAGGGCCTCGTGCTGACCCTCAACTGGTACCTGTTTCTGACGGCGCTCGACATAACCTCGGTCGCGACGGCGGAGCTGCTCGGCTACACCGGCCCCGTCTTCGTGGCCGCGTTCGCGCCGTTCGTGACCAAGGAGCCGTTCGACCGGCGCACCGTCCTGCCTCTCGGCATAGCGCTCACAGGGATCGTCGTCATCCTCGCGCCGCACGGTCTCGAGGTCACCACCACTGCCGAGAAGCTCGGCGCCGCGCTCGCGTTCTTCTCGGCGCTCACCTACGCGACGCTCTTGCTGCGCAGCAAGAAGATCC
>CAZSLI010000003.1:0-13690 GCA_964607705.1 uncultured Eubacteriales bacterium
GAGCCGCCTTCGAGGCTGCCCTTCACGATCGTCTCGACGAAGAGCGAGTCCGAGCTGTAGGAGAACGGCACGCGGATATCGGCGCGCCACAACTGAAGCGTGATGGCCACGAGCACAACCGCTGCTATCGCAACGATCAGGTAGTAGAGGGCTTCCCGCGTGCGTCCTGCCGGCTCATGGCCTGCGGCGTCCGCCGCGCTCACCCGGTTCGCCATCTATCCCCGCTGCGCTTCCCACCACTCGACCGTGCGCTGGATGCCTTCGTCGAACGGCACCTCCGCGCGCCAGCCGAACTCCTTGAGCGCCCGGCTCACGTCGAGCCCGCGCCGCGGCTGCCCGTTGGGCTTGGTCGTGTCCCAGGTGATGCCGCCCTCGTAGCCGGTGTGCTTGGCGATGAGCTCGGCGAGGTCGCGGATGGAGATCTCCATGCCCGAGCCGAGGTTGACCGGCTCGGAGCCGTCATAGCGCTCGGCTGCGTCGACGATGCCACGCGCGCAGTCCTCGACGTAGAGGAACTCCCGGGTCGGCGAGCCGTCGCCCCACAGCGTGACGGTCTCCCCCGCCTCGCGCGCGGCGATCATCTTGCGGATCATCGCAGGGATGACGTGGCTGGTCTCGAGGTCGAAGTTGTCGCGCGGCCCGTAGAGGTTGACCGGTAGCAGGAAGACGCCGTTGAAGCCGTACTGCTGGCGGTATGCCTGGCACTGCACGAGCATCATCTTCTTGGCGAGCCCGTAGGGGGCGTTCGTCTCCTCGGGATAGCCGTTCCAGAGGTCTTCCTCGCGGAACGGCACGGGGGTGAACTTCGGGTACGCGCAGATGGTCCCGAGCGCGACGAACTTCTGGACGCCGGCCTGTCGGGCCTCCTCGATGAGCTGGATGCCCATCATCGCGTTCTCGTAGAAGTACTTGCCGGGGTTCTTCATGTTGGCGCCGATGCCTCCGACGACGGCCGCCAAGTGGATCACCAGCGTGGGTTGCACGTCGGCCAGCAGCCGACGGATGTCCTCGACTTTCACGAGGTCGTACTCGGCGGAGCGAGGCACGAACACCTCTCTCGCACCCCGCCGCTCGAGCTCCTCCACCACAAAGCTGCCGAGGAACCCGGCTCCGCCCGTGACGAGGATCCGGTGCTCGGCGCAGCTCGTCACCGGTGGCCCCGCTCGCGCTCGGCGATGTCGAACGCCACGCGCTCCATGTCCGCGTCCACCATCATCCGCACCATCTCGTCGAACGGGACCTTCTCCGTCCAACCGAGCTTCTCGCGAGCCTTCGTCGGATCGCCGAGAAGCCGTTCGACCTCTGCGGGGCGGTAGAACTGCGGGTCCTCGACCACGTACGCGGAGTAGTCGAGTCCGACGTGCGAGAACGCGATCTCGCAGAACTCGCGCACCGAGTGCTCGTGGCCCATCGCGATGACGTAATCGTCTGGCACGTCCTGCTGCAGCATCAGCCACATCGCACGGGCGGAGTCGCCTGCGAAGCCCCAGTCGCGCTTGGCCTCGAGGTTGCCCAGTCGCAACTCATCGGCGAGACCGTGCTTGATGCGCGCGACGCCGTCGGTGATCTTGCGGGTGACGAACTTAAGTCCTCGGCGGGGCGACTCGTGGTTGAAGAGGATGCCGTTGCTCGCGTGCAGGCCGTACGACTCGCGGTAGTTGATGGTGATGTAGTAGCCGTACACCTTGGCTACGCCATAGGGGCTGCGCGGGTAGAACGGTGTGGTCTCGCGCTGCGGGACTTCCTGCACCTTGCCGAACATCTCGGAGGTCGACGCCTGGTAGAAGCGGGTGTCTGGCTTGAGGCGGCGGATGGCTTCGAGCATGCGCAGCGGGCCAAGCCCATTGAACTGCGCGGTGAGCATCGGCTGCGAGAATGACGTGGGCACGAACGACTGGGCCGCGAGGTTGTAGACCTCGTCGGGACGCACGCCGTCGATCAGGTCCATCACCGAGTACTCGTCCAGCAGATCGCCCTCGACGAGTTGGAGCCGGTCGAGGATGTGCTCGATGCGGCCGTAGTTCTCCATCGAGAGACGGCGCACCATGCCGAAGACCTCGTAGCCCTCGGCGAGCAGTAGCTCTGCGAGGTAGGAGCCGTCTTGGCCGGTGACGCCGGTGATCAGTGCCTTCTTGCTCACGAGTCGCTCCTGTTCCAGTCGTCGCTGAGGCGCACGATGTCATCTTCCCCAAGGTAGTCGCCCACCTGGACCTCGATGACCTTGAGCATCTCCCCGCCACGATTCTCTATGCGATGAACGGCGCCCAGCGGGATGTAGGCGCTCTTGTTAACGGGCACTTCCAGGACGGTGTCGTCGCACGTTACCACTGCGGTGCCTTCCACGACGATCCAGTGCTCGCTGCGGTGCGCGTGCTGCTGCAGACTCGGTTTCCTGCCTGGCTTGATCTGCAGCAGCTTGATCTGGAATCCCGGGCCCTTGAGAAGGCTCGTCCACGAGCCCCACGGCCTGAGGGACTCCTTGGGTTGCGCGATCTCCTCGGCGCCGATGAGCCTGAGCGCGTCGACCACCATACGCACGTCCTGCGCGCGCTCCTTGGGGAGCACGAGCGTGGCGTCCGACGTGTCGACGACAACGATGTCCTCGAGCCCGAGGGTCGCCACAAGGCGGTCCGTGCTGTAGACGATGGTTCCTCGGCTATCGATGTCGACCCCGCGGCCGTGGCGCACATTGCCGTCGACATCGGGCGGCGCGACGTCCTCGAGGGAGACGAGCGATCCGACGTCGTTCCACTTGAGCGGCGCCGGTATGACGGCGACGTGCTTGGAGCGCTCCATCACCGCGTAGTCGATCGAGATGCTGGTGAGCGCCGAGAAGCGCTCGCGGGCCTCATCGGCGTCCGCATGGCCGCTCGCCTGCTCGGCCGCGAGCCAGCGGGCGGTCGCAGCGATCTGCGCGATCTCGCCGTCCTGGGTGTCCATCTCGGCAAGCACGTGGGCCGCCTTCATCACGAAGATGCCCGCGTTCCAGAAGTAGTCCCCGCTCGCGAGGAACTCCTCGGCGCGCGCGAGCTCCGGCTTTTCGACGAAGGCCTCGACGCGGCACGGCTTCGCATCACCCACGGCGAATTGCGACAGCTCGCCTGCGGCGCGGATGTAGCCGTAGCCCGTTTCCGGCCTCGTCGGCGTGATGCCGATCGTCACGAGGTAGCCGTTGTCCGCAAGGCGGAAGCCCGACTCGAGGCAGTCGGCCCACAGCTGCCCGTTCTCGACCACGTGATCGGACGGCAGCACCACCATAACGGCATCGGGGTCGCGAAGCATCAGAGCCGCTGCGGCGTACGCGATGGCGGGCGCCGTGTTGCGGGGCACCGGCTCCTGCAGGTAGGTGACGCGATGCAGTCGCTCATCCGGCTGCGCGGTGAGGTGGTTGCGCAGCTCGTCGAAGAGGCGCTCGTTGGTGACGATCGCGACGCGGTCCTCGGCGACGAAGGGCTCGACGCGCCGGATCGCCTGGACGATCAGGGACTCCTGCCCGTAGAGGGTCAGCAGCTGCTTGGGAGACAGCTCCCTCGACAGCGGCCAGAGGCGCTGTCCGGACCCACCTGCGAGTATGCATGCGTAGAGATGCGGGCTGAGCATATGGAGACGCTCCCGAGAGGGTTGCTTGGGCCCGGAATCGGCCTACGCGAGTATATCAGTGCTTGGCTGCGTCTCGATGGCAGCCGGACGGCCGTCCATGAGCCGCTCGACCATGATGAGAACGGCTATCCCGACGAGGCACAACAGGTGCAACAAGACGCTGATGCTCGCATCCTTCTTGAGCACCCAGTAGTCGAGCGGGATCAGCGTGAGCGCGAAGAGCACCAGGTACGCGATGCGGAACCTCGTGCGCCGGGCGAACAGCAGAAACAACATGAGCGGTACGTAGATCTCGGTGAGGTTGTAGGCCGTAGACATGTACGGCAGCGTCAGCATCGCGATGGCCAGCATCGTGAAGCGCTTCCACGGCTCAGTCTCGATGAAGATGACGTAGGCCGAGATGCCGAGGAACACGATCAGCGCCGCTATCGCGTAGGGCTTCACGAACAGGTGCAGCTGGTCCTGACGCCCGTTGACCCAGTGCCACAGCGCGATCACGGACCAGAAGGTATGGCGGTGGTTGAGGTAACCCACCTTGAGGATCGATCCCGCCTGCCCGCTCTCCCCACCGAGCGTCGTCATCGTCGCCGAGTACACGGCCATGACGCCGCGCCCGGACGCCACACCGATGGCGAAGGCACTCGTGATCCACAGCCCCACCACACCCAACGCCATCGCGATGGACTCGCGCCAGCGGCGGTCGGCGATGAGGAGCACGATGAATACGCCCGGATAGATCTTGAGCGCGGCCGCTGCCGTGATGAACACGACCGCCAACCAGGGGCGAGGCTTCACGTAGTAGAAGTACGCGAACCAGAACAGCAGGATGAAGACGAACATCTCCTGGTTGGCCCGATCCACCGCGAAGAGCACCGGATAGCTCATGGTCACCAGCACGAGAAGCACTAGAAGCTTCTCGGCGAGCGGGCGCTGAGGCGTGTCGAGGAAGAAGCGCCACACCATGTACACCACAGTGCCGAGGAACAGCGCGATGCTCGCGACGAGGGCCACGTTGTCCGACACCACGTGCAGCGCACTCATGACGAAATGCGAGAACGGCGTGTACGTGATGACGTCGGCTTTGCCCGTGAGGAAGCGGCCGGCATAGTGGAAGTCGTCGAGGAAGTCGCTGAAGCGCTTCTCTGGACGGAAGAGGAACGTGTTCAGAGGATAGGGCTGCTGCAGGTACACGCCCTCCACGTAGTGGAAGATCGTGTTGGCCCACGTGCCGACGAAGACGATGAGCGCAAGCAGCGAGACGAGTGCGCCGTTGTCGTTCGCCACCATGTCCGATGACGTGTCGCGTTCTTGGATGCGGGCCATGCGTTACTTGTCGAGGAGGCCGAGCAGCGCCGTGCGCAGCGCCGGTCCGTAGTCGTCGGTCTCAAGCGCGAGTGCCACGTTGGCCTCGAGCCATGCCAGGACGTTGCCGGTGTCGAAGCCCTCGACCGGATCGACCACGACCGCGTAGATCTCCTCGCGCTCGAGCAGCGCCACGAGCGCGTCGGTGAGCTGGATCTCTCCGCCCTTGCCCGGCTCGGTCTCGGCGAGCACTTCCATGATCGCCGGCGTCAGCAGGTAGCGCCCGAAGATGCGCAGGTTCGACGGCGCGTCCTCGGCAGCCGGCTTCTCGACGAGCTCCGAGACCCGCCAGACACCATCGCCGAGGTCCTCGCCGCCGATGACGCCGTAGCGGCTCACCTGGTCGGCCGGCGCCGGGACGACCGCGATGACGCTGGTGCCTGTGCGCTGATGCACCTCGAGCAGGCGCGGGAGGATGGTCCCGTGCGGGACGAGTTCGTCGCCGAGAAGCACGTAGAACGGCTCGTCGTCGGTGAACGGGGCGCCACACAGGACCGCATGGCCCAGCCCGCTGGGCTGCTTCTGCCGCACGTAGAAGACCTCGACGAGCTCTGAGATGGCCCGGACGGTATCGAGCTCCCCTTGCTTGCCGGCCGCCTCGAGCAGGAGTTCGAGTTCGAGGGAGCGGTCGAAGTGGTCCTCGATGGCCCGCTTTCCGCGCCCGGTGACGATCAGGATCTCGTCAGTGCCGGCAGCCACGGCCTCCTCGACCACGTACTGGATGCAGGGCTTGTCGACCACGGGCAGCATCTCTTTGGGCTGCGACTTGGTGACAGGCAAGAACCGCGTGCCGAGGCCGGCCGCAGGGATGATGGCTTTCATGCGTTGGACTCCCCTGGATGATTTGACTCATCGCAGATGATAGCGGTTTACGCTGTGCCGTCATCTGTCGAAGCGGTTACAAGCGTGACGTCGTCCTTGTGCTTCTCGGCGAGCCGCTGGAATTGCTCACGCAGCGCCTTGAGCTCATCCTCGGTCAAGTCCTCGAGATCGACGAAGCCCGTCCGGGCCCCCGTGACCGCCTTGAGGAGCTCGTCGAGCTTGAGCTGCAGCGCGATCTGATCTCGGTTCTGCGCATTCTGGATGAGGAACACCATGAGGAACGTGACGATCGTCGTCCCCGTGTTGATCACGAGTTGCCATCGCGACGAGTAGTTGAACAGCGGGCCGGACAACCCCCAGAGCACAACCATGCCGAGCGCGAATATGAAGGTGTAGGCACTTCCGGAAATATCGGAAATGCGCCGCGCGAATACGCCGAACAGCTCTCTCATCGCGCCGACCTCCCCCGTCAGCCAAACGTGAGTGTGTCAGAAACTGCCCGCTCGTAACCGCTGCTAAACCTCGACAGAAGCTGGGTATAGGTTGCCGTACGAAGCAGGGGCCCGGCACAAAACCGCAGGTCACAGACATTAATTGGAAACCTGTGGAATCGCTGTCGCTCCTTTGGATCGCGTCCCGCAATGGGCCCCTGCCTTCGTTGATTGTGGGGTGCGCACGACGCACATCCCGGATAGGCCGGTCGGACCACGAGCGCAACGAAGGGGGTGCACCACCGTGGCGATCGACATCTTCGATCGGCTCGAGCAAGACCACCAGGAGATGCGCGAGATGATGTCGCAACTCTCCAAGCAGTTCGACACTCAGCTATTCGAGAGACTGACTAAGGAACTTGAGTCCCACTCAAGCGCCGAAGAGAAGGTCGTATACAAGGCAGTCGTCAACGAGCCGCAAACGCACGAGATCGTGCTGGAAGGCTACGAGGAGCATCACGTGGCAGACCTGATCGTGCGCGAGCTCAAGTCGAACGAAGCCGGCACGGACCGCTGGATGGCGAAGTTGAAAGTCCTGAGAGAGAACGTCGAACACCATCTCGAAGAAGAAGAGGGCGAGATGTTCGACAAAGCCCGGACAGTGATCTCGCCGGAACAGGCGCAAGAAATGGCCTCTCAGTTCGAGGCGGCAAAGAAGAACTTGAATAGATAGAGGGGGTGTCAACGATGTTGTGGACTATTGCGGCGATTCTGCTCGTCCTTTGGCTGCTGGGCATGGTGACCGGCACAACGGTGAGCGGCTTTATCCACCTGCTGCTGGTCCTGGCGATCGTCGCCGTGGTGATTCAGCTCATCACGGGACGTCGGGCGGTCTAGCTTCAGCTCCCGGCGTCTACGTCAGTCGCCGGCGGATGCGCAAAGGCCGTCGGTAGGTGCGAGGCCCGCGCGCACGCGAAGAGGTCGACCTCGCAGGTTGAAGGAGTACACCATGGCAGAGATCATCCATACAACGGATAGCGACTCTACCGGCTCGGGCGCCGCGCTCGGGATCATCCTCGGCGTGCTGCTCGTGCTAGCTCTGCTCGTGGGAGGCTGGTGGCTGTTCTTCCGTACGCCGGCGGTCGTCACGACGCCGAGCACGACGGTCATAGAAGAGAACCAGCAGTCCGCACCGCCTCAGGGCAACACGAATATCGACATACAACAGGCACCGGGGGCTGGTGGAACGGGAGGGTCCGGATCCACTTCTTCGACGCCGTAGCTATCGCCGAAGGCGGTGGCCTATCCATCCGCGAGGCCGGGGTCCCTTTCGGGGTCCCGGCCTCGTTGCATGAACGTATGTCGGCCGACCGAACGAAACACGAACGCCGCGATGTCGCTCAGGCGTCCTCGGAGGAGCGCTCCTTGAAGGAGAAGTACTTGTTCGCGATGTAGCCGAAGACCACGACGAACACCATGTAGACGAGCTGCGCCACATAGGCGTTCAGCCCGAGCACGTTCGTGAGCGCCGGGAAGACCACGATATTCACGACGAGCAGGAACAGATAGACCACCGAGAACCGTGCGAACTCCTTGAACACCGAGCCGGTCGAGCGGAACACGAACCGGCGCTGGTTGACGAAGCTGTTGACGATTCCGATGAGCGTGGAGATCGTGAGCACCACCCAGTACGGCGCGGTCTTGCCGAGAAGCGCCCACAACAAGGCGAACACGAGGTAGCTGAAGATCGTGTTCCACACGCCTACAACCAGGTAGGCGAACTTCTCCCGCGTGTCCGGCGAGATGGCCAGCACGCCACTCAGCAGGCGGCGGATCCGCAGTTCGCGACGCATCCGAAGCAGGCCGTGGGTCAGGTCCTCGGCAGTCACGGCGTTGCTCCACCGGTCCTGGAATGCGGTGAGCAGGCTCTCCATCTCGGCCTCGTGCGACTCGGCGTCGTATGCGCCATCCACGTCGGCGCCTACTCGGATGGAGCACAGCTCCTCGGGGACGAACGCGACGTCACCGACGGCGAGCAGGCGCAGCGCGAGCTCGAGGTCGACTGCGTGCGGCCACTCCTCGGAGAAACCGCCGACAGCCAGGACCGCCTCGCGATCGAGCAGCTGCGCGCTGGCTCCGCCGAGCAGGCTGTGACCGCTGCGGACGATCTCGCGCGCCACCGAGGCGCCGGGCACGGTGCCGGCCTGCCACTTGGGACCGCGCGCGACGATCCGCTTGCCGGCCTCGTCGATCACCGTGCGGCGGGAGGTTGCGAGGACAGGGCGCGTGCCTGCCGGCTGGCGGTCCGTCGGGCCATCAGAAACCATCGCGGCCACCAGTCGCTCCACGGCATCGGCGGCGACGAGGTCGCCGGGGTGGAGCATCTTGATGTACCGGCCGGTAGATGCGCCGACAGCGTGGTCGTGCGCAGCTGACACCGATGCGCCCGGGAGGCTCTCGACTCGCACGCGGGGATCGCCGACGCCGCGAACCATCTCGAGCGTCTCATCCGAGGAACCTCGGTCGATCACGATCACCTCGAGCGCCGAGTACGTCTGCGCGAGCGCGCTTCTCAGCGTCTCGCCGATGAGTGCTGCATCGTCGAGCGTCGGGATGCCTATCGTCACGAGCAGCCGGTCTGTGGCCACGTTCGCCTTGCCTTCCTCTGAGCCGAGCGCGCCGGGTTCGCGCGTCGTAATTGCCTGGTCATCGCCCATCGTCGAGCTCCACGGCGGCCGATGCCGGGGCTACACGTAGCAGCACCCAATCGCCTTGCCGGTCGACTTCGCGGGCCGCCGCTTCAAGCCCGGGACCGACGCGGTCGACCTGGGTGATCACGAGCGTTGCCCCCAAGGCCTCAGCGGCCCGCCTGGCCTCCCCCTCTGTGTTCGCCGCGACGAGGTCCGCGATGAGATGCTTGCGGCGGACGACCTCCTTGGGCATCGATGCGGCCACGTCGTTGGCCCGCTCGAGCACACTGCGCCGACCACCGATGCCGCTCACCCACATGATGGAATCGTTGTACGAGTCGTGGGCGACGACGTCGGACGGCGACGTACGAGACGCGAGGCGTTCGAGCAGCAGGTAGTAGCCGCGCGCGGCCCGCCGGTACGGTGACCAGTTGTCCGTCGGATTCGCCGCGAGCGAGCCGATGCCGAGCGCCGCCACAACTGCGATGCCGACGACGACCAGCCAGGTATCCGTGCGCGGACCGGGATCCTTGGGCGCCAGAAGCGCGATGCCGGCCGCCGCAAGTGCGGCACCGAGCCAGGCGAGGTTCACGACCGTGTGCGCCGAGATGTTCCAGGCCTCGTACCTGCCGGTGCCTGGCTGAACGAGCGTCAGCCCTATCAGCAGCGCCACGCCCGTGAACGCGGCGATGGTGACGAGCGCCTCACGGGAAGCGCGGCCCGTCCTGCGCGGCACGAGCCAAATCGCGAGCAGCACGAGCAGCGCGCCGAGTAGTTGTATCGCCACGTAGGCGACCACCATGAGCGCGTCCCCGACGAAGCCCATGCCTCCGAGGACCGGCGCGAGAGCGACAAGCGGGCTTGCCGTAGCACTCACCCGAAAGCTGTCGATGAGATAGCGGCCGTAGGCACCCCACTGGACCGCGATGGGAGAGTCTCCGCTCCCCACCACCCAGGCACATGCGGCGAAGGTCACGACCCCGGTGATTCCCGCGAGCACCGCCGAGCGCAGTGGCCACCAGCGCCTGATGGCCCCCACGATCACCATGATCGCGAACGCCGGAGCGAAGGCGAGCGCGGTGTTGGCCTTGGCGATGAGCGTCGCCGCAGCGAAAAGGGCGGCGAGGCAGAGCCTCTCGGTCTGTCGCTCCTCTCCGGCGGCGGCTAGAAGAGCGAGGCTCGCGGCGCAGAACGCGACGGCAAGGGCCGCAGGCGGATTCGTGAGAAAGTACAGGACGCCACGAACTCCCCAGCCGTACGCCTGCGGCGACAGAGCGAGCAGCCCGTAGAGCCCGAGCATGATGGCCACGCCGATGGGTGCGGCGATGCGGCGCCGGGCCACCGCTGCTGCAGCGACGCCTACCGAGACGAGGAACCCGGCGAAGACCGCGGGTGCAAGAAACTGGAAGAAGGCATCGTCCTGCGGAACAGGAAGCGCCGAGAGCATCGTCGCGACCAGGCTCGTGAACCCCGGGTGATAGGGCGGCGAAGGAACCCCTGCCAGGAAGGGCAACTCACGCATCGGCGCCCCGTGCAGCATGACCTGCTTCACCATCGCGAGATGCTGCATGAGATCGACGTGCCGGATGAACCGGACCGACTTCGAGGTCTGCACCAGCCACTCGTTGTTGAAGGTCGCTACGCGCAACGCCGCGGCTATCGCGAGCAGGTCGAGCATCGCTGCGGCGTCGGGATGTGACCCGCCGTTGCGGTGCTCGAGCGCCACCAGCCCGAGCCCAGCGGCCCCTGCCAGCGCGAGCGCCCAGAAGATCGCCGCAAGTGGAACGACCGGCGCAGCGACCGTGGCCACCAGCGTCCACAGCGCGAAACCGACCGCGAAGCGCGTCGAGTGCGGCGGCAACCAAGGCGGCAGACCGCCGAGCATGCGCAAGACAAGCTGCCCCATACCGAACATCAGCCCAGAGGTCGCCACGATCATGGCGACATGCGCGACCGATAGCTCTCCGGTCGAGACCGTCAGTATGGTCCAGCCCAGGAGCCCGGCCGCAGCGACGGCAGCCGTCAGTGAGAGCGCTCGATTGACGCCGCTTCGCTCGGCGCCGGAGACGGGGTCCTCGGCAGGCTTTGGGCTTGGCGAGGTGCTAGAGGGAGGCAAGGACCTCTCCGGCCGCCGACACGAAGCTCTCGATCTCCTCGTCGGTGTGCGCGAGCGAGACGAAGCACGCCTCGAACTGGCTCGGCGCCATCCAGAAGCCCTTCTCGAGCATGCCGCGGAAGAACGCCCCGTACTTCTCGGTATCGCTCGTCGAGGCGGTCGCCCAGCTGGAGACCTCGAGGTGCGTGAAGAACATCGTCGACATCGAGCCGACGCGGTTGCAGTGCGTGTGGATGGCGGCGCTGCCTGCCGCGCGGCACAGGCCGTCGGCGAGCTTCTTGCCCTTGCGGTCGAGCTCCTCGTAGACGCCCGGCTCGGACAGCGCGGCGATCGTCGCCAGCCCGGCCACCATGGCGACCGGGTTGCCTGAGAGCGTACCCGCCTGGTAGACGGGACCGACGGGCGCGAGCTTCTCCATGATCTCGGCCTTACCGCCGAACGCGCCGACCGGGAAGCCGCCGCCGATGATCTTGCCGAGTGTCGTGAGGTCCGGCGTCACGCCGTAAAGCTCCTGCGCGCCGCCGAGCGCCACGCGGAAGCCCGAGATGACCTCGTCGAAGATGAGAACGACGCCGTGCTGGTCGCACAGGTCGCGGAGCCCCTGCAGGAAGCCGGCCTTGGGCGGCACGACGCCCATGTTGCCGGCGATCGGCTCGAGGATGATGGCCGCTACCTGCTCGCCCTGCGCCTCAAGGGCTTCCTTCACCGCATCGATGTCGTTATACGGGAGCACGATGGTGTCTGCAGCAGCGCCCTGCGTGACACCCGGCGTGCTCGGGATGCCGAGCGTCAGGAGCCCCGAGCCGGCCGCCACGAGCAGCGCATCGGAGTGGCCGTGGTAGTTGCCGTCGAACTTGATGAACTTCTCGCGGCCGGTGTAGCCGCGGGCGAGGCGGATGGCGCTCATCGTCGCCTCGGTGCCGCTGGAGACGAACCGCACCATCTCGATGCTCGGCACCGCGTTGACGACAGCCTCGGCGGCGGCGATCTCGACACACGTCGGCGCGCCGAAGCTCGTCCCGCGGTCGAGCTGCTCGCGTACCGCATCGAGCACGGGCTCGTAGCCGTAGCCGAGGATCATCGGCCCCCAGCTCTGGACGAAGTCGACGTACTCGCGACCGTCGACATCCCAGATGTGGCTACCCTTGGCGCGGTCGACGAAGCGTGGCTCGATGCCCACCGACTTGTAGGCGCGTACCGGCGAATTGACGCCGCCGGGGATCAGTTTGCAGGCTGCCGAGAACGACTCGGGCGACGTGGGGCTCGTCATGGCGGGGCCTTTCGACTCAAGCTGCGGGCGGCGAGGCGCGCCACGCGCTGCAGCGGGGGTAGGGCGTAAGCAAGTGTACCCGATGCAGAGGCGGGCGTTGGTCAGCGGATCAGACCGCGAATCGTCCTGTCACCCCTTGAACGAAAGATGCTTCAGGACCCATGCGAGTTCCTCGGGCTTCACGAAGAGTGCGTAGGGCAGCGCCTCCTTCATGAGCGCCACCTGATCAGCACTACCGCCGAGAAAGACCATCAGCGGCTTGGGGAAGTCCTCTTCTTGGGTGAGTCGGAGACCGAGCGCTCGCGCGTCATCGGCAGCAGGGCCTTCGAGGGAGATCACCGCAGCGATGGGTCGGCAGTCGGCGGCACGATCGTAGGCGTCCTCGGCGTTCGGCGCGGAGATGACGGTGCCCCAACCGCGCTCGCCATAGGGCCGCGCCAGCTCCTCGGCGGCGATGACGTCACTGTGGACGAAGTAGAGCGTCTCGGCCATACGCGCCCCCGTTCAGAGGGAGACGGACTGCCTGCTACTTCGTTATGTGCCGCTTCTCCCCTGCCCGCGTCAAGCGCGATTCGGCAAGCGGGATGCCCCGATCAGCTGAGCGCGACGATGATGACGCCCACGACAACCATGAAGATGCCGATCCACTGGGCCGGAGTGATCCACTCGCCCAGCTTGATAACGGCAAGGGCGGCGACGCCCACGTAGGACAGTCCGAGAAACGGGTACGCCACAGAGAGCGGCACGGTCGCGAGCGCGAGAATCCAACTCATTCCCGACACGACGTAGAGCACGAAACCGATCCACACGGTGGGCACGCGCACCACGTCGAGGACGAGCTTCGTGGGCTGCCGAAGCCTCGCGCCATCGATGGGGCCGACTGCGATCATCCCGGCGCGCAGCGTCGTCTGCCCCGCCACGACGAGCGTGACCGATGCCAGCACATAGACGAGCCCGTGCCAGTTCACGTGGTCCTCCTTGCCCGGTACGGCGCCGCCCCGAGCCATCCCACGAGCAGCACGCCGAGGACGAGCAACGCCACGCCGAACCAGCGCATCGGCGGCACCGGTTCACCCGAGAGCCACGCCAGCATGACCACCAGCACGTAGCCGCTCGCACCGAGCGGGTAGGCGACGGACACCTGCAGCCGCGAGAGCACGCCGAGCCACAGGACGGAGGAGACCGCGTAGGCGAAGAGGCCGGCGAGAACCGCCGGAGTGGTGAAGGCGTGGGCGAGCGTGTCGATGACGGACAGACCGCCCAGCGACTTTGCGCCCGCGCGGATCAGCAGCTGGGCCACGGCGCCTGTGACTACGGATGCGAGCGCGATGAACAGAGTGGCAACGGGGACGGCGACGCGGTTCGTCTTGGCGACCTTCGAGATGACCCGGCCGTAGGC
>CAZSLI010000003.1:13790-64313 GCA_964607705.1 uncultured Eubacteriales bacterium
CGCGAGCCCTTGCGGTAGCGCGAGGCGATGACGACGTCGTAGCCGGCGTCGACCTGCGCGAGCATCGAGGGCGCATAGACCGGGTCCTGAGTGAGGTCGGCGTCGAGGGTGATGACGACGTCGTCTTCGGCGGCCCGTTCGCTTGCCTCGCGGAGTCCTCGGCGGATCGTGTAGCCGAGGCCGCGATTGGGTTCGTTGCGCAGGACCTCGACCGGAAGGCCAGCTTCGGCCTTCGCGCGAGCACGGCTGCCGGTCTCGTCCCCGCTTCCGTCATCGACGACGATGAGCCGCCAATCCCACTCCTCGGCGGCACTGACCTCGGCGATGCGGTCGATGAGGTCCTCGATCGAGGCCTCTTCGTTGTAGGCGGGAAGCACCCACCAGACGCGCCGAGTGGCGGTGGTCGTGTTGTCGGGATGCGCGGTCGGATTCATCGCGGGAAGTATACAGGAGCGCGTGCGCGACGGCGCTCCGGCGTGCGGTCTACGGAGCGGGCGTGGACTCCAGCGCCGAGAGACGCCAGACGCGGCCGCGAAGCCCGCGCGCCGGTTCCTCGGCGACGGCGAAGCGGGTCTTGATGACGCCGAGGAGCCGCTGCGTCGACGCATCGCCTGGCTGGTAGAGGTCGGTCGTCACGACCACGTCGCCAGGCTGCAGGCGTCCGAGCCATGCGTCGGGGCTCGCGACGAGACGGTCTCGCCAGGCGGCGTAGACGGGGACGGATGGCTCTGTGACGTCGACCCACGGCAGGACAACGCCGCGGGCGACATTGTCGAACACCACGTGGCGAGCGCCACGCGCGTACGCCTCAGGCGTGAGCACGGGGGCGTTTCGGGATAGGGCGACGTTCGCGAACGCCAGGTAGGCCGCGACGATCGCCACGAGTACCCACGGCTTCCGCAGTGCCGCCGCGCTGAGCACGCCGAGGCACACGGCCAGCACCGGCCAGGTCATAGCCAGATAGCGCGGGCCGGCCGCCGACGACAGCGCCGGGACGAGCAAGAACGCCGCAACGACCGGCACGGTGTTCCACGCGAGGAAGAAGAATGCGACCGCGCCGCGCCTCAACCGCGACGCCGGTTCGCCGGGCGCCCGGTGCCACGCACGCACGGACAACGCGATGCCGACCAGGCCGAGTAGCGCGACGGCGGCGAGGCCCAGCGCCGGCCGGATGCCGATGGCGCTGAACGCGTCTCCCGCCGCGATGCGCGGCTCGCGCCCGAAGCCGAGCGCCTCCTGCAGCATCGTCGTGAGCACGGCCCAGCGCGCGCTCGCCGCCTGTCCGAACCCGCCGGCGCCCTCCTTGGAAGTACTGCCGGCCAAGAACCACGCACCAGGGGTCGCCGCGACCGACAGGGCGAGCGAAGCGGCAGCGACGCCTGCCGCGATGCCGGCCCGTCGCCAGCGGTCGCGACCGGTCAGCGCCAGCCACACGACGGCGCCACTGACCGGGATGAGCGCGTAGACGTGCGAGGCGAGCCCGAGTAGCGCTCCGGCGGCGAACGCCGCCAGGTCGACGGGCCGCAGCCGCTCCTCCTCGGCAAGACGATGGGTGGCCCACAGCACGAGTGTGCTTCCGAGGGCGAGCAGCTCGTACTGGCGCACGGTGAGGCCGGTGTCGATCGCGCCGGGGAGCAGGGCCCAGACGATGCCGGCGAGTGTTGCGGTGAACGGGTCGTCGGTCAGCCGCCAGGTCACTGCGAACACCAGCAGCGCGATGAAGACGGCGCCGGGGATGGCGAGCCACAGAGCGGCGTCGCGGGAGTAGCCAAGCGCGGCGACCCCCGCGTTCAGCAACACGAAGTACAGTGGCGGATGCCGGTCGTAGTCCCTGGTGGCGCGATAGGCCGCGGCCGGGTCGAACCCGTCGGGCTGCAAGAAGCGCTGCCATGCCGCAGCGGTCGCCCACTGCCCGTACGGCGCTCCCGCCTCGCGCCTCACCGAGTCGAGCGCCCCGCTCTTCCCCGCCGCGTGCAGGTAGCTGATCGCCTCATCGTGCTCGAGCGCGCGATGCCGAGGAATCGCCGCCACGCGTGCGCCGACCACCACCGCCACGAGGACGGCAAGAAGCACCGCCAGCGTCAGCGGGCGGTGCTTCTCGGAATACCTTCGGTTCCCCTCGCGCATTCGACCCCCGGTGATGAGCTACTCGCCCGTGGTTGAGACGCCCATCTCCTCGGCGGCCTCATCTACCGAGCACTCGCCCTTCCAGGCGGGCGGCTCGTAGGCGCAGTACGGCTCGGCCTCGAGGTAGTCGCCGGTGATCTCAAGCGCGCGAGCACGGCAACCGCCGCAGACGGCCTTGAACTCACAGGCGCCGCACTTGCCCTTGAGCAGCGAGTAGTCGCGCAGGTCGTTGAAGACCTTGCTCTCCGTCCAGATCTGGCTGAAGGGCTGCTCCTTGACGTTGCCGAGCTGCATGTCGAAGTAGCCGCACGGCTGGATGTCACCCACGTGGCTGATGAAGCAGAAGGTGATGCCGCCCAGGCAGCCGCGCGTCATCGCGTCGAGGCCGTACTCCTCGCGGGTGACCTTCTTGCCCTCGGCCTTGGCGAGCTGGCGGATGATGCGGTAGTAGTGCGGCGAGTCCGTCGGCTTGAAGTGCAGAGGGCTCGTCTTCTGGCGGTGATAGGCCCAGGTGAGCACGCGCTCGTACTCCTCGGGCGGAAGCTCCTTCTCGAGCATCTCGCTGCCGCGTCCCGTGGGGACGAGCATGAAGATGTGGAACGCGTCCACGCCAAGTGACTCGGCCAGGTCGTGGATCTGGTCGATCTGGCCAGCGTTCTCGGTGGTGACCGTGGTGTTGATCTGGACGCCGACGCCGTGGCGCTTGGCGATCTTGATGCCCTCGATCGACTGGTCGAAGCAGCCCTTCTGGCCGCGGAACGCGTCGTGCTCCTCGGCGGTGGCGAAGTCGATCGACACGCTGATGCGCGGGATGCCGTGCTCAGCCATCTTTGCGGCGATATCGTCGGTGATCATGGTGGCGTTCGTGCCGATGACCGGCATGGCGCCCTTCTCGTGGCAGTAGTCCACGATGTCCCAGATGTCCGGACGCATCAGCGGCTCGCCGCCGGTGAGGATGATGATCGGGTTGGAGATCGTGACGATGTCGTCGATGACCGACTTGATCTGATCGAGCGACAGCTCGCCATGGTAGTGGCCGAACTCAGCGGCCGCGCGGCAGTGCGCGCAGCTCAGGTTGCACGAGCGGGTGATCTCCCACGCGATGATGCGCGGCGCCTTGATGCCCGTGCGCTCCTGGTAGGCGATCGCCTGCGGGCCGCCGCCGGGGCGGAAGCCCACCGAGCGCGCGCCACCGTGGCGCTGCCGCTCACCGGGACCGCCCGGAACGCCGCCCGGGTGCCCGCCGGGATGCCCCATAGGAACCCCTGCAGGATGCCCGCCGGGGTGCCCTGCCGGGCGCCCAGCCGGCGAGCCAGGTGTAGTCGACGGATGGGCGCCCGGCAGGGCACCTTCCCCAACAGGAATGCTCAGTCCAACTTCGCCGCAGCCCGCCTCGGCCTCGGCCATCTCCTGCTCATTTATGGTGCCAGCGTCCTCGCCGAACTCCTCTTCGAGCTCGAGGTCCGGACGCGCATCGGAATTGCCGACGTTGTCAGCCATCAAGAACTGCCTTTCTGTCGGGTGAGACTCTCGCGGTAGGAAAGCGAATGCCACGCCGAAATCACGGTCGGACGCGGTGCGCTGTCGTAGTATAGCCACCCGCGCGCGAACACTCACCCCCGCGTGCGTGCGGCGGCAACTCGCGCCAACAGCTACAATCGCCTCGGACTCCGCCTTCCTCGTGCGGCGGCAGCAACGACCAGAGGTGATCGCTTGAACCCACAAGAGCCCGTTACCGAGGAAGCCGAGCTACCCGTCGAACCGATCGACCGCGACCGCATCATGGCCGCGGGGCTCGGGTTCGTCAGTATCGTTCTCGCGGGCGCGGTCGGCTTCCTCGCCTTCTTGTCGATCCCTTCGCTGGCGCTCATCAGCCTCGCACCGTTCGCCGGCATGATCGCCGCGCTCTCCTGCCGAAGAATCCTCGACTCCGTGGTCGTTGCGGCACTTGGAACTGTGTGCGCCGTCCTTCTCGCAAGCGTGGTGTCTCTCGCCGTGTGGGAGAGTCCCTCGGCGTGGCTTGGCTCCCTGATGCCGCTGTTCACCGTGGCTGCCGCGACCGGTGCCCTCTTCAGCTTCGTGATCACCCGGTCCGACCAGATGCGCTCGCTGATCACCTTGGCGACCTTGGCTATCGTCATCCTGAACATGTGGCTGCTCGGGACGACCGGGCCTTCGCAGCAGTTGGTGGGAAAGAACCTCACCACGATCCAGTGGCTCGTGACCCCGGTCGAGATCACCAATACCATCCCTGACACGACACTTCACCTGGCGTACGTGCAGCGCATGGCCCAGGGCCAGCCCTACTACGAGGCCGTGTCCCAGGCTCTGATCGAGAAGAACTCCAAGGGCAAGTACCGCATCTACGTGGACACGCCGCTGTCCTACCGCCCGCCGACCGTCTTCTGGCTCATGTCGAAGATCCCGAATCCGGCGAACATCCTGCTGCTCGTGCTGTTCGTCGGCACACTGGCGGTGATCGCCACGTTCATGTTCGTGAGGCTCTACGTGGCCGACCCGTTGGCGCTCGTGGCCGCCATGGGGGTGGCGGCGCTCACCGGCCGCATCGCCACCTCGACGTCCTTCATGTTCATGGAGACCTGGGCTGGCGCCTTCGGTTTGATGATGGTGGCCGCGCTGCTCATCTCGAAGAACCGGGGTGAGACAGGTTTCGGCCCCTGGCAGATCACCGCGCTCGTGGCCGCGCTTATCGCCGCGCTCACCCGCGAACTCGGCGTGGCGTTCGCGATCGTGGGGCTCGCTGCCTCCATCTACGACCCGCAATGGCGCAGCAAGAAGGTGTGGCTCGGGTGGATCGCCGTGCTACTCATCCTTGGCGGGGCGTTCGCGTATCACGTGTCGCTCGTGCATGCCGCTGTCGAGCAGCTACCGAAGGCCGCCGTCACCGACTTCACGGGTAAGGCCGGAGTCTGGTTCGACCCGACCTGGCGCGGCATCCACGCGGTCGTGGCGACGCTGGCCGAAGTCATCCTACTCAAGGCGGCCGTGTTGTGGCCGTTCGTTGTGCTCGCGGTGGTCGGCGCCTTCGCCGGTCCTCGCGACTGGACGAGCCGCCTCATCCTCGCCGCCGTCATCATCGGCGGCCTCGTCGCGGTCTTCTTCGCTCGCCCGCCGGTCACGAATAAGGACATCCTCGCGGGCTATTGGGGCTTCACGATCATGCCGACCCTGATGGCAGCGACGCCACTAGGGCTTGCCTGGGTGAAGGAGTGGCGCTCCGACTCCGCATTGAACGGCTCCACGGAAGCCGAGCCCTCGGCGGCCTGAGCGCGAATCGGTACATGATGAAGGGCCGGCCCCCGCGACGAGTGCCGGCCCTTTCTGCTGTTGTCGTTCGACGGGCCGCCTAGGCGACGCCGCGCCGCCTTACTCGGAGAGCCAGCGCGCGGCATCCTTGGCGTGGTAGGTGAGGATGAGGTCGGCGCCGGCGCGCTTGAAGCCGACCATCGTCTCGAGCACGACGCGCTTCTCGTCGATCCAGTCCTTGGCCCCGGCTGCCTTCACCATCGCGTACTCACCGCTGACGTTGTAGGCGGCCGTCGGGTACCCGAACTCGTTCTTCACGCGGTAGATCATGTCCATGTAGGCGAGCGCGGGCTTGACCATCACCAGGTCGGCGCCCTCGTCGATATCGAGGGCGGCCTCGCGCATCCCCTCCTCGGCGTTCGCCGGATCCATCTGGTACTGATTGCGGTCACCGAAGCTCGGCGCGCTGTCTGCCGCCTCGCGGAACGGACCGTAGTAGCCGCTCGCGTACTTCACGGCGTAGCTCATGATCGGGGTGTTCTCAAAGCGCTCGGCGTCGAGGGCGGCGCGGATGGCGGCCACACGGCCGTCCATCATGTCGCTCGGCGCCACCATGTCGGCACCGGCCTCCGCGTGCGAGACGGCCTCCTTGGCGAGCAGCTCGAGCGTCAGGTCATTGATGACGCAGCCGGCATCGTCGAGCACGCCACAGTGTCCGTGATCGGTGTACTCGCACATGCAGACGTCGGTGATGACGTAGAAGTCCTTGTCGTGCGCCTTGATCGCGCGGATGGCCTCCTGCACGATGCCGTGCTCGTCGTAGGCCTCCGAGCCGACCGAATCCTTGCTGCTCGGCAGGCCGAACAAGATGACCGCCGGAACACCGAGCGCACGCAGTTCGTCGATCTCGCCCGGAAGCTGGTCCAGGCTCAGCTGAAACGTGCCGGGCATCGAGGAGATCTCATCGCGCTTGCCTTCGCCCGGCTTCACGAACAGCGGGTAGATGAAGTCCGCCGGCGTGACCGAGGTCTCGCGGACCATCGAGCGGATGGTCTCGTTGGCACGGAGCCGTCGAGGGCGATAGTTCGGGAATTGCATGGGAGTCGGCCTCCTCGTTGCGATCAGATCGGGCGCCTTGCCGAGCAGCGCGCGGCTCCTCGGCGGCAGGGTAGAGATACCCGCTAGTCTACGAACTCCTCCACGGCGACGTCGTCGACGCTCTTCGAGGCGACGGCCTTCGCGGCGGGCGTCTTGCCCATCATGAAGTCGACGTAGCGCTTGAAGATGAGTGTCGCCCAGATCGCGGCCACGCCGAGGACGACCCAGAACAGAATCTGGACGATGGGACCCGCGTAGTACATGAAGTTCTGGAACTGCAGCTGGAATCCGCCGGTGCTCACTGCGCCACCCATTAGTCCTCCACTCCCGGCCCGCTTTGGGCCAGTCTGCCAATAAGTCGGGGCGGTCCGTGCAAGCACGGCCGCCCCGACATTCTAACCGTTGGTGGAGACGAGGAGATTCGAACTCCCGACCTCTGCCGTGCGAAGGCAGCGCTCTCCCAACTGAGCCACGTCCCCATTTCAACCGTCTCCAAGGCCGTCAAAGGCCCCCGGAGCACACGATATGATGACAAGGAGGCCGCTCGAAGTCAATGAGAGTGAGTGGCCATCTCGGGGGGCTGTCATCGGCGCACATCGGCCCCGTCGCGCGTGACTACGCCGAGCGACGACCGCGCTTACTCGAGTAGGAGCTGTAGCTGTACGCCACCGTCCCCGGACCGCTCTCCGTGACCGCGAACAGGACGCCGCCGAGCACCTTCGCGCCCACGGACGCCAGCATCTCGACCGAGCGCTTGACGGCTTCTCGGCTGGTCTTGCCTGCACGCACCACCATGATCACGCCGTCGGACCACTTCACGGCAGCGGTGGTGTCCGCCACGGCCAGCACCGGCGGTGCGTCGAGGATGACCCAGTCAGCCATCCCCTCGAGTTGCTCGATGAGCGACCCCATCCGCTGGCTGCCGAGGAGTTCGGACGGATTGGGCGGGACCTTGCCCGAGGCGATCACCTGCAGACCTTCGGTTCCCGCGTCCTGAAGCACCGTGTCCAGCCCGTACTCGCCCGTCAGCAGGTGTGACAAGCCGAGCTGCTCGCTGGCGCCCAGGTACGTTGCGGACTTGGGGCGGTGGAAGTCCACCGACACGAGGACCACCTTGCGGCCCGAGCGGGCCAGACCCACGGCCAGGTTGGCCGCCACGGTGGACTTGCCTTCGCTTGGAGCGGCCGAAGTGATGAGCACCGTCTTGATCGAGTGCTCGAAGTTGATGAAGTCGAGGGAGTTGCGGATGCCCCTGAACGCCTCGGCGACGGGGGACGAGACGGACTGGTTCAGCACGATGCTCGCGTCCGCGTCCTCCCTGCGCGCAGGCACGAGGCCGAGGATCGGCGCACCCGTCAGCTCGCTCAGCTCGTCGGAGGTCTTCACGCTGGTGTCGAGGGCCTCGAGCACGAAGGCGCCGCCGATCCCGAGCGCCAGGCCGAGTACCAGGGCCAGTACGCCGTTGCGGGCGGGCTTGGGCGCGTCGGCGCTGCGGGGCACGGCCGCGCGGTTGACCACCTGCACCGGCCCGACTTCCATCTGCTCGCGGATCTTCAGCTGGCGGAGCTGCTCGGAAAGCCCGGCGTAGTCCTGGCCGGCGATCTCAAGCGCGATCTTCTGCTTGGGTGTCGGGTCGCTGCCGGCATCGGCTCCCAGCTCGACCAGCTCGTCGCGAGCGTCATCGAGCTGCTGCTCGACCTGCGTCGCGGCCGCCCTGACCCGAGCTCGGCTGAACTCGCGGACCCACAACGAATATTCGTCTGCAAGGACGTTGGCGATCCGGGCCGCTCGCACGGGACGCTCGTCGATGACCTTGAGCGCGATGACGTTGGTCTGCCCCTCGGCACTCACCGTCACGCGCCGGGCCAGTTCGTCGGGGCGCATCCGCAGATCGAGACGACGGATCGTGCGTTCGTAGGCCGGCCGCATGCGAAACATCCGCACCTGCGTCTGCAGGCTGCGCTCAGGCTGCGACGAGAAGCCCGAAAGTGCCGCGTCGACCATCGCAGTGGCGCCGCTACCTGTCTCGGAGATGAGGAGGTCCGACTCGGCTTCATAGGTCTTCGGCTGGATGAGTGAGATGCCGACCGCCACAGCCAGCGTGACGACGACCGACACGATGATGACCCACTTGCGGGTGCGAATGACGCGGAGGTAGTCCCTCAGTTCCACCGGCGGACCCTCATGACTACTCGGTGAACCCGGTGATGAACCAAGCCGGAGTACCGGCTGCTGTCTTCGAGATGCAGGTGACCGTCCCCGCCTTCTTCTTCACTCGCTTGCCGCCACTGAACGTGACCGGCAACTCCGTCGACCGGTATCCGGCGCGCGGCCTGCCCAGAACCACGTTCGTGTAGGTGCCGTTCACGAACTTCGTGCCTACCGAGGAGCTCTGGATCTGCTCGGCGAGGATGGTGTTGATGACGCCGATGTCCGGGTTTGCCACCGAGGGAACGATCTCCGTGGTGCCTGACCCGCGGGTGATCGTCCGCACGAACCACACGGTGTTCGCCTTGACGAGTCGCATAGTTGCTTTGCGCACGAGCCCGTTGCGGTACCGGACATCAAGTTGCAGCTCGGCGTTGGACCCGTTCACGATCCGCTTACTGACCGCAAAGGCTGCGATATCACCATCGACGAGGCCAGCGATGCTTTCCTGGGCGTCGAGCTGCTCGGCGTACATGTCGTAGGCGACCTTGGAGGGCATGCCCGGCGGGAGCTGCAACGTCAGCGCGTCGAGCGCGCGCGGCGCGGCGAGCGCGCCTACGAGGGCACACGCAATGAGGCCGAGCGCCAGCCAGCGCGCTCGGAGGCGAGGAACTGCGGTGATCATCAGATGCTCCTAGGGGGCCGCCTGCTGCGAATTGTGCTACGTGTGGCACGCCGCGGACATCATACAAGGTCGCGGTCACACGGGGTCAAGCGACCCGTGTGACGGACGTCACTAGGGCGCGTCCAGAAATGCCCTTAGTCGAGCCACGTCCGCCGAGGTCTCCGCATCACCACTCGCCACGAGATTGCCCACCACGTCCGGCTGGGCCGCCACTGCGCGGCCAAGCGCGTTACCGAGCGCAAGCCGCACGCCTGCCCCATGCGTCTTGTCGCCGAACAGCTCCGAGCCGCGAACGAGCGCCGCTGCCCGCATGCCCTCGACCGCATCGGCTCCGGACCTGAACCGGTAGAGCTTGCTGCCCGTGAACACCGTGGTGGTGCCGGGGACAGAGACGGCCGCCGCGTGCTCGCCGCTCAGGAGCTCAGCCCACCGGCTCTCCGGCAGGACCAGCCAGGCGGTGCCGGCCTCGCCGTCGGCGACGAGCGGCACCAGCTGATCCGGGCCACCCATGGGAAGCGCATCGCGCAGCCTGTCGTACGACGTACCCGGGATAGCGACCGGTTCGGCGGTGTCGGCCGGCACTAAGCGCATCCGGCCTCGGTCGTCGCGCTCCATGACGACGACAAGACCGGCGACCGTGGTCTTGTCCTCGAGCTCCGACTCCCCTACCACGACGAGCCGCTCGATCGGCGCACGCGAGGCCTCGGTGCGCCAGCGCCACGCGGCGAAGCCACCTCCGAGCAAGACAGCGATCACGAGCACACCCAGCACCACACCGAGAACCCTGCTCGTCCGGCGCTTTCCCCGGTGCAGGTCCATCCGGCTCGACTCGGTCATCGGCCGCTCGCCTCAAGATACCGTGCGATGGCGCCGACGAGCGCGGGCATGGTCGACTCCTCGGCTTCCACCGCGACACCGAAACCGGCCCTGCGGACGGCAGCCGTCGTCACCGGTCCGATGCTCGCGATCGCGAGCCTGCCGAGGACCTCCGACGCGCTGAGCCCGGCGGCCTCGATGGCGCCGAGGAAGTTTTCGAAGGTCCCCCCACTCGCGAAAGCCGCGACGTCGATGCACCCTTCGCGCAGCCGCGCGACGATCGCGGGGTCGGGCGGCACCGGCACCACGCGATACGTGATGGCAACGTCGGCATGAACGCCCATGGCCCGCAGCGCCTCCGGCAGAACCTCACGCGCCTCGAGCGCCCGGGCGATGAGCACCCTAGTGCCCGCGCCGACGCCCATCTCGCGGAAGCCTTCGACGAGCCCCTCGGCACGGTAGTCCTCGGGCACGAAGTCGGGCTCGAGTCCTCGGCGGCGCAGGGCAGCAGCGGTGGCGCCTCCGACGGCGGCGATCTTCGCGCCTGCAAGCGCATCGGTCCCGCGCCCGATCGACTCGAGTCTGCCGAGCAACCGGTCGACACCGTTCGTGGACGTGACCACGATCCAGTCGTAGGAGGCGAGGTTGCTCAGGTAGGCGTCGACAGCCGCTAGATCCTCGGGGTCGACCACCTCGATGACGGGCATGCACAGCACCTCGGCGCCCAGCGCTTCGAGCGGCTCGACGAGCGCCGGCGCCTGGGCACGGGTGCGGGTGACGAGAACAGAGCGCCCGGCGAGGGGCGCTCTGTCGAAGTCGTCACTGATGTCGGGAGCGCTATCCACGCCACCCATTCTAAGTCTTGAGCAGGTCGTCGACGTCGTCGGCGTTTCTGATCGCCTCAAGGATCGCGCCGGCGCCACTCTCGAGCAGGGCGGCGACCATAGCCTCGCCCAGCGCGACGGGGTCCGAAGGATCGCCTTCGAGATGATGGCGCACGATGTTGGTGCCGTCCACCGAGCCCACGATCGCGTCCATGACCAGCACGCCGTCCTCAAGACGCGCATACGCGCCGATGGGAACCTGGCAGCCGCCCTCGAGACGCCGCATGACCACACGCTCGGCCGTCACGCAACACATCGTCTCGGCGTCCGAGATCTTCGCGCAGACATCCGCCATGAACTCGTCGTCCTCACGGATCTCCACACCGATGGCGCCCTGGCCGACGGCCGACACCATCTGCTCGGTGGGGATGAAGCTGCTGATGCGGTCGCCCCAGCCGAGCCGCTGAATGCCGGCTGCAGCGAGGATGACGGCGTCAAGCTCGCCGTTCTCGGCCTTGTTCATGCGCGTGTCGAGGTTGCCGCGCACGTCCACGATCTCGAGATCGGGGCGCATCGCGACCACCTGGGAGCGGCGACGCAGGCTTGAGGTACCGAGCTTGCCGCCCTGCGGCAGGGTCACGAGGTCGTAGCCGGCCCCGGAAACGATGACGTCGCGCGGATCCACGCGCTTGGGCATGGCACACATGGCCAGGCCCTCGGGCAGCTCTGTCGGGACGTCCTTCATCGAGTGCACGCACAGATCGACGGTTCCCGCGGCGAGCTCCACCTCGAGCTCCTTGGTGAACAGTCCCTTGCCGCCGACCTTGGCCAGCGGCACGTCGAGGATCTTGTCCCCGGTGGTCTTGATGATCTTGAGCTCGACCGGAAGCCCGGTGATCTCTTCGACGAGCCCCTTGATGTACTCGGACTGCCAGAGGGCGAGCTTGCTGCCCCGGGTGCCGATAATGAGCTTCTCGCGGCTAGCAGCCAATCGAATCTCCCATCTCATTGGCCTTTGCGGCCTCGGATTTCTTCTCGCCGCGGCCGAGGATGCTCCTTATGAGACCCACGTGCGGGTTCTTGCCTTCCGGGTTGCTGTCGAGACCGTAGAGGAAGCGCGCCGTCTCGACGTAGGCGTAGCCGTCCTTCTCGCCGGCCGCCTGCTTGAGCCGCGCGGTCGGTCCGTGCAGCATCTTGTTGGTGATCGCCGAGGTGAGTGCCTCGATCGTCTTGACGTCCTTCTCGGAGAGTCCGTTGAGGCGCTTGAGGGCCTTCTCGAGCTCCTCGATCCTGACCGCCTCGGCCTTTGCCCTTATGGCGGCAACCGTGGGCACGACCTCGAGTGACTCGAGCCAGTGCTCGAACTCGTTCATCTCTTCTTCGATGATGACCTCGGCGCGCTTGGCCTCGGCCATGCGCTCCTCGAGGTTCGATGAGACGACGCCATTGAGATCATCGATGTCGTAGAGGAAGACGTCGGACACGCTGCCGCATGCCGGGTCGATGTCGCGAGGCACCGCGATGTCGATGAGGAAGAGCGGGTCGCGCCGCTGCTTGGACGCCTTCGCGACCCGGTCCTTGGTGATCACATAGTGCGTGGCGGCCGTCGACGAGATCACGATGTCCGCCTCACGCATGCGGTCGAACATGTCGTCGTAGCGGATGGCCTCGCCGTCGAACTTCTCGGCGAGTTCCTCGGCGCGCTCGTAGGTGCGGTTGGCGACGAGTACCCGCTTGACGCCGTTGGCGACGAGGTGCTTGGCAGTGAGCTCGCTCATCTTGCCGGCGCCCAGGATCATGACGCAGCGGCCCTCGAGCGTGTCGAAGACCTTCTTCGCGAGCTCGATGGCGGCATAGCTGATCGACACCGCGTTCTCGCCGATCTCGGTCTCGGTGCGGACGCGCTTGCCCACCTCGAAGCTCTGGCGGAACAGCTTGTTGAAGATGCGGCCCGACGCGCCGTTGATGAAGGAGTGCTCGTACGCCTCCTTCACCTGGCCGAGGATCTGAGCCTCGCCGAGCACCATGGAGTCGAGCGACGCGACGACCCGGAAGAGGTGCCTGACCACGGCCTCGCCCTCGGAGAGGTAGAGGTAGCGGACCAGCTCGTGCCGGTCGAGGTCATGGTAGTCGGCCATGAAATCGATGATGGCCGCCTGGCCGTCGTACCCCGCAGCGGTGACCGCGTAGATCTCGGTGCGGTTGCAGGTCGACACGATGACGGCCTCTGCGACAGCGTCGGACGAGGTGAGAAGCGCGAGCGCCTCCTCCTGGCGAGGAGCCGGGAAGGTGAGCTTCTCACGAATCTCAACCGGAGCGGTCTTGTGGCTCAGTCCGACAAGCGTCAGATGCATGCGGCCGGTATCGCCTCACCAGGTCTATTTACTCGCTTCGGACCCTGGCCGGGTCCTCGGCGTTCGGACACAGATGCGCCCTCGCCGGTGCGGTGCGTTGTTGTTCAGGCAAGCAGGCCCGGCGAGGGCGATGTCATACAGCTATTGCGCACCACTGCACGTTGCCTGAACGCTCGGATTCTACCATCGGCGCAGCAGGTGCGCCACTTGAGAACCCTTAACAGACGGGAGCAAACCCCCTGCCGACGAGCATGAACGTCCGCCGAATCACTGATGCTCCTTGCGCGCCTTACTCACATCGCCGTCGACGATGGCGTAGAAGATCTCGGGGGCGACGCCCTTGAGCCGGAAGTAGAACGCCGAGAGGGCGTCGGGGATGACCATGAACTTGTCCGTCCCGACCGCTTTGACGACCGCTTCGGCGACCTTTTCGGCAGGTACGGGTTTGATGTTGCCGGCGATGACGTCGGTCTCGCGCGGGCGCAGCGTGTGTTCGAACGCGAGCGCGGGCGTGTCGGTGTCGGGCGGGCAGACGCACGACACCACGACACCGGCGGGTCGCATCTCGAAACGCAGCGCCTCCGAGAAGCCCACGACCGCATACTTCGCCGCCGAGTAGCCGGTGTAGCCGTAGATTCCCAGGTAGCCTGCGACCGAGGAGACGTTGATGATGTGACCGCTGCCTCGCTCCGTCATCTTGCCTGCCACCGCGCGACACGGGTTCACGACGCTCCAGAAGCCGCATGACATGTTCACGTCGAAATGCTCACGCGGCATCGTCACGAACTCGCCGGGGTAGATGACGCCGGCGGAGTTCACGAGTACATCCGGTACCCCGTGCTCGGCGAACAGCTGCTCGAAGGCCGCGTCGGTCGCCGCCGCATCGGACAGGTCTGCCGAGTAGGCGGCCACAAAGTGGCCTCCGTTGCCGATGAGGCCGCGCAGCTCCTCGGCGGCCGCGTCGAGCTTGGCCTGGTCGCGAGCCACGATCGCTACCGAGGCACCCTCGCGGGCGAACGACTTCGCGGCCGCGAGCCCGATGCCGCTGCTGCCGCCGGTCACCACGACAAACGAATCCGCGATCGCAACCTGCGATGGCTTCACCCGGGCTCCCCCTCCGTAGTCGTATCGTCTTCCGTCACGCATGACTGCTCGGCCTCGTCCAACAGCTGCTGGGCAGTCACCTGCTCTCCGGCCGCGAGGCGCTCGCGTACGGACGGCTGGGAAGCGGCATCCATCGCGCGCGCCATATCAGCGGCGTCCTCGTAGCGTCCGGCCGCGAGCGCCCGAACCTCCGAGAGCAGCTGTATCCAGGCGGCCCACTCGTCACCGAGGTCGGCATCGAGTTGCCGGCGCAGGGCTTTCGCGGCCTCTGGGGCCAGCCCGCCCGTCGAGATGGCGATCTCGAGGGACCCACGCCGAAGCACGCTCGGCATGATGAAGTTGCACAGTTCAGGGACGTCGGCCACGTTGATCAGGCAGCCGAGTGACTCGGCCTCCGCATGCACGGCCCGTCGGATCTCGTCGTCCTCGGTCACGCACAGCGCGAGGAATGCGCCGTTGAGGTCGCCTCGCACGTAGGAGCGCTGTTCGATGACGAGCGCGCCCTCCTGCTGACCCTCAAGCAGCGACTCGCTGGGTGCGGGGGTGATCACGACGATGTCGGCGCCGTAGCGAGCCAGTTGACGCGCTCGCTTCTCGGCAGCGGGACCCTCGCCGACGATCACAACGGGGCGCGCCTCCAAGTCGAGGAAGACCGGGAAGTAGCGCTTGCTCGCCACCACGTCAGGAAAGGCCGAAGACGTGGAAACCGACCGGCAGGCTGCGGGCGATGATCGAAAGCGCGACGACGAAGATGAGCCCGACCACCGCGACCCAGGCCGAGACCCGGGTCGAGACCTGATGGCGGTAGACGAGTACCAGGTAGAGGCCGTACGTGAACCAGACCACGCCCGACATCATGACCCGCGGGTCCTGCCACCAGCCACCGACGTCGGTCTGGATCGCACGAACGATGCCCAGCGTGAGCCCCGCAGTGTAGACGGGGAATGCGAGCGAGACCGCGCGGACCGAGACGTTCTGCAGCGTGGCAAGTGACGGCAGGCGGCGCGAGACCTTGCTGCTCTTGTGGTGCTTCAGCTGCGCACTCTGGTACAGGTACAGCGCCGAGGAGACCGCGGCGAACAGGAAGCCTGCGTTCGCGAAGATGATGAGCGCCACGTGGAAGGCCACGCCGTAACCGGAGATGAGCCGAAGCTGCTCGTCGTTGAGGCTGTAGCCAGCGGTAGGGCCACCTACGAGCATAGCCGCGATCATCAGCACGACGGCCACCGGGATGAGGAACGCCCCGTAGACGCGGATCCGCAGCAGGTGCTCCATCACGAAGTACAGCAGCACGACGGCCCAGGCGGCGAGAACGAGCTGGTTCTCGCCGGTGAAGAGCGTGCCGTGGGTCGCGATCGAGTTGGCGCCGATCGATGCGGTCTGGCAGATGAAGCCGGCACCGGTCAGGAACCGGGCCCACCAGCCCACGCTAGGGCGCTTGAGGATGAACTGGTAGGCGTAGAGAACCGTCGCGCCGACATAGAGCGCGAGCGAGAACCAGAAGAGTACGAGTGCAGCCTGCTCCACGTCGCCTACAGCCTTTCCGAGTCGATAGCGCCCGCGCGGCGAGCGCTACCAGTATACGGGTCTTCGACCCGAGAGGAGCCGAGGCCCCTCGGCCGGCGGTACTAGCCGTTCGCCCGGCGGGCGACGGAGTCCTCGAGCACCTGAAGCTGCTTCTCCAGAGCGCTCACTCGGCGGATGCCGAGGGCGATGTACACGATCAGCCCGAGCCACAGGAGCACGTACGCCGCGAGCACATACGGAGCAGCTCCGAGGACGGTGCGGTAGATCTCGGTGAGAATGGGATCCATCGTCATTTCCTTTCGGGATTAGCCCTCGAGGGCGGCTTTGATCGCGTCGAGCTTCTCTTCGGCGAACGCCTCGCGCTCGCGGAACTGGAAGACCACCCAGGCGATCATCAGCATGCCGAAGAGGCCGATGAGGAACGCTGAGAGCTGCACGGGGGTGAGCCCGCCGCCACTGCGCAGGACGACCGGGTGCACGGAGTTCGGGATGAGGCGCGTGATCGCGAAAGAGATCGGCGCGTCGAGGAAGGCGATGATGCCGAAGACTGCGGCGTAGGTGGCGCGGCGCTCCTCGTCTTCGATCGAGTTGCGAAGCACGAAGTACGCGATGACGAGCAGCGTCATGATGAAGTAGGTGGTGAGCCGCGGCTCCCACACCCACCAGGCGCCCCACTCGAAGCGCGTCCACAGGTCACCGGTGATCAATGTCAGGATGACGAAGAGTAGGGTGACCTCGGTGGCGATCTTGGCCTTCGTGTCGTACTTCTTGTCCTTGGTCATCAGGAAACGGATGCCGTAGTACGCGGTGAAGAAGAAGATCAGGAAGCTCGAGATAGCCACGGGCACGTGGAAGTAGAAGATCTTCTGGCTGAACAGCAACTGCTGGCTGACGGCCACGCCGTTGATGATCGCAGTACCTCCCACCCCCGCGCCCACGACGAGCGGCGCGAAGAAGAATGCGAGCACGAAGTCCGTCACCGTCAGCGCCGCGCCGAGGCCGAGGAGCAGGTACATCCACCCGTTCCTGGTCAGGCCGATGAAGGTGCGCGGCTTCTCGGCCACGGTCTTGCCTTCAGCGCTCTGGGTCGTATCCAACGATGTGCCTCCCATCGAACGGCGGCTATGCGCCGATTATGAACTCGTAGAGCCCGAAGGCCGCCAGGAGCATTATCGCATCGTATCCCGCGGCGAGGCCCAACGACTGCCAGTACACCTGGGTCCAGCCACTTGCGAACACCAAGTCGCCCATGATGACCGCCGTACCGGCCGCGATGACAGCGTAGAGCAGCGGGAACATGATCGGCACGAACAGCACCGCGAGGATGAAGTCCTTGCCCTTGGTGTTCACCGACATAGTCGCAAGCATCGTGCCCATTCCTGCGATCCCGATCGAGCCGACCAGCAGTGCGAGCGCGAGCATCCATATCGGGCCCGCGAGGTCGACGTTGAGCAGGAACAGGAAGTAGAACAGCGGCACGACGAGCACCTCGACCAGCAGCAGGAAGATGAGGTTGCCCACCGCCTTGCCGAAGAATATGACCGGGCGGTCGATCGGCGACAGCAGCAGCGCGTCGAGACACCCCTGGTCCTTCTCGTGAACTAGCGAGCGATTGAGCCCGAGGAGCGACGTGAAGACGATGGCGAGCCACAGGAGACCGGCGCCGATGTAGCCGACCTTGAACGAGCTGCCGGCCTGCGACAGTGCCAAGTAGTAGATGAGCAGCACGAGAAATGCGTACAGGCCCATCGACGTGAGCATCTCCTTGGTGCGCAGCTCCATGACGATGTCCTTGCGCAGGATCGCCTTGAACTGCCTCCAGGACGAGATGTGCGTGCCGGTGGCGGCAGCGGCCTTATCGGCCATCTAGCTCACCCCCATGCCGACGGTCGCCCGGTACGTCGCCGAGAACTCCGCCTCGTCGATGTTCCCGCTCTCGTCGAAGAGCACGACCTTGCCCTTGGCCAGGATGAGCGCATGACTGCACAGCTCGAGGCCCTTCTGGAGGTCATGGCTGACCATGACGAAGGTATGCTCGCCGCGCACCTGCGCGATCAGCGAGTCGAGGATGTCCATCGCGTGCGGATCGAGCCCCGAGTAGGGCTCGTCGAGGAAGATGACCTCGGGCTTGTGCAGAAGCGCGCGAGCGATCGACAGCCGCTGGAGCATACCGCGCGAGAACCCGCTGACGAGGTCGAGGCGACGGTGGTCGAGCTCGACCGCGGTGAGGAGCTCGCGGATGCGCTCCTTAGGGTTCTCGAGGCAGTAGATCTCCGCGAAGAACTCGAGGTTCTCTTCTGCCGAGAGGTCCGGGTAGAGGAGCGGGTTGTGACTGATGAACCCGATCCGTTCCCTGAGCGCGACCGCGTCTTCGACCACGTCGAGCCCGAGCACCTTCGCAGATCCGCTCGACGGGTTGGTCAGCGTCGACAGGATCTTGAGCATCGTGGTCTTGCCGGCGCCGTTCGGTCCGAAGATCGAAAGGAACGACCCTGTCGGGACTTCGAAGCTCACCTTATCCAGGGCCTTGCGCGCACCGAAGGTCCGGGACAAGTCCCGGACCTCCAGCGCAAGAGTCATTGTGGTGGAATCCGCCACCTAGCGCGCCGCAGCTTTCGCGCGCTTGGAGCCGGCAGTCTTGCCGCTCGGAACCACTACGGGCTCCGGCGTCCGCTTCGGCCACGCGGCGATGCCGCCGCCCAGCAGAACCAGGATGAAGCCGACCCAGGAGAACCAGATGAGCGGGTTGATCTTCACGTTCATCGACAGCGACGCGTTGTCACCCTCACCTTGGTTGCCCTCCCACACCACGAACACGTCGCGGAGCGGCTCGGACAGTACGGCGGCGTTCAGGCGGGTCTGCTGCTGACGTGCGAACGCGGTGCGGCCCGGCTGAACGGTGCCGATCGGCTTGCCGTTCTTCGTCACCGAGAACGTGGCGACGGCGTCAGTGTCGCCGTTGGGGAGCGGCTTGTCCTGCAGGCCCTGGTACGTGAACGTGTACTCGGCGACCTTGAACGAGCTGCCCTGCTTGTCCGGCACCAGGGTCTTCACGTCGCGCACGTACATCGCGGAGCCGACCAGGCCGATGAGGATGATGCCGATACCGATGTGGGTGAGGTAGCCGCCCGACTGGGTACGCGCCTTGGACAGGATGCTCCACAGCGACGCCCAGAAGCCGTCACCACGGGCCGACGAGCGCTTACGCGCGCCGTCGACGAACAGCCAGACGGCCGTCGTCACGATGAGCGAGGCGGCGACGAAGGCCAGGAGAGCAAGTCCGTGGTAGATGAAGCTGGGACCGAAGGCGAGGTAGTCCTCGGCACCCTTGCCACCCTGCTTGACCATGAAGTCGTAGATCGGCTTGAGGTTGAAATACCACTCGGCTGCGAGCAGGGCCACGAAGACGCCGGCTGCTGCGAGCGGCCACTTCACGCGCTTCCAGAAGGTCGCCTTGTCGGTCGCTCGCCACGCGAGGATCGGGCAGACGGCCAGGATGAACGCGTACAGGATGCCGATGGGCCGAGCGAGCAGGTTGTAGGTGGTGATGCCGATCGACTGCCCACCGAAGGGCATCCAACTCGGCAGCGCCGAGCTGACCGTCATGTAGGCGACAAGCAGCGCCGCGACGATCATGAGCAGGTTGTTGAAGTAGTACGCGGCTTCCTTGCTGGTAAGCGATTCGAAGTCATCGTTGCCGTCGTACGAACTGCCGCGAAGCCACAGCCCCACGGCGGTAATGACGATCGGTGCGACGATCATGAAGCCGAACAGCCACTTGCTGACCGGGTCCTCCTGGAACGCGTGGACCGACTGGACGATGCCCGATCGGGTGATGAACGTGCCGAGGACGACGAGCGAGAAGGAGATGCTCGCGTTCCAGATGGCCCAGCGCTTGAAGCCGTCGCGACGGCGATACACGGTGAAGCTGTGGATCAGGGCGACGCCCGTCAGCCACGGAAGCAGCGACGCGTTTTCGACCGGGTCCCACGCCCAGTAGCCACCCCAGCCGAGTACGACGTAGGCCCAGATCGAGCCGAGCCCGATACCGGCGCCGAGGAACAACCAGGAGAAGACGGTGATGCGGTCGACGATCTCGACCCACTTCTTCGAGGGGTCGTTGACGATGAGCGACGCCATCGCGAAGGCGAACGCGATGGTCATACCCGCATAGCCAACGAACAACGTGGGCGGATGCAGGATCATCGCCCAGTGCTGCAAGAGCGGGTTCATGGCGGTCGTCGTGAGCAGCTCCCCGTTGGGCCCCAGCCACTCGGCGGGGCTGGCCTTGAACGGGGCGTTCGGCTTCGAGAACATCATCGCCGCGCCGAAGAAGGCGAGCACGACGTTCGTGACCATCAGACCCATGTTCGAGAGGTCGTCGGTCTTGTCCATGCGCTTCCACGCGACCCATGCGGCGAAGCACGCCAGCAACCACGCCCAGAACAGCAGCGAGCCCTCACGGCCGGCCCACAAGCCTGAGATCTTGTAGAGCCACGCAAGGCTGGACACGTCGGTCGGGTGGTTCTCCGCAACGTACTGGAAGCGGAAGTCGTTGCGGAAGAACGCCACCAGGAGCGTCGTGATCGCCACGGTATAGGAACCAAAGGCGGCGAACGTCGCCAAGTAGCCGGCGTTGGTGACCGACTCGCCCTCGACCTCGCCGAGACTGCGGCCCCATAGCAGGGCCCCGATGGCGATGATGCCCGCCACGAATCCCACGCCGAGGAATATCTGTCCTACGATCATGCGATCTCCTGTCCTGATTGCCTGTCAACAAAACGCCCCGTGCGGGGCACGGGGCGTCTGGTGTTCATCGGATTACTTGGTTGCAATCGATACGGCGGTCGCAGTGAAGGTTCCGTCGGCGTTCAGCTCGCCGGTCACGACCAGTTCGCTGCCGTCGGTCATGCCGCTCGGCAGTGCGCCGTCCCAGCTCACGGCGACGGTCTTGCCCGAGCCGTCCTTGTTGGCCGCCATCACGAAGCGCTCGGCACTACCCGGCGCGACGATGGTGCCCGGCTTCACGAATCCGGTGACGGAGACCTTCTCGAGAGCCTGTCCGTCCTGGATCTGGCTGACCGGCATCGCGCCCGCAGCCGACTGGTACTTGGACGGGCACTTGGTGATCATCTCGTCGGCCTGGACCGTGCCCCCCTTGTCGAGGTCTCCGGTGACGATGGCCACGACGCCATCACCGAACGTTGAGGGGACCGAACCCTTGTAGACGACCTTGACGGTGTCACCCTTGGACTCGGTGTCCTTCTCGTCACGGATGACGAAGGTCATGGGGTTGGACTTCTTGTCCCAAGAGCCGTCCACCACTGCGCCGCCGACCTTGACGCGCTGGCCGACGAGGTCCTGGTCGGTGGCCACTTCCTTCACCGACTTGTAGTAGGCCGCCGTCTTGTTGCCGCCGGCCATGAAGATCGCCGCGATCACGATCAGGATGATGGCGGTCACACCTATGAGGCGCGTGCGGGCCCGCTTGTTCACTAACGACCACTCCTTATCACGCGGCCTTGGGGCCGCTGCACTGGGAGAGGGAGGACCGCACGCACGTATGCGCGGGCGCGCTCACACCGCTCTTCCAACCGCTTGCCTGAACACACGGATATTAGCACCGGCAGGCATGTGCGGACAATGCGAAGACCGCACCGTCCTGCGAGGCATTCTATGCGGTCTATGAGCAACCCCTATGCCGAGGAACCGGCTGGAATCACGCTGGACGAGCGGCGTTGTCGGCCGCGGCAGATCCACCCTGTAGCCACTGCACGTCCGGCGTGAACCCGGTCTGCCTCAGCAGGTCGAGGTAGCGTTGGGGCGACAGGGCCGAAGATGCGCCGTCCAAGGCCACCATCGTGGCCTCGATCACGTTCGTACCGAAGCTGCGGCCCTCAAGCCGCGGCGTGCTCGTGACCAGCAGATCGACACCCCGGTCCCTGAGGAACTCGACGTCCGCAGCGGTGGTCGTGTTCGTCACGACCCACTTGCCGGACATGTCCTCCGGCATCCACTGGCGCACGTACTTGAAGTCGCCCGCGATGATGTCCGCGTCGAGGTACAGGTCTGCGTGCTTGACCGGGTCGACCTCGGTGGTCTGGTCGGCGTCGAAATCGTAGAGCCAGGCGAACGGAAGCTGAGCTGCGATGGGCGCGATCAGGTGGATCACCCTGACGAGCGTGGACTTGTTGCGGATCATGACGTCGATGCCGAGCGCGTACAGCAAGTCGGCGTAGGTCATCTCGCAACCCGCGTCGGCGAATCCCATAGCCATACCCCAGCGGTCGACCGCCGAGGGGATGAGCACCTTCTTGCCGGAGAGATCCAGCCCGAGGTCCTCGGCCATGTAGCGCACGACGTCGCCTTCGACCGCGCCTTTAAGCCCACTGCCGTCGACGATCGGCGTCTTGGCCACCGCGGCACGAAAGCGCTTAGCGTCGCGGAAGTAGTAGTCCCTGTCGGCGGCGCGCAGGAACAGGTCGATGCCGCCGAGCCCGAAGGCGTCGACCTTTCCGTCGAGTTCTCGGAGGCGAGCTGCGGCCTTGTCCATGTCGCCGTCAGTGCCTTCACGCCGGATGCGGAACGGCTGGCCGAACAACTCGACTTCGACGCTGTGGTCTCTCTGCGACGACCCGATGCTTACGCTGACGATTTCCTTGATTGGGTCCACCTCCCCGCGAGATCGGCGGCGTCTTTGAGCGCCTGCCCGACTCGGCCACTACGTCCATGGGCAGTCTTCGGTGATGAAAGGACCGAAGTGAGCAAGGCGTCCAGCTCGACGAGGTCGACCTGCTTGTCCTCTCGCAACGGCGAGTGCCCAAGCTGCATGCCCACCACCTCGGTGCCGAGGATCTTCTCGATGGTCTTCACGCGCCAGTCACTGGCCACGAGCACCACGGTGTCGAAATCGCGCAGCGCAGCCAAGGTCTCCAGCAACTGGTTGAAGACCTGGGTAGCGTCCCCCGACTCGATGCTCTCGCGCTCCGCCTGACTCACGACGAGCACGAAGTCGAGTGCGTGCCGGCTGGCCAGCTCCTGGACCTCGGCGCAGTTCGCAACCGGGAAGGCAACGAGTGCCACACGGGGTCCTCGGCGAACCTCTCCGAGGGTTTCGAGGAAGGAGACGAACGAGCGCTGGACCTCAGCGTGGCGAGCAGCCTCCTCCTGGGTGGCCCCGGCTTCGCGGTCCTCGAGGATCGCATCGATGGCATCGAGCAGCTTGGCTCGGCTGACCACCTTCTCGCCGATCCGGTACATGCGCACCTGGAAGTCCCCCTCTGCTCCTGTGTACAGGATTGTGCACACAGGATTATACGCAGAGAGGCCCCGGCAGCCTCAGCCCGCATGGCCTGAGACTGCCGGGGCGGATCCGCTAGCGCCTAGCGCACGGTAATGTAGTCGGACGACGACACGTCCGCACGGGTGCGCGAGTCGGCCGGATGGTAACTGCGGATCGCCCAACGCCCCGCCTTGGGAAGCGACACGGTGGCTGCGTAGGTGGCCCGCGGACCGGGGTAGGCACCGGTCGTCGTGTACACGGTCCTGCGCAGCACCCATGCGCCGCCTTCGCGGTGGTAGCAGAGCAGCTTGACTTGCCGCATGCCTGCCGCATGGTCGGGCAGGATGAACCCCGATGCCCGGAACGGACGGCCACGGCCTATGGAAGTCGGCACGATCTTGGGTGTCGTGACCTCGGTCGTCGGCTGAACCACGGTTATGGGGCTGAAGGCCGAAGCATAGGTTCCGTCGCTCCAGAAGACCGCCTTGTAGTAGACGCGCTGCAGGGGCTTGACGGTGCCGTACATGACGCCATTCACGGTTGCGTAGGGCGTGTACTTCCAGTTTTCGCCATCCGTCGACGAGTAGAGCTTCAACGTGCGTTCGCCGAGTACCGGCAGGCCTTTCGAGTCCGTGAGCCTCATGGAGAACTGCACGCTCGACCCGTAGTTCGGAGACAGCGTCGAGAATCTGAGCAGCATGGATGGCGCTTCGAGTGCCTGAGCTCGGAGCTCGGTAGCGATCGAGGTGGCGGCGTCGGCGTCCTCGGCAGCCTCGCCCCTGACCTCGAGCGTGAGCGTCTCGCCCGGCGCCAGCACCTTCTGGTCGCCGCGGCCGCTCAACGTGTCGAGCAGCGTACCGCTCTCGAGCGTAGCCCCCTGTGTCTCTGACCCGCCGATGACGATATCGCTCACGGGAACGCTCGCGTTGTTGCGGAGGACCACCGTGTACGTGCGTGGCTCGAAGGTCGGCCCCTGGGGCTCCTCGTGGCAGACGTGATCGCACGAGGCCTCGGTCTGGGTCGTGACCGCGCCTGCGCTGTAAGCGGCGCCTGCGGGGGTCACGCTCACCACCTCGAGCTCGAGTGGCTGGGTGTTCGTGGTCCAGCCGCCGCCGTAGAGAGCCAGCGGCTGGTAGTTCGCTGAGTCGCCCGGCAACTCGCTGTGGAACGTCGCTTTCGCGCCAGCCGCCAGCGTGTGGACATCGACGTCCACGTAGTACCGCGATACCTCGACGGTACCATCCATGAGAATGACGGGGACTTTGACGTCAGCCAGCGTGGATACGGAGATGTTCTCAACGACTCCATCGATCCAGCGCTTGCCGAGGCCGTCGACGTACACGGTCTGGGCTGTCACTCGTACGATGCCATCAGTACCGTTACCTGCGGAGGTGACCTCCGCCCGTGCGAATGATTGCGGAATGAAGAGGCCGAGCAGTACTGCGATGACCAGCGTGCACGCGAATCTTCGTACCGAGCCAGGATCCATGATGAGCTCCCTCCCGTAGTGGTCCTGCGGTCGCAGTCCCTCGGGAGGAATGTCGCGTCGTGGCTCACTCGTTCATGTGCGGGCCATCACACGGCCAGATTTGTACTGTGATTTCCGCCACAGGCCCCGCAGTCCGCCACACGCGCGGCCACCGTTCACCGAAGCGTCGACACAAACGGACTTGGCGTCAGGCGTTGAGGTCCCGGATGATCCGCAGGCCGACCAGGGTGAGATCCGCGTCCACATCCTCGACGGTCTCGCACAAAGGCGCCATCTGCTCGGCGAGGCCGCCGGTGGCGATCACGGCCGTCTCGCCGCCGAGCTCGTCCCACATACGTCGCACGAGCCCGTCGATCATGGCCGCCTCGCCGAGGACCAGCCCGGCCTGAACGCTTGCTCGCGTGTTGGTGCCGATCGTCTTCGGCGGCGCCTCAAGGTCGACCTTCGACAGGCGTGCCGCCTTCGAGAACAGCGCCTCGGCGCTCGTCTCGACGCCCGGTGCGATCGCGCCGCCGAGGTAGGCGCCGTCCTCGGAGATGACGTCGAGCGTGGTCGCTGTACCGAAATCCACGATGATGACCGAACGTCCGTAACGCGCGTACGCGGCCACGCCGTTCACGATACGGTCCGCGCCCACTTCGTGGGGGTTGTCGTAGCGGATCGGCATACCCGTCTTGAGCCCGGGGCCGATCACCATCAGGTTGGCCTCCGAAGCCCGAGCGACGACGTCTTCCCATGCAGAAGTCAGCCGAGGAACCACGGAGGCAAGGATGACCTCCGAGACGTCGTCCCACGACAGGCCGTCGAGCCGGAGGAGTCCGGCGACTTTGACGCGCAGCTCATCGGCGGTCAGCGAGGCGTTGGTGGATATGCGCCAGTGCCCCTTGAGGGCAGCGCCCTCGAACAGGCCGATCACGCTCTGGGTGTTGCCGACGTCGACGGCGAGCAGCACGCCTGTCCCCTCCCGCATCGTTCGGTGCATATGACGGCACGGTGACGCCCGCACCGGTTCGGACCCTTGCCGGTGCTATCATCCCCGCGAGGGAGCCGCCTCGCAACCGCGCTCGCCGGCTCCCCTTCCCAGCTGCCGCGATGCCCCTTTCGAAGGAGACGCACGTGAGCGAGACCCAGGCCCACATCCTCGTCGTCGACGACGAGCCGTCCATCACGGAGTTCGTGAGTTACAACCTGCGCAAGGAGGGCTGGGAGGTCGACGTCGCCGTCGACGGTGACCAGGCCCTCGAACTGGCGCGGACCAAGGACTTCGACCTGGTCGTGCTCGACGTCATGCTGCCGGGCATGGACGGCTACGAGGTGTGCCGCAGGCTGCGCGCCATCTCGAGCGTGCCCGTGCTCTTCCTCTCGGCACGTGACACCGAGCTCGACAAGGTCGTGGGGCTCGAGATCGGCGGCGACGACTACCTCGCCAAGCCGTTCGGCGTGCGCGAGCTGACCGCGCGCGTGAAGGCACTGCTGCGGCGCGCCCAGCCGGGCTCGCGCGAGGCAAGCGTCGCAGGAGAGCGCCTCGAGGTCTCCGGGGTCGTTCTCGACGAAGGCGCGCATGTCGCAACGTCGGGTGACAGAGAGATCGACCTAACGCCGCGCGAATTCGAGCTTCTCGCGTGCCTCATGCGCCATGCGGGCAAGGTACTCTCGCGCGACCAGCTCCTGCGCGAGGCGTGGGACTGGGAGTACCTCGTTGAGACAAAGACGGTGGACACCCATGTGAAGCGTCTTCGCGACAAGCTCGAGGCGGCCGGTGTGAGCCCCGATCTCGTCGAGACCGTGCGCGGGTACGGCTATCGCTTCAAGGTCGGCTAGCATGCGCGGGACCCTGCGCAGCAGGATGGCCCGCATGATCGTGACGACGGCCGCCCTGGCCGCCGGTATCCCCACGCTGGTGGTGCTGGGCGTCTCCCTCCAGGCCGCCGACGCGCTGCCACAGATCCTCGGCGGCGCAGCTGCCGCCGCCGCTGTCGCCGCGCTCGTGGCCTGGCCGCTGTCACTGGCGGTGGCTCGCCGGCTCACGCAGCCGGTCGAGCGGCTGGCGGCGGCCGCCTCGTCGTTCGCGGCGGGCGACCATAGCCGCCGCGCTCGCGTCGAGGGCCCTCGCGAGATACGCATGATCGCCGAGGCGTTCAACCGCATGGCGGACGAGATGTCGAATGCCATCGCGCAGCTCTCCGACGAGGAGGCGCGCAAGACGCAGTTCGTCTCGGACGTCAGTCATGAGTTGCGCACGCCGCTCACTGCCATCAGAGGCGCCGCCGAGACGCTGCTCGACGGGGACGTCGGCGCCGAGGACCAGGAACGCTTCCTGTCGACGATCGCCACCGAGGCCGAGCGCCTGACCCGGCTCGCGAACGACCTGCTCACCTTGCAGCGCATCGAAGGCGCGACGGGGGAACTGCCGTTCAGGCGCGTGCACCTCAAGGAAGCGTCGGTCCGCGCGGCCACCATGCTCGAGCCACTGATCGAGGACCGTGGCGTCACGCTCTCGATAACAGGGACCGCCCCGCTGGTTCTCGGCGACATTGACAGGCTGCAACAGGTCGTGGCCAACCTGGTCGACAACGCGAGCCGGATGGTGGGCACCGGCGGGCGCGTGTGGGTGGAGCTTTCGGGCGCTGACGGGATGGCGGTGCTCGTCGTGCGAGATGATGGCCCGGGCATCCCCGAAGAGGACCTGCCTCGGCTCTTCGACCGCTTCTACCGCGCCGACATCAGCCGGACGCGAGCGAGCGGAGGCGCCGGTCTGGGGCTGGCGATCGTACGCGCGATCGTCGCATCTCACGGAGGCACCATCGCCGCCGAGAACCCGTCGAGCGGCGGAGCGCGGCTGACGGTGCGGCTGCCCGCCCTGCCGACCGACTAGTTACCGCGCGAACCCAGGAGCGGACCGGCGGATCGCCGCCGCGACCGCGACGGCGGCCGCGGCCTTCACGACGTCGGGGATGATGAACGGCAGCACGCCGGCGGCCAGAGCGGCCTGGGCGCTCATCCCTGCAACCAATGCGAGTTGCACTGCGCCGATGAGGTACACGGACACAAGAACCAGTACGGCAGCGACAGCGTCGGCGGTCAGCTGTGATACACGCTTCTCGAGGGACTGTCGGACCGCGGCACCAGCGATGGCGCCGACGACGAAGCCGATGAGAAAGCCGCCGGTGGGACCGAGTAGCACAGCGAGGCCCGCGCGGCCGCCGGAGAATACCGGCAGCCCGATCGCGCCGAGCGCGACGTAGAGGCCCATGGCTGCACCAGCCCAGCGCGGTGCGAGCAGAAGCGCGGCGAGCACGGCGAAGAAGACTTGCAGGGTCACGGGGACAGCGCCTACGGGCAGCACCACCCATGCGGACACTGAGATAAGCGCCGCGAGCAAAGCAGCCGCAACCATCTGACTTGTCCGCGATCGCCTGGATCCCATTGTTCCCCTGTCGCTTCTGTAAACGGTCACCTCATCGAGCCGTTAACAGTAGTCGTACGTCGAACGACGGTCAACCGTGACCGGGGTTCAGCAAAGAACAAGCGGGCGGGAAGCTTGCGCCTCCCGCCCGCCGGTCGAGCGTCACTGCTGTGTCGAGCTACTTCTTGCTGGTCCTTGCAGTCGGGCTCCAGGCGGAGACTCCGAATGCGTTGACGGCCCTGATGCGGTAGTAGTAGGTCATCTTGCGCTGGAGAACGGAGTCGGTGAACGAGGTGGCGTTCGCGGCCGGCGTCGCTACCGTGTTCCAGTTCACGCCGTCCCTACTACGCTGCAGTTCGAAGCCGGTCTCGTTGTTGGCGTTGTCCGTCCACTTGAGATCCACGAAGCTCGTCGTACCGCGCAGCACGGCCTTGAGCCCGCTCGGTGCCGCCGGCGGCGCGTCCGCGGCGGTGACCGAGACCGGCCCCGTATAGGCCGAGTAGGTTCCTGCGCCCACGTTGTGGAAGGCACGGACGCGGTACTGGTAGGTCACGAGCGAGGTCACGGCCGTATCGACGTATGTGGTCACGTTCGCGCCGACCGAGTCTATCTGCGCGAAAGCACCGCCCGGGCCGGCGCGCTCGATGAGGAATGCCGTCTCATTGTTCGCGTTGTCGGTCCAGTTGAGGGTGATCCGCGGCGCCCCGCTGACCCACGCAGTGCTGCCGAGCAACGAGGTGGGGGCGGCGACCGGAGCGACAGGAGTGGTCGCCGACGCGTTCACTCCCGCCGACTCACCGCCCGGCCCGACAGCCGTCAGCAGATAGTAGTACGTGGTGTTCTCGGTGACTCCGGTATCCTGGAAGGACGTTCCGGTGACGGTAGCGATCGGCGTCGCGCCGACGAGCCCGTCGAGGGTGGTCGCACGGTAGATGTTGTAGCCCGTGCGCAAGCCACCGGCGGAATCGGTCCAGCTCAGGTCGATCTGCGATGAAGAGACCGCGGTCGCGATGAAGTTGGTCGCGGGCAGCGGCGCAGGAGTGGCCGCCGGTCCGATGAGTGCCTCATTGGAGAGCGTCTCTCCTGCCGCGTTGAAAGCGACCACGCGATACGAGTATGTCGTACCGCCGGTGACGGCCATGTCCGTGTAGGTCGTCCCGTTCGCCAGCTGAGTGCCGACCTCCACGAACTGGCCGGGCACGCCGTTCTCGACAACGGCCCTCTCGATGCGGAAGCCGATCTCATTGGCGGGATTTCCCCACGTGCTGGGGAGGTCAGCCGGTGTCGGGTCTGTCCACGTCAGGTCGATGCCTGAAGGCGTGTCCATGGCGGTGAGCGTAGAGCTCTCCGGCAACGAGCTTCCGATCTCCGCGACCATCGGCCGCATCATATCCATCTCTTCGTGGCTCAGGATGTGGCAATGCCACACGTACTCCCAGCCGAAGTTGACGACCGTATTGGTGGTCGGGTTGGACAGCGGCTGGCCCGTCAGCGGATCGATCGGATTGAAGCCCATGGTCGAACCAAGCGGCATCGTCGGATCAAGCGGACGGATGCTCTCAGGCACGCCGAACGGTGCCTTGGGCTTGATCGGCCTCAGGGCGACGATCGTGTCCTCAAGCGGGCTCACGCGCACGGTGTCTTTCCAGCCCAGCTCGTTATCGTCAGGCGGCCGTACTGCGTTGTCCCAGCCGACCCGGTTGATGAGCTGCACGTCGAAGAGGTGGAAGTGGATCGGGTGCGTGTCTACGCCGTTGTGGGTGATCTTCCAGATTTGCGTGCTGTCTCCCGCGACGGGTGCCATAGGCTCCATCTCCACCTTGACCTTCTCGGTGGACGGATCGATGTAGCCGTACAGGATGAAGTTCTGATTGCCGGCGTTGGTGCCGGGCAACTCGACGCCCAGCTTGCCGCTCATGCGGCCGTAGTCTGTATCGAATGCCTCGCCCATCTCGTCCTGGAGCGCCTTGGGCTGGAACGGGATGGTGAGCGTGGTGTCGTTCACCGTCTGAACGGTCTTCTTGAAGTCGAAGATGCGGGCATACGGGTCTGCCGGGAAGTTCGTCTTGTTGTACGCGGTGCCGTAGCGCTTGTCCGGCGCGATGACCGGCGCCTGGCTCGCTGCGAAGACGCCGGCAGTCGTGTCGGTCGACTCGAAGGCGGTGGCGAGCGCGGTGGTATCGAATGCAGGAGCCGGAGCAAGCGGCTTGACCTTGATCTGCATGATGGTGCGGGTATTGGGTCCGAAGCCGACCTGCGTGCCCCAGTGACCACCAGTGTCGGTGCGATCCGGGTCCCCGGTGAAGTAGTCGAGGCGGGGATCCCTTGCCGGGAACGCGGCGGGCGCATCGTTGTAGAGGATGAGCGTCTGGCCGGCGTACTTGGAGAAGTCGACGATCACGTCGGCGCGCTCGGCCGGGGCGACGAGCAGGCTATGCAGGTTGACGTTGCCGAAGTTGAACGTGGTCGGGTCGTTGAAGTACGTGATCGGCTGCTGAGGGATGGTCGCAGGCGCAGGCAGGAAGCCGCCTTCGTTGGCGATCTGGACCCACTCAGGGCCGGCGGTGGCCGGATCCGGCACGCCGCCTTCACGGCCATCGGTCGGCCAGTCAGCCGGGAAGCTCGGGTTCGCTGAGGCCGGGACCATCTTCACCTCGGTGTCGCGACGGTTGTCCGACGAGACGGTCGAGGGGTCGGCCGTGTAGAGCTGCAGGTTCCAGAAGCGGTCATCGGATGCATTGAGCACGCGGAATCGATATGCCTTCGGATCGACGTCCACCGTCGGGAAAGCCGTGCCGTTGACGAGCGGTGTGTCCATGAACGCCTCGCCGGGGGCGGAGGGGTTGGGGGCAGCCGGGATCGTCTCGTTCTCCCACGGCGCGTTGACCGGGTCGTAGTACGGATTCGGGATCGGCGGGTGGGTGATGCCTGTTGTGGGAGGCCAGAACCACGGGCCGTAGTGCCAGCGGCCGAAGGCGTTCATGCCGGAAAGGTCCGCCGGGTTCTGCGCGGGCGAGTAGACGTGCGGATACCACAGATCGCCGGTGACCGGGATCTTGTAGCCGTTCGCGTCGAGGCCGCCCGTGCCCCAGTTCCAAGTCGGGTCGGTCTGCCGCACGGTGGCTGCATCGACGAAGGTCTTGTCCTGGATGATCAGCGGAATCTGGTCCGAAGGGATGGTCCCGTCGGCGATGAGCTTCTTCTCGGTGTCATCGGTGATCGCGTAGCCAGCAGCCTCGCCCGCATAGACGTTGAGGCGGGTGATGCCGTAGCTGTGATCGTGGTAGAACATCAGCCGCGCGCTTTGGGCGTTCGTGTAGAAGAACGTCTGCGAGCCGTCGCCGGGATCGGGCATGTCGGGGACGTTACGCACACTGACGCCCTCGGGGTACGCGGTCCGCTCGGTGGCGGGCGTGATCCACTGGTGCGGCGTGCCGTCGCTGATCCACGGAGTAAGGCCGCCGTGCAGGTGGAGCGTCGCGCGGTTCTGGCTGTAGTTCATGGGCAGCGGGTTGCCGGCCGAGTCAGTCGGCTCCATGCCGCGAGGCCCCATACCGGCGCCCATCATGGTGGTGTCAACAGGGATGAACAGGTCACCGTCGGTGCCCGTAGGCAGCTTGTTGGTGAACTTGATGCGGACGGGGCGGTCCTTGGTGGCCATGATGAACGGGCCAAGGTAGTGCGGTTTGGGATCCGGAGCGATGGTGTTGTTGCCATCCGCGTCGGTTCCCTTGTTGACCTGCCGGTAGCCGCGCAACGTGGTCGGAGGCAGGTCGCCGTGCATCTGCTCGGCATACTGGACGAGCTCTATCTCGTAGTAGTCGGATCCCGGGTATGTCTTGGTGTCCGGCGTCCCGACCGGGATGTACTGACCCAGATCGTTCTTGTTGTCGGGACCGAGTCCCGGCAGCTTGTTGATGAACTTTGCGAGCGGTGGGCTGAACGCCCAGTTGGCCGAGCCGAAGTAGTCCGGCACGCCGCCGGGCACCGGTACCGGAACGGCCGCGGCCGTGATGCCGCCGATCTGGGTGGTGAGCTGCTGCTGTAGCTTCATGCGCGCCGCCGCGGCATCACGCGCCGCCTGTGACTTGGCGCCGCGCAGCTTCACGATCGTGTCGCGCCTTTCGGGCGCCGTCTTTCCGCCGGTTGGCGGATCGGTCGCCGCAGGTGCGGCTGCGGGAGTGACTCCTAACATCAGAGTCAGCGCCACAACGAGCGACAGCATCTTCCCAGCGAGCGACCTCCCTTGCCGTGCGCGCAGATGTACCCTCATCGTTCGTCCTCCTTCGTCCCTGCATCCCGGGTCGACCGCTCTTGCTACGGGGTCATGGAAAGGTTGACCCGTAGACCATTGTGCGAACGCTCGATTGGAAGTTACTACCTCGCAATAGGGGGCAGTTAACAGGTTCTGGGGACCAAATCCTAGGGCTGTATCCTGCGGTTTTCGTACTGGCGAGTCTGAATTGTTACCCCTAGCAGCACAAATGGTGTACAGCGACGGCGTTGCTCGCGAAAGAAAATCCTTCGAGCCGCCGTGAGGTACTACCTACTTGCGCAGTGTGACTTCTCCCGCGGCGACGGCGTGGAGTCCGTCGGGACCCTCAAGCAAGAGGCAGCCGTCGCCATTCACGCCGCACACGGTGCCCGATGCGGTCACGCTTCCGGTGAGGTCCCGGACTTCGGCATACCGACCGCCAAGCATGTGCAGCCTCTCGTACTCGGCGCGCATGGGCTCGAAGCCCGCGGCCAGCCAGTCACGGTAGTTGCCGGCAAGCGCATTGAGCACCGCGGCGGCGACCTCGGCCACCCGCACGCCGGGAATCTCATCAGCGAGATACGCCGCTGTACCGGAGCCGCGGGGCCCGCAGTGACGCACGTTGACCCCGATGCCGGCCACGATCCAGTCGACCCTGTCCGCCTCGGCAGACATCTCGAGAAGGACGCCGGCGACCTTGCCGCCCGCAAGGTAGACGTCATTGGGCCACTTGACCCATGGCTTGGCCCCGAGGGACGCGAGGCCACGTGCGACCGCAAGCGCGACCACGAGCGACAGCGACGCCGCGTCGACCGGCGGTACGGCCGGGCGGAGGATCACGGAGACGTACGCGCCGCCTTCGGGCGACACCCATTCACGCCCGAGGCGGCCCCTCCCCCTGCCCTGTGCGGCCGCCAGCACGACGGTTCCCTCGGGTGCATCCGCGTTCGCGAGGGCGCGCGCGTCATCATTCGTGGAGCCGGTTCGCGCGCCTCCCTGGAAGTCGATCCAGAGCGGGTCGGTCACCAACGGCACGACCTCCGACGGGAGCGGCAGATCCGGTGCGTCATCGAGGCGGTAGCCGACGCCCGGCTGCGCGTCTATGCGGTAACCTGCGGCCCGCAGGGCGTTGACGTGCTTCCCGACCGCGACGCGACTGATGCCGAGCTGGCTCGCCATGGCTTCGCCGCTAACGCCCTCGACACCCGCCGACCTTAGTGACTTCAGAACGCGTTCTCTGGTGCTCACGATCCCCCCGCTTGGTTGTTGGGCGCCGCGCCCTCGCCCGAATCTTCCGGCGAAACGGCGGTGCCGTCCTCCTGCAACTGTCCTTTGCGGGCTTCCTTCTTGCGAGCTGACCGTGATCCCACGCGACGCCTCGCCCACACGAGTGACGCTATGAACCCGGCGAACAGGAGCAAGCCGGCGATCCCGATACGCGAGACCACCGCCATGGCCTGGTCGAAGTTCTCGCCGAGGAACCAGCCCACGATGCACATGGCCGACGTGTAGATCACCGCGCCGATGAGCGTATACAGCTCGAACCAGAACACTGGCATACCGGTCGCGCCCGCCATCGCCGGCACGAAGTTCTTGGCGCCGACCGCGAAGCGAGAGATCAGGACCGTCTTGGCCCCTTGAGTGTGAAAGTGGTCGTGCACCTCGTCTAGTCCCGAGGCATTGATGCGCACGATGCGCCCGATGCGTGTGGCCGCCGCCCTCTCGACGAACGCGCGCACCGCATCGAGCCCCGCTCGTTTGCCGAGGAAGTAGCTCACATTGCTGCCGACGAGCGTCCCAAGCATCGAAGCCATCCACACGCCGGGGGGGAACAAGAGTCCACGCGCGGCCACGAACGACCCGGCCACGACGACGGTCTCTCCGGGAGTGAACGAGCCTAGAACGAAGAGGTTCTCGAACACCGTCGCGCCGAAGACGATCAGGTACCCCCAGTTGTCGAGCAGTGAGAGAAACCAATCGAGCCAGGCGACGCCCGTCTGAGGGATGATCCCGCTCATCGTGTCACTGCTCGTCGAGCCCGAAGTCGACCGGCGACGTCAGCGTGAGCGCGCTCGAGGAGACCCGGTCGACGCCGGAGAGCCGGAGGACAGGAAGCCTCTCGCGCGTGACGCCACCCGACACCTCGAGCAAGACGGTGCGGCCGCGCTCCTCGGCGGCTTTGCGGCAGACAGCGACCGCCTCGGCCAGGACATCCTCGGACATGTTGTCGAGCAGGACGATGTCGGCGCCGGCAGCTACGGCAGCCTCGGCCTGTGCCGCCGTATCGGCTTCGACTTCGAGGGTCAGGTTGGGATGTCGCAAGCGCGCGCGACCGATCGCGTCGGCGACGTTGCCCACGGCGGCCAAGTGGTTGTCCTTCACCAGCACCATGTCCCACAGGCCCGAACGGTGGTTCATGCCGCCACCCACGCGCACCGCGTACTTCGACAACGCGCGCAGTCCCGGCAAAGTCTTTCTCGTGTCGCAAACGGCCAGTCTCCCGCCGGCTACCTCGACCCACCGCGCGGTCTCCGTTGCGATCCCGGATAGAACCATCAGAAAGTCGAGCGCCGTGCGCTCGGCGCACAGGACAGCGCGAGCCAGCCCCTCGACCTCTGCGACGGCAGTGCCCTCGGAGACCTTCGTGCCCTCGGCGACCAGGGGAAAGAACTCGACCGGGTCGAAGAGGCCAGCGGCGGCGGATATGGTGGCGAAGACCTCGGCGGCCACGGGAAGGCCTGCCACGACGCAGCTCTCGCGAGCCACGACGACACCCGAGAAGAACGCGTCCCCGTCCAGCGTCGAGGACGTCGTCACGTCTCGATCGAGCACCGAGAAGTCAGCCTCGGCATCGCCGAGGAAGCGCGACGGGTCAACGCCGAGGTCCTCGGCGAGGGACGCGGCCACGACGGCTTCAAGCGGCGGAAGGTCGAACACGTGACTCCTATCTGTCCGCGGGCGGGCTCACCGGTACGAACGCCGGCGCCTCGCCCTTCACAAAGACAGTATGTCCCGACCAGCTCTCGTCGTCGCGCTCCGGATGGTCGAGCCGAGAGTGGCAGCCGCGGGTCTCCTCGCGAAGGCTTGCCGCCGCCGCGATGAGAGCCGATACGCACGCGAGGTTCGCGCTCTCGATGGCCTCGGCGCTCGACTCCATCGACAGCGACTCGAGGGCCGATACCGAGAGCGCCAGGTCCTCGGCGAGGCCGTCGGCCGTGCGGCTCATGCCGAGAAGCCGGCCGCTCGCCTGCTGGATCCGTCCGCGGACCACGGTGGCGGAGGCGGGCCGAGCGGACATGGTGGTCGGCTCGGTCGCGCCGGAGCGGAAATGACCGCGGGCCGGCGCGAGGTCGGCGCGCTCGAGCGCCCGGGTGATCCGCCGCGAGAAGACGAGCCCCTCGAGCAGCGAGTTCGATGCAAGGCGGTTCGCGCCGTGAAGCCCCGTTGCGGCGACCTCGCCGGAGGCGTAGAGGCGCTCGATGTTGCTCTCGCCGTCCAAGTCGACGCGAACACCGCCGATGAGGTAGTGAGCCGCGGGGGCCACTGGCACGAGGTCGTGCGCGAGGTCGTAACCGGCATCGGCACACGCCTGCCAGATCGTCGGGAAGCGGGTCTTGAGGTATGGCTCGCCGAGATGCCGTGCGTCCAGCCACACGTTATCGCGGCCGCACCGAGCCATGACCCTCTCGATCTCGCGGCTCACGACGTCGCGCGGCGCCAGCTCCTCGAGCGGATGCACGCCGACCATGAAGCGTTGAAGATCGCAGTCGAGCAGATGAGCGCCCTCGCCACGGAGGGCCTCGCTGACGAGGAACCGCGGAGCTGCGGCGTGGTCGAGAGCAGTGGGGTGGAACTGGACGAACTCCATGTCGGTGATCTCGGCGCCTGCACGCCATGCCGCAGCCACGCCGTCGCCCGTTGCGACAAGCGGGTTCGTCGTCACGCCGAATACCTGACCCGCACCACCGGTGGCGAGAATGACGGCGCCGGCCCAGATGACCTCGAGAGCCTTGCGGTCGGAGTCGAAGATGATGGCGCCTCGGCAGGTGCCGTCTTCGACGAGCAGGTCCACCAGCAGATGATGTTCGAAGACGCTCACGCGCTCATTGGCGCGCAGCGCGACCGTGAGCGCAGACTGCACCGCGGCGCCCGTAGCGTCGCCTGAATGCAGCACGCGAGGCAGCGAGTGGCCTCCCTCGCGCGCCAGGGCCACCTCGCCGCCGACCTCGGTGTCAAAGCGCATCCCCACCGACTGGAGCTCGGCGAGCGCTTCGGGGGCCTCGGCGACGACCGCCCGCACCACCGCCTCGTCGCACAGCCCCTGGCCGACCACGAGGGTGTCGGCCAGATGCAGCTCGACACTGTCTGCTTCTCCGACGGCGCCGGCGATCCCGCCCTGCGCAAGCCAGGTATTGGTGTCGGTGAGTCGCGCCTTGGTGACCAGCGCAACTTGCCGAGAACCCGCGAGTCGCAACGCCGCGGTGAGACCCGCGATACCCGAGCCCACGACGAGGACTTCGCACTCGTGGGCGGTCAGCTCATCGGTGTCGAAACCAAGGAGCCAGCGGCGTTCGACGGCCGCGGGCATCGAGAACTCGGTCGGCATGCGTGCTAGCCGATCTCGACCATGCGCTGAACCGCGGTGCGGGCGCGCGTGGCTATCTCGGCAGGTACGTCGACCTCGAACTGATGAAGGGCGAGCGCGTCACGTACCTTCTGGAGCGTGGTGAGTTTCATGTTGGGGCAGAGCATCCGAGGCGCGAGCTCGTGGAACCGCTTGCCGGGCGCGGCCTTCGCGAGCGCGTGCACGAGCCCGGATTCGGTCACGACGACGAACTCTTCGGCAGGCTGCTCGGCGGCGAACGCGAGCATCTGGGAGGTCGAGAGCACGGCGTCGGCCAGGTTGACGACCTCCGGCCGGCATTCGGGGTGCACCATCACCGGAGCACCGGGGTGAGCCTCGCGAGCATTCAGAACCTGCTCGGGAGTCACCTCATCGTGGGTGGGGCACCAGCCCTCCCACAGCAGCACCTCCACCTCGGGCAGCGAGCGGGCGACCCACGAACCGAGGTTTCGGTCGGGCGCGAATAGGATGCGCGGGGCGCCGAGCGCCCGCACGACGGCGACGGCGTTGGCGCTGGTGACACAGACGTCGCTCTCGGCCTTCACCTCCGCCGAGGAGTTCACGTACGTGACCACCGGCACGCCCGGATGCTGCGCCTTCCACGCGCGCAGCGCCTCGCCGGTGACCATGTCGGCCATGGGGCACCCGGCCTTGGGCTCCGGCAGCAAGACGGTCTTCTCGGGAGCGAGGAGCTTCGCCGTCTCAGCCATGAAGTGGACGCCTGCGAAGACGATGACCTCGGCGCCCGTCTGGGCCGCCTGGCGCGACAGGCCGAGCGAGTCGCCGGTGAAGTCGGCGACGTCTTGGATCTCGGCACGCTGGTAGTTGTGAGCGAGGATGACAGCATTGGCCTGGGCAGCCAGCGCACGGACCTCTCGGGAGAGTGCGACGATGCGCTCGGCGCGAGAATCGGCAGCGGCGCCCTCGGCAGCGTTCGGCGTCATCGGGCGACCGCCTCGACCGGCGCGACCTTGAGTGCGCAGTTGTCGATCAGTCGCGTCGCGCCGACCGTGCCGGCGATGAGCGCGCGGGCGGTCGACTGGATGCGCTCGAGCGGCTCCAGCGTGTCGGGGTCGACGACGGCTGCGTAGTCGAGCGTGACGGCACTGCCGGCGTGCTCGGCGACCGCCGCCTTCATCGCGTCCTCGATCCCGACCGCGCTGTGATCGCCCCACGCCACACGCATCTCCGCGGCAGCGAGGGCGGTCGAAAGCGCGAGGGCGGCCTGTCGTTGTGCGGGCGCCAGGTAGGCATTCCGGCTCGAGAGCGCGAGGCCGTCGGCTTCGCGCACGATCGGCACGCCGACGATGCCCACGCCCAAGTCGAGGTCGAGAGCGAGCCGCTTCACGATCTGTAGCTGCTGATAGTCCTTCTCACCGAAGAACGCGAGATCGGGTCTGACTACATTGAGGAGTTTGGTGACCACCGTCGCCATGCCGCTGAAGTGACCCGGCCGCACAGCGCCTTCCCACCGCTCCGCCAGCGGGCCTGGGTCTACGGTGACGCGCGGCCCCTCGGCGTACATCACGTCAATGGTCGGCGTGAAGACGACCTCGACGCCTTCGGCGGCCAGCAGCCCGAGGTCGGCCTCGATGTTGCGTGGATAGGCCTCGAAGTCCTCGTCGGGACCGAACTGCGTAGGGTTCACGAAGATGGAAACGACGACGAAGTCGGTCCGCACGCAGGCGGTACGCACGAGCGCGAGGTGCCCCTCGTGGAGTGCCCCCATAGTGGGGACGAACCCGATACGGCGGCCTTCTCGGCGAGCTTCGGCGATCGTCGTCCGGATCTCGTCCTTGCTGCCCAGCCTCTCGATCACTCGGCCTCCTCGGCATCCTCGGACTGGGCGAAGATCAGCTCGGCTTGGGCGAGCGATTCGGGGTCGGCGTGCCGGAGGTTGCCCTCGGCAGGGAAGCTGCCCGCGCGGACATCGGCCGCATAGGCCGCGAGCGCCTCGCGGATCAGCGTACCGGCGTCGGCATAGCGCTTGGCGTGACGCGGGACGAACTCGCCGAGCCCCAGCAGGTCGTGAAAGACCTGCACCTGGCCGTCGCATCCCGCACCGGCACCGATGCCGATCGTCGGGATCGTGAGGAGCCTCGAGATGCGCTCGGCCAGCTCCGCCGGGACGAGCTCGAGCACGATAGCGAACGCGCCTGCGGCCTCGAGCTCGAGGCACTGGTGCATGAGAGCGGCTGCCGCCTGCGGCTCCGTGGCCTGCGTGCGGTACCCGCCGAAGACGTTGACTGACTGCGGCGTGAGGCCGAGGTGGCCCATCACCGGGATCCCGGCGGCCACCAGCGCCTCGGTCGTCATCACGGCATCGGGGTCGCCGCCCTCGATCTTGACCGCGTGCGCACCGGCCTCCGCGAGCAACCTGCCGGCATTTCGCAGCGTGTCCTCGAACGAGATGCGCGCGCTCATGAACGGCATGTCGGCGATGACCATCACGCGCTCGCAGGCGCGCACGACCGCAGCGGTGTGCCGCAGCATGTCTTCCACGGTTACGGGCAGGGTCGTGCCGTGGCCGAGGACGGTCATCCCCAGCGAGTCGCCGACGAGGATGGCGTCCACGCCGGCCTCCTCGGCAAGACGGGCACCGGGATGGTCATAGGCGGTCACCATCACGATCGGCTTGTGCTCCTGCTTGAGGGCGCGAAACGACGTGACGGTGGTGCGGGGGACGGGAGAAGAAGGCTGTGCGCTCATGGGGTCACTCCTTGATCCGGTTCACCGTCGCAGCCCGAACGTCGCGGGTCCACGCAGTGTCTCCGACATAGGGAGTGCGAGTATACCACCCGAACCGTGACGACCTGCGGTGATGCTATTCGTCTCCGAGCACTGAGCCGGCATCGCCGGGGTGCATCACGGCCTCCTCGGCGGCCTGTTCGAGTGGCTCGGACGGCGGCGTCTCCTCGACCTCCTCGAGGATGGCCGAGGCGCGCCCGTAGAAGGCGGCGGGCACGACGAGCGAGATGACCTGCGGGCGCCCGATGATGTCGGTATCGGTACCGGGCGCGAAGGGCTCGTATGCGTGGGGGATGTGCTCCTGCTCGAGTACCTCACGGGCGAGCTCAAGACCGGCGTCGTAGCCGCCGATGGCCGCCTGAGGCCCTTCGCTGCGGGCCACCTCGACCCACTCGGTGTCCTCGATCGGCATGTTGTGCTCGAGCCCGGCATCGGGAACGGGTCCCAGGTCGCGGATGACCTCACCGACGGTCGTCTTGGACCGGCGCGGGTGTGTGCCATCCGGCAACACGACGTGCGGAGCGATCTCGAGCAACGGCACCACGACGAAGTCGCGCTCGAGCAGCCCGTAGTGAGGCAGGGTCAGCTCGGCGCTTTCGCGCTCCTCGTCGCCGAAGAGCAACAGGTCGAGATCGATCACGCGCGGGCCGTTCTCACGCGAGCGGATGCGTCCCATCTCGTCCTCGATGCCAAGAAGCTCCTCGAGGAGCGAGTCCGAATCGAGGCCGCTGGTCACTTCGACGACGGCGTTCAGGAACGCCGGCTGCTCCTCATCGTAGGCAGGCACGCTCTCGTAGGCCCGCGAGACTTCCTCGACGTGGGTCGAGGGCAGATGTGCGATCTTGTCCACGGCCTGCGACAGATTGCCGAGACGATCTCCGAGATTCGAGCCGAGCCCCACGTATGCGGTGGTCATCAGGAAGCGCCTCCAAGTCGAAGGGGGTTCTTAGCAGGTATTCCCGTTTAGCGGGGTGCGTGACGGAGCCCCATCACCGCAACCGCCAAGGCCGGCATCAGTTGGGGGAGCCGCCCTCGAGCGCTCGCATGACAGCGAGCGCCTGTGCCGTGGCCGCGACGTCGTGCACACGCAGGATGGAGGCGCCCCGCCGGGCGGAATCGAGCGCCACGGCCACCGACCCGCCGAGGCGTTCCGCAGGGTCATCGATACCGGTGACGGCGCCGATGAAGCGCTTGCGCGAGGCGCCGATGAGCACGGGGTATCCGTGCGACGAGAGCTCGGGCACGGCGCGCAGCAGGGCGAGGTTGTGCTCGAGTGTCTTGCCGAAACCGATTCCCGGGTCAATCGCGATCCGCTCGCGCGCCACTCCCGCCGCGCGCAGCATCGCCGCCTGCGCAAGCAGGTATCCGCCCACTTCGACGACGACGTCATCGTAGCGAGGGTCGTCCTGCATCATGCCGGGCTCGCCGAGCATGTGCATCACGACAACGCCGACATCGGTCCGAACCGCCAGATCGACCATCGCTCGGTCCTCGAACCCCGACACGTCGTTGACGATGCTGGCGCCCGCCTCTATACACGCGGCGGCGACCGGAGCATGCCGCGTGTCGATTGAGAGCGGAGTGCCCTCCGAGGCGAGCCGCTGAATCACGGGGCGCACGCGAGCCAGCTCCTCGGCGATGGTGACAGCTGCCGACCCGGGGCGAGTCGATTCGCCACCGACGTCGATGATGCCGGCGCCCTCCCGGATCAGACGCTCGCCCCACTGGACCGCCTCGATCGGATCTTCGTGCACGCCTCCGTCCGAGAACGAGTCCGGCGTCACGTTGAGGATGCCCATGACGACCGGCTGGTCGAGCGGGATCCGGTAGCCGCCGCAATGCCAGATGGGACTCATCTCCGGCCCCCCGGGTCAGCCACGCGTGATGAGCGACATCGCCTCGGCGCGAGTCGCGGCGTTGCGCTCGAACAGCCCCCGCACCGCACTCGTGACCGTCTGGCTGCCGGGCTTGCGCACGCCGCGCATCGACATGCACAGGTGTTCGGCCTCGATGACGACGATCACGCCCACGGGATCGAGGTGCTCGACGATCGTGTCCGCGATCTGAGAGGTCATGCGCTCTTGCACCTGCGGCCGCTTGGCGAACACGTCGACGACCCGCGCGAGCTTGGACAGGCCGCAGATCCGACCGTGCTTGCCGGGGATGTAGGCCACGTGCGCCCTGCCCAGGAATGGCACGAGGTGGTGCTCGCATACCGAGTACAGCGGGATGTCGCGCACGAGGACCATCTCCTGATGCCCCTCGTTGAAGGTGACACAGAAGTGCTCACCGGCGTCCTGCTCGATGCCAGCGAAGATCTCCGAGTACATGTCGGCGACGCGGCGAGGCGTCTCCAGCAGGCCTTCTCGGCTGACGTCCTCACCGATGCCCTCGAGAATGAGGCGCACACCGTGTTCTATCTTGTCGCGATCCATGCGGTCTCTCCGTGATTGCGTCCTGCTGCGGGCGGGCTCTGACAGCATACCGATATTGCCGCGACCAACGGAGTCGTACCATGCGCCCCCGCTCGGAGAGGAGTCGTCGAGCGGGGGCGCGTGGCGTCAGAAAAGGGATCAGCCGCCGAAAGCCTTCATGATGCCGAGGATCGCGGGGCCGGCCACGACGATGATCGTTGCCGGCATGATGCACAGCGTCAGCGGAACGACCATCTTGACCGGCACCTTGGCGGCCTGCTCCTCGGCGCGCTGCCGGCGACGCAGGCGCATCTCGACGGCCTGCGTTCGCAGCACCTGCGCGATGCTGATGCCGAAGATGTCGGCCTGGATGATCGAAGCGGTGAACGCCGAGAGCTCGGGCACGTCGACCCGCTCGGCCATGTGCCTGAGCGCCTCGCGCCGCGAACTGCCGGCCTGCGTCTCTTGCAGCACCCTGCCGAACTCCTCGGACAGCGGGCCCTTGGTGGTGCGCACTATCTTGGCGAGCGCGGCGTCGAAGCCGAGTCCCGCCTCCACGCTGATCGTCAGCATGTCGAGCATGTCGGGGAGGTCGAGCACGATGCGGTGCTGGCGCGAGTGGAGCTCGGAGTTCAGCCAGAGGTCGGGCAGGTAGAGCCCAAGGACCATGAGCCCGACCATCGCGAACACGATGATGCCCGCGCTCCAGCCGAAGAAGACCCCGAGGCCCAGCCCGACGGCCAGCAGGCCGAAGCCGCAGAAGACCTTGGCGACCACGAACCGCGATGCGTCCATCCCGTGCGGACGCCCGGCTCGCTCAAGCTTGACCGTGAGGCGCTGCCGATAATCGGCAGGCCACAGGACCTTGAGGAAGGCAACGAAGGTGTCACCGACCGGCTGCAGGACGCGCGTCCGGAACGGCGCCAGCATGGGCTGGGCTTCATGCGCCTGACCGACCTCGTACTCGGTGAGGCCCTTGAGCCGCCGGCTTACCTGCCGATCGTCGGAGAAGGCCATGTCGAGAAGCACGAAGGCGAGCGCGGACGCTGCCAGGAACACGATGGCGAAGACCATGTAGACGGTCACATCACACCTCGATCTTCGTCGTGCGCCACATCCATATGCTGCCGGCAATCAGCATGAGGACCGCGACGCCGAGGATGAACAGTCCCGCACTGGTGGTCACCAGCGGCAGGATGTAGGTCGGGTTGACTATCAGCAGGAAGGCGAACACCCCGAACGGAAGGCCGATGAGGATGTAGGCGGATAGCCGACCCTCGGCGGTCAACGAACGGAGCTGCCGCTTCACGGCGTCTCGCTCCCTGATCGTCTTGGCGACGATGTCGAGCACCTCGGCGAGGTTTCCGCCGACTTCGCGCTGGATCGATACGGCCGTGACCACCGACCGGAATTCTCGGCTGCCCATCCGATCGCCCATGTTCTCGAGCGCGCGCTCGAGCGGGATACCCAACCTGGCCTCGGTCTCGACGCGTTTGAGCTCCGACGCGGAAGGCTCGGGCGCCTCTTGCGATGCAAGGCCGATAGCCTGCTGGATGCCCCAGCCCCCGCGCAGCGACCCGGCTATCATGCCGAGCACGTCGGGGAGCTGCTCCTCGAAGCGCGCCCGCCTGCGATCGGCGGCGATGTCGAGAGCGATGAGCGGACCGAGCGTGACACCGGCCACGACGATGATGGACAGCGCCATGCGCCCCGTCAGGAGCTGCGTCAGCACGCCGAGGCCCACGACGGCGAGGATGTGGCCGGTCATGTACTCGGCAGGGCGGAGCGGGAGACCGGCCGACTCGAGCTTGTCGGCGGCGAGCTTGGTGAGGCCCCGCTTACCCGCCACGACGCCCACCGCGTCGACGACCCGCGACCGGACCTGGTCGACACCGCCGGCCTGGGCGGCCTCGCCGGCATCATCGTGGAGCTGGTCGTAGAAGCGCAGCTGCTCGATGACGGAGCGGTCGCGTACCGCCATCAACAACAGCCCGACGGCGAGCAGTGAGATCGAGAGGAAAGCCAGCGCGATCGTCCCCAGAAGGCGTGGCGAGTCATTCGGTACCTGCGTGAACCTCAGCGCTGTCGTACCGGCTGTGGCCAACGCCGGGTTCTTGTACGAGGTGCTCCCGACGGCCTGAGCGCTGCCCGACTTGGCAGTGATATCCAAGTCGATGTCCGCGGTGCGCGGTCGACCGCTCTTGAACGAGAGCGTCCACGAGCTGCTGATCTCCTGCGCGATACCCTCGAACAGCGGCTCGAGGGCGCCACTCCGCGAGACCGGCACAAGCCGGCCTCCGCTTCGCTTCGCGAGCGTGGACAGCGCATGCGGGTTGTACTCGGCGGACTTGATCGCCACGGCGTAGAGCGGTACGCCCGCCCCGGCCACGGAGTCGATGGTCTTGCGGAAGGTCGCATTCGAGACGGTGTCCCCACCATCCGACAGCGCGACGATGCTGGCCTTCGCCGAACCGGCCCCGGTGAACTGAGAAGCTGCGAGGACGAGTGCGTCGTAGAGCGCGGTCTCGCCCTGTGGCTGCAAACTCGCCAACGCGTTCTGGACGGCCGCCTTGTCGCCGGTGAAGCCGGTTACGAGTATCGGCTTGTCCCCGAACGCGATAAGCGCCACCTCCGAGCCCTGCCCCAGCGAGTCGACGAATCGCGCCGCCGCCTGCTTGGCGCGCTCGAGCTGTCCGTCACCCATCGAGCCACTGGTGTCGATGACCAGGGCCACTCGAGCGGGGACAGCCTCGGACGAGAGCGTCTCCGCCTTGACCGGCTCGACACCCACACCGTTCTCAGCGACCGAGAATGTGGGGCGCTTGCCAGCCATGGTGGGCGGAAGGGAGATAGTCGCCTTCACCTGCGGGTACTTGGCCGTGTCGACATTCTGGATGACCATCGGCGCGTCCGCGGCCATCGCGATCGGCGCCACGGAGCACGCGAGCACGACCGCAAGGGCCAATGTAATGAGTGACTTGCGGCTCATCCGACTCACGCCCGTTCCGGCGCCTCGTACTCGAACACCTCGGTGGCCAGCTTGATGCCGAGGTCTTCGAGCCGGCGGGTGAACTTCGGCCGGATACCCGTCGACTTGAGCCTGCCGAGGAACCGGCCGTGCTCGTCGATGCCTGCCGAGTAGTCGAAGTAGGCGATGTCCTGCATGACGACGGCGTCGCCTTCCATGCCCTCTACTTCGGTGAGGTGAGTGATGCGCCTCGTTCCGTCGCGGAGTCGCGTCAGATGCACGATGAGGTCCAATGCGGCAGATGCCTGCTGCCGGATGGCCCGCACCGGCAGGTCGAACCCGGCCATCAACACCATTGTCTCGATACGCGACATCGCATCGCGCGGGGAGTTCGCGTGCACCGTGCACAGCGAACCGTCGTGGCCGGTGTTCATGGCCTGGAGCATGTCGAGCGCCTCGGCGCCACGCACCTCGCCGACGATGATCCGGTCGGGGCGCATGCGCAGCGAGTTGCGAACGAGGTCACGGATGGTGACCTGGCCTCTGCCCTCGATATTGGGGGGCCGAGACTCGAGCCGCAGGACGTGCGTCTGTCCGAGTCGGAGCTCCGCGGCATCCTCGATGGTCACGATGCGCTCGTCATCAGGTACATAGCCGCTGACCACGTTGAGAAGCGTCGTCTTGCCGCTGCCTGTACCGCCGGCGATCAGAATGTTGAGGCGACCGCGGACACACGCTTCCAACAACTCCGCCGTTCGCTCGTTGAGTGTCCCAAAGCCGATGAGGTCGTTGATGGTGAAGGGCTCGCGCGAGAACTTGCGGATGGTGAGCATGGGCCCGTTCAAGGCCAGTGGCGCTACGATCGCATTGACTCGGGAGCCATCGGGGAGTCGCGCGTCGACCATCGGTGACGACTCGTCGATGCGCCTGCCCACGCGTCCGGCGATCTTGTCGATGATTCGCCGGAGATGGTCCTCGTCGACGAAGCGGCGGTCCGTCAGTTGAAGCCGACCGGCGCGCTCGATGTAGATCATCGAAGGGTTGTTGACCATGACCTCGGTCACCGACGGATCGTTGAGCAGCGGCTCGATCGGGCCGTAGCCCATGATGTTGTCGATGACGTCCTCGACGATCTCGGCCCTGTCCGCCGATGACAGCGGAGTCTCTTCGCCATCCAGCAAGCGGTAGAGCCGTGATTCCAAGAGGGTCTGCATCTGCTGGTCGGTCAGGTCCTCGTTGTCGAGTTCTTCGTGCATCTCCTCGATGAGCAGATAATGCAGACTCTTCTTGATGTCGTCCTTGTTGCTCGTCGCCGCGGGTGAGACCGAGACGTTCACCTCACCAGCGCGTGCCAAGCGCTCTCTAAGCGACATCCTTGGCCTCCTTCGGCTCGGCAGCCTCCGCGACGCTCTTCGCGAGCGAGGTGATGCTCTTGGCCACCTCAGACTTGGGCACCTCTATGACCACCGGGACGCCCTTGTTGACGCTTCGCGGCACGATGCGGTCACTGGGGATATGGAGCCCGATGGGGCCTCCGACCGCCTCTTCGACTTCGGCGGGCTGCAGCAGCACTTTGCTATCCGAGCGATTGAGCACGAGCTGGACTCGACCGTTGTCATATCCCAGCTGCTTGAGCTTCTGCATGGAGATACGGGTGTTCTTGATGCTCGCGACGTCCATCATCGTGACCACCATGATCTGATCGCTGCGATCGAGCGCCGCAAGAACCGTCTCCGAGAACGCGGGACACGTGTCGACCACGACGAAGTCGAAGCTGTCCCTCGCGAGATCGAGAACCTGCCCGATGCGGCCCGCCGAGATGCCCTCGGCATCCTCCGGCCGCACGGGCGCCAGCAACGTGGCAATGCCTGAGGAGTGCTGCTCCATGAAGCCGCCGAGCATCTCGGCGTCCAACCGGTCGAACACCTGGAGCGCGTCGTAGATCGTGTGTTCGGGACGGATCCCCAGCATGATACCGACGTCACCGAACTCGAGGTCGAGATCGACCAAGGCGACCCGCTTGCCGGTACCTTTGGCAAGCGCGACAGCCAGGTTCGTCGACAACACGGTCTTACCGACGCCGCCCTTGGTGCTGAAGATAGTGACGACATGCCCGCGTGGCTTCAACGCGACCTCGGAGGACGGCGAACCGGCACGTGATCGCTCTGCATCGCTCAGCGCATGGCGGATAGCAGCTGCCATCTCCTCGATGGAGTCGGTGATCGCCACGACGTCGCATGCTCCGGCTCTCATCGCCTGACGCATGAGCTCAGTGGAGACGTCCTGTGCCACGAACACGACCGAGGTGCGTCCAAGTGCGCTCAGATGGTCCGAGAGCTCGAATGCGACATCGTCGATCAGCGACGGACCTACGACCAAGACGTCGGGCAGTTCAGCCTGGATGCGGTCGAACGCCGCCTCAAGGTCAGACTCCGCCAGCGCCAAAGCGCCCGCCTGGGTGGTCGCCTCGAGGATTCGCTCCCCAAAAGGCCCGCCCGGCTCCGCGACGAGGATGCGGGCACTCACTGGAGGCCCTTCAGCCCGGCGACGCTCGTTACCGTCCGATACGTGGTGGGCGCCGTCTGTGCGGGGGCCTCAGCGTTCGGGCTGAGCAGCGCAAGGTGCAACTTGCCCACTGTCTCAGCGAAGACCACCGATTCGGCCTGTGCCGGCGTAAGGGCGAGCGTCACGGTCTGGTACTCGGTCGTCGTCTTGTCCTCGGTGGCCCCGAGGCCGCCGTCCTTGGTGTCTTGCTCGGGGGGCGCCGCCGAGGTGTTCTGACCTGCAGCCAGCACGCGGGCCTTGGGGATCGCGGTGACCGTGAACGGCTCGCCGCCGCCCTGCTGCTGGTAGGACTGATACACGATGACGTTGTCGCCTGCCTTGAGGAGTCCCGCGACACCCGACGCCTGATCGACGTTGAAGGACACAGCCACAAGGCCCTCGGGCACGCTGTAAGACAGACCGGCCTCAGATGGATACTCGAATCGCGAACGGGTCAATTGCTCGCCTGCGCTCACGGCCGTGGCGAGAACCTGGTCGGCGATGACCCGCTCGGACGAAACGGCGTCGGCCGCCACAAACTGAGCCGGCACCTTCTCCACCTTGACGAGATCTCGCTCCACGAGCTCGGCCGCAGAGAGACCTCTGGGGAGCGCCTGTTGAGCAACCAGAACCTCGACCGGTTCGTTCTGAGACGCGAGCTCTGTGCGGGCGCTTCTCAGGTACCCGGCCGCCAACACGGCGGCGATGCCCCCCAGCACGAGGGCGACCACAACTATGAACACTTTGCTGCGCATACTCGACCTCTCCTCTCAAAGGTCGAGCGCGACCCGCCGGACTACGGATTGACGAGTCGCGCTTGGAACACGGTCCCTCCCCCGGGGGGAGTGCCATACGTCGAAGGATTGGCCACGTACTCGATGAACTCTCCTCGAACGGTGCTGTCGTCGAGCACCTGGGTGATAGTGAACGCGGCGAAGTTGCGCACGACGACTTCGTAAGAACCCCCGGACTTCTGTTCGTACCTAGCGACTACGGGCACGATGATCTGGGGACCGTACTTCGCTATCCGATCGCGCACCGCATTTGCGGTCCAGCCGGAGTTGCCAGGGCTCATCTGCGCGTGATCGCCTATGTGAAGTCCGCCGCCATAGCCCTCCGCGATCCAGTCCCGAACGTTGTTGCCGAGATCGGCACCGGCCGGATCAGGCGGGCAACCGGCCATGTGGACCAGCTTGGAGTAGTTGATCTCGCCGAAGTTGCCGGTCTCAACACCCGATGAACCGACGCGCAGCGTGTAGATCTGGCCTGGTGTGAGCACGTTCGGGCTGAAGTCCGTCAGACGAATGTCAACCGGAACCATCTCACCCGCCGAGGCGACTGCAGACCCGGCAACGCTCTTAACCGGGTAGGTCGAACGCCTGACGTGAACGTAGGCGTCGACGAAGCTGTCTTTGCCGGCGACATGGACGTTCACGGGAAACGTGTCGAGGAACTTGTCGTCGAACGGCAGCTCAGCCGGTCCAAGCGTGATCGTCCAGGCCGTACCGGAGCCGGTCATGGCCAAGTTCTTCGTCTTGCCGACATCCAGCTTCACATCGCTGACCGGATCATTAGTCTTCACGTTGACCGTGATAGCGGGGACTTCGTCACTCGCCGGCCAATCGTTCACGACCTCGACGGATGCGAACGGATAGCCGGTCGGAGGCACTACGATGCGGCCGGCTCCCTGAGCACCGTGGCTGTCCCCGACCCACTCGGAAATAAGCGGACCGCCCGACACTTGAGTGACGAACTCCACTTTCAAGTCATAGCCATCGGGCGTGCTCGGCGCCGGTATCGAACCCGTCCACTGGCGGGCGGCCGACTTCGAAGCGAACGACGAGGACGCCGTCCCGCCCTTGCCATCCACCGCATAGAGGTTGACTTGCTTGATGTCATCATCCTCGAGGGTAGGTAGCGCCCACGGCATGACGTTGCGCGATCCTGTCAGCGGCTGCTTTTCCGCCTTCGCAACCGCACGCACGAGATTGCTGGATGGGCCGAACACACTGGCGAACCATGCAGGTACGTCCCGGGTGACCGAGACACGCACGGACCAAGGGGTGTTCGCCTTGTCGACCACGACGCTCTCGACGACCAGGTTTATCCCTGCTCCACTGGCGTTCGCTGCGGCGTAGGCTCGAGCAGCAGTGTCCGCGGCAACCGGATCCTTGGTCTCGATGAGTTTGCTACACCCCGCGAGGGCCGCCGCATCAGCGGCGGACTGCAGTTGCCGTCGCGTGTCGAACAGGTAGCCCTGGTCGATGGAAATAGCCGCGATGGCGATGAACGCGAAGAGCATGATGGCGACGATGGTCGCCACGGCTCCGGAATCGTCGCTGAGTAGTCTCTTCATCTACTCGACCCTTTGAACGGCGGTCGCGGTCAGCGGAAACGCTGCCCCCAGGTACTCGGCCATCAGAGGCGTGAAGATCGTGATCCTCCGGCTCACGACTACCCGCGCGGGCGTACCCGGGAGAGCGGCCGACGGGTCGGCCGGTGACACCGTGATATCCGAATCGACTATGCCGACGCCCGGTGCGGCTGCTCTGACGGCGGCCCGAACGTCAGCGGCGCTGTTGCGGAGGCTCGCCCAGCGGGCTCCCTCCCGCGCTGCGTACTCGATCTGTTGCCACTGGTTGAACAAGAATCCGAATTGGATGATGCCGGCGAGCAGCATGATCAGGACCATGGAGACAAGCGCGAACTCGACTGCGGCGGCGCCGCTGTCAGAGTCGGTAGTGAGTAGTGTGCGCATGACCGCCGGTCCCTCCCCTCGAAGAGCTTGATGCCGGCACGGCAGCAGCGAGCTGGCCGTGCCGGCATCAACCTAGCGGTTTCAA
>CAZSLI010000003.1:64413-83348 GCA_964607705.1 uncultured Eubacteriales bacterium
ATGCCGGCACGGCAGCAGCGAGCTGGCCGTGCCGGCATCAACCTAGCGGTTTCAAATGCCCCTACTGCAGGGCGGTTGCGACCCTGCCGAACAGGGTGGCGAGCTCGTTGCGCATGGCGGTGATAGCGATGATCAGGAAGATCGCGATAAGTGCTACGAGGAGGCCGTACTCCACCATCGTGGCGCCCTCGTCGCTCGCAAACGCGGACTGCATCCGAACGAACAGCTTGGTGAGCATCTCTGCTCCCTTCCGTCGGCCCGCTGGCTACTGCAGGGCGGTGGTGACCCTGCCGAACAGGGTGGCGAGCTGGTTACGCATGGCCGTGATCGCGACGATCAGGAAGACGGCGATCAGCGCGACGAGCAGGCCGTACTCGACCATCGTGGCGCCCTCGTCGCTCGCAAACGCGGACTGCATCCGAACGAACAGCTTGGTGAGCATCTCTTCTGCCCTCCCCTTTCTGAAGACCGCATGGCCTCCTCAGTGGCAAGGTCCGGACGCCCCCAAGCGCCCCGCCGACCGCCATTACCGAACTGCTACCAATTCTTTGCCCCGGCCGGGCGGAGTCACCATCGGCCAATGCGTCTGAACCAGCGCTGTTCGGGCGGACTGGGACGTCATACCAATGGAGGAGGTTTACTGGGAGACCATGGGGGAAGGCGACCGCTACCGAGAACCCGGAGCGAATGCCCCAAGCGCCAACTCGGCCGACCGGGCAGACGCCGAGAAGGTCCCCGCGACCTGCGTTCTAGCGACTAAGACGAACCAACCCAGCCTTCACTGCAGCCAGCACAGCCTGCGTTCGGTCGGCTTGGCCCAGCTTGCGGAGGATATGACTCACGTGTGTCTTGACGGTGGTCTCACCTATCCATAGAGAGCGGCCGATCTCCTTGTTCGACATGCCTTTCGACATGAGCTGAAGCACTTCCATCTCGCGCTCGGAGAGCGGCTCGTCGAGCTCGCTGTTCCCCTGGGGGCGACCCGAGATGATGCGGTTCGCCACAGCAGAGTCGAACACCGCCTGACCGTCGGCGACCGCGCGGATCGCATGCGTTATGCGCTCCGGCCGCGTGTCCTTCAGGAGGTAGCCGCACGCCCCGGCAGCAAGTACTCCGAACAGTTCCTCGTCTTCATCGAAACTCGTCAGGACCAATACTGCGGTCGCCGGACACGTGCTGCGGACCTTGCGGCACACCTCGATCCCGCCTTCTCCGGGCATCCGAAGATCGAGCACCACGACGTCCGGCTGGTGGTCGATGCAGCCCTGCAGCGCGCCCGCACTATCCGCTGCCTCGCCGACCACATCGATATCGGTCTCAGCCTCGAGCATAGTCCGGAGTGCGTAGCGGACCAGTTCGTGGTCATCGGCTATGAAGACGCGAATGGACATCTAGTGACCTCCCTTGAGAGGCAGTTCAACGCTGAGAGTAGTGCCGGCGCCGGGCGCGGAATCGATCGACAAGGTCCCACCTTCTCCTCGAATCCGTTCACGGATGCTTCTCAGTCCGATCCGCTCCGACAGCTGGTCGAGCACTTGTGTCGTATCGAAACCGACTCCGTCGTCTGCCACTTGGAGCCGTACCACCTGCGGCTCAAACCGGAGCCTGACGGTGATGAGGTCGGCGTGCGCGTGACGGACCGCATTGGAGACCGCTTCCTTGGCCACGCGGTAGAGGCATGCCTCCTCGGCGGGCGTGAGTATGTGACGATCACCCTCGGCGGTCACCTTGCCGCGCACCTGACGGCCGGACGTGATCTCGCGGACCCAGAACTCCAGCGCGCCGACCAGCCCGAGCTCTTGGAGCTTCATCGGTCGCAGGTCGTAGATGAAGCGCCTCAACTCGGTCATGGAGCTGTTGAGCTGTTGTTGGAGCTCGTCGAGCCGCACGCCAACGGCGACCGGGTCGCGCATCACCTGCTTCTTGCACACCTCGAGCCCCAGAGAGATCGAGAACAGCGACTGGACGACTCCGTCGTGCATCTCGCGCGCGATGCGGTCACGCTCGCTGGCCAGGAGCACGTAACGGCTCTGCTCGGCCAACCGCGCATTCTCGATCGCCGAGGCGGCGAATGCCGACAGGATGGCGAGGAAGTCGATCTGCTCGGGAGAGAACGGCCGATCTTCCGTGTTTATGGCGCAGAGCAGGCCTATCGGCCGGTCTTTGACGAGGACGGGGCTGCACAGCAGAAGCGCCTTTTGCTCATGGTGCCGCTCGATGGCGGGCTCGCCGGTGTCGAACACCCGGTCGGCGAGCTCGTTCAGCCGAGCCTCCCACCAGGTCTGCTCGTGCTGTCCGCGCCGTCCGCGGACCATTATGGTGTCGAGGTCGAGTGTCTCCCCGTGCTCGTCGGCGAGAACCAGGACTGCCTTGTCCGTGTCGGTGATGCGCTTTGCTCGGTCGATGATGACGTCGAGCACCTCGGCGACATTCATCGCCGAGGAGACGGCGTCGGCCACCTCGTTGATGGTTGCGATGAGTTCGGCCTGCAAGACGCCGCGCGGCCTGAACAGTCCGCGCGCTGCCCTCACGACACCGTCGAACCCCGACGGCGGCGCAGGCCTCGTCTGGTTCAGGTCGTTTGCTCGTTCGCCGAAGACCACGCTAGACATCCCCCGACCGGTTGGCGATCATCCCCCGACGGCCGCCTGGCTGATTGTACCAGCGGGTAAGGACATTCCCCTAACGATTGGTTAGTCGATAGCGCAACAGCATCTTCTTCGACCGCTCCTCGAGCCGGCGCCGCGTCTTCGGCGTTCTGCGCTCCCAGATATCGATGCCGTCCCAATGGACAAGGTGGCCGAAGACGCCGTGCGCGATGGAGTCCTGAGCGCAGTGCAGCGCGTGACCCAGCTTGACCAGGTCGTCCTCTCGGATGGATGCGCGCAACAGAAAGCGGGCGCGGATGCCCGCGCCCGCCATCATGAAGTGCCAGCCCCAGTTACGGAGCTCACTGCCTTTATGTATGCGGTCGACGTTGATGTCGGCCCGCGCTATCACTTCGGCGTCCTCGGCGGTGAAGCCGGTCTCAAGCGCCCATCGCTTGGTATGGCCGTAATGCACCGCGCCGTTCAACGAGCGCCCGCGCTACGCGTTCAGGATCGGCGGTGCCGTCGGCGGCGTCTCAGGCGCCGCATGCTCGCCTGAGTCCGAACCCGGCTGCTCCACGTCGCCTTCACCTTCCTCGACGACAGGCACGCTGGGCTCTTCGCCCTTGTCCTTCTTCGCCTGCTTCTCGGTCTCGAGGAACTCGTCCCACTTGTTGTCGAGCAGCGCCTGAAGCTCCTCGCGGTCGACCGTCTCGCGCTCGATGAGCACGTCGGCCATGAGGTCGAGTTGCGCCTTGCGCTCGGTGAGGATGGCGCGCGCCTTCTCGTACGAATCGTCGATGAGACGCGAGACTTCCTTGTCGATCTCGTAGGCGATCTCCTGCGAGTAGTCGGCGTTCGCCGAGAAGTCCCTGCCGAGGAACACCTCGTGGTTCGCCTCGCCGAAGGTCTGCGGCCCGAGCTTTTCGCTCATGCCGAAGCGGGTGACCATCTGCTTCGCGATCTTGGTCGCGCGCTCGATGTCGTTGCTCGCTCCGGTGGTGATGTCGCCGACCGAGACCTCCTCGGCAACGCGCCCGCCGAGCATCATCGCGATCTGGTCGGTCATCTGCGCCTTGCTGGTGAGGAACTTGTCCTCGGTCGGCAGGGCGAGCGTGTAACCGAGCGCTTGGCCGCGGGCGATGATCGAGATCTTGTGGATCGGATCGGTCAGCGGAAGCACGTGGCCCACGAGCGCGTGACCGGCTTCGTGATACGCGATGACCTTCTTCTCCTCCTCGGAGATGATGCGGCTCTTGCGTTCCGGACCCGAGATGACGCGCTCGATAGACTCGTCGAGTTCGGCCATGTCGATGCGCTTCTTGCCGTGTCGCGCTGCGAGCAGCGCAGCCTCGTTGATGAGGTTCGCGAGGTCGGCGCCGGTAAAGCCCGGCGTACGGCGTGCGAGTACTTCGAGGTCGATGTCATCGGCGAGCGGCTTGCCTCGCGCGTGCACCTTGAGGATGCCGTGGCGGCCCTTGAGGTCAGGCCGGTCGACGACGATCTGGCGGTCGAAACGACCTGGACGGAGAAGCGCCGGGTCGAGGATGTCGGGGCGGTTGGTGGCCGCGATGAGGATGACGTTGTCCTTGATGTCGAAGCCGTCCATCTCGACCAGCAGCTGGTTGAGGGTCTGCTCCCGCTCGTCATGGCCGCCGCCGAGACCGGCGCCGCGCTGGCGTCCGACCGCGTCGATCTCGTCCATGAAGATGATGCACGGGCTGGCCGCCTTGGCCTGCTCGAACAAGTCGCGTACTCGGGAGGCGCCGACGCCGACGAACATCTCGACGAAGTCGGAGCCCGAGATGCTGAAGAACGGCACGGCGGCCTCACCGGCGACAGCACGAGCGAGCAGCGTCTTACCGGTACCCGGAGGGCCGACGAGCAGCAGGCCCTTGGGGATCTTGGCGCCGAGCGCCTGGAACTTGCCGGGGTTCGCGAGGAACTCCTTGATCTCCTGCAGCTCCTCGATGGCCTCATCGGCACCGGCGACGTCCTTGAATGTGACGCGAGGCTGGTCGCGCGTCATGCGCTTAGCCTTGGCCTTGCCGAAGTTCATGATCTTCGAGTTGCCGCCCTGCATCTGATTCAAGAAGAAGAACATGACGAAGACGAGCAACAGGATCGGCAGGATCGAAGTGATGATCGTGAGCCACGGGCTCGGACCGGAGTTGTCGACGTTGTAGTTGAGGTTCTGCGCGTCCGCGTACTCGGTGAATGAGTCCTCACCGGCCCATGTCGAGGTGTACTTGGTGAGCGCGCTGTCGCCCTTCGCCTTATCGGCGTCCGACTTCCAGTAATTGCCGTTGATGCTCCCGTCCCGCATGACGTAGGTCGCCGAGTCGACGCGACCCGCCTCGACGGCCGTGCGGAACTGGCTCGTGGTCAGCTCGGTGGGCCCGCCCGGGGTGCGGCTGAGCTGGGTCATGACGACCCAGACGAGCACGCCGAGGAGGATCAGGTAGATGATGACGGTGCGGAAGTTCTTGTTCACGCTCGTCTCCTTGAAAGAGCGGCACCGCTGCCGCTACTGGTAAATCTCCGGCTTGAGCACTCCGATGTAGGGCAGGTTGCGGTACCTCTCGGCGTAGTCCAGGCCGTACCCGATGACGAACTCGTCGGGGATGTCGAATCCGACGTACTTACACTGGATAGGTACCCGCTGCTTCCCCGCCTTGCTCAACAGAGTCACGACTTCAAGTGACTTGGGCTTGCGAGAGGCGAGGTTCTTGAGCAGGTACTTGAGCGTCAGCCCCGTGTCGAGGATGTCTTCGACAACGAGCACGTTGCGGCCTTCGATGATCTCGTCGAGGTCCTTCAGGATGCGGACCACGCCCGAGGACTTGGTCGACGAGCCGTAGCTCGATACGGCCATGAAGTCGAGTTCTACCGGGACCGAGATCTCGCGCGCCAGGTCGGCGATGAGCAGCGCGGCTCCGCGAAGGACCGCGACGAGCAGGACCGATTCGCCCTCGTAGTCACGGCTGATCTCGGCGCCGAGCTCGGCGACGCGCGCCTTGAGCTGGTCCTCGGAGATGATCACGTGGGAAACGTCGGGGTGCAGGGATTCCATCAGCGTTACTCGGCTCCTGTCAGTGTCGTGATGCGGTTCAGGACGGCTGGTGCCAGGTGAGCCTGACGGCTCTCGTCGTGCCTTCGTCGACTCTGTAGTCCTCGCTCATGCGTACCCCGGCAAGCCAGACGATACGCTCACCGTCCCGGATCACCGGGGTTGCCGATCGAAGCCGCTTGGGCACCTTCTCGTCGACCAGCAGGTCGGACACCTTTCGCGTGCCCGTCATGCCGAGCGGTCGCATTCGATCCCCCGGCCTCGGGGCATCCACCGCAAGCTCTCCCTCGAGCTTATCGGCATCGATGACCACCGAGGCGCCCGTGCCCGCCATGTCCTGCGGGTCGGTGAACTCGCCTGTGACGGCGCCGGCAGCACCCAAGTCGGCAGTACCTGGAAGAATCAGCAAGCCAGGTGCCACCGAGGGCGCCTGAGTGTCGTTGCGGGAGACGACCAGTCTACCGTACTCGGTGAAGGCTCGTAGGCCGACAGGCAAGTCGCGCGCATACGCCTCTGTCGACAGCCCATCTACCAAGCTCTCGACGTGCTCCGCCTCGAGCCGGGAAGCCTCAGGGAACGTGCGTGCAAGCGCGGAGCGCACGGTGCGGCGCGCCATCGTGCGATCCAGCGTCGCCATGAGCTCTCTGTTGAACGCGATCTCGATGCCGGGCGTCATGTCCGCGAAGTCCCGCGCGAATGCATCCGCCATCGAGCCGAGAAGCGCATCGTCGTCGCCGAGAAGGTCCATGGTCCGCGCCAGCGAACTCCTGAACGAAGGGTTGAGCCTAGCTGCGGCCGGCACGAGTTCCGCGCGCACGTACGCGCGCGCCCGCGAGGTATCGTCGTTCGACGCATCGTCGCGCCACGCATGCCCGTTGGCCTGCAGCCAGGCGCGCACGTCCGCGCGCGCACACTCGATCAGCGGCCGTACGATCCTTCCGCGCGTCGCCGCGATCGACGACAGCCCGCCCGCACCGCTTCCCGCGATCGCGCGCATGAAGAACGTCTCGATCCGGTCATCGAGCGTGTGGGCGACCGCGATACGGCCCGCCCTGGACCGGGTACCGATGCTCTCGCACAGGGAGTCGAGCTCCTCCTCGGCGAAGCGATAGCGGATCTGGCGACCGGCGTCCTCGAGGTTGAGGCGCTCGGCCTCCGCGTAGGCCGCCACGTCGTAGCGCACGACGCGCACCTCGACACCGAGCCCGGAGCACACGGATCGGACGAACGCCTCGTCGGCGTCAGACTCCTCGGCACGCAGCAGGTGGTTGACGTGGAGCACGCGGAGGCGGAGACGGCCGAGGGTGCCGGAAGCGAGCAGATGCAGCAGCGCTACGGAGTCTCCCCCGCCGCTCACCATGGCCAAGACCGGGCCTTCGTCGGCGAACATCCGGTGGCGCTCGGCGGTAGAGGAGGCGGTTTCGAGGATCGATGACATGCGACTAGGGTACCCGAGCTGGCGGCTCAACGGCGGGCGGACGCGACGACCGGCCAGCGAGTGCGCGGGACGTCAGCTCTCGTCGGCGGGGAGCGCTTGTCCCTCGGTGATCTCGACCACCCAGCGAGCAGTCCGCCCCACGAGGAGCGCACAGTGCGCCCAGCGCTCGGGCAGGTGCATACCGCCGATGCGCGTGACGACCTCGTCGCAGGTCTCGGCGTCCTGGTCCTCGATCCAGCGGCGGCGCAGTTCGCCGGCGGCGTCGTAGCTCGGCTCCCACTCGTCCGTGGGTCGCGACCTGCCCACAACCATGCCGGTGGCCATCACGCCACCCGCAAGCGCGCCGCAGATGCAGCGCGAACCGCCGAGGCCCTCACAGAAGCCCGAGGCCATCTTGTAGACGTCGGGCGGCATGGGGTGGCCGAGGGCCTCGTTGACGGCCTTCACGACCGATTCACCGCACCAGTAGCCCGACTCGTAGTAGGAGGCAGCCGCGAACTCGGCCTCCTCGGCAGCCGTGAGCTGCGGGACGAGCGTCAGAGGACGTGGCCCCGAGGGCTTGGTGGAAGGTGATTCGCCTTGGCGTGCGAGCGTCATGAGCGACCTTATCGGCGATGCATCATCGTTGCTGATGTAATGTATCAGATTCGAGGATTCTTCGCCATGGAGCGAGTCGATACGGTCCTGCCGAGGACCCGCTCGGTGGCCGCGAGATAGGCGTCGAGGATCAGCGCGAGGCCGGCGGCCAGAAGGCCGCCCTGCAGCGTCACGGCGGGATCCAGGTTCGCAAGCCCCGAGATGATCGGCCCGCCGAGGCCGCCGGCGTTGATGGTTGCGCCGATAGTCGCGGTCGCCACCCCGACGATGACGCACACGCGCACCCCCGTGAAGATGACCGGTGCGGCGACCGGGAACTCTGCGCGCCACAAGACCTGCCGAGGACGCATGCCCATGGCCCGAGCGCTCTCGGTGACTTGCGCCGGAACGGCCCGGATACCGGCGATCGTGTTCTGAAGTACGGGGAGGATGCCGTAGACCATCAGAGCGAAGACCGTCGGCCGAAACCCGAGTCCGAGCATCGGCACGGATAACGTGAGCACAGCGACGGGCGGGAAGGTCTGACCAAAGTTGGCCAGGTCGTTCACGACGTCGAAGAAATCGGCGCCTGCAGGCCGTGTCACGAACACGCCCAGACCGATACCGATGATCGTGGACATCACCGTGGCGGCGGCGACCATCGCAAGGTGCTCGCCGATGAGCGTGAGCATGCTGGCCTGCTCGTACATCAGACGCGATTCCTCGGGGAACAACCACCCGGCGATCGCGAGCCACAGTGCGGGGACCGCCGCGAAGCCGAGGTAGGCGGCAAGCGCCACCGTCGGCTTCGTGAATACGCGCCAGTCCCGGCTTCTGCTCACTTGACCGGCCTCTTGAAGTGCTCCATGACCGCGTCGAGCGAAACGGTCCCCACTGTGCCGCCCTCGGTGGTCGCCACAGGCAGGTGGTCGACGCCGGCCTCGAGCAACCGTGCCAGCGCCGTGCGCAGATTCTCGCCTTCCCCGACGGGGACCAGCTGGACCGCCTCTTCGGTGGACCGACCGGGCGTCATCACGTCGCTCACGGTGATGAGCGACAGCCGCTTGAGCGCCCGTTCGCTGCCCACGAACCCGCGCACGAAGTCGTCGGCGGGATACGCGAGCACGCGCTCGGGGATGTCGTACTGCGCCAGACGGCCATCGCGCATCACGGCGATGCGGTCTCCGAGGCGCACCGCCTCGTCGATATCGTGCGTGACGAACACGACCGTCTTCTTGAGGCGCGCCTGGATGCCGAGGAACTCGCGCTGGAGCTTATCGCGGGTCAACGGATCGACGGCCCCGAAGGGCTCGTCCATCAGCAGGACAGGCGGGTCCGCAGCCAGCGCGCGTGCGACCCCCACCCGCTGCGCCTCTCCGCCTGAGAGCTCGTCGGGGTACGCCGAGTCGTAGCGCTCAGGATCGAGGCCGACGATCTCGAGCAGCTCGCGTACACGGGCGTCTATGCTCGGCTGGTCCCATCCTTGAAGCCAGGGAACCGTGCCGATGTTCTCGTGCACGGTCCAATGCGGGAACAGTCCCACGCCCTGGATGGCGTAGCCGATCCCGCGCCGCAGCTCCTCGGGAGGCATTGACCTGACGTCCACGCCCTGGATCTCCACCATACCCTCGTCAGGCTCGATCAGGCGGTTGATCATGCGCAGTGTCGTGGACTTGCCGCATCCGGACGGCCCGATGAGGATGCATATCTCGCCTTGGGCGATCTCGAGGTCGAGGTGATCGACGGCCGGTCTCTCGGCTTCCGCGTAGCTCTTGGTCAATCCGGACAGCCTGATCATCGGGACGTACCTCTCGATCGGCGCGGGACGATGAGGACCTCGAGGGCGCGCATGAGGATGTCGACGGTCAGTGCCAGCGCGACGAGCGCGATCGAGCCCAGCAGCACGAGATCGAATGCCTGCTGACTCACGCCTTGGAAGATCGGCCGGCCCAGAGAGCCAGCCGCTACGAACACCGCGAGGGTGGCGTTGCCGATCGTCTGCTGGAACGCCGTCCTCGTCCCCGAGAACAAGATCGGCGACGCGAGAGGCAACTCCACCTTCCTGAGCGACTGCCCCTCGGTCATGCCCATGCCCATGGCGGCGTCCACCGCTGAGCGCGGCACCGCCTGAAGGCCGGCGAACGTGTTGCGCACGATCACCAGGAGCGCGTACAGCGTCAGTGCGATGACGACCGGCGCCCATCCCAGCACCCCGATGCCGAGCGCTCGGACAAAGGGGAATCTCTGGGCGAAGTAGCCCAGGGGCACCGCAAGCACACCGATCATGGCAAGGCCCGGGATGGTCTGAACCACACTGGTGGCGGCGAACACGGGCTGCGCCAAACGAGGCCTGCGGTAGGCCACGATCCCGAGCGTGACACCCAGTACCACCGCCAGCGCCATAGAGCTGGCCGCGTAGATCAAGTGCTCGGTCACCCAGAGCCAGAACTGGTCGGAGACGTTCCGGTACTCGGCGGCCATCCCGAGTGACGACAGCCGCCCTGTCAGCAGCAGCGCCACAGTGCCCGCGACCGGAAGGCCGGTCATGGCGATTCCGCTGGGCGCGGTGGTGCCGACCTCTCGCCTGCTCCCGATGAGCAGCGCGAACGCCGAGAACGCCGAGAGCCACACGCCTGCGCCGACGGACCAGCGTGCGAACGCGCCGGCATCCGCCAGGCTGTTCTCGGCAGCCCACCCTGCAAGCCACAGCAGCGTGATGATGAGGGTGCCGCCGAGGAACCCACGCACGACCGCTAGAGGGCGCTTGGCGCCACCGATCAGCGACACCACGGCGATGACGAGCCAGAGTGCTACCGGGATCAGGGCAAGTGCCGCAGGTAACGCGTCGGCGAGAGACACCGGCGTGCCGGTCGCGATGCGAAACGCGCGCTCCTTGCCGAACGGCAGGGCGACGAGCGCCGCAACCCCGACGCCCGCGGCCGTCAGGCCCACCCGGTGAACAGCGATGCGCACGCACGACTCCCCTCGAAGAAGAGCCCCCGGCACGCCCGCGCCGGGGGCTCACATGCTACCTGAGACGGAACTACTTACCGATGAAGCCGTTGTCCTTGAGATAGGTACTCGCGACATCCTCAGGCTTCTCGCCATTGACCTGGATGCGTGCGTTGAGCTCCTGCAGCTTTTCCAATGTGAGGGAGTCGAACACCGGCTTGAGGTCGTCGGCGATCTCGGGGTACTTGTCGAGCGTTGCCTTGCGGATGATCGGCGTCGGCCAGTAGACGAGCTGCGCTTCCTTGTCGTCGGTCAGGACCACGAGCCCGAGGTCGGCCAGCGCACCGTCGGTGCCGTACGCCATGCCGAAGTTGACGCCGTCGGTCGCGTCAGCCACCGCCTTCTCGGTCTGCGCGGTATTGCCGCCCGAGAAGATGACCTTCTGGTCCTTGGTGAGGTCTACGCCGTACACCTTCGCGAAGGCAGGCCAGGCATCCACGTTGTTGAAGAATTCGTCGGAGGCGGCGAACTTGACCGGCTTTCCGCTCTTCAGGTACGCGGCGAAGTCACTGACGGTCTTGAGGCCGTTCTGTTCGGCGAAGGACTTCTTCGTTGCGATCGCCCACGTGTTGTTCGCCTTGGCAGGAGTGAGCCACACGATGTTGTTGGCCTCGTCGAGCGCCTTGGCGGTCTCGTAGCCCTTCTGGGGATCCTTGAAGGTCTCGGCCGTCGCCTGAGGATTGCCCTCGAAGAAGAGGAGCCCGCTGCCTGTGTACTCGGGGTAGATGTCGATGTCGCCCGAGAGCAGCGCCTTGCGGACGACGTCGGTCTGCCCGGTCTGGCTCTTGTCCTCGACTGTGAAGCCCTTGTCGGTAAGCACCTGCTCGATGATGGTGGCGAGCAGCTCACCTTCGGTGTCGATCTTGGAGCCGACCTTGATCGGGCCCTTTTCGGCCGCCGTGCCCGACGTGCTGGTGTCGGGGCTCTTCGCGGCATTGCTGCATCCCGCGAGAGACACCACGACCGCTAGGGCTGCGAACACCGCAGCCGCGCCCATCCAGTGCTTTCTCATCTGCGTCCCCTCACTGTTGGGCGGCCTGGTGTTCGAAGGCCGCCGACCTGTGAACAGTCATCTGGACTGTTCCCCATCGCTCGATGACAGAGCGATATAGCCAAATATTATGCTATCCATAAACGCACAAACCGCACAAACGCTGGCTATTACTTCCCCTACCCGGCAAGCGCCTGGTCTAGATCCCGGATGAGGTCGACCACGTCCTCGGTCCCTACCGAGATGCGCAGCGTGTCCGGGTACACGCCGGCCTGCCGCTGTCGCTCAGGCGGCAGGCCGTGATGGATCGACGTCGCGGGGTGGACGATCAACGACTTCACGTCGCCCACGTTGACCATGTAGTCGAAGATCCGGACCCGCCCCAGGACGCGCTTGGCTCCCTCGAGGCCGCCCTCCACGCGAATCGCCAAGATCGCACCCGACCCCTTTGGGAAGTACTTGCGCGCAAGCGCGTGGTAGGGGTTCGACGGCAGCGACGGATATGACACCTCCTTCACGCGCGGATGGGACTCGAGGTACTCGGCGATCCTGAACGCGTTCTCGGCGTGGCGCTGCATCCGCAGCGAGAGTGTCTCTACACCCTGCAGCGTCAGGAAGGCGGTCATCGGGCTCATGTGCCCGCCGAGCTCGGTGAGATAGCGCATCCGCAGGCGTCGGGTGAAGGCGGTGCGAAGTAGCTCATCGGCGGCCACGAACTGCTCGTTCTCGTCGAGGAAGGACTCGAACTGGGGGAACCGCCCGTTGCGCCAGTCGAAGCCGCCCTTTTCGACCGCGATGCCTCCGATAGTCGTGCCGTGACCGCTGATGTACTTCGTCGACGAGTGGCAGACGACATCGGCGCCGAACTCGAACGGACGCATGAGGTAGGGCGTGGCGAACGTGCTGTCCACGACCACGGGCACGCCCCGCTCGTGTGCGATCGACGCGACGGCCTCCATGTCGATGATGTTCATGCAGGGGTTACCCAGAGACTCGATGTAGAGAGCCTTGGTCTTGTCGGTGAGGGCCGCACGGTATTGGTCGAGATCATCGGCGTCCTCGATCCAACGCGCGCCGATCCCGTAGTCGGGAAACACCTTGGTGAGCAGCGTCGCGCTCCCGCCATAGAGCGTGCGAACGGCCGCGATCTCATCACCGGCCTGCGCGAGATTGAGAAGCGAGTTGGAGATGGCCGCCATGCCGGATGCCATCGACACGGCGGCGGCCCCGCCCTCGAGCGCGGCGACACGGCGCTCCAGCACATCGTTGGTTGGATTGGAGAAGCGCACGTAGGAGTGCCCGTTCTCCTCGTAGTTGAACAGGCGCTCACAGCGGTCGAAGTCGCCCAGCTCGAACGCCGAGGTCTGGTAGATGGGCACGGCCTTCGAGAGGTGGTGGTCGGCCGGGTCGTAGCCGGCGTGGAGCTGAAGCGTGTCGAAGCCGAGCGAGTCGTCTTCGTGCGCCCGGTAGGTCATCGAGTCTCCTTGAGGTTGGGGGCTGTGGATTCAGTCGACTCGGCCTCACTGGCCCTGGTCTGCATCGAGAGCGCGCCTGCGGGGCACGCCGCCGCACACAGTCCGCAGCCTCGGCATGCCTCGCCCGTTGCCACGATTCGGCCGCCCTCGAGGGCCCAGACACCGAACGGGCAGCGATGGACGCAGGCTTGGCACAGCGTGCAGCGCGATGGATCGAGTACTGCGGTCGCCCGTGAAGGCGGCCAAACACCCACGCCGCCTCGCTCGCGCTGAGCGCGGAACAGGTAGCAGCAGTCCGAGCAACAGTTGCAGACACCGCTGCCGTTGAGGGTCTGCATCAGGCCTCGCCGATGCGCCTTGAGAACGATCTCCTTCGCTTCTTCCTTAGTCACCGGCTTCGACCACCCACGGTGCGACATGGTGTTGATGCCGTTGCGAAACGAGATGCACGTCTCGGCGGGCTTCGAGCAGCGGCCAGCGAGCAGGCGGCAGTCGCAGGGGTTCAGCCAAATGGGTCGATCCTGGGCCTCGATGTGAGCGAGTGTCTCCTCGAGTGTGGCCATCACGTCGTCGGTAGGAACCGCGTCGTTCCCGATGCGCTCGCAATAGGCCGAGAAGTACCACTCATCGAGCGCGGCACGGACCTGCCGCGGCAGTGCGAGCCACTCGGCGGACTGAGACACCACATAGACCTCGAGCCGTTCATAGAAGGTCGCGACCCGAAAGGCTGTGAAGCTCTCGTCCTCGAAGTTGATGACTGCGCGGGCGTAGGCGCGCCGAAGGAATGTGGCCAGCGCCGACGAAGCGACACTGCCGCTCGTGACCTCGTCATACGCCTCAGAGGCCTGCTCGAGAGAGAACACCGGGGACTCGAGCGCCTCGATGAACGCGACCTCAAGAGGGTCGACCACGGCGTGGATGACCGGCTTGGCCACGCCTGGAACCTCGAAGGTGATGTCGAAGTGCATGAAGTCGCCTTTGCTTTGGATGAGCACCGCCGTATCAGCGTATCCTCTGCCATATCGCAGTTTGCGCACTACTTCGATGCGTTTCGCGCAGCGGTGGCGACCTCGCGCAGCAGGGCATAGACTTACCGGGTCGTACGCGCTTTCACTTCCGGACGGAGCCCCGATGACCGCTTTCAACCTGACGGACCCCACGCTCGCCCCCATCGCCGAGAATGTACTGGCGGGCATCCGGCTCTCTCGCGAGGACGGCATCGCGCTGTACGAGAGCAACGACCTCATCGGCATCGGACAGATGGCCGACTTCGTTCGGCAGCGCATCAACGGTGACCGCGTGTACTTCATGGTCAACCGCCACATCAACCCGACGAACATCTGCAGGAACCGCTGCAAGTTCTGCGCGTTCGCCCGCAGTGAAGGCGAAGAAGGCGCATACGAGATGACCCTCGACGCGGTGGCCGAGGCCGCACGCGAAGGAGCGGCCGACGGGGCCTATGAGATCCACATCGTGAGTGGGCTGCACCCCGACTGGAGCTACGAGTTCTACCTCGACATGGTGCGCCGCACGCGCGAGGCGGTTCCCGACCATGTGATCGTGCAGGCCTTCACGGCGGTCGAGATCGAGCACATGGCGATCATCGGCAAGAAGTCCACGCGCGAGGTGCTCGCGGACCTCAAGGCCGTGGGTCTCGACGCGCTTCCCGGCGGGGGCGCCGAGATCTTCAGCGACCGCACGCGTATAGCGGCGTGGGACAAGAAGACCAAGTCCGATGTCTGGCTGCGAATCCATGGCGAAGCCCACGAGCTAGGCATCGCCACAAACTGCACGATGCTCTATGGCCACATCGAGACGCGCGAGGAGCGTGTCGATCACCTCATCCGCCTGCGCGATCAGCAGGACAGGACCGGCGGCTTCCTCGCGTTCATCCCGCTCGCCTTCCACCCCGCCAACACCGAGCTCGAGGAGCTGCCGGCGACTACCGGCTTCGACGACCTGAAGACGCTCGCGATCGCGAGGCTCATGCTCGATAACATCCCGCACGTGAAGTCGTTCTGGATCATGCTCGGCCTCAAGATCGCCCAGCTGTCTACCGCCTTCGGCGTCGACGACCTCGATGGCACCGTTGTCGAGGAGCGCATCACGCACATGGCCGGCGCCACGACGCCTGAGGCACTCTCGAAAGACGACCTCGTTTCGATGATCGCCGAGACCGGCCACGTCGCCGTTGAGCGCGACACGCTCTACCGCATCGTGAAGCTGTACGCCGAGGAGTCGGCAGCGCCCGCCTGGAATGCGGGCCCGATTGGAGCGCCTCCGCTCGCCGGGGTCGCGAAGGGAACCGTGGCCACGGGCGGGCACTAGCGGCGCCCGGAACCGCTGTTCACCTTCGACACATCGCGGGTGCAACAGGAGCTTTGTTCGCCTGCAACGTCCTCGAAACAGCCATGCGGTTTCATGCTTACATGGAGACATCGCAGCAAAGCACACATTCCGGCCCCAAGGCATCAAGTGAACTCGAAACGCTGCTCGAGATCAGCCAGACGCTGGTCTCGAGCTTCGAGATCGACCGCAACCTCAGGCGGGCGATGCGTAACCTGCACGACCGTCTCGGCCTGAATCGGGGCACGGTCGCGCTCGTCGACCCCGAGACGCGAGAGATCCGCATTGCGGCGGCTTACGGGCTGACCCGCGTCCAGCTGGCACGCGGGATATACCGTCCGGGCGAGGGTGTCGTCGGTCGAGTGGTCGAGAGCGGACGCGCGATGGTGGTGCCCACGATCGCGCAGGAGCCGTTGTTCCTGAATCGCACCGCGTCACGCCAGGACAAGGGCGACATCTCGTTCGTCTCGGTGCCGATCACCCTACGGGGCGAGGTGCTTGGGGCGCTGTCGGCGGACCGCGTGTTCGACGAACACATGCCGCTGGAAGAGGACGTACGGGTGCTCGAGATCGTCGCTTCGATGATCGCGCACGCCGTGAGGCTGTACTGGACGTACCGAAGCGAGGTCACTGCCGGAGAGCGTCTTCGGCGACAACTCACCTCACGCTATGCGCTGCCCAACATCATCGGCGAGTCGGACGCGATGCAAGAGGTGTTCCGGATCGCGACGAAGGTCGCGCCCTCGAGCGCGACGGTTCTCCTCCGAGGCGAGAGCGGTACCGGTAAGGAGTTGATCGCGCACGCGCTGCACTATCAGGGCCCCAGGCCGAAGGGCCCTTTCGTAGCAGTGAACTGCGCTGCACTACCGGAGAACCTGCTCGAAGCGGAGCTCTTCGGCTACGAGAAGGGCGCGTTCACGGGTGCGGTCAACTTCAAGCCCGGCCGATTCGAGCTGGCGCGCGGCGGCACCATCTTCCTCGACGAGGTCGGTGACATCTCCCCTGCACTGCAAGCCAAGCTGCTCCGCGTCTTGCAGGAGCGCACGTTCGAGCGGCTCGGCGGCACCAAGACGCTGACCACGGATGCGCGGATCGTCTCGGCGACGAACCGTGACCTCGAGGAGATGTCGCGGGACGGCCAGTTCCGAGAGGACCTGTACTGGCGACTGAACGTGGTCCCGATCTTCCTGCCGCCCCTTCGGGAGCGTCCCGAGGACATGCCGCTACTGATCGAACACTTCCTCGAGCGCTACAACCGTGCCTCCGGCCACCCGGTGCGCCTTGCGCCCGACGCCATGCAGCGCATGCTCGGATATCCGTGGCCCGGCAACATCCGTGAGTTGGAGAACACGATCCAGCGCCTGGTTGTTCTCGCGGACTCTGAGACCATCCAGGCCAGAGACCTGCCTATGCACCTGCTCATGCACGACATGCCCGACGAAACCAAGGCCATCGGCCTCACCTTGGAAGAGGAGGTCGAGATGCTGGAGCGTCGCCGAATCGTAGCGGCACTGCGGCTGAACGGGCATGTGCAGGCGAAGGCTGCGCGAGAGCTGGGCATCACGCCGCGGCAGCTCGGCTACAAGATGCAGAAGTACGAAATCGAAGGCTGACACGCTCGAAGGGCCGGCGCGCCCGCCGACACCGGCCCTGAGAAGTTCGCGAGCTAGTCTATTGCCAGCGTAGTCGGTTAAGCGCTGAGAGCTGCCTCGTCGGCCATGTCTTCCCTCACGACAGTCAGTTTCCGGCGCCGCCGGTCGTACACCGACGGCGGAAGTTCCATGCTTCGAACGAGTCGGCGTATCTCCGGAGTGGCGGGGTTCGCATGTACCTCCGCCGGTGGTGCCACCTGGGTGACGCCGGTCCCCGAGTACACGACGAGCGTGTCCGCGAGGTACATCGCCTCGTAGAGGTCGTGCGTGACCATGACTACCGGGATGCCGTACCTCTCCTGGGCGGCCTGCAGGACTTCTCGCATCTCAGCGCGAACCGGCAGGTCGAGCGCCGAGAATGGCTCGTCCAAGAGCAACAGCTCGGGCTGCGCCGCGAGCGCTCGCGCAAGAGCGACCCGCTGGCGTTGACCGCCGGACAGTTCGTGCGGCCTCCGCTCCGCCAGCATGGCGACCCCGAGCTCCTCGAGGATCGAGCGTGCCCTTTCTCTCCGCTCAGAGCGCGGCACACCCGGAAGTGCGTACTCCACGTTGCCGGCCGCAGTCATGTGCGGGAACAGGAGTGCGCCCTGGGAGACATAGCCGAATCGCCGCAGCTGCGGCGGCACGAACACGCCCGCCCGTGAATCGACGAGTACGCGCTCCCCGAGGGCGACGCGGCCCACATCGGGGCGGACCGTCCCCGTGAGCATCGAGAGCGTAAGCGACTTGCCCGCCCCCGAGTAACCGAACAAAACCGTGAAGCCGGCGTCCGCGCGCCACGCGGTGTCGAGTTCGAAGCTGCCCAGCGATTTGACCAGGCGCACATCGAGGACGCTCATGTCGCTACCACCTTCGACAATCGACCGGCTGCAAGAAGAAATGCCGCTGAGATGGCGGTGAACACGGCGACCATGACCGTCGCCGAACGCCAGTCGCCGAACACGACCGCGTTGTACACCTCGAGCGGCATTGTGTTGGTACGGCCTGGGATGTTGCCGGCGACCATGATCGTGGCGCCGAACTCGCCGAGCGACCGCGCGAACGACAGGACCAGCCCGGCGAGCACGCCGCGAGCTGCGAGTGGGAGCACGACGCGCAGCGCCGTCGAGAACTCGCTCCGGCCGAGCGTGTAACTCGTCTCCACCAGCGCGCCATCCACCGACTCGAAGGCGGCCCGAGCGGTGCGCACCGTGAACGGCAGCGACACAGCGAACGACGCGAGCACCGCCGCTACCCACGTGAACGTCACCTGCGGAGCCGGCATGCCGAGCGTCTCGGCGGCCCGGCCGAGCACGCCGTGACGACCGATCGCGAGAAGCAGGTAGTAGCCGGTGACGATCGGAGGTAGCACGAGCGGCAAGGTCACGACGACGTCGAGCAGGGCCTTGCCGCGGAACTCCCGCGTCGCGAGCAGGTAGGCGAGCGGCAACCCGACCGCGGCCACAAGCACGGTAGCGGCGGTCGCCACCTGCAACGAGAGTCGCAGCGGGAAGAGCATGTCGCCAAACGTCGTCATTTGGCCGGTGCCGGGAGGAAGCCGGCGGCAACGAGCTTCGTCTGAACGGACGGGGTGCCAAGCCATGCCACGAACGCCTTGGCCGCCACAGCTTGCTCGGTGTGTCGCAGCGGCGCTGCCACGTACCTCACCGCCTTGATCTCGCCTCTAGGGACCGTATACACGACCTCGACGTCGGGGGTGCCCTTCGCCTCGCTCGCGAACCCGATGCCTGCATCAACCTCACCGCGCGACACGTAGTCGAGCGTCTGAGCGGCGTTCTCGGCGAACA
>CAZSLI010000003.1:83448-96706 GCA_964607705.1 uncultured Eubacteriales bacterium
TCAACCTCACCGCGCGACACGTAGTCGAGCGTCTGAGCGGCGTTCTCGGCGAACACGAACTTGGACTGCAGGGCATCCCAGGTGCCCAGCCCAGTAAGCCATTCCTTGGCCTTCGTGCCGTGCGGGGCGGTGTCGGGGTTGCCGGTCGTAAGGCGCGTGGCCTTTGAGAGCGCATCCGGGCCGGTGATCCCCGCGGGATTGCCCCTGGGGACGAAGATCACTAGGTCGTTGCCGGCGATGGTCGAAGTGCTCTCCACCGCGACGAACCCCTCGGCCGTGAGGGAATCCACTTGGCTCGCACTCGCCGAGACGAACACATCGGCCGGGGCGCCGCCTTCGATCTGCTTGTACAGCTGCCCGGACGCGCCGAAGTTGAACACGAGTCTCACAGAGTTCTCGCGCTCGAATTCCGGGCCGATCTCCTCGAACACCTTCTTCAGAGAGGTTGCCGCCGAGACGTTCAGTTCCACCGACGGCGCGGCGTCCTCAGCGGAACGTGCGGACGCTTGGTCCCGCCCGCCGGGTGCGGAGCATCCGGACGCGACGATCGACGCGACCAGCGTTGCGAGTGCGATCAGGATGAGCATCACGCGGCGTCTCATGTCCGGTCCCCTTCTAGAGGATGGCGGCTTCGTACTCATCACCCAGGCGGGCGAGAAGCGTCTCTGTCTCCGTGTCGGTGTCGTCGCCGATGAGCCCGCAGGCGTCGGCCCGACACTGCTTGCAGTGGCTCATCTGTGACAGGTACTCCGAGCATGCCGCGCGTGCGGAGTGGATCTCGGCGGGCGAAGGCGCTGTGGCGCGTGCGAATCTGTTCTGAGGGATCAGGGGCAGGATGTTGTGGAGGTGCGCCCCGTACTCTGCGGCCAGGTGGGCGACCGCTGGCAGCTCCAGGTCGTTCACTCCCGGGATGAGCACCGAGTTCACCTTGACCACGAGACCCGCCTCGACGGCCTTGGCCAGACCCTCCCACTGCCTGTCGAGCAGGTGGGCGCCGGCCTCCTCGCCGCGCAGCCGTTCGCCGGCGGGACCGGTGACCCACAGGTACACCTCGCCGGCCGTCTCCGGCATCACCGCGTTGATGGTGACCGTGAGCGAGCGAACGCCAACAGCCACCAGGTCGCTCAGGCGCTCGGGCAGCGCGAGGCCGTTGGTCGACACGCAGCCGATGACGTGCGGATAGCGCCGGCGCACCAGATCGAGCGCCTCGAAGGTGGCCTCGTTGGCGAGCGGGTCGCCAGGGCCGGCGATGCCGATCGCTGCGATGCCGCCGGTCCGTTCGACCACGGCCTCCACGCGATCCACGGCCTCCTCGGCGGTGAGTACCACGCTGGCGACCCCTGGCCGGGACTCGTTCACGCAGTCGTACTTGCGGACGCAGTAGCCGCACTGGAGGTTGCAGTCGGGAGCGACTGGCAGGTGCATACGACCGGAATGCTGGTGAGCGGCTTCCGAGAAGCACGGATGATTCGACATCACGAGGCGCTCGTTCGAACGTGCGCTGCAGCTTGTATGGGGCATTGCTGGTCGCCTCCCGGAATAGGTGATGCCGAAGGGTAATCGCACCCCGCGTGCCAAACTTGTAACCCCGCCTACCTGCGGAAATGCCGAAAGCGTCGCCCAAGGGGACGACGCTTTCGAACCGAGTACGACAATAATGTCGCGACCGGCGGTGTGGGCTGTCCGCTACGCCGCCACGAACGTATGCGCCTTCTTCGCACACGCGCGAGCACATGCCTCGCAGCCGATGCACGCGCCGGCGTCCGCGATCCCCATCACCATGGCGGCGCAGTCCTCATCGTCGTCATCATCGTCGTCGACGGGCTTTTCGATCGGCGCCATCACGCCCTGACCGCATGCTTTGTAGCACCGCCCACATCCGATGCAGGCATCGAGATCGATGGCGTCCAGGAAGCGTGGCACCCAGGAGCGACCGTCTCGGGTGAGCGACTCGCCCATCGCTAGCACACCGCCGCTTCGTCGCACTCGCCGGTACGGATGCGACCGGCTCCGTCGAGCGGACACACGAACACCTTGCCGTCGCCCGGCTGGCCGGTTCTATTCGCCTCGATTATGGCTGCCACCACGGCGTCGACCGCCTCGTCGGGCACCATCATGGTCAGCATCCGCTTGGGCACGTAGAGCGCCACCTTCGGAAGCGTGTGCTCGAGCGCGTACTCCGACGGCGTCGACTTCAGCTTGACGTGCAGTGAGTTGCACACGGCACCGTCCTGATCCATGTCGGCAAGCGTGCACGCCACGTCGCCCTTCTGCTTGCCGCGCCCCTCGACCGACTGGATCGACACCGACGGATACCCCACGTCGACAAGGGCCTTCTTCGTCTCCGGAAGCTTGTCGCGCCGGATGATCGCGCAGATCTCCTTCATTGCCCGGTCTCCTTTGTGACTAGAGGCCGGCTTCGCCGGTACGGATGGTGTAGGCGTCCTCGACCGGCGAGACGAAGATCTTTCCGTCGCCGATGAACCCGGTGCGGGCCTTGTCCTCGATGAGCTCGACCACCGGAGTGGTGTCGGCGTCCTCGACGACCATCATGAGCAGGGTCTTGGGGAGCTCGTCGTAGTAGATCGGCCCGACCTGCAGGCCCTTTTGCTTGCCGCGCCCGAAGACCGGCATCTTGGTGAGCGAGCCGAAGCCGGCGCCCTCAAGTGCGAGGACGACCTCCTGCTCCTTCTCGGGCCTGATGAACGCGCGAACCATCTTCATAGCTGGGATTCCTTCCTGTTGGGACGACCTACTGGGATGACGAGCCGGCGACTAGCAGCAACCGCCGGAACCGCACGAGCAGCCGGTGCCGGACGGGCCTGGAACATCGGGAGCGGACTGTTCCTCGGCGAGCGCCTTGCGCATCCATGGCGCGGGACGCGTGCGCATGGTCTCGACGAGCTTCTCGGCGAGGTGATCGATCGTGGTGGTCGGCTCGACCTTGAGCGGCATGATGCCCCGGCGGACGAGCTTGGCCGCCGAAGGCCCGCCGATCTCGGTGAAGTACACGATCCGGACGTCGCCGAGCTTCTCGATCTTGGCGGCGACCGCGTCGTCGTGTAGGGCGCCCATGCCCCGAGTGGTCACGACCTCGACGTCGAGGTCGCCTTCAGCGACGTGCCGGAGCTCGATGAAGCGGGCCTCGTCGGGAGTGACGTCGTAGATGGCGAAGGCGCCGGCGCGGCCGAAGTGCTCGTCGACCGTGGTGCCGCGCGTCGTAGCGAAGGCTACCTTCATGAGCAGTGCTCCTTTCTGTGTCGGGTGAGTGCGGATGCGACCCCGTCCACGAGCGCAGTTGCGCCTCGATAGCCGACCGTCGTCCTCCGCGCAGCGCCGTAGGTCTCCGAGACGGGAAAGCCGAGCTCGACGTGAGCAGCTCCAAGCACTCGCGCTGTGCGCTCACCGTGAGAGCCGGACACGAGCAGGTCGGTGTCGGCGGGTACGCAACCGAAGTCGCCGATGACGACCTCGCTGGTGGCGATGCGGGATGCTTGCGGTGAGGCTGTCGGGACGATGACGGTGACGTCGGAGGCCGCCAGCTCGTCGAGGAGTGCTGCGATGCCGGCCGCATGGTCAGGCTCGAGTGCGACAGTGATGTGGCTGCCCGCGAACGACAGGTGCGCGTCGCGCATGGCGTCAACGAGCACGGCCCGGTCGCGCTCGAGCGAGGCCGGCACGAACGAGCCGGATAGCAGCACGAGTTGGGCGATCAGCCGATCTGTCGCCTCGAGGCCGCAACTGGAATCGATCATCGTGTAGGGAACCGCGCAACGCTCCCGCAGATCGCGGGCTGCGGGCTCGAGCGAAGAGCCGACCACGAGCGCGTGCTCGCACGAGCCCAGGGCCGTCAGCTGGTCAAGCGTCACCCCGCCTTCGGCAAGTGCCGAGAGACCCGCGCGGGAGCCGTCGAGCGCCGACATATCAGGGACGAATGCGGGCTCGAGGCCGAACGCCTCGATGAGGCTCCTCAGCTCTCGAACGTCACCCGGCGTGAGGTGGCTGCCGGCGAGCACGGCGATACGGCGAGGGTCATGGGATGCCCCTTCGGCCGGCGGCTCTGCGAGCGCGACCAGCGCGCGCACCGCGGCGAGCCAGCCCGCTTCGAGGCCGCCTTCGTAGTCCGGCGCGCGGACCGCGATGACGGCAGCGGCCGCATCAGCCGCTTGCCTGGCAGCGGCGGCGACATCGTCACCCTTCACCTCGGTGAGCGCAGTGCTCACCAGCGCAAGAATGTCGGGCTCAGACGCGGCGCCGGCAGTGAGAGCCGCTTGCGCGGCAGCGTCCTCAGCAGCAAGCACCACGTCCTCGGTGAAGAGCTTCGAGGTCGCCAGGGCGATCGGCTCGTTGAAGTGTCGGATGGCGAGGACCTTCTCGAGGAAGGCGCATCCTTGAGCTGAATGCAGCAGCGGCAGTGCGCGATGCACGCCCTGTAGCGCGAGAACCGCTCCCAGCGACGGCGCCTGCTTCAGGGGGTCGACGGTTGCGGTTCGAACACGTGTCACGACTGTGGCCGGGCCGGCCGGAGTCTGACAGCCGGACACCTGTGCATGACGCTCATAGAACCTGACAGACTGCGCGAGGTCCTCGGCGAGGTTGGCGAAGCCGTCGTAACCGGCGTAGGCGCGCTCGCGCTCCTGGTTCACGTCGACGAACGGCCATCCCTCCTTCGCCGCCAGGTAGCGGTTGCGACCTCCGGCCACCAGAATGTCGGCGCCAGGGCCCCCAATGCCGCCGACCAACTGCCGCAGCACCTTCGGCGAGGTGTCCTCCAGCACCGGCACGTCCGGCGCGATGGCCGCGAGCTTCTGCTCGTCTTCGGCGGACGTCTTCTTCGCGCCCACGGCGACGACCTCGATGCCCAGGTCGCGCAGGCAGCTCACCATCGACCAACTCTTGACGCCGCCGGAGTACAACACCGCCGAGCGACCATGCAGAACAGCGAGAGATTCTTCGACGCGCAGGGCCAGCTCGAGCTCGTGGCGCGCGATGACCGCCTCGACCCGCTCGACGACCCCGGCGGCGTCAGGCGAGCACTCCTCAAGTGCCGCGGCAATCGTGCGAAGCGAGCGAGCGATCTCCGTCGGGCCGAAGAAGCTGGCCTCGACGTTCGGGACGCCCCACCGGCCCCGCAACGCAGCGGCGACGTTGACGAGCGCGCGGGAGCAGACTGTGACCGAGAGCTTGGCACGGTGCGCCCAGCGGATCTCCTCGAATGTGGCGCTACCGGTGATATGCGAGAGCACCCGGATGCCGCACTGGCGAAGCAGCGGCTCGACCAGGTCGAGGTCGCCGGCGACGTTGTACTCGCCGATGAGCACGATGTCGGTGGGCGTCTCGCAGACAGGCTCGGCGGTGCCGATGACGTGCTCGACGAGGACCTCGCCGGCGATGCGGTTGCCCAGGTTCTTCGGCCCCACGAACCCCGGAGCGTGCACAGGGACGATCGGGACCCACAGCTCGGACGCCAACTTCGCGCACACGGCATCGAGGTCTTCGCCGATAAGCCCGGTCACGCAGGTCGCGTAGACGAAGACCGCATTGGGCGACTCGGCCCCCACGACCTCGCGCACGGTCGCCTCGAGCTTCTCGGAGGCGCCGTACACGATGTCGAGCTCGGTGAGGTCGGTGGTGAACCCGCGACGGTGGAAGTCGCCCGCCGCCGAGTGGACGCCGCGACCCTCCCATGTGTTCGCGCAACAGGCGATGGGCCCGTGCACCACGTGAGCAGCGTCCGCGATCGGCATCAGCACGATCGCCGCGCCGTCGAAGGCGCAACTCTCGCCGCCACGCGACCTGCAGACCTTGTGCTTGGTGTCGGCCGAGCACCCGTCCGCGAGCAGTTTGTCGAGGTTGATGGACATGATCGGTCCCGTCGCTTCCCTAGCGCACCAGGTCGAAGCTGGGCGAGTCGCTGGCGATGGCCTTGCGGTCCATCTCGTCGAGGACCGTGTTCACGAGGTCCATGAGCAGGTTCACCGCGCCCTCGTAGCCGAGGATCGTGCGCTTGTAGAGGTGGTGGCGGTCGAAAAGCGGGAAGCCCACGCGTACGAGCGGCGTGCCGGTGTCCTTCCACAGGAACTTCGCGTTGCTCGGCCCCAGGAGCAGGTCGACGGGCTCGGTGAACATGAGCGAGCGCAGGTGCCACAGGTCCTTCTTGACCCACACGGTCGCCTCGGCGCCGAACGGCGAGCTGCCGAGAAGCGCCTCGGCGGCCTTCTTGAACTTCTTGTCGCCGTTCGTGCACACGATGTGGACCGGCTTCATGCCGATCTCGAGCGAGAAGCTGATCAGACCCAGCAGCAGATCGGGGTCGCCGACCATCGCGAGTCGGCGGCCGTGCACGTAGGGGTGCGAGTCGACGATGGCGTCGACCGCGCGGGCGCGCTCGGCCTCGATCGACGCGGGGACCGCCTTGCCGGTCAGGCGCGTGATCTCGGCGAGGAACGCGTCGGTCGCGTTGATGCCCACCGGCATCCCGGTTACGACGAACTCCTGGCCCCACTGCTTGCCGATAAGATCGCCGGTCTTGACGGTCGCCGCTCGCTGCAGCGAGACGGTCGCCTTAGCGTTCACCGCGTCGGCTGCATCAGCGAGCGAGGTGCCGCCGGCCGGGTAGAGCTCGTAGGTGCCGGTGTTGCCGGAGTCCACGACGTCGCTGTAGTCGGCGAGCATGGTGAAATCGACGCCCATGTCGGAAAGCAGGCGCTTCACCTCGCGCAGGTTGCCAGTGTAGCCGTCGAAGCCGGGGATGATGTTGATCCTGTCGGTCTTTTCGCCCTCGAGGGCGAGCGTGTCGAGGATGCCCTTGAGCATCACGTCATAGCCCGTCAGGTGACTGCCCACGAAACTGGGCGTGTGCGCGTAGGGCACCGGCATGTCGTCGGGAATGGTCCCGGCGACCTTCGACTGCTTGATGTAGGCCTGCAGGTCGTCGCCGATGACCTCGGCCATGCACGTGGTCGAGACGGCAATCATGTCGGGCTTGTAGAGCGCGTTGGCGTTCTCGAGGCCCTCGCTCATGTTTGCGAGACCGCCGAAGACCGCTGCGTCCTCCGTCATCGAGCTCGAGACGGTCGCGATCGGCTCCTTGAAGTGGCGGCTCAGGTGGCTGCGGAAATAGGCGGTGCAGCCCTGCGAGCCCTGCACGAACGGGAGCGTTCGCTCGAACCCGAGCGCCGCGAGTACCGCACCCAGCGGCTGGCACGCCTTGCAGGGGTTGATCGAGACCGCCTCGCGGGCGAAGTTCAGCTCGCGGTACTCGGCGCTTTTGGTCCACTCGCTGATCTCGGCGATACGGGCGGAGGGACAGGCGTTCTCGAACTCCTTCTTCGCCTCGAACTGCGCCTGGTACTCAGGTTGGGCGAACAGGTCGTTGTGGTCCTTGATCTCCATCGGGTCGCCTCCCTGCTAGCTCGCGGCGCGAGCGTCGGCGGGCACAGCCGGGGCGGCGCTCCGCACGAGGCCCCACACCGGGCTGTTGACGGTCATGTCCATGTCGCGGGCGAAGATCTTGAAGCCGTCGAAGCCGTGGTACGGGCCGGAGTAGTCCCAGCTGTGCATCTGACGGAACGGGACGCCCATCTTGTGGTAGGCGTACTTCTCCTTGACGCCCGAGCCCACGAGGTCCGGCTTGATGCGCTTGGTGATCTCCTCTAGCTCGTAGGGCGTCGCGTCATCGACGATGATCGAACCCTCGGCCATGAGCGGATACGTGCGCTTGTACTCGTCGTTGTGGCCGAACTCGTAGCCGGCCGCGACGATCTCCATCCCCAGGTCCTCGTAAGCGCCGATCACGTGGCGCGGGCGCAGGCCGCCCACGTACAGCATCACCGTCTTGCCTTCGAGCTTGGGCCGGTACTCGGCGATGACGGCGTCCATCTCGGGCTTCATCTTCTCGATGAGTGCCTCGGCGTTGGTCTGGATCGTTTCGTCGAAGTAGCTCGCGATCTTGCGGATCGACTCGTAGATCTTCGTGGGGCCGAAGAAGTTGTACTCGACCCACGGGGTGCCGTACGCCTCTTCGAGGTGGCGACAGATGTAGTTCATCGACCGGTAGCAGTGGATGAGGTTGAGCTTAGCCTTGGGCGCATTCGCGAGCTCGGCAAGGGTGGCGTCACCGGTCCACTGCGCGATGACTCGCAGCCCCATGTCCTCGAGGATCCGCCGGGAAGACCACGCATCCCCGCCGATGTTGTAGTCGCCGATGATCGTGACGTCGTAGGGCGTGGTCGCGATCTCGGTGGCTGCCTTCTCGAAGACGTGGTCGCGGATCGCGTCGTTGGCGATGTGGTGCCCGAGCGACTGCGACACGCCGCGGAAGCCTTCGCATCGGACCGGCACGACCGGCTTGCCGATGTCGGCCGTCTTTGCCTTCGAGACAGACTCGATGTCGTCTCCGATAAGACCAACCGGGCACTCGGACTGCACCGAGATGCCACGCGCGAGCGGAAACAGGCCGTTGAGCTCGTCGACGATCTGGGCGAGCTTCTTGTCGCCGCCATAGACGATGTCGCGTTCCTGGAAGTCGCTCGTCACGTGCAGGGTGCCGAACGCGTCCACGCCGGTCTCGCCGTTGTAGTAGTTGCGGCGGCTCCAGTTGGAGTACGCGCCGCACCCCACGGGGCCGTGGCTGATGTGGACCATGTCCTTGACGGGGCCCCACACCACGCCCTTCGAACCGGCGTACGCGCAGCCGCGAACGGTCATGACGCCGGGGCGCGACTTCACGTTCGACTTGACCGCGCAGCTGGAGCAGTCGCCCGACGGGTCGTTGGGACGGAAGTGCTTCGCGCGGTCCTTGCGGGCCTTCTCGGGATAGACCTCGAGGATCTCGTCGATGACCTTCTGTGTCTGGTTGATCTTTGCGGACGGGCCGGTCATCTACGCCACCGCCTCATCGGCGGCCGGCTCGGCCTCCATGATGCCAAACTCCATGAGGAGTTCCTCGAGCTCGTCCTGGGTGATCGGGGTCGGGATAACCAGGTTCTCGTTCTCGGCGATCTTCTTGGCGAGCGCGCGGTACTCGTCGGCCTGTGCGTGCTCGGGGTTGTACTGGATGACGGTCTGGCGTCGCAGCTCAGCGCGCTGCACCTCGTTCTCGCGCGGCACGAAGTGGATCATCTGAGTGCCGAGCTTCTTGGCAAGCGCCTCGATGAGGTCGTACTCACGGTCGGTCTTGCGCGAGTTGCAGATGAGTCCGCCCAGGCGCACACCGCCGGACTGCGCGTACTTGAGGATGCCGCGGGCGATGTTGTTCGCCGCGTACATCGCCATCATCTCGCCGGAGGTGACGATGTAGATCTCGCGTGCCTTGCCTTCGCGGATCGGCATCGCGAAGCCGCCGCACACGACGTCGCCCAGGACGTCGTAGAAGACGAAGTCGAGGTCCTCGGTATAGGCGCCCTCCTCCTCGAGGAAGTTGATGGCGGTGATGACGCCGCGACCCGCGCAGCCGACGCCCGGCTCCGGCCCGCCCGACTCGGCGCACTTAACGTCGCCGTAACCGGTCAGCAGGACGTCTTCGAGCTCGAGGTCCTCGACCGACCCCGCCTCACGCGCCATGTCCATGACGGTGGTCTGCGCCTTTTGGTTGAGGATGAGGCGGGTGGAGTCCGCCTTGGGGTCGCAACCTACGATCATGACCTTCTTGCCGGCCTCGGCCAGCGCCGCGACCGTGTTCTGCGTGGTCGTGCTCTTACCGATGCCGCCCTTGCCGTAGATCGCTACCTGTCGAATCATGGCTCCTCCTCCTATGCACCGTCGGCGACGGTTTGACCGTGAAGTTGGCCTAGGAGAAGAACGAGCCGCGTGCCAAGACCGCACCCCTTTTGACCTGCGGTTTTGTCGCCCGATGCCAAACGCCTCCGTCACTTTCGTGGGGAGGCGCTACAGAAATGTCGCGTTGTTGCAGACGCGTTTCGAGCCCCAGGTGGGCTGGATGGGCCGACGGGCCCGCGTCCTACTCCTCGGGACCGAAGCACTCCGCATACGACGTGCACGCGCCGCATTCGGGGTTCGCTCAACCATGGAATCCGGGCCAGCCGCATAGCCGCTTGTAGAAGAACTTCTTCCACCGCATGTCGCGATCGTTCGCGTCGTAGAGCGGCCGGAAGTGGGTCGACATCAGGCGCTTCAGCTCATCTCGGCTCTCCAGGCCCATCGCCACCCACAGGTGCCCCGGCTCCATCGAGCTCGTCGCGATGAACTCCGCGAGCCGACGAGCCTCGGCATCGTCCGGGCTTGCCGCCTCCACAAGCAGCCGCACCAGCGCGGAGTACTCCGCGCGCCGGGCCTCGGGTATGTGGATGTCGTCGCTCACGAGAGCCAACCTAGCACTCGAAGATTGCATCGGCGTTTCGCCCAGCGCAGGGCGCCCGCCGGGCAGCGTGCTCGCATGAGCTACGATAGTCCGCGTTCGCTCCGAGATTGGGAGGATGCATGCCGCGACCCAAGCTTGGCCACATCCAGTTCATCAACTGCCTGCCGCTGTACTACGGCATGGTCAAGAACGACGTGCTGCTCGATGTCGATCTCGTGCGTGCGGCGCCGGCCGACCTGGCGCGAGACCTCGTCGACGAGACGCTCGACCTCGCGCCTATCCCCGCGATCGAATACGCACGCCACGCCGACGAACTGGTGCTGCTTCCCGACATCGCGATCTCGAGCGACGGCGAGGTGCAGTCGATCCTGCTCGTCTCCAAGGTGCCTGCCGAGGAGCTCGACGGCCGGCCGGTCGCACTCGCAGCCAACTCGCGCACCTCTCAGGTGCTCGCCCGCATCCTGCTCGACAAGCGTTGGGGCGTGAAGCCGGTCTACTCCGAGATGCCGCCGGACCTGCCGGCGATGCTGCGTGACGCGGACGCGGCGCTCCTCATCGGCGATGAAGCGATCCGCGCGTACTGGGAGCCGCCGACGGGCCTGCACGCCTACGACCTCGGCACCGAGTGGAAGTCGTGGACCGGGCTGCCGTTCGTCTTCGCCGTCTGGGCCGCGCGCGCCCGCTATGCCGAGGAGCAGCGCGAGGCTCTCCAGGTCGTGCGTGAGGCGCTCGACGGCTCGCTGGCCTACTGCCGCGCGAACCTCGACGACATCTCCGAGTACGCCGCACGCTGGGAGTCGTTCTCGGCGGACAAGTTCCGCAGCTACTTCGACGCGCTGAAGTTCCGCTTCGACGGCGACTATCGTGAGGGGCTGAAGCGCTACCTCGCAGAGGCCGTCGCGATCGGGCAACTGGATCGCATACCGGAGCTGCGCATTTTCGGGGAGAACGCATGAGCGCCGGGCGCGAGCTCGAGGGAGCGGTGGCCGAGCGCGTCGAGCGCGTCGTCCTCGGCGAGGGGCGGCTGACTCCCGAGGACGCCGTGACGCTCCTCGGCGGCGGGAGCATGCTGCGGCTCGCCGCAGCGGCCTCTGCGATGCGGCGGCGCATGGTGCCGGGCGACGAGGTCACCTTCATCGTCGATCGCAACGTGAACTACACGAATGTGTGCGTGAGCGGCTGCCGCTTCTGCGCGTTCTACCGCAACGCCGATGACCCCGACGCCTACGTGCTGTCTCCCGACGAGCTGTACAAGAAGGTGCAGGAGACGCTCGACCTCGAGGGCACGGCGATCCTGCTGCAGGGCGGCATGCATCCCGAACTGCCGCTCGAGTGGTACGAGGGCATGCTGCGCGAGCTCAAGGCGCGCTTCCCGATCCACGTACACGGCTTCGGCCCGCCCGAGATCCACCACCTTTCGCGCATCAGTGGCCTGCCAGTGCCCGAGGTGCTACAGCGCCTGCGCGACGCAGGCCTCGACTCGCTTCCCGGCGGCGGTGCCGAGATCCTCGTCGACCGCGTTCGCGACTACGTCTCGCCGAAGAAGGCGACCTCCAAGCAGTGGCTCGACGTCATGCGCGAGGCTCACATGCTCGACATGTCGACCACGGCCACGATGATGTTCGGCTCGGTAGAGACCGCCGAGGAGCGCGTTGAGCACCTGCGGCGCATCCGCGAGGTGCAGGACGAGGCCGTCGCCGGCGGACACGTGGGCTTCCGCGCGTTCATCCCGTGGAGCTTCCAGCCCGGCTACACAGACCTCGAGGGCGAGCAGCCCACCGCCGCGAGCGGCTGGGAGTACCTGCGGATGCTTGCCGTGTCGCGCCTGTTCCTCGACAACGTGCGCAACATCCAGGCGAGTTGGGTCACCCAGGGCGGCAAGGTGGGACAGGTCGCGCTCGCCTTCGGCGCCAACGACATGGGCTCGACGATGATCGAGGAGAACGTGGTGGCCGCCGCTGGCACCCGCTTCATGCTCGCGCGCGAGGAGCTCGTGCGGCTCGTCCACGACGCCGGCTACACGCCCGTGCAGCGCGATACGCTCTACCGCGAGGTGCGCAGGTTCTAGACGACCCAGCGGACACCGGATTATGAGAAGGGCGCCCCGTGGGGCGCCCTTCGTGCAATCGATGTTGCGTGGGTCGTGCGGTCGAGCGATGGACTAGCGAACGCGTACCGATGCGATTGCGGAGACGGCCGAACCTGAGTCCACGTCACCGGCGAAGCGCGCCTGGAATCGGTAGGTGCCGCGACGGGTGAGCGTGTAGTCGCTCGCCCACGTGGAGACGAGCGCAGGCGCCGGCGCGGCCAGCACGGCGTCGTCATACCGATCGTCATCGTGCTCGTCGTCGTAGCGACTCAAGCGATCCGCCCACAGAGCGGTGAAGCTGGTCGCGGCGGGAGCCTGCACCTGCGTAACCAGCTCGTTTGCGAGTACCCAGGTCTTGCTCTTGGGCGCGAGAACCCACAGCTGGATGGCGTCGCCGCCGAGCGACGGCGAGAGCTCGCCGGTCAGGTGGACCGACCGCCCGAGGCGGGTCGAGCGGGAATCCGCCGAGATGGTCACGGTCGACGTCGCCACGGTTCCCATGGGGGGTTCCGGGGCGGTCACCGTGAAGTTCACGGTCTTGGCGGCCTCGATGTTGCCGGCGACGTCGACGGACCAGAACTGCAGCGTGTGGCTGCCGAGCGCGGTCACGGCGATCGAGGTGCCGGCGGTCTGGGCGCCGCCGTCGAGGCGGTAGTAGGTGGCGGCCACGCCGGAGCCGGCGTCGGTCGCGGTGAGCTTGATGGCTGCCGTGGACACGTAGGTGGCGACGGCGTCAGAGACCGTGGTCGGGGCGGTCGCATCGACCGGCACCGGAGCCGTGACGGTGAAGGTGACGGTCTTGGCGGCCTCGATGTTGCCGGCGACGTCGACGGACCAGAACTGCAGCG
>CAZSLI010000003.1:96806-103105 GCA_964607705.1 uncultured Eubacteriales bacterium
ACGGTCTTGGCGGCCTCGATGTTGCCGGCGACGTCGACGGACCAGAACTGCAGCGTGTGGCTGCCGAGCGCGGTCACGGCGATCGAGGTGCCGGCGGTCTGGGCGCCGCCGTCGAGGCGGTAGTAGGTGGCGGCCACGCCGGAGCCGGCGTCGGTCGCGGTGAGTGCGATCGCGGCCATGCTCACGTACGAGGTCTGAGCGTTGGACGTGGTAACCGGAGCGGTCGAGTCGACGGGCGTCGCGACAGGCGAGACGGTCGTCGAACCGATGCCGTCACCGGTACTCGGCCCTGCCACGGCGAACACCGTGTAGGTCTTGCCCGCGGTCACAGTGAACTGACCGCTCGTGCTTGTGATCGTGGCGAGCTTCGTCGCGCCGTCGAAGACGGCGATCGCGTCAGCCGTCGGGGCGCTGACGTTGTAGGTCGCCTGCGTGCCCGCGGTCGACGCGAGTGTCGCGGTGACGGCCACGTTCGGCCCTCCGTGACAGTTGGTGCACGGCGTCGTCCGCGTGGGAAATGCGAGCGCGCTCGATGCGAATACCGCGCTCATTCCGAACGCGGCGAGCACTGCAACGAAGATCGTGCTTGCTCGTCTCAAAATGTGCCACCTCCAAATGGGTTGCGTCCTTGGACATCACATGCCGAAGGACTGAACACGACGGCAGAAAGCACGGCGCATGCCCCGGCAGCGTTTGTGAGAGAAGCCCAAGGAAGCGGCTTCCAGACCCTGCGGTCTAGAAACAGCACCGAAGGACCCACGGACCGGGTCCGAACCACTGGAGGTTCTCGGCAAGAAGTGCCTGCTCAAGGCTGGTAGAGACTGACACGAGAAACCTCGTCGGCGTGCGTTAGCGCCTGGCGGAGGCGGGAAGACACTCAGGGCGAGGGATGTGCGTCCCTCGCCCTGTTAGAGCGTCTATGAGAGGGGTGTTGCCTACCTGACGGTGAAGGAGACCGGTCCAGCGAATGCCGAGGATCCGGCGGAGTTCACCGTACAGACCTTGAACTCATACGTACCGCGAGACATACGGGGGGTCGAGTACGTCGTCGCGCCGGCAGGCAGCGAGGCGTAGAGGGACCACGAACCCGAGGCGTAGCGCCAGACCTGGTAGCCCGTCTCGTTCGTCGCGTTGTCACTCCACTTGAGTTGCGCGCGTGCGCGGCTGAGTGTGGAGATCGCGAGCGAGGAGGGGGCGGCCGGCACCGTGATCACCGGAGTGGGATCCGGCACGGGCGTGGGGGTCGGCGTGGGCACGGGGGTAGGGGTCGGCGTGGGCGTGGGCACGGTCGTGCCCGGAGCGGTCACGGTGACCTCGTTCGAGTACGGGGAGTAGATGGTGGTGGTGCCATCGCTCCCATAAGCGCGTACGCGGTACTTGTAGTTCAGGCCAAGGGAGACACGATCCGCATACGAGGTCGTGTCGGCAGGCAGCGTGTCGATAGAAACCCAAGCGTCCTGCGTTCCGTCGTGCATGTATGCACGCTCCACCGAGAAGCCGGCCTCGTTGGCGGCTGCATCGATCCAGGAGAGGCTCGTCACGATGTAGCCACCGCTCTCGACACCGGCGCCGGCGAGGTTCGTCGGCGCGGCGATAGCCAGCGGCACCGGAGTGGGCGTGGGATCAGGAACCGGGGTGGGGGTCGGTGTGACCACGCCGCCCACGGTGAAGGTGCGGCTCATGACGGTCGACTTGTTGCCGGCCATGTCCACGGACCAGTAGCTCATGACGTGCGTGCCCACCGGGCCGACACCCAGGGTGACGGGGCTGCCGTAGTAGGCCTTCGCGGCACCGGTGTCCATCTTGACGAAGATCGCCGCGATACCCGAGTTGGCGTCAGTGGCATCCACGGTCAGGGTGTTGCCGGCGTCGTAGTTGGTCGTCGTGGAGTCACTCCACACGCTCGGTGCGGTTGCGTCACCGGCGAGCTTGCCGGCGGTACCGCCCGAGAGGTTGGTCGCACCGTAAGCGGCACCGGTGATCGCGTTGCCCTCCTGGTACACAGGAGCCATGCCGTACAGGCCGTAGCCGTAGGTGACGTTGGTGAGCGTGTTGCGCACGACGGTCGCGTTCGCCTGGGCGAGCACCGCCGAGCGGGCGCCGATGTCACCGGTGCCCGTGTTCTTCACGGTGTTGTCGGTGACGAGCGTATTCCCGCCGTCAGTGCGGATGCCGCTACCCGTGGCGCCTTCGATCACGTTGTTGGCGACGACCGAACCCTTCGGGTAACAGATGATGGCGTCGCCCGAGTCGTAGGGGAACAGGGCCGCATTCCGTGTCGTGTTCGCGATGTAGTTGTTGAAGATGCGGATCGGCTTGAGGGTGTAGGTGTGCGTGTTCGAGTCGGTCACGTACGGGGCCGAGATGCCGCGCAGGTGAGCGTTGGTGATCGTGTTGTCGTGGATGGTGCCGTTTCCGCCGACAAGCCCGTTGACTGTGGCCCAGTCGCCGATGGACACGACGGCGATACCTGAGCCGCCGGTGTTGTCGATCACGTTGTTGTAGGCCTCGAACCGCTCGGTATCGCGGAAGCGGATGCCCTCGGCGTTGTAGGTGCCGTTCTTGACGGTGTTCCCGAACGCGACGATGTCGCTCGATCCATAGGTGTGGATCGCGGCGCGACCATCCTGAGACAGCAGCGCCCAACGCTCGACGTAGTTGTTCGAGATCGTCAGGTGATGGGTGCTCGAGTACGCCAGGATCCCGTCGCGGCCCATGCCATAGGCGTAGTTGCCGTCAACGGTCACGTACGACGAACCCGAGATGACGATGCCGTACTGGCTGTTGGTGGAGGAGGTGTTCTTCACCACGGTGTTGGTGCACCCGACGAGGTTCACGTTGCCGTTGGTCATGTTGGTGGCCTTCACGCCGTCAACGGTGAGGCCGCTGATGCTGTTGCCCATCACCGCGATGGCGATGGTGTTCTGACCATCGAACGAACCGCCGTTGATCGTGACGCCGGCTCCATTGACATTCAGGAAGTTGCCACCGTTGTAGCCGGGGAGGATGGTCGCTCCCGCATCAAAGTTCAGCGTGGTGTTCGCGGGCAACGAGACACCGGCGAACCGGTAGGTGCCGGCCGGGAAGTACAGAGTCTTGCCGCCGCCGTTGACGAGCGACTGCAGTGACGACGTCGAGTCTGCGCCGCCGTTACTGACGCCGTAGCTCGTGACGTTGGTGCCTCCGGTCGCTGCAAGCGCCGGCTGCACCGGTCCAACGACGAGACCGCCGCCGAACGTTAGGGCCATAGCAAGACCCGCGGCCGCTACGCGACCTGAGATCTTTCGAACCCTTTCGGTTACGCGGGTAACTCTTCGCATGTGGAACTCCCATCGGGTTACGCCGCCCCGCAGCGGCGTCGTGGTGATGAACGCAGGGCGATCCGCTTCTGGAACGTTCTTCCTCACGCCCCCAGAAATGCGAAAGCCCGCCGATCGGCGGGCACCGCCCGTATTCGCGCGCTCATCGCGCACTGGATTTCAACGCTTCTTTCCGGGTCGACCAAAATTCTTGCGATTCGAATGTTAGGAACGACCCACTGCGGGGTAAAGCAACCCGTTTGCCACACCTGTGACCGTCGTCACACACCACAGAGTACCCATACTTTACCGCGTGTACATCTACCTGCACTGCTCTGCCTGAATGCGAGAACCGCGCCGTCGCAGATTCTTGGAGCGGAAAGTTGCGACGCGGCTCACTTCGACGGGAAAAGACCCCTTACGCGTCTTGTGAGAAGTCCGGCGAAGGGGGTCCCATTCGTGTGCGGTATCGCGGGCATCGTGGGGGATGCCCCGGTTGATGGCGCAGCGCTCAAGCGGATGTCCTCGGTGATCGCACACCGGGGACCGGACGATGAGGGATTCTTCGTCGACGAAGGGACGGGCCTCGCCCACCGGCGACTTGCCATCGTCGACCTGTCGCCTGCGGGACATCAGCCGATGAGCAACGAGGACGGCTCGCTGTGGATCGTCTACAACGGCGAGGTGTACAACTCACGCGTCATCGGCAGTGAGCTGGAAGGCAAGGGGCACGTCTTCCGCTCGACGAGCGATACCGAGGTCATCCTGCACGCCTACGAGCAGTGGGGGCCCGAGTGCGTCCGGCGGTTCAACGGCATGTGGGGATTCGCAATCTGGGACAGGCGCGAACGGGCGCTGTTCGCGTCGCGCGACAGGTTCGGCGTCAAGCCGTTCTACTACCACCATCGGCCGGGTGGCCCTTTCGTATTCAGCTCGGAGATCAAGGCGATCCTTGCCGCGGGCCTTCCCGCCCGGCTGGAAGAGGCGTATGCGGCCCACGTGCTGGTCACCGCCCGCCTCGATGACGGACCCGAGACGATGTTCGCCGGCGTTCGACAAATCGAACCCGCTCACAACCTCACGTACCGCAACGGCGAGGTCGCGCTGAGGCGCTATTGGGACCTCGACTGCCGAGGGGTCCTCGGCGAGATAGACGCCGAGGAGGCCGCCGAGGGGCTGAGGGAACTGCTGTCCGACGCGGTCCGGCTGCGCGTGATCTCGAGCGACGTGCAAGTGGGCAGCTGCTTGTCGGGCGGGCTCGACTCGAGCACGATCGTGAGTCTTGCATCGGGGCTCGGCGGCCAGCCCATGGCCACGTTCTCGCTCGAGTACGGCGAGCCGGGCTACGACGAGAGCGGCTGGGCCCGGCTCGTAGCGGGCCGCTTCGCATGCGAGGACCGCTATATCGAGCCGCGCGCTGAGGACTTCTTCGGCGTGCTGGAGAAGATGGCGTGGTTCCAAGACGAACCGGCTGCGGGTCCCGGGCTCTACTCGCAGTGGCATGTGATGGAGCTGGCCGGGCCCCACGTGAAGGTGTTGCTCGACGGCCAGGGCGGCGACGAGACCATGGCCGGCTACCGCTACTACCTCGAGCCGTACCTGCGCGCGCTCGCAAGCCGTGCCGTCCGCGGCGACTCGGCTGCGCTGGGTCGCTTCTGGAGCGACGTGCCGACGGTCGCCCAAACCTGGGGGATGTCGGTGCCCATGGCGCTCGGGCGAGCGTTCGGCGGCGACCAGCTGCGGCATGCGTACCTGAAGTGGCGCGGCATCGGCTTCGACGGTGTCCTCTCGCCCGAGATCGCCGAGAACGCCGCGGCGAACCCGATCGAGCGGCCGCCACTGCCGTCGACCGGCGACCCGCTCAACGACCGGCTGCTGCGCGACGTGACGCGCGACGTCATCCCGAGTCTGCTCCATTACGAAGACCGCAACAGCATGGCGTTCTCGATCGAGGCCCGCACGCCCTTTCTCGACTACCGTCTCATCGAATACGCGATGCGGCTCCCCGGCGTCCAGAAGGTGCGTGACGGCCAGACCAAGTGGCTGTTCCGAGAAGCGATGCGCGGAGTCACGCCCCCCGAGATCCTCGAGCGGCGGGACAAGATGGGCTACAAGACGCCGGTCGCCGAGTGGTTCCGTGGTCCGCTGGCGCCGGTCGTGCGCGAGATGCTGCTGTCCTCGGAGGCGACGTCTCGAGGGATCGTCAAACCGGACGAAATGGCACGGAGGCTCGACGGGCACGAGTCCGGGCGCTCCGACATCTCGTGGCAGATCTACCGCTGGCTCTCGCTCGAACAGTGGTTCCGGACGTTCATCGACAGGCGAGACCCGGCGCTTGGCCCGACGACGCTCTCGCTACCGGGCTAGGAAGTCGGCCGCTCCTGCCGCGCGAGGCAGCGGCTAGACAGCCGGATCCGGGTCGGGTGTCGTGTTGGCCGCAGAGGGGCGATCGCGGGACAACGCCGAGACGGCCAGGCGCTCGAGGTCACGAACGTCGGCGAACACGAAGCGTCCCCACGCCCAGGTGACGGCCAGCGCGGACACCACCGCCAGGAGGCCTCGGACGATCAGCGGCAGCCCCGTCGGCGCGAGGACCCACTCGACGGCCAGGCAGGCGAGCGCCGCACCGGCCGCCAGTCCCGCCGCAGGAGCCAGTGCACGAGCGGACCCTGAAGGCGCAAGCGACAGCGAGCGAGACACGTCTACCTGCAGCCCGAGCGTAGCGCACGTCGTCGCCACGGCCACCGCGGCGGCCACCCCGGCGACACCCCACCGGCTTCCGACAGCCGCGCCTACGGCGACGCCGATGAGAAGCGCGATGTCCCATCGCACCTGGAGCCCGGGCCGTCCGACCGCCTTGAATGCGGCTCGTCCGAAGACGCCCACGGACCGCGCAGCTCCGGCGAGGCACAGCAACTGGAACGGCAGCACCGCGGCCTCCCACTTGGGGCCGTAGAGCCCCACGACGAGGTCGGGCGCCGCCACGACCGCGGCCAGCAG
>CAZSLI010000003.1:103205-111182 GCA_964607705.1 uncultured Eubacteriales bacterium
CCCGCCACGAGGCTCCAGTACTGCAGCCCCGACAACGCGCAGCCCACCGCCACGGCGGCATTGATGGCGACCGACGCGAGGTTGGCGAGCGCAGGCGTCCTGAAGTCCATGCGGCGCCGCAGGAGCGCGTTGTGCACGAGCGCCTCGGCCGACAGCAGGACGGTGAGCGACAGCGCGGCGAATACCGGCGCCACGCGCGGCTCGCGGTAGATGCGAGCGATGAGCGGGGCAGCGAGGACGCAGATGGCCGCGAGAACGACACCCGCGATCGTGCAAAGCCAGAAGAGCGAGCTGACCTCGTCATCGCTGAGCCGCTTACGACCTATGATGGCCGCCGAGGGCCCCAACTCGGTGGTGATGGCCGTGAGCCCGAAGAAGACCGCCGCCATGCCGAGCAACCCGAAGTCCTCCGGGGTGAGGACGCGGGCCAGCACAGCGGTGCCGAGGACCCGGATCGGCTCGGCGAGCGCCTGACCCCCCACTGCCCACATCGCGCCTCGCGCGGAACGCCGACCCAGACCGGCTCCGGGGCGCGAGTCCTCGGCGACGATATCCTCGACTTGCTGGCGACTGGTGCGCATGGAGCGGATCAGCTGGCGCCGCTGAGCGAGGCCACTTCGCCCGCGAAGTCGGGACACAGCGCGACCATCAGGCGCTGCATGCGGTCGCGGTCGTCGTCCTCGGCGGCGGCGATAAGCTCGGGAACGAGCTCGCGGAAGTGCTCGCCGGCGTTGGGTAGCACGTCGGAACGCATGACCTTGTCGCAGTCGGTGCACTCGAGATGGGTGTCGGCGTGAACGAGCTCCTCGTGCATCTTCTCGGCGGGGCGGAGGCCGCTGAAGCGCACCTCGGCGGTCTCGCCACGCTGCTGGATGATTGCGCACGCCAGGTCCAAGATCCGCACCGGCTCGCCCATGTCGAGGATGTAGAGGTCGCTGCCGCCGCTCATGGCCTGCGCCTGCAAGACGAGTTGCGCCGCCTCGGGGATGGTCATGAAGTAGCGGTCGACGTCAGGATCGGTGACCTGGACCGGCTCGCCGCGGTCGAGCTTCTGCTCGAACAGCGGGATGACGCTGCCGCGGCTTCCGAGGACGTTGCCGAAGCGCACGACCGTAACGTGAAGGCCGGCGCACGCCTCCTCGAACGACAGCCGCTCGGCGATGGCCTTGGTGAGGCCCATGACGCTCGTCGGCGTCACCGCCTTGTCGGTGGAGATGAGCAGGAACCGGTCGACCCCCTGCTCGCAGGAGACGTCGATCACGTTCTTGGTGCCGAGGACGTTGGTCCGGACCGCCTCGTCAGGCTCGAGCTCCATGAGCGGGACGTGCTTGTAGGCTGCGGCGTGGATGACGAGGTCGATGTGCTGTCGGCCCATGACACGGCGGACCTTATCGATGTTGCGTACGTCGCCCAAAGCCATCTCGATGCGCGCGCCATTCGCGTGCTCCATCAGCTCGAGGTACGTCTCGTAGAGCCGACTCTCATCGAGCTCGAACAGGATCAGACGCTCAGGATGCAAGCGGACGACCTGCCGGCAGAGTTCGCTGCCGATCGATCCCGACGCACCCGTGACGAGCACCGTCTTCCCCTCGATCGAGGCGCGCATCGACTCCGTGTCAGCCTCGACAGGATCCCTGCCGAGGAACCGCCCGTAGTCGACCGGCTCCAAGTCGTCGAGCGTGACCGCTCGCCTCTGCGCTGCCAGTGCCGGCACGATGCGCGCGGGCACACCCGCCTTGCCACACCGGTAGATGATCATCCGCGCGGTCTCCGAGTCGGCGGACGGGACCGCCACGAAGACTGCGTCCACACGCTCGCGTTTCACGACCTCGCCGAGCTGGGCCGTGGTGCCGATGACGCGCGCCGTGCGCATGAGGCGGCCCTGCTTGTCGGGGTCGTCATCGAGGAAACCCACCACGCGGAAGCCGAGGCCTGGGTTGCGCTCCATGTCGTTGAGCAGAAGCGACCCGGCGTCGCCGGCGCCAACGATGAGCACGCGCTCGCCCACGCGGGTTCGGGACCGGAAGTAGAGTTGCACTCGGCCGGCGGCCCGGTCGGCCACGAACCCCAGGTAGCCCACGATCCCGAAGAGCGCCACGACCGAGTACGGCAGCGGCCGTAACCCGCTCACGGCTTCCCCCGTCGCCACGAGTCCGGCGAGGATCGCGACGCCCGCGGCCGTCGCGCCCGCGAGATGTACGAACGAGTCAACGCCGACGTAGCGCCAGATGTAGCGGTAGAGACCCATGCGGTGAAACAGCAGAGGGAACAGCACGGCACAGAAGAGAGCCGCCGGGATGATGTACGGGCAGTATGAGTGCGGGATATGGAACTCGAACCTCAGGAGGAATGCGGCCCCCGTCGCCAGCAGCACGACGAGCGCGTCGCGAACGATCATGAGCGCGGTATGAGCGCGATTCGACCTAGGTCTCTCTGTCGCGAAGACCTCTCGTAGCAGGGGCCCGACGCGCATGGCGGCCTTCACTCCGCCACCTCCTTGGTATCGGTGGCCGCCTCGTCCCAGGTGGCCGCCATGCTGGCGACCACCTTCAAGGTCAGCGCCAGGATCTTGAGGTCCAGCGCCGTGGTCCTATGGTCGACGTACCACACGTCGTGCTCGATGCGCTCGTCCCAACTGAGCGAGTTTCGTCCGCTGACCTGGGCCCATCCGGTGACGCCCGGTCGGACCGCAAGGCGACGCCTCTGGAAGTCATCGTAAGAGTCGACCTGCTCGGGCACCGTGGGCCGCGGGCCCACCAGGGACATGTCGCCAACCAGGACGTTAATGAGCTGAGGCAGCTCATCGATGCTGGTCAGACGCAGAAAGCGACCCACGCCCGTGATCGCTGGATCCGTCTCGAGCAAAGGTCGATCGATGATGGGCGCGTCAACGCGCATCGTGCGGAGTTTGTGGATGAGGAACGTACGGCCGTTCCGTCCCGCGCGCAGCTGCCGGAACTCGACGGGGCCGGGCGAGTCGACCGCTATGGCGAGCGATGCGAGCACGAGCAGTGGCGATACCAAGATGAGGCCCAGGCTAGCGCCCACCACGTCGAACGTCCGCTTGAACGCATCCCTCGCCCTCGTGCGCATGCCATCGTCATCCATGGGCGAGCACCCCCTCGTAGAGGCTACGGTGAGCCTCGACGATCCGATCCTGCTCGTAGGGGCCGGCCATCTTCGCGCGACCGGCTCTGCCCATCGCCTCGCCCCACGCCTTGTCCTCGGCAAGCATCACCATGGCTTGCGCCAGGAGGTCCCAGCGGTCGGGATTCACCGGGACGCCGCAGCCGTCGGCGAGCAGTTCGCGTATCCCCCGGATGTCGCTGCCGATGACCGGGCACTCCATCGCGAGCGATTCCATCACCGCGCGTGAGAGTCCCTCCTGCTGCGAGAACAGCACGGTGCCGTCCGCGGCCTTCATCAGCCGAGCGACGTCGTCGCGCCAGCCGAGGAAGTGAGCGTTCTCGGCGACTCCGGCCTCATCGGCTTCCTGCTTGACGCGGTCGAGCGTCGGACCCGTGCCCACGAAGGCCACGTGGATGTCGGGACGCCGCGTCATCGCAAGCGCCTTGACCACCAGCGACTGGCGCTTGCGCTCGATGAACTCGGCGGGGACGACGAACAGCGCGCCGTGTCCGTTCAGGCCGAAGCTGGCGCGGATCTGCTCGGCGTCGTCGTCGGAGAGCGAGGTGGGGTCGTACGCGTCGATGTCGATGCCGATGCCGTGCATGTAGACCACGCGATGCGGCGGCACGATGTGGTGCCGAAGCGCCTGGGCGACGTCGTACTCGTTGATGAGCACAAGCCGGTCGGTCCATCGCCCCGCGAGCTTTTCGGCGCCGAGGAACGCCGCGTTGCGCGCCGCAGTCTGACGCTCGTGGAAGTGGAAGCCGTGGGCCGTATAGACCACACGCACGTCTCCCTTCGCGCGCACCCGCCTGAGCGCGAGCCGCGTCACGAACGCCGCCACCGGTGTGTGCACGTGGACGACCCGGTGCCCGCCCTCGGACACGATGGATCTGATGCGGGAGACCGCCGAGGACAGGTTCGACGGGTCGAACGGGTTGCGCGACCAGTCGACGTCGAAGACGTGGTCGAACTCGCCGGCGCAGCGCGGCTCCTCGGCGATGCCGCACGCGGCACCGTCCACGCGCCAGCCCGCCTCGCGCATACGGCGCGCGATGGGCAGCAGGAAGCCGTAGAGGGTCGGTGGCACGGTGGCCACCATGAGCAGCGACTTGTCGCGGGTGGGCTGACTCACAGCCCGTCCCCCCCTGCCGAGGCGTCGCGCCTGACGATGCCCATCGCGGCGAGCGAGCGATAGCTCCCGCCCTTGTAGGCGGCGTCTCGCAGGAGTCCCTCGTGCTCGAACCCGGCCTTCTCGTAGCAGCGGATCGCCGCAGCGTGGTCCTCGAGAACGGTGAGGCTCACCCGGTGAAGGTTCAGGTCGTCGAAGGCGTGGGCGACGGCGAGCTCGGCGGCCTGTGTCCCGAGCCCCCGTCCGCGATGTTCCGACTCGCCGATGATCAGGCCGAGCTCGGTGGAGCGCGCCACCCAGTCGATCCTCAGCAGGTACGCCACGCCGACGAGTGCACCGCTCTCGGCGAGCACGATCGCCAAGCGGACTTCGTGGTCGCGGTTCGCTAGGTAGCGATCGAACCACGCCTCGTCCACCTCGCGGCTTACGTGGCGGAAGCTCCCCACCAGCGTCTCGTACACTGCGGGATCGCTTCGCCAGCGGTGCAGCGTGCCCATGTCTGCGCGCTCGAGCTCTCGCAGCGTCACAGCGTGCGTGGCGGGGGCGGCCTCAGCCGTGGCGGGTCGTGTGGTCGTCGCCTGCATCACGCCGCCGGCCCCTGCAGCCCGTACGGCGGGAAGACGCCGGTGTCGACGCGCTCGGGCGGCGATCCGACAGCCCACGACTCCACGGCTCGGGCGTACGCGGGCGCATCGAACGTTGCGCCGGCGATGTGGAATGAGTAGCGGTCGCGCGAGAAGCGGCCTTTGAAGCGCAGGAGCGAGTCATCGGCGCGTGTTGAAGACCCGCCTCCCACGTGGAACATCTTGCACCCGCGCTCGCGCGCATGCAGAAGCGCGCGGTGGAGCACGAGGTTGTTGGGCGCGACGTCGCGATGCTCGATGCGGCTGCCGGACAGGTGCGCGTGCGCGTACGTGTCGTCGCAGAGGAACAGCATGCCCGCCACGAGCTCGCCATCAAGGAAGCCGCACATGAGGCACGCCTCGTCGCCCAGCCCCTCCTTGATCGCCGAGAAGTAGTCGCGGTCGAAGTAGTAGAACGACGACGCGCCGACGAGGTCCATCGCGTGGTGATAGATGGCCATGAAGCTGTCGAGATACTCGAGGTTCTCGTCGGCGACGAACTCCACGCCTGCCTTCTCGGCGCGACGGATCCGGTTGCGCCCCTTGCTGTCGAGGTGGTGCTCCCATATCTCCTCCGCCGGGCAGTCGAGCGAGCCGCCCACCGTCGCGCGGTCGAAGCGCACGCTCCAGCCGCCGCCGAGCCTCTCGTGCGTGTCGAGGAGCGGGTGGCAGCGAACGAAACCAGCGACGCCGCCCATCTCCCGCATGGTCGCCGAGAAGGCGCGCGCCGAGTCGGCGATGAATCGCGGGTCGTTCGTTGTCGAGACGGGCCCGCCGTACCCATACGGGGTCGACACGTCGAAGCGTTCGCCGCCGAGGAACAGGTTGGGATGCGTCAGGAACGGCACGAGGTAGACCTCGCCGCCGTCGATGCGCACGAACGCCTTCGCCTGCACGCGCTCGTCGGTGTACAACCGCGCGTACTCCTCGCGGTAGTAGACGTCCACGGTGCCTGCCGGGAACTCCTCGAGCAACGCGTTCCAACTCTGTGTCACGTGTACTTCGGCCATGACGCCCCCTACTCGTCGCTGCCAAACGTCGCGGTGGCGCGGCGGCCTCCCACCGCCGCGACGGCGCTGCGGGCCGCCAGCCGCCGAAGCAGCCGGTCGGTCTGCGCGGCGCGCGCGTCCCACGAATGTTGCTGCCTCACGGTCTGTCCGCCCCGCGCGCCCATGGCCCGCGCCTTCGCCGGATGAGCCGCCAGCTCGCGCACCGCCCGCGCGAGCGCCGCCGGGTCCTCGGCAGGCACGACGATGCCGCAGGCGGCGTCACGCACCAGCTCGGATTGTCCCGGGTAGTCGGTGACTATCACCGGCGTGTCGCAGGCGAGCGACTCGTAGACCTTCACCGGCGAAAGCCCCGTAAGCGAGCGCCCTCCCCCCGCGTTCTGCGGGCTGAGCGCAGCTATGGCCGCCGAGACGATCCCGGGCACCTCCGCATGCGGGACGCGCCCCAGGTACCGCACCGGCCGCCCCTCCGCGACAGCCGCCTCGACCGCGGGCCGCTCGGCCCCATCGCCCACGATGACCGCCTCGACACCCTTCGGCCACGCCGGATCACTCGTCGCGTCAAGCAGCGTCGGGAGGCCCTGCCACGTGGCGAGCGCCCCCACGAAGACGACGTAGCGCTCCGGCATACCGGGACGCGCTTCGGCCTCGGGGCGGAACAACCGCGTGTCGGCCGCGTTGGGTACGACCTCGACCGGCACGTCCCCCGCCTGCCGCTCGGCCCACGACGCAAGCGGCTCAGTGACCGTCACGAGGGCGTCGGCCCGGCGCCACTGGAATCGCGTAAGGCCGATGAACAGCGAGCCGAAACGCCGCGTCCACGGCCACGCGAGGAAGAGGTCCTCCCACGTGCCGTTGACCTCATGGACGACCGGCACGTGCCGCCGCCACGCGACGAGCGCCGAGGGCACTGCCGCGAAGTGTGCGCGGCAATAGAGCGATTGCGCACCGCTGAGGTCGCGGCACAGGTGCCACTGAACGCGCGCGAACTCGGCCAGCCGCCCGATCGGGCCGGGCGCGGTGGCCCCGTACTCCGGCTCGAAGAGATCAACACGCCAGCCGCGTTCTCTGAGGCCGTCCACGATGCCGTTCACGTGCGCGTGGGCCGCCTGCCCCTCGCTGGTCGCCTGCAGGGACAGGTAGACGAGCTTTCGCTCCCCTGCCGTCTCCCCGCGCCGCTCCATCACGCGCTGGTACACGCCGAGGACCCGCTCCGCATTCTCGGCCCAGGTGAGAATGGGCGCCTCGTCCCGTATCTCGTCTTCGTTCCAGCTCCGCGTCAGCGCGCGGAGCAGGCCACGCACCAGCCCCTCCTCGTCGTCGGGCGGCACTAGGACGCCGAGCCGTTCGTCGTCGTGCACGAGCTCGGGCACGCCGCCCACGGCCGATGCCACCACGGGCGTGCCGGTCGCCAGCGCTTCGAGCACGACGATCGGCATCCCCTCATGACTGCTTGGCAGCACCAGAGCCTGCGCGCGCCGCAGTGCATGCCCCACGTCCTCGTGCGCAAGCCTGCCGAGGAACCGAACGCGCCGCGCCACTCCGAGCTCCTCGGCAAGTTCGCGGACCTCGTCCTCGAGCGGCCCTTCGCCTGCGATCGCGAGGTCGAGACCGGTGGTATGCGCGATGCGTGCGTACGCGCGCACGAGGATGTCGGGGTTCTTCACCGGCAGGAGCGTGCCGACGAACAGGAAGTACTCCGCGGGCAGGTGGGGCGCGAAGTGCACGGCGCCCGCGTCATAGCCGTTGGGGATGCGCACCAGCAGCGGAGCGAGCGACGGGAAGCGCTCCGCCACATCGCGGCGCATCGCCTCGCTGACCGCGATGAGCGCATCGGCCTTGCTCAGGGAGTGGGCGATAAGGCGCCCGGCGACCGGCAGCCGCAGCTGCAGGTTTGCGTCGTCGCCGTGCAGGGACACGACGCAGGGGACGCCGAGCGCCTTCGCCACCGCGGAGCCCACCACTCCGTCGGGGAACCCGTAGTGCGCGTGGATGATGTCCGGCTGATTCTCGGGCCGGCTCAACCACGCGAGAGCTTTCCGGTAGTAGGACCACGCCGCCACCAGCAGCGCGATCTTCGAGGGCA
>CAZSLI010000003.1:111282-151590 GCA_964607705.1 uncultured Eubacteriales bacterium
TGCAGGGACAGGCTGTAGAACAGCACGCCGAAGAGCGGCAGAAGCAGCAGCTGGGCATGCGTGTCGCCCTTCCGCCACTCGCGAAGCAGGTCGCCGACAGTGGGAACGACGAACGCCAGCAGAGCCAGGGTGCCGATGACGCCGACCGCGAGGGGCACCTCGAGATAGAGGTTGTGCGGGTCGACCGCACGACCGGCGATGGCCTTGAGCGCGAACGGCACGTTCTCGCGGCCGTATCCGAACAGGGGGCTATGCCCGATCGCGTGCAGTGCCTCGGCGGCGATGCCGGTCCGGCCACCCGCCGTCGGGTCATTGAAGCGGGCCACCGTGATGCGCACGAGCGGCCACGCTGCCACGAGCGCCATGACCGCCCCTCCGGCAGACACCACCAGACCGCCAACGTGGAACCGCTTGACGAGCTTTACCACGAGGAAACTGCCCGCGAACAGGACTGACGTCAGTAGGGCGGCTCGCGAGAACGTGTTCACCAGGCAGTAGCCCTGTGCGAGGAACAGCACAGCGAACGGGATCCGCCAGCGGCGCAGCGCCGGCAGCCACAGGGCGGCAAGCGTCCACAGCATCGCGAACACCAGATACCGGCCGAGGACATTGGGGTCATAGAAGGTCGATGTGATGCGGAAGACGTCCGTGGTCCCCGGGGCCCACAGCGGCTCAGCGAACATCGGGTTCGGGAACAGCGCCTCCTTCTTCACCACTTCGATCAGGCCGAAGACCACCACCGGCACTGAGCCGGCGACGACCGCGAACGACGACCATGCGAAGTCGCGCTCCGTTCGCACGAGGTAACTCGCTGCCAAGACGAGCAGCACCATGGAGCCGATGCCGAACAGGTTCTTGACGGTCTCGATGGTCACCCCGAAACCGCCGACTGCCGAGGAGATAACGCCCCCGACAAGCACGCAGAGGAGCGCCCAGAATTGCTCCGGGGTCTCGATGCGCTCGCGCCGCACCAGCGCCCGCACGAGCAGCACGGCCACCGTCATGGCGAGCATGACCTTCGCCCACGTGAGCGCCGGAACCGAAGGCACGAGGCGGCCGACCGCCTCGAGCGGCATGAGGCCCAGCGCCAGTACGAAGGCCACGAGGGGACGCGCCATGACCAGAGCGAACCCCGCGACCGCGATGAGAAGCGCGACGAAGTACACGGGCTTGCCCGCGAGCAGCGTCACGCCGAAGACGGCAGCCAATCCGAGCAGCCAGGCGGCTTGCGATATCGTCACCCGGGCCGGCGCTGTCGCTGTCACGGTCGCGACGCTCATCGAGCCAGCGCCTCCTGTACCAGTGGCGCCTCGGCCGCTGCGCTCCGCATCACGTTGACTGGTTCGGACGGACCGACCGGAAGGAAACTGTCCACGCCGCGGCGGCCCCCGTAGGTGCCCCAGACCACGAGGCGCGTTCGTCCTCGGGCGTGCCCGATGAGGTCGAGCGCGGTCTCGATGCGCTCCTTTCGGGTGAAGCCGACCACCGCTACCGCGAGCAGCGCATCGGTCTCGTCGACCAGGTAAGCGCCTTCCGCCGACTCAAGCAGCGGAGGTCCGCTGAGTACGACCCGATCGAAGGCCCCGCTCAACTCGCGAAGCACCTGCTGCAATTGGTACGACCCAAGAGCGTCGGCCGCATTGGTCGGCGGGGCTCCCGCCGGCACCACCAGCAGACGCTGCTGCAACGGATACTGCGCCACGTCTTGGACGCTTGCCACGCCGTTGATGACGTCCGTAAGACCACTCGATCCCTGAAGTTCGAAGAGCGCTCGAACCGGCGAGCGCCTGAAGTCGCAGTCAACGAGCGCCACACGCTCGCCCGCCTGCGCGAGCGCGACGGCGAGGTTCGAGGCCACGGAAGCGGCGCCCTCGGACGCGTCGATACCGGCGACCAGCATGGTGTTGCCTGAGAATGAAGCGGCGTGCACCGAGCGGCGCAGCAGCCTGTAAGCATCCGCCGACGCCGAGTTGGGATCACGCAACAGCGCCAGTTTCGCCCCGCCGCGACCGGACCCGTCCGCAGGGACACCGCCGAGTACCCCGACTCCCAAGTCAGCCACGTCGCGCGACGACCGCACGCTCGTGTCGAAGTGATGTGCGGTGAAGGCCGCGCCCATGCCGATCGCAAGTCCCAGCGCGCCGCCGAGGATCAGTGATGGGATCAGTGACCCGAGCGGTGCCACAGGTGCTGGGGCCGTCGCCGGGTCGACCAGGCGTGCACCGCCCAATTCGAGCGTCCCGCCTGTCTTCAGCCGGTCGAGCTGCTCGTTGATCCGCGTCAGAGCTGCGATCGACACCTCGCGCTCGGCCGCTGCCTGTCCGCTGTCGGAACCGCCCACCGCGTCCAGTTCTGCGTGGACCTCCTTGCGTTGCCGCTGGAGCTCCGCCGATGCGGCCTCGATACTGGCCTTCTGTTCGGCCTCAAGGCGCGCTACGTACGCGGCCGCGAAGGCGTTGGCTATGCGGGCGGCTCGGGCGCGGTCGGGGTCAGTAGCCGTGAACGCGAGCAGGTCGCTCGCCTCGATGGGCTCAACGCTGACCTGGCTCAGCAGCCGTTCGCCGCTCGCGCCGGACTTCATCTGCTTTGCAGCCTCGGCCGCGATACTCGGGGACATGGCGAGCTGCGCATGGGTCTTGAGCTCGCGGTCCGGTTGGAAACTGCTGGTACCTCCCGTGACCCCGAGCAGCGAGGACGCCGCGTCGCCCGGCGCGACCAGCACGCGGGCCTGTGCCGAGTAGTCCGGTTGCCTGAGCAGGTTCGCGGTGACGGCCACGAGTGCGAACAGAATGACGGCACCGATGACAAGACCCCTTCGGGACCTCACCACGGCGACGTACTCACGCAGCTCCATTCGCGCACCTCCCCGCACGACGGGCCGAGGGCGCCGTCAGTGCGTGTGTGGGCGCGGGACAACCGGGCCGCGATGAGCGGTCAGTGTGGGTCGGCTGCACGGCGATGTTCCCCTCGGTAGGCGGCCTCCATTCGAAGGCCGGTGATTCTCCCCTCGTTAGCGGTTGCTCCCCCACACCGCCGTGCTGCTAAACCCTGACAATTCGCAGGAAAAAATAGGCTTCTACCAGCAGAAACCTGTCTCGGCGTACGGGTCACGACAGGCACGACTCGGGAACGAACAGCTCATCGAACCGATCCCGGGGAGGATGCATGTGCTGTTGGCTACTGATCGGATGGGCGTTCGCGCCGCGTCTTGCGCTCGTACTCATGTGGCTGTTCACGGACCGCATCAGCGCGGCGTTCGGCGGCATCCTGCTTCCGCTCATCGGCTTCTTCGTGCTGCCGTGGACGACTCTCGTCTACACGCTTACGGCGCCCGGGGGGCTGGGTCTCATCGACATCGCCTTCCTGGTACTAGCGCTGGTCGCGGACCTCAGTTCGTACGGCGGCGGCTACAGGTATCGCACCCGCTCCGCGACGTGAGGCTCACTCGCCGGGACCAGCGTTTACCAACCTAGGCGCGAGGGTAGTCGGGACGGTGTCAGGACCCGAGATCCGAGGAGGATTCAACATGGTCGACGAAAGCCGGACGATGTCCGATCAGGGACCGGTGCTCACGTGCCAGAAGACGGACTGCGCCTACAACCAGAGCGAGTGCTGCTTCGCGATGGGGATCGAGGTGGGAGACGAGCACCCCATGTGCGACACGTACACCCACAGCGCGTCGCGGATGGGCCAGGAGTTGGCAGCGGTCATGACGTGCAAGGTCCAAGACTGCCACTTCAACCAGGGTCGGGAGTGCCACGCCGCAGGAATCACGGTCGGCGAACACAGCGGACACGCTGACTGCCTTACCGCACGCATGAGTTAGCGACTACTCGCCAACACGTCGCGTCCGGCGGCAAGGTCAGACGAGGCTACTTTCCGAACGTCCGTCGGTAGACCTCGACCGCTTTCAAGAAGTCGCTGTACGAGTTCGTGAACGTCTGGGAGCCGTCCTTGCCCGTCAGCACGTAGTAGTAGTACTTGGTCTTCGCAGGATGCGCCGCCGCCTCGATCGCTCGCAGCCCAGGGCTCGCGAGCGGTCCGGGCGGCAGCCCTGCGTTGGCGTACGTGTTGTACGGATTCGGGTTCTGCAGGTCCGACTTGCGGATCACCTTCGTGCCGGGTGGCAGGAAGTAGAAGACCGTCGAGTCGAGTTGCAGGCGCATGCCCGCCTTCAGCCGGTTGTAGATGACCGAGGACACCAGCGGGTATTCCTTGGAGAGTCGCACCTCGCGCTCGATGATGGACGCGATGGTCACGACGTCGGCGACCGTCAGGTTCTTGGACTTCGCGTACGACAGGTCGACCGTCGCGATCTCCTCGTCGAACTGGTCGAGCATCATGTCGACGATCTTCTCCGGCCTGGTGCCCTTCTTGATGCGATAGGTCTTCGGGAAGAGATAGCCCTCGAGCGAGTCGCCGTATGCGCCCTTCACGTACGGGTGCTCGGCGGCGAACTGCGGTGCACCGTGCTTGAGCAGCTGGAGCATCTCGGCTTCGGAGACGCCGGTGCGGGCCGCGAAACGGGCGGCGATCTGGTTGACGTTGAAGCCCTCGGGGATCGGCACGTCGTAGTAGACGATATTCGGGCCCTTCTGCAACTTCTCGAGCACGAGCGTGTCGGGCATGCCGGTGGCGAGCAGGTACTGCCCCGGCTTCAGCTTCCCGTCCACGCCGGCTTGCCGAGCATGCCACCTGAACATCAGCGCGTTCTTCACCACGCCCGCCGAGGAAAGCTGTTCGGCGATAGTCTGTGTGCCGGAGCCGCGCGCGATAGTCAGCTCGACCGGCTTGCCAGGAGCCATCTTCGTGTCCGGCTTGAGGAACAGGTCCCAGCCGACCGCGGCTGCGGCGAGGGCCACGATCAGTACGAGCGTCAGCGCGGCGAGCACGACACGGGCCGCTCCACCGCTCCTACGCCGGGTCCTGCCGCTTCTCTTGTAGCTCTTGCCGTCCTCGAGCACGTGTCGTCACTTTCGCCAGGTACAATGCGCGCCCGTTGGGCATCGTGCATCAGGCTAACATGCGCGGTCGCGCGTGCGAGTCTTTGCCACTCAGCCGTTGCGCGGCCCTGAGCAGCACGCGACGCCCCTACCACCAGACCTGACCTTCGCGTAACCTTCAGGACTCAGGAGGGAGACACATGACCACTCAGATTCCCCGTGCGCAGTTCGGCATATGCGGTGGCTCTGGCTCGCTGTCGTTCGACTTCCCGGCCGCGCTGGCCGACGAACGGGTGACCGTGCTTGCAACCGACCTCGTCTTCGAGACCCCGTTCGGCCGCTCGCCTGCATTCACCCACTTTCGCGTGGATGTCCCCGCTGGGCCGCGCGATGTCCTTGCGGTCAAGATGCATGGGTGGCGACGCGGCGTGAAGCGCGCCGACGCCTCGCTGCAGACCTTCTGGGTCTTCCACGAGGCCGGTGTCTCAAAGGTCCTCGCAGATGGTGGAGTAGGATCGCTCAACCACCTTCTCGACCCGCGCGACGTTGTAGTGCCGGACGACTTCATCGACCTGTCGATGAAGCAGGACATCTACGTCCGCGGTGACCACCTGCTCATCATGCGCCGCCCGATGTGCCCCGATCTCTCCGCCCACCTCTACGAGGGCGCGTCCTCGGCAGACTTCGGTCACGTCTACCGCCGAGGAACCTACCTCGTCACTGACGGCCCCCGCTTCGAGTCGGTCGCGGAGGTCGATTACATGCGCCGACTGGGCGGCGACGTCATCGGCCAGTCATTGTCGCCGGAGGTCTTCCTGGCGCGTGACATCGGCGCCTGCTACGCCGGCATCTACCTCGTCGTGAACTATGGCGAAGGGGTCGTTCGCGAGTGGGAGCACGAGGAGCTCAAGTCGGCGTTCTTCGAGGAATCGGAGACCCTAGCGCGAATCGTGTTAGAGACGATAGCCAACGCCGACCTCGACGCTGACTGCGGCTGCTCGGAGTTCCGCAAGCCCAGCCTTCTCGGTCTGCCCGACGAACGGGAACTCTAAGCCCCATGCTCATCACAGCCGACTGGGTCGTACCCGTCTCCCGCCGCCCGATCCGTGACGGCGCCGTACTGGTGGCCAGCGGCCGAGTGGTCGAAGTGGGCACCGCCGAGGACCTTGCCGGCATGCCCGATGCCCGCGAGCGATTCGACTTCCCCGGCTGCGTCCTGATGCCGGGGCTGGTCAACGCTCACACGCACCTATCGCTTTCGGCGATGGAGGGCCTGCTCGAACCCGACGCGTTCGAGCGCTGGCTTCCTCGGCTCGTAGCGGGCATGAAGTCGTGGGATGCCGACGACTACGCCGCCTCGGCAGCGCTTGGCGCCCGTCTCTGCCTCCAAGCCGGCGTCACGGTGGTCGGCGACATCGTCTACGGACCCGAATCCGCTGCGGCGGCCGGTGACGCCGGGCTCGGCGGCACCTTCTACTGGGAAGTCCTGGGCATTGACGGCCCGTCGCTGTACGCGGCCCTTGAGCGCATGGAGTTCCCTGGCGGCGAGCGGGCCAAGTGCGGGCCTCGTATGCGATGCGGCCTCTCACCCCACTCCGCCTACACCTCCGGCCTCAGCCTGCTCCGAGCCGTCCACGAGGCGGCGAACGAAATGGGTCTGCCTGTGGCGATCCACGTCGCGGAATCGGCGGCCGAGACACAGTTGCTCAAGGACGGCACCGGCCCGCTGGCGCAGGTGTTGGATCACCTGCTTCACGACTTTGAGCCGCCCGGGGTCAGCCCTATCGCCTACCTCGACCGGCTCGGCGTTCTCGACGGCGCGGCGGCGGTTCACCTCGGGCAAGCGCTCCCTACCGACATCCCACGCCTCGCTGCCACCACTCGCGGCACGGTCACCTGCCCGCGATCCAACCACTTCCTGGACAACGCGCGGCCCAAGGTGCGCAGGATGCTCAACGCGGGCATCCCGGTAGGCGTCGGGACCGACTCCTCGGCGAGCAACCAAGACTTGGACCTCTTCGAGGAGCTCCGCGTCTTGCAGGAGGACGACCCGACGCTCGACTCAGCCAAGCTCATCGAGCTCGTAACGGCAATGGGCGCGATCGTGCTGGGCCTCGAGGACCGGTTCGGCTTCATCGAGCGCGGCATGCAGGCCGACTTCGCGATCTTCCGCACCGGCAGGACCGCCTCCCCCGAGGACGAGCTCGTGCGGGTGGGCGGCCGCAAGACGCTCGAAGCGGTCATGAGTGCGGGCGTATGGCGCCTGCTCTCGGGAGCGCCGACTCAGGACACCGACGCTGCGGTCCTCGCGCGCACCAAGACCGCCGCCGAGAAGGCGCGCGCCGCGATGGGCAGCGCCTTCTAGAGACAAGCAAGCGGGCGCCCCCAAGGGGACGCCCGCCGTTTCGATCCTTTGGCGCTCGGCTCTCTAGGACTCGCCCAGGTACGCCTTGCGCACTTCCTCGTTCGCCATGAGTTCCTTGCCGGAACCGGAGAGCTTGATCTCTCCGGTCTCGAGCACGTAGCCGCGGTGGGCGATGGAGAGAGCGAGGTTGGCGTTCTGCTCGACGAGCAGGATGGTGATGCCATCGCTGTTGAGCTTCTCGATGATCTCGAAGATGGTCTCCACGACGACCGGCGCGAGTCCCATGGAGGGCTCGTCCAGCATAAGCAGGCGCGGGCGAGCCATCATGGCGCGTCCCATGGCGAGCATCTGCTGCTCGCCGCCCGAGAGCGTACCGCCCTTCTGGGTGAGGCGCTCCTTGAGACGCGGGAAGAGCTCGCACACGTGATCGAGGTCTTCCTTGATCTCCGCCTTGTCGTTGCGAAGGTACGAGCCCATCTCGAGGTTCTCCATGACGGTCATCCGCGCAAAGATGCGGCGACCTTCGGGGACCTGGATGATGCGCTTCTGCGTCACGAGGTGCGCAGGCATACCGCTCACGACTTCACCGTCGAGAGTGATAGAGCCGACCTTGGGGTTCAACTGGCCAGAGATGGTCTTGAGCGTCGTCGACTTGCCGGCGCCGTTCGCACCGATCAGCGTGACGATCTCGCCCTCGTTGACCTCGATGCTGACTCCGCGGAGCGCCTCGATCTGGCCATAGAACGTGTGAATCGAATCGACCTTGAGCACGTCTACTCCTCCCCGCCTGTGACCGAAGTGTCTTCGGCGGGTGCTTTGCCTGATGCTTCAGGGGCGATTCCCTGAGCAGCGAGTTCGGCCTCGAATGCAGCCTTCGCGTCCTTGCCGAGGTACGCCTCGATGACCTGAGGATTGCGCTGAATCTCGGCGGGCAGGCCCTCGGCGATCTTCTGGCCAAAGTCGAGCACGTAGATACGGTCGGCGATGTCCATGACGACCTTCATGTCGTGCTCGATGAGCAGGACGGTCACGCCGGCATCGCGGATCTTGCGCACGAGCTTGGTGAGCTCTGCGCTCTCCTGCGGGTTCATGCCTGCGGCAGGCTCGTCCAGAAGGATCAGCTTGGGCTCAGTCGCCATCGCCCGAGCGATCTCGAGGCGGCGCTGGTCGCCGTAGGGCAGGTTCTTGGCCAGCTCGTTGGCCTTGCCAGCGAGACCGACGAAGCGCAGGCGCTCGAGCGCCTCGTCCTGCGTGCGCTGCTCCTCGGCACGGAACTTCCGGCCGCGGATCAGGGCCTGGACGGGGCCTGCGAGGGACTGCGTGTGCCGTCCGACCATGACGTTCTCGAGCGTCGTCATGTTGGCGAACAGGCGGATGTTTTGGAAGGTGCGAGCGATACCCATGCGGCAGATCTTGTGCGGCTTGACGCCGACAAGAGTCGCACCGTCGAAGAGCAGCTCGCCTTCGGTGGCTTTGTAGATACCGGTGAGCAGGTTGAAGAACGTGGTCTTGCCGGCCCCGTTCGGGCCGATCAGCGCGACGATCTCACCCTGCTCGACGACGAGGTTGACGTTCGAGACGGCCTTGAGGCCCCCGAACTGCATCGTCACGTTGTTGGCTTGTACCAGCGGCATGATCTGTTTCTCCGCTCGTCTACAGCAGGTTGTCGGGCTGGTCGGTCACGTGCTCGGCGTCGTACAGCGACTGGTTCTCCTCGGCAAGGATCGAGTCGTCCTCGGGCGCGAGCTCGCGAGCTCGGCGCTGGGACGGGATCATGCCTTGTGGTCGGACGGCCATCATGATGACCATCAGCAGACCGAAGACCAGGTAGCGGTAGTTGCCGATGAGGGAGGCCTGCTTCGAGTCCAGTGGCAGGATGCCTGAGGTGGCATAGCCCTGGATGATGAGCGGGACACCCTGGATGAGGATTGCTCCGATGATGGCGCCGGGGATCGAGCCCATGCCGCCGAGGACGACGACGCAGACGACGAAGACCGACTCCATGAACGTGAACGACTCGGGGCTCACGAAGCCCTGGAAGTACGCGAACGTGATGCCCGCGATACCACCGGCCAGAGCGCCGAGCGAGAATGCCCAGAGCTTCGAGCTGGTGATGTTGACGCCCACCGAGGTGGCGGCGACTTCGTCCTCGCGCATGGCGACCCATGCACGGCCGAGACGGGAGTCGTCGAGCCTGCGCACGAGCGTGACGATCGCGATACACAGAACGATGATCACGTAGTACCAGAACATCTGGTTGGTGAATTGGAACTGCTGGCCGCTCGGCAGCGTGAACGAGATGTTCTCCTGCAGGAAGGCCAGGCCGGCGGGCATCGTGATGGGAAGCGGCACGATGAGGCCGTTGGCTCCATTGGTGAGGCCGAAGACGTTGTTCACGAGGAACAGTCGAACGATCTCTCCGAAGCCGAGCGTGACGATCGCCAGGTAGTCACCGCGGAGCCTGAGGACCGGCGTACCGAGCGCGATACCGGTCATCGCAGCCACGATGGCTGCGACCGGCAGCATCATGTAATAGATCCACGGCGCCGAGGCGTCGCCGAGTGCGGCGAGCGCCGCCTGCCCAACAAGCACGCCCGCATAGGCGCCCATCGCATAGAAGGCGATGTAGCCCAGGTCGAGCAGGCCCGCGAAACCGACGACGATGTTGAGGCCGAGCGCGAGCATGACGTACAGCCCGATCTGGCCGAGCGTTCGAATCATGAAGAACTGGCCGAGCGCCTGGAACATGATCGGAAGGAAGATGATCAGCAGGGTCAGCCCGACCGCAGTGGCGATCTTTGCCGGCGTCCGCTTGCTCGACGCGACGGTGGTGTTGACGTCCATTTTGCTTCCGCCCATGGCTACACCTTCTCCACGACAGATTCGCCGAGCAGACCGCCCGGACGGAAGATGAGTACGACGATCAGCACGACGAAGGCGATAACGTCCTTATAGCCCGAGCTGATATAGCCGGCGGCCAGCGACTCGACGATGCCGAGGACGAATCCACCGAGCATCGCTCCGCGCAGGTTTCCGATACCGCCGAGGACGGCTGCCGTGAACGACTTCATGCCTGGGATGAATCCCATGTCGTATCGGATGGCGCCGTAGTACATACCGTTGAAGATACCGGCGACGGCGCCGAGCGCCGGGCCGATGAAGAACGCGATGGCGATGACGCGGTTGATGTCGATGCCCATCAGGCCTGCGGCGTCGCGGTCCTGTGACGTCGCGCGCATCGCCTTACCAACCTTGCTGCGCGAGACGAACGTGTCCAGCGCCACGAGGAGGATCAGCGACGTGCTGATGATGAGCACCTGCATCGTGTTGATCTTCGCGCCCCCGATGCTGAACACCGTCTGGACCGGGATCACCGACGGGAAGGGCAGCGCCTTCGAATCGATGAACAGGAGGACGACGTTCTGCAGGAAGATGGACACACCGATCGCAGAGATCAGCGGCGCGAGGCGCGGCGCATGCCGCAGCGGCCGATACGCGAGCCGCTCGATGAGAACGCCGAGGAATCCCACGGCGACCATCGAGACGAAGAACACGATCAGCAGTAGAAGGACCGTGGCGAACCCACCGCTGTTCAGATACTCACGAAGAGGATCGATGGCGGGGACCGGCCAGGTGTCGTCAGTAAGGAACTTGAGGGTGAACAGGCCCACGTACGCGCCTGCCATGAGCATCTCGCTGTGAGCGAAGTTGATCATGAGCATGATGCCGTACACGAGCGTGTAGCCCAGAGCGATGAGCGCATACATGCCGCCCAACGTCAGGCCATTCACCAATTGCTCGATGAGTTGATTCACGCTTGTGGAGACCTTCCAGGACACCGCCGGCTTCGTTGCCGGCGGATGGAGTAGCACCGGGGTTCAGGAAAACGGCCCGGGCGGAGTGTGGTACCGCCCGCCCGGGCCGTCCTGTGCGATGTTGCTTAGAGCAGGCCCAGACTTACTTGGACCACGGGCCCCAAGCGCCGTCCTTGACGGTGTAGAGCGTGATGGCCTTGTTGGTGGTGTCGCCGTTCTCGTCGAAGGCAACCGGGCCGGTGAGACCCTCGAAGTTGGTCTTCGCGACAGCAGCGATGATGGCCTTCTTGCCATCGGCGGAGGTGAGCTTGTCGGCTCCGACCTCGCCGGCGGCGGCGACGATACCCTTGATGATCACCTGAGCGGCGTCATAAGCGTAGGCGTCGTAGGCAGCGATCTCCTTGCCGGGGTAGGCCTTCTCGAACGCGGTCTTGAACTCCGCGCCCTGCGGCAGCTGATCCAGCGGCAGGCCGACCGAGGTGCAGAAGTCGCCCTCGCCAGCGGTGCCGGCCAGGTTGACGAACTCGGCGTCGTAGAGACCGTCGCCACCCATGAGCGGCTTGGCCACTCCGCCTTCCTTCATCTGCTTGGAGAGAAGGGCGCCGGAGTTGTAGATGCCGCCGTAGTACACGAAGTCGGGGTTCTTGCCCTTGATGTTGGTGACGAGGGCCTTGAAGTCCGTGTCCTTGTCGGAGGTCTTCTCGAAGCCGACGGTCTTGCCGCCGTTCTTCTCGAACTGCTCCTTGAACGCCGCGGCAAGACCGGTGCCGTACGGGGTCGAGTCGTCGACCACGAAGACCGTCTTGTAGCCAAGGTCGTTGAACGCAGCGTCAGCGGCGTAGGGGCCCTGGACGGAGTCGATGGTGCAGGTACGGAAGACGTTGTCGACGTCGTTGCCGATGGTCAGCGACGGGTTGGTCGACGCCGGGGTGACCTGGACCACGTTGTACTGCGCGTAGATCTTCGAAGCCGGGATCGACACGCCCGAGTTCAGGTGACCGACCACTCCCACGAGGGTCTGGTCAGATACGAACTGCTGAGCGACGTTGGTTCCGACCTCAGGCTTGCCGCGATCGTCGCCCTGGGTGGTCTCGATCTTGATGCCGAGGTCCTTGAGCTCCTGCGACTCGTTTGCCTGCGAAACGGCGAGTTCTGCACCGCGAACGATACCTTCGCCGAGAGCGACGGCGCCGTCGGTGAGCGGAGCGCCGATGCCGATCTTGACGGTGGTTTCACTGGCAGTGTCGCCGGACTTCTTGCCGCTTCCGCCGCAACCAGTCGCGATCATCGAGACCGCGACGAGGGCCGCGAGGACAGCGAGCAGGCGCTTGTTGCGCACCTTCATGCGTTCCTCCCTTGCTCCTGACAAACCAAAACTGTGGACAGAACGACCTGTAGTCATCCCACTACAGGACCTAGGGAGCGTAGCACACAAGCACCCTAGGGAATAGGCAGGATCTTCACGCTTGTGACCTGCCGATTCACCAAATCGTAGCGCTGCAATGTTTCCTATATGTAATACATAGGAGTGGATTGCCTATCCAGCTCGCGCTGCCGGGTCGCAAGATCGGCGAGCGTTATGGCGCCGAGAAAGTCCTCGAGCGACGCAGCTGCCTGCTGCCACATCTCGGCGCTGGCAGATCCGAGCTGGTGCGGGGTGTCCAGCACCTCTCCCTGGAGGCCTCGGACGATCTCAGCGACCGTGACATCGCCGGCGGGCCGCGCGAGGGTGCAGCCGCCGGTCGCACCCCGACGGCACGTGACGACGCCGATGCGGGCCAGCGCAGTCACCTGCTGCTCGACGAAGCGCTTCGGCAGCCCGAGACGCTCAGCGAGGTCCCCGGCGACGACCCACGACCCCGGGGGTTGCTCGGCAAGAAGGACGAGAGCGCGCAGCGCGTAGTCCAAGCGCTGTGAGACTCGCATCTAGCCGAGACCTTCCCACAGCGGCGTGCTGAGATAGCGCTCGCCGGTCGACGGAGCAGGCGTGACGATCAGCTTGCCGTCCATCTCCGGGCGTGAGGCGATCCGAAGAGCCGCGACCACATTGGCTCCACTCGAGATTCCTACGAAGATGCCCTCCTCGGCGGCGAGCCGACGGGCCATCGCGATGGACGTGGGGCCGTCGACCTGCTCCACGCCGTCAAGGACGTCGAGGTCGAGCGTCTTAGGTATGAAGTTGGCGCCTATGCCCTGGATGGGATGCGGGCCAGGAGTGAGGTCCTCGCCGCGCAGCGTCTGGCCGATGATGGGTGACTCGGCAGGCTCGACCGCGATCGCGAGGATCGAGGGATCCTGCTCCTTGAGGTAGCGGCCGGCGCCTGAGATGGTTCCGCCTGTGCCGACACCGGCCACGAGGGCGCCGATCGACTCGCCCCGCGCCGCGTCCCAAATCTCCGGGCCGGAAGTCTCGTAGTGAGCCTGCGGGTTGGCCGGGTTGACGAACTGGCCCGGGATGAACGCGTCTCCACGCTCGGCTGCGACCTCGTCGGCCTTTTCGACCGCGCCGCGCATCCCGAGCTCGCGCGGGGTCAGCACGAGCTCGGCGCCATAGGCCGCGAGCAGCTTGCGCCGCTCGATCGACATGCTCTCAGGCATCGTGAGCACGACCTTGTAACCGCGCGCGGCCCCGATGAGCGCAAGCGCGATGCCGGTATTCCCGCTCGTGGGCTCGACCAGCGTGGTGACACCCGGCGTGATCAGGCCGCGCTTCTCGGCGTCGTCGATCATCCCGCGGCCGATTCGGTCCTTCACCGAGCCGCCTGGGTTGCGCGACTCAAGCTTGATAACGACGCGGCCGGGAAGCTCGGCCCCCATGTGCCTGAGAGGAACGAGCGGGGTATTGCCGATGGTGGCGACGATGTCGTCGAACCGGGTGGACGATCCCATGGTAAGACTCCTTCTTGTCGAACACGCCCTTGGGCGACTGTCTACGTATGGAGAGCCTATACCCGCACCAAATCGGTCACAATACAATCTTGCGCACTATTTCTATGCTTAATGTGATGTTTGGTTGGCCGCACTTCTGCTAAGCCCGCGGACATGAACCCTGCCATGGCATCTCTGTCGGTGTTGGCGCGCCGCCTTGTACTATTGGCACGTCATGGCGATCGAAAGGGCCGAGGGTGGAACCGCACATCTGGATCAATGTGTGGATCGCGGTCGCGATCATCTGCGCCGTGGCCGAGTTCCTCACCGGGGGCTTCTTCTTGCTCCCCTTCGCCATCGGCTCGGCGCTGGCTGCTGTCCTCGAGTATCTGTGGCCGGGCAGCATCGACGCGCAGTGGGCGGTCTTCGTGATCGTATCCTCGGCGACCATGATCGCTTTGCGACGGCTCGTGTTGCGCCGAGAACGCGCTCGGGGCGCTACCGCATCGGCGGATGGTGACTGGACCGCGCGCCCCTAGCGCTTGGCAGGCAGCGAGACCGTCAGGAAGATCTGGCCGTCGCGCAGAGTAGCCGGGAAGGTCCGCACGTCGGCGTTCGGGTGGTCCGTAGTGCCGTCTCTCACGTCGTAGCGCCATCCGTGCCACGGGCAGACGAGGTAGTAGCCGTCGACGAAGCCCTCGGCCAGCGGCCCGAAGGCGTGACGGCACAGGTTCGACAGTGCGAAGACCTCGTCGCCGACCCGGGCGACCGCGATGTCGTTCTTGCCGACCTTCACGTGGCGCACGCTGTTAGGCGGCAGGTCCTCGGCCAGGAACACGGGCACCTCGATCTGCGCACCCGGCTCCGGCTCCTCGATGACGCCGATGAGATCCGCGCCGTCCTCCACATCGTTCAGGATGAACAGGCCGCACCAGCACTTCTTGATGGCGGCGAACTCGTCGCGGTAGAACGGGATGCAGGGGCAGATGATCTTGACGTCTTCTTTGGGGTCGCCCGTCCGGATGCGGCACGGGCAGTAGACATCGCCGTCGCGCTCGAGTATCTCGATCTCGCTCGTGAGGACCTCATCGACGAAGTCGCTCTCGGTGTTGAACCTGTAGCCGAGGCGCGACGCGAACGGCCCCATGTACTCCCTGAGGTCGTCGATAGTGGTATCCGCGCCGAACATGCGGCGCACAGGCTTATCTCCCATATCAGAGATTCTACAAGCCGAGGATGTCGGCGATGCGCGTCTTGTTGAAGCCGACCACGACCTGGTCGTCGGCGACGAGCACGGGGAACGACGTGCCTCCCGAGAGCCGCTTGACCTCATCCACGGCCGACTGCCTCTCGTCGCCCTCGAGCTGGTCGACTTCCGTAAGTTCATAGGAAATGCTGTGCTCGTCGAGGTATTTCTTAGTCATGCGGCAATACGGGCACGTCGACAGCGCGTAGAGCTTCACGTTCATCGATACTCCTTGAGAGGCTTCGGCCATTCGCATCGGGCCACGGTTCCACTATTCCCCAGAATGGCGGAGTCGTCAGCGTTGGGCATCTACCTTCCATACCCGAGACCCAGGAGACCTGCTGACCATGACCGCAAACACAAGCCCCTGCGTGGCCTCGCCTGAAGCGACGAGGCGCATCGTCGTCATCGGCGGTGGGTATGCCGGTGTCACGCTGGCGGTGAACCTCGGCAAGGCCCTGAAGCGCCGTGCTTTCGAGGGCGTCGAGGTCGTGCTTCTCGAGCCGAACCCCTGTCAGGAAGCGCTCTCCGAGCTCGATCTCGTCGCCGCCGGCTCCGAGCGGAAGGCCGAGTTCTGCGAACTGTGGCTGCCTGCCGTGCTCAAGGACCTCCCAGTCCGCGCCTGCTTCAACCGTGCCGAGCGGGTGGACCCCCACCGGCGCGTCGTCGTCACGACCGGCGAGCACGAGGTGGAGTACTGGCGCGCCGCGATCTGCACGGGTGCGGTGGCCAACATCCCGCCCGTGCCGGGACTGGCCGAGCACGCGATCACGATGTGGTCGGTCGCCGATGCGCAAGAGCTCCAGGACCAGGTGGCCGCGCAGTTCAAGATCGCCGCGACCATGCCCACCCGAGAAGACCGGCGACGGGCGCTGTCGTTCACCGTCTGCGGCGGAGGCGCGACCGGGGTCGAGATCGTCGGCACGATGGGCCAGCTGCTGCCCAAGCGCGCCGCCGAGGTCGGACTCGACACCGAGGATCTCAACATCAGCCTGATCGAGGGCCGTCCCGACATCCTCTACGACTTGCCCGCGGCACAGCGGATCAAGGCCCGCAAGCGCCTCGAGAAGCTGGGTGTCACGCTCGTGACCGGGTCGATGGTATCGGAGGTGCGCGACCAGCAGGTGCGTCTCGCCGACGAGAGGGTCGTGGACTCGTCGGTCCTCGTGTGGTGCGGCGGAGCCAAGGCGGATCCGCATGCGCAGCAGTGGGGCTTCGAGTGCGACAACGCGGGCCGGCTGATCGTCGGCCAGGACCTGAAGTCGACCGGATTCAACGACGTGTACGTTCTCGGCGACATCGCGGCGTTCAGGGACCCTTCGACGCACCGCACGCTTCCCATGCTCGCCCAGTTCGCGATCCGCGAGGCCGAGTGTGCTGCCGAGAACATCGTGCGCGAGCTCGACGGCAAGCCCACGACGCCGTTCCACCCTCACATGCACGGCGAGTTCGTCAGCGTGGGGCCGAGTTGGGGCGTCGGCTGGATGTGGAACCTCAACTTGTCCGGATGGCCGGCGATAGTCATGAAGCGGCTCACCTACGTGTTGTATTGGTGGCAGGTGGGCGGCATCCCGCTCGCCTGGCGCCGAGGACGAGAACTGTTGTCGATGCAGAGGTAGGATCGGGCGCTCGGGACTCGCTGCACTGCACAGATTGAGTGCGCTATACTCCCGAACGGAGAACCCGCCCGCGCTGGCCTTGTGTCATGCGGAGGGGGAGGGAGAACGCGACAGGGCCGGCCTAATTCGCCGGTCCTTTCGCGTTTCTTGGCCGCGGTGCGCTAACCCGCTAGTAGCACTGTCTGCGGCGGGGTGTATAGTGCCCGCATGCTCACGCACCCCCGCATGGTCATACTCGGCTCCGGCTCGGCCGGAAACGCGACCGCCATCACCGATGGCGTCACCACGGTACTCGTCGACTGCGGGTTCTCGGCACGCGAGATCTCACGCCGGCTCGCGGCCGTGGGGATCTCCGCTTCCTCGGTGAACGCCATCCTTGTCACGCACGAGCACGGGGACCACGTCCGCGGCATCGACGTCTTCGTACGCAGGCACGCGCCCGAGTGTGTGGTCTACGCCTCAAGTGGGACGCGGCGCGCAGCCGGACTGTCCGATGCGGTCACGGTGACCTGCGGAGAGCCGGTGCGGATCGGGACACTCGAAACCGTCGCGTTCCAGACGAGCCACGATGCGCTGGAGCCGGTTGGATACCGCATCGAACGCGATGGCTACGCGGTGGGCATAGCGACGGACACCGGCGTGTTCACGCCTCAGTGCGCCGAGGGGCTCGCCGGCTGCGCGGTGATCGCGCTCGAGAGCAACCACGACCTGGAGATGCTCGAAAACGGGCCGTACCCCTACCCGCTCAAGCGTAGGATCCGGTCGACACACGGCCACCTGTCGAACCACGATGCGGCAGATGCTCTCGAGAAGCTCGTTCACGATGGGCTCGTGCACGTGGTGGGGATGCACCGCTCTCGCACCAACAACACCGCACGGCTCGCGGGCGCCGCACTGAGCGGCCGCCTCTCCCACCTCGGCCTCGGCTCGGTGAAGGTCACCGTCGCCGGGCAGGACGAGTGTTGCGACACGGAGCCGCCGCAGGGAGCGCTCTTCGGCTAGGCGGCGTCGCGAGGGCGCACGCCGTGGGCCGGTCGCGCAACGACCCCTAGCCGACGAGCTCCTCGAGCGCTGCGCAGGCCGCGTCGGCGCTCGCTACCTGCCGGGCCCCTTGGGCGAGAGCCTGCTGCCAGAGCCGCTCAGCCTCGCCTCCCGCGTAGTCGCGCCCCTCGATCGAGCCCACGAGCACGAGCGGGCGGCCACTCTCGACCGCAGCCCGTAGGTTGGCCACGTTGCCGCCGCCGAAGGGGACCACGCAGACCACGATGGCGTCTGCTCGCGCGGCCAAGGCCGACACGGCGTCGGCGGCCCGGTCGTCCATCGGCGCGAACGGCGGTATCTCGACGAACTCGAGTCCGAGCGCCGAAGCCAGCGTCGCGTCGGCGTCGCCTGCGTTGAGCGCCGCGGCACTCACGTCCCAGCCGTCCAGGACGGCCCGCCGCATGAGCGGAGCCGCCACGCCCGATCCGCCGACTACGAGCAGCCGCCCGCGCGCTTGCTTGGCGACCGCTCCTTCGCGCAAGACCGGGGTGATGGAGACCGTGCCCGTCACGGGGTCCGTCCCTACGACCGCTCGGACTCCGAAGATCGACCGCACCGTCTCTGCGGTCAGAACGCGCTCGGGTTTCTCGGCGGGGCCGAGCTCGCCGTGCGCCACAACGCTTATGCGGTCCGCATAACGCGCCGCGAGGTCGAGGTCGTGGAAGACCGCCAGGACTGCCAGCCCGTCGTCCGCGAGTTCGCGCATCAGGTCGAGTATCTGCAGCCGGTGGTTGAGGTCGAGGTGGCTCGTGGGCTCATCGAGAAGAAGCAGCCGGGGCTCCTGGGCAAGCGCCTGCGCGAACGCCAGTCTCTGCAGATCGCCGCCGGATAGCGCGTCGATCGACGCACCCGCGAGCCCGTCGGTGTCGGTCACCCGCATCGCCCGCTCGACCACCGAGCGGTCGATCTCCCCCGCGTCGTGGAAGCGGGTGAGGTGTGCGTGGCGACCCATGGCGACGAAGTCCTCGGCAGGAAACGAGAAGGCGGCCACCACCTGCTGGGGGACGACGCCGACCACTCGGGCGCGCTCGGCGGGGCGGTAGCCCGAAAGCGGCATGCCGGCGAGTTCGATGTCGCCGGCGAGAAGCTTGGCCTCCCCCGTCACCGCGCGCAGCAGTGTCGACTTGCCGGCGCCGTTCGGCCCCACGAGCCCGACCACCTCGCCGGGGGCCACCGACAGCGACGCTCCCGCCACCACCGGCGTGGCGCCGTAGCCGACCGAAGCAGCGCGGTACGAGAGCAGCGGGGCGCTCATCGGTTGCCCCGGATCAACAGCCACACGAAGAACGGACCGCCGATGAGCGCCGTCACGACGCCGACGGGGATCTCGACGGGAGCGATGATCGTGCGCGCGATGAGGTCGGCGATGACGAGCGCGATGGCCCCGCCGAGCAGCGACGCAGGCAACAGCACCCGGTGGTCCGGACCGAGCCACAGCCTGATCATGTGCGGCACCATCAGGCCGACGAAGCCGATGAGGCCGGCGACGGCGACGGCGGCCGCCGTCAACAGTGAGGCGACCGCCAGCGCGATGAGCTTGAAGCGATCGACCGGGACGCCGAGCTGCCCCGCCCGCTCGTCACCCAGCAGCATCAGGTTCAACTCGCGCGTGAAGCTGAGTGCGACGACGGCGCCGACAGCGCTCATGGGCGCGATCATCGCGAGGTACTGCCACGACGCGGCGCCGAGCCCGCCCATCATCCAGAACACGACGGCGGCCATCTGTTCGCGCGCGAACACCATGAGAAACGACGTGAGTGCGGCGAGCGTGTAGGAGACGGCGACGCCGGCGAGCAGCAGCGACGTGCTGTCGAGCCGTCCGCCCCACGACGCCAGCCGGGTGACGAGCAGCATGGTGAGCAGCGCGCCGACGAACGCTGCGGCCGGAACTCCGCCGTAGCGGAAGGCCATGGCGTCGGCGGTCACCGTGAGCGCGATCATGGCGCCGAGACCGGCCCCGCTCGACACGCCCAGGATGTAGGGGTCGGCGAGCGCGTTGCGGAACAGCGCCTGGTAGATCGCGCCGGCGGCCGCCAGGCAGGCACCGACGAGCGCGGCGAGCAACACGCGAGGGAGACGCACCTGCAGGATGAGCGTGTCGGACATGCCCGACGCCTGTCCGCGCAGCCCCCGTCCGATCGACGCGATGACCTCGCCCGGCGGCACCCTGACTGCGCCGAGCGCGATGGCGACAACCATCGCGACCAGCAGCGCGACCGCCAAGGCGGCGAGCGACAGTCCGGGGTGCGTTGTGCGCCGGGCGGAGGTCATCGGGAGCGGTTACTCGGCGAAGGCGTCAGGGTGCAGCGCCTTGGCGATCTGTCGGAGGCCCTCGACCAGACGCGGGCCGGGGCGCGACACCTGCGAGTCGTCGAGAATGGCGATGCGGTTGGCCTTCACGGCCGCAAGGCCACTATAGCCGGCACGCTGGGTGATGGCTGCCGGGTCGTTCGACGAGCCCTTGGTCGCGAGGTAGACGGCCGGATTGCTCTTGATGAGCTGCTCGACCGAGTACGGCACGTAGCCGGGCTCGGCGACGACGTTCTTGCCGCCCGCAAGGGTGATGAGCTCGTCGAGAAGCGTGCCGCTACCGGTCGTGAACAGCGGATTCTGCCCGATCTCGATGAAGGCGGTCGTCTTGTCCTCGCCGGCCACGGCCTTCTCGACCTCAGCGATGCCCGTCTTCATGTCGCCGACGACCTTCTCGCCCTCGGTCTGCTTGTTGGTCACCGCAGCGATTTCATCGATCGCCGAGTAGACGCCGTCGAGCGTCTGCGGGTCGACAGCGATCACCGTCGCGCCGAGCTCCTCGAGCTTGCCGATGACATCGGCCTGCACGCCGGTGGTGGCCAGGACCAGGTCCGGATTCGCGCCCGCCACGGCCTCGAGGTTGGGGCCGGCGAAGTCGCCGACCTTGGCGATGTCGGTGACCTCGGCAGGGTAGTCGTCGTAGCTGGTCACGCCGACGACCTTGTCGCCGAGGCCGAGCGCGAACAGGATCTCGGTGTTCGCGGGGGCAAGCGAGACGATACGCTGCGGTTCGGCCTTCACGGTGACAGTGCGGCTGGCGTCATCGGTGATCGTCAGCGGGTAAGTGGTGCCGCTCGCCTGCTTCTCGGCGGGGGCAGCGGGCTTCTCGGCAGCCTGCCGTGAGCAGCCGGCGGTCAGTGCGCCGGCAAGAGCCAGCGCGAGCAACGCGGTGATGATGCGGGTCGTACGGGTCATGCGAGGACGTCCTCTCTTGGGGGCTTCGACGCGCTCGTCACCTGGTTCCCGAAATGCAAAGGCCCGCATGCCGGCTATCGGCTGCGGGTCTTGGAGGGAGGTGCGGTGCGGTTCGGGGTCCTCGGCGATATGCCGACGCCGCGAGCCGGCCTCTTTCCTCGAAGGCCGCGTCGCGTGTCTCTCGGCAGGTCTCCTGACTTCGCGGCTGCCATCGCAGCCCGCTTCACAGTGGCGGGTCCGTCCCGGATTCTCACCGGGTTCCCTATTCTCCCGCGGCCTCCTCGATGAGGAGCCGGTGGGCACCGAGCGACACCTGTTCTGTTGACAACGTGTGGTGCAGTCTAGCGCAGGTGCTCAGACCCCGCCATCCTCGGCGGGCGACGTCTTGCCCTCAACCGCGTCGAGCGCCTTGCCCTCGCGCACGCGAGTGATCCACCAGGCGCCGGCAAGCGATGCGACCGCGATCGAGATCACCATGCCGAAGAACAGCGCCTTGATTCCCAACTCGTCCGAGTTGAGCACGGGGCTATCGGGGTGGAGCGCTCGGCCGGGGCCGAGGATCGCCTGAAGCAGCAGGTACCAGGCAGCCGCGACGAAGGTCACGTCGAGCACCGCCTTCCAGTAGCGCTCATCGAGCAGCAGGCCGGCGCCGATCACGAGCAGGCCGCCGAGCATGATCCAGAACTGAGCGGTGAGGCGCGGGTCGGCTGCGACGACGGCGAAGCGTGATGCCTTCGAACCCGTGAAGTCCCACGTGTTCATCGCCGCCAACATGCCGAGTACCGAGCCCGTGATCCACATCGGGATCGCCACCCAGCGCAGAGCCTCCTCCCAGCGGTACGCGATTTCGCGCTTGAGGGCCAGCCAGGCCAGGGCCGCGATGCCCATCAGGGTGAAGAGCATCAGGTTCACCCAGGTCATGGCTCCATGGAACACCGGCAGCTTGACCCGCGAACCCAGCCCCTGGACCGCCGGGAACGCTGCCACACACGCGGCTGCGGCCATCAGCCCCAAGACGATGAGGACCTGCGGTAGGTACTTCGTGCGCTGCGAGTACATGTGCTGGCTCCGGGAGTCGGGCGGCAAGGCGCCATCAGTCTAGCAGGGCGTCGAGGCCGCCCATCCTCGATCCGCGTTTGGGAAAGGCAAAGGCGCGGGTCGTCGCCCGCGCCTTGGTTCCGACCTGACGGGGAGGAGGTCGGAGGTGCCTTGCCCGCTGCTTCGAAGAATCTACGTCTGCAGGCGGCTGTTGCTTGGTCCCGTCAGAAGACGGTCCCGCTGGGCTCGACCGTTGGGGTGGGGGTCACGGTCGGCGTGGGCTCCACGGTGCTGGTGGGGGTCACCGTGGAGGTCGGCTCTACAGTGCTGGTGGGCACTGAGGGGGCCACGTATCCGGGGCGCGTGGTCAGATCGACTCCCAGCCACGACGCGAACTTGTTCCAGACCCGGATAAGTCCGGGGGGAAGCTGCTTCTTCTTGCCGGCCGCCATCTTGTCGAGCGACTTCTCGAGGTTGCTCGTGATCCGGCTGAACGCGACGGCGATGCCGGGCCCGTGCGTCGCTTCGACCGACGGCTCGACGGAACCGCTCGCGTCGTCGCCTCCGACGACCTCGGTCGCCTCGGCTGCCGCGCTCACGGCCGCGGCCTTCGTCGTGGGCTTGAGGGCCTTGCGGGCCTGCTTCTCCGCTGCCTTGGCAGCCTTGCGTTCGGCCTTCGCGGCCACTCGCTCGGCCTTCGCCTGGGCGTGCGCCGCCTTCTCGGCGGCCTTATCGTTGCGAGCCTCCTGCTGTGCGGATGCCACGGCGACGCGTGCCGCTTTGCCCCTGGCGGCGCCTCCCTGGTTCTTGCCGTTGCCCTGCGCGAATGCGATGCCGGGGACGACGAGTGATGCAACCAGCATGACTGACACAGTTGCGAGTATCGGCTTCTTCATCGGTACACCCCTTGGTCGGGTTCTCACACATGCATCATCGCCAAGGGCGGAGGCGCAGCAACGCCGGCCGCAGGCTTTGCATGTGATTCATGTCACTAATCTACCCGCAGGACTGGCAGCGAAGAATCGCACTTACGCGATGACAGACAGAAAGTAGGGTGCTGGGTATAGCGTCCTCCTGGCACTCGAGCGGGGAGGACGAAATGAGAAGGAAACTGCTGGTAATCGCTTTGATTGTTGCGCTGTCCGCCCTTGGTCTCGGCAGTACGACAGCCGTGCATGCACAGGCGCCGGCAGGGCCCGTGGGCCTGACCAGCGACAAGGGAACCGCAACGTATCCGTCGTGCGTCACCCTCACCGCCTTCGCACCCACTGCGGCAGAGATCACGACCACGGCACTGTTCGAACGCGAGCGAGACGACATACCCGGTGTATGGGTCGCCGTCGGGACGGCCGAGTCATCGACCGGAAGGTTCGTTCTGGTCGCCGCACCGAACACGTGGAACTGCCGCTACCGAGCCACCGTCGAGGGAGTTCAGTCGGCGCCCGTTCACGTAGCGGTCACGGTGCCGCTCAGCAAGCCGACGGCCGCGCCCAACCCTGCGCACTATGGTCGCGTGATCGGCATGAGCGGCACGGTGCGACCGTTCCACCCGCTGGGCACGTCGTACATGAAGCTCCAGTTCCAGTACTACAACGCCGCCCGGCACCGCTGGGTGCGCTCGACCGAGATCACGGTCTCGCCGTCCCAGGCGATCAGCAACGACATGTCGATGTGGCGCTACTCGATGACCGGCTCGAGGCGGCAGGTGGGAACGTGGCGCGTTCGCTCGTTCCACCACTGCCCACGCCACAGCCCGTCGTACTCGGCATGGAGGACGTTCAAGATCACACGCTGAGCCCGTGCCACACAGCGAAGCCGCATGCCGTAGCCGAGCGTGCGGCTTCGCTTACGATTCGGCGATGGTGCGCAGGAACTCGTCACCGTAGCGCTCGAGCTTCGCCTGGCCCACTCCATGTACCGCGAGGAACTCCTCGGCGGTCGTGGGGCGTGACGACGCCATGTCAGCGAGCGACCGGTCGCCAAAGACGACGTACGCCGGCACACCCTCTTGGGCGGCAAGCTCGCGCCGGAGCTCGCGTAGCCGCTCGAACAGCTCCTCGTCCACCTCGAGCCCTTCGAGCGCCGACGAACGCTTGGGCTTCTTTGCGGCCTTGGGCGGCTTCTTGCGGGGGCGCGCGAACATCAGCGTGACCTCATCGCGGAGCACCTCACGCGCTCCATTCATGAGCTTGAGCGCCGAGTACGCCGCGATGTCTTGCCGCAGGTAGCCCTGGTGGATGAGCTGGCGTATGACGCTCGTCCACTCGTCGCGGGAGAGCTCCGAGCCGACGCCGAAGACCGACAGCTCATCGTGGCTCCACTGCGTGACCTTCTCGGTCTCCTGCCCTCGCAACACGTCGACGACGTGGCCGATGCCGAACCGCTCGCCTGTACGCACGACGGCCGACAGGGCCTTCTGCGCGTCCACCGTTGCGTCATAGAGCTCAGGCGGGTCGAGGCAGATATCACAGTTGCCGCAGTCCTCGGCAAGCGGTTCGCCGAAATAGCCTAGGAGCACCCGACGCCGGCAGGTCGTCGCCTCGGCGAACGCGATCATCGCCTGCAACTTGTGCAGCTCGACCCGAACCTGCTCCGGGTTGCCGCCGTTCTCGATGAGCGTGCGCGCCGTGACGGCATCTTGCAGCCCGAAGAGGAGCAGCGCCTCGGCGGGCAGTCCGTCGCGGCCGGAACGGCCCGTCTCCTGGTAGTAGCCCTCGATGTTCTTCGGCATGTCGTAGTGGACGACGAAGCGCACGTCGGGCTTGTCGATGCCCATGCCGAACGCCACCGTGGCAACCACCACGCGCACCCGGTCGCCGAGGAAGTCGTCCTGCACGCGCGTACGCACGTGCGCGGGGAGTCCCGCGTGGTACGCGGCGGCCGCGACCCCTGCCGCCTGCAGCCGCTTCGCCACCTCCTCCACCCGCTTGCGGCTCAAGCAGTACACGATGCCCGAATCGCCCGGCCGCTCGGTCACGAACCGGGCGAGCTGCGCCGGGCCGGAGGTCTTGTCGGCGACGGTGTAGCGGATGTTGGGCCGGTCGAAGCCGGCCGCGAACACGGGCGCGTCCGTCAGATGCAGGCGCTGGCGCACGTCCTCGCGCGTCTGGTCGTCGGCGGTCGCCGTGAGGGCGATGAGCGGCACGCCTGGGAAACGCTCGCGAAGCCCGCCGAGCTGGACGTACTCAGGTCGGAAGTCGTGGCCCCACTGGCTCACGCAGTGCGCCTCGTCGATGGCGAACAGCGCGATGTCCCTACCGCCGAGCATGTCCAGAAAGCCGTCGAGCATGAGCCGCTCGGGCGCGACGTACAGCAGGTCGAGCGAGCCGTCCCGCACCTGGCGCATGACCGACGAGTACTCCTCGTCGGTAAGTGAGGAGTTGAGGCAGGCGGCCGACACGCCGTTACCGCGCAGCGCGTCTACCTGGTCCTTCATCAGCGAGATCAACGGCGACACGACGATCGCGGTGCCACTCCGGTGCATCGCGGGGACCTGGAAGCAAAGCGACTTGCCGCCGCCGGTGGGCATGAGGACGAATGCGTCGCCCCCACCGATGACATGCTCCATGATCTCGCGCTGGTGCGGCCTGAACTCGTTGTAGCCGAAGACCTCGGAGAGCGTGGCGTCGATTGCGGTGGAGCGGACGGGCATTGAGGGCCTCTCGGCGGGTGGCTGGTCGATGCCCGAGGGTACCAGAGAGGTCTGACCGAAATCCGCCCGGAACTAGTCGACCGTCGCGCGCAGGAAGCTCGCGAGCGTCTCGTAGATGTCGAAAGGCCCACCGCGCTCGACGGTCAGGATCGTGATCGTGCCGCGCTCCTGCAGCATGTGTGACAGCTTCTCGATCTCGGCGTCCTTCTTGGCGAGCTCGAGTAGGTAGCTGTCCCGGAACGACGGGGCCTTGCGCGGATTGCGCCGCATCCAGTCCTGAAGGTTGCGACTCGGGAAGAGCGACTTCATCCAGTCCACGCCCGCCTGCTTGCCTTGCGGCAACCCCTTGGGCCAGTCGGGCTCGATGAGCACGCGGTACCCGTCGGCGGGACTCTTCGGCTCATAGGCGGACTTCGTCTGGATCACGGACTCTCCTCGGCGGTCGATGGAGACACGAGGGTAGCATTCCCGCAGCGAGGTGCTGCGAGCGCCTATAGCTTGATCACGCCCAGGCCGTTGAGCAGCACCAGAAGGATCGCCGCCGGTGCGATCCAGCGAACGATGAACGTGAATGCGCGAAGCAGGGCCTGGTTCCTGAGCGTGCCACCGTTCGATGCCTCGTCGACGATGATGGTGCCGCCGAGCTTCCAGCCCACGAACAGGCAGATCAGGATGCCCCCGATCGGCAGCACGAGGTTCGACGACACGAAGTCGAACAGGTCGAAGAACGTCTTGCCGAAGATCAGTTTCTCCGCGAGCGTGCTGGTCGAGAGGGTGGCCAGCGTGCCGACCGAGCCCATGACCACTGCCGATGAGATGGTCGCGACCGGGCGCGTCCACTTGAGTTCCTCGGTCAGATACGCCACCGGCACCTCAAGTAGCGAGATCATCGCACCCGTCGCAGCGATGGCCGCAAGTACGAAGAACATCGTCAGGAACACCTGGCCGAACGGCATGGTCTTGAACACCGCGGGGATCGTGATGAACAGCAGTGAGGGGCCGGCGCTCGGCTCGAATCCGAAGGCGAACACGGCCGGGAAGATCGCAAGACCCGCGAGCAGCGACACCAGGGTGTCCGACAGCGCCACCTTGATGCCATTGGCCGGCAGGTTCTCCGACTTCCCTATGTAGCTGCCATAGGTCGTCATCGTTCCCATGCCGACGGACAACTTGAAGAAGGCGAGCCCGAGCGCCGCCAGGACGACATCAGCGGTGATCTTGCTGAAGTCAGGCTTGAAGAGGTAGCTCACGCCCTCGGCCGCGCCAGGGAGGGTCAGGGCTCGGATGTCGCAGATGATGAGTAGCACGAACAGTACTGGCAGCAACGTCTTGGTCATGCGCTCGATGCCCTTGGTGACACCGGCGATGATGATGGCGCTGATCGTCACGAGCACGATCCACTGCCACATGAGCGGACCGCCGACGCTTCCGACGTACGTACCGAAGATATCGGCCGTCTGCTCGGCGCCGACTCCGCTGAACGAGCCGGTCAGCGCCTTGAACGCATAGGCGTACACCCAGCCGGCGACGTCCGTGTAGAAGAACATGATGAGGAACGCCGCAACAACGCCGAGCACACCCGTGAGCCACCACGGCTTGCGGGGGTTGGGCTCGAGCTTGCGAAACGCGCCCACGTTGTTGGACTGCGTACGACGCCCGATGATGAACTCGGAGATCATGACCGGAAGGCCGATGAGCGCCACGCAGATCAAGTAGACGAAGACGAACGCCGCGCCACCGTTCTGCCCCGTCATGGACGGGAACTTCCAGATGTTGCCTAGCCCGACGGCGGATCCCAGCGTGGCGGCCAACACTCCGAGGCTCGTGCTGAAGCCTTCTCGATGTGCGGGCTTCTCCGCGCCCCGCTCAGGCGCTTTCCCGTCAGTCATGCGCTTGTTCTCCTCGTGGGCATCCGGTCTTGGGTGACGCTCCACACTAGCCAAAGTGGCGGGGTTCTTCCAGACCGCGTCCGTGCCCGGAGTGCGTCACCTACAAACGTCAGCCCTTATAGGAGCGCTTGTAGTAGGGAGGGATGCGCTCGCCCCAGTCGATCCGGTGGTTGATGCGCCAGTCGATGATGTGCCACGACTCGTGGACCACGATCTTGCGCAACGAGGCCTTGTAGTGCGGATTGACCACAATGAGACCGCGCTTGTAGTACGTGACGGCCTGCGCGCCGCCCGGCGTCTTGCCGATGCGCAGCCGCGCGCCACGGAGTATCGGGTACTTGCGGATCTGCTGGCGCAGTATCTTGCGGGCGGCATTGCCCTTCTTCGAGGGACGGGCTGCCGGCGTGTAGGCGGCATACGGCTCGGCGGCGATCTCGGCCGAATCGGCTGCGGCAGCACTCGCTGGGGGCGCGCTCTTTTCGGGAGCCGCGGCTTCCGGGCTTCGGTGCGCGGCGACAGCGGCTGTAGCGGGCGGCGCGGCGAGAACCACCGAGGCCGCGAGGCCCACGACCGTCAGCATGCAGCAAGAAATCAAGGTGCGTTTCACACGATCAACTCCGTTCGGCTTTGCGGGTTTGCACCGCCACTTCGTAGCGCGTGCAACGATTTGCCGAAGGGAGTAACAACCAAGTGCATGCCAAACGCAGGTTCGACGAGGTCAGCGCGGCTGGCGCGCCTGCCTACGTCAGGGAATGAGCTGCAGCAGCTCCCACGCGCGTTCGACCCTGTCGTAAGACTGCTCGAAACGCAGGAAGCTCGGATCGAGACCGTACGGCCCGAGACGGACGCGATCCAGCGCATCGGCGTCCTTGAGGACCTTGAACACGCGCTCGACGCGCTGCGAATCACGCATGCCGTTGAGTGCGTAGCCGGCGTGCTCCTCGGAGCCCGAGTGGTGAGTCACCGCGAAGAGTGCCATGTCGCGCACCGGCGGCTCGACCCCCCGATGCAGCCCCATGCCGACGACCCGGCCTGCGCTCTTGGCTCCGTGGTAGTAGTCGGCGGCATCGTTAGTGCGGCCGATGTCATGCCAGAGCGCCGCGAGATGAAGGGCCTCGAGTTCGGGGCCGTTGATTCCGAGGTCCTCGGCTAGTTCCATGCAGTGAAGCCAGACGCGACGTGCATGCCCCCGGCCATGGATCCCGTATGCGCCGTTGCTGCCATCGGGACGGACGAACCAGTCATCCGGAGCCGTGGGCAGATCGCGACCGATCGTCATCCGCTTCCCTTCCGTCGCGCTGAAGCGTAACGCAAGTGGACGGCCGCTCCCCCCCGACCGTCCACCACACAGGTCCGATGAGAGAATCGGCCGCTCGTCTACTTCGAGCTGGCCCTGCGCGCCTGTTCCTCTGCGTAGGCGCGCTTCTTTTCCTCGAGCGAGACTCCGTCGTCGACGGCGATGTTCTCGAACGCCGGGGAGAACATCTCCGGCGCCTGGGGGCTGCCGACGCGACGATAGGCCTTCACGTTTGCGCTGGTGCGGGCCATCGTGAGCTTCATGTCCTCTTCGTTCGCGTCGTACGAAAGCATGCGGCCCTGGCGAATGCCCATGTCCATACCAACCTCGTAGGCGTCCTGGTTGGCCCCGAGGTAGATGAACTCGTAGTGCATGAGGTTCTGCCGGTCTTCGATCATCTGGAAGATGCGCGCACGATCGAACTCTCGGCTCGAGTTCTCGAACCCGTCGGTCATGATGACGAACAGCACCTGGTCGGGATGGTTGGCGGTCACGAAATCGTCGGTCATCCGGATGGTGTGGCCGATCGCGTCGTAGAGCGCCGTACACCCGCTCGGTCGGTAGGTCGCCGTGGTGAGGTCCGGCACTTCGCGAACCGGCATGGCCTCGGCCGTGGTGTTGAACCCCGTGTCGAACAGTGTGAGCGTCATGAACGCGTGGCCCTCTTCGCGCACCTGGTCGTTCTTGAACTCGTTGAACCCGCTGATGGTCGCCGACCGGATGCTGTCCATCGAGCCCGACTTATCCAGAACGAAGTTGATGAGTATCGTGCGGTCCTTCGCCTGCTTCTCCACCGGCTTCTTCTGCGCCATGGTGGCTCCCTCCCTCTCGTTGACCTCACTAAACGGTATAACTCGAGGGTCTGACATTCCCCAATGTCAACCCTTTGAGCAGGCACGTTGTCCGCTCATGTAGTGAAGTATACCCGTTGGTATACTTGTCTGTCAAGACAAACTACGAAATGGTATAGTTGGCCCATGGTGGAACGGACACATCTGGGAGACATGCTGCGCTCGGCGCGCAAGTCCTGCGGGCTGACGTTGGAGAATGTCGCGGACAGCGTGGGGATCACGCCGGGCGCGCTCTCACACATCGAGAGTGGGCGCAGGCTCCCTGATCCGAAGAACGCCGTCCGCATCGCGTCTGAGATAGGTCTCTCCGAGGAGCTCGTTCTACAGGCCCTCGACGACGAACACGCGAACCGCCGGCGTTCGGCCGCGTGGGGTGATCCGGGCTACCGATCGAGCAACTCCAAGGGGGCCCGACGCTCGTCGCAACCGGACTCGAGCGCCGGCATGCCGGTCGATCGGCTCAGGAGCGACGATGTAGTCTTCAGGGCCCAATCGGTGAACGCCCTGTTCGACCAGCCGTCCCGACGCTCTGCCGACCCCTACCGCCCGGCGTCTCCCACCTTGCGCGAGACGGCCCGGTGGTCAGACGACACCGAGGAGCGCCTGCACGCGCTCGAGATGCTCGGCAGCCAGGCGGCGGATGCGATCCGTACGCTCCGCGGGCTCACCGAGGACGAGAACCCCTTGGTCCGCCGAGAAGCCCGGCGAATGCTACTCGAACTGGATGTCCGAGCGCCCGAGGAGTAGTACGGCACCTGCCACAACCCCGAGACCGTAGTCGACCACGAGACCGTCTAGGTAGCCCCCCGAGAGGAAGCGCTATGGAACTCACGCGACTGGCCGTGTTGGTCCTGATCTGCGTCGTCTCGTACGGGGCAGGTGAGTTGTTCGCCCGCTTCCACATCCCGCGCTTGCCCATCTACCTCGCGGTGGGTGCGGCATCGGGACTGCTCGTGACCTCGGCGGTCGAGACTGCGAACCTTACGTTTCCCATCCTGAACCCGGTTGCGCTGTGCGTGATCGGGTTCATCGCGGGAAGTCACCTCATCTGGCGGATCATCAGTCCCCGGGTCAAGCCTATCGCTCTCCAGGTGTCGTTCATGACGCTGGTCGTGCCGCTGGTCGTGGGCACCGCGGTGTACGTGCTCATTCCCGGCGACGTTCCGGCCAACGTCCGCCTCGCGGCGGCGATACTCGCAGGCACGGTCATGGTCGCCCTCTCGCCCCCCGAGGCCATCGCGATCATCTCCGAGTCGAAGTCCGCCGGGCCGTTCACGGGGCTCGTTCTCGGCGCGACGGTCGTTATGGACGTCGTGGTAGTGACGGCCTTCTCGATCACCCTCACGATCGCGAAGGCGCTGACGGGCACCGCGACCTCGGCGGCGGAACTGGCCGCGACGATCCTGCTCGGGATCGGGCTCGCTGTGGCAGGCGGGCTGCTGGTCGGGCTGCTGCTTCGCGCGCTCGTGCAGCGCGTGGGGTCCGACAGCGTCGTGACCGCGCTGATCATCGTTTTCGCAGCGGTGGCGGCATGGCTGGCGTTCGCCGCCGGCGAGTGGGCCCATGCGCGGCTGTCACTCGAGCTCGAGATCGAGCCTCTGTTGATCGCGATGATCGCCGGTGTCTTCGTGGCCAACCTGTCCTCGGCGGCCGGCAGGTTCGCGGGAATACTCGAGCGACTGGCTCCCTGGGTGTACGTCGTGTTCTTCACGCTGACCGGGCTGGGCCTCCACGTGGAAACGCTCATCGCCGCCGCGGCGCCTGCACTGCTTCTGTGGGTGCTGCGTATCGGCGGACTGTGGACCGGCTCCAAGATGGCCATGACACTCGCCAAGGAGCCGCCTGTGGTCAAGCGCGTCGCGTGGCGGGCGTTCGTCCCGCAAGCCGGCATCGCCCTCGCATTGGCGTCGACGATCACGCTCGAATTCCCGAAGGCCGGACCGGTGCTCTCGGCGATCATCATCGGCACGATAGTGCTGAACGAGGCGAGCGGGCCGTTCTTCTTGCGGTCGGCGCTGACCGCCGCCGGCGAGACGGTGCCTGAAGGCGAGATGCTGGACTAGGCCAAGTGCTGGGCCGCTAGTAGCCCGCGCGCGTGATGAGGTACTCGAGGTAGTGCGACTTCACCTGTTTGCTCGCCATCGCCTGCTTGATGGGCGGCAGCTTGAGTATCACGCCGAGGACCCCGGCCATCGCACGGTGATTCCATAGCACGCGGTTGTCGAATATGAGGTCGGCGAGGTCGCCTCGCTCGATCGCCATCGCGACCACGCGGTGGAGCGAGTTCACGGGCGTGATGACGCGCTGTTCGCGCGATTTCAGATGCAAGCTCGCGTCTCGGCAGGTCCGCACGCACACGCCGCATCCCAGGCACAGGTCCTCGGCGAGCTTGGCCTTCTTGGCTTTGGGGCGCGACGGGTCGTTCGCCGAGACGAGCGCCAGCGCCTCGACCGGACACGCGTTGACGCACCGGCCGCAGCCGGTGCAGGTCGCGGCGTCCACTTCCGGCAGGAAGTTCGAGGTGTGGACCGGGTTGAGCATGCCGAACTTGCGCGCGGCGGTCAGCGCCTCGCAGCAGCAGCCGCAGCAGTTGCAGATGAAGTTCACGTGCTCGCGGACGTTCTCGCCGAACTGCACGAGGCCCGACTCGTACGCCTGATCGAGCAGCGCGAGGCCCTCGCTCACGTCGATGCTCCGGGAGTATCCGTGCCGCGTGAGCGACTCGGCCGTGTTGCCGAACGTCATGCAGATATCCATGGGCGCATCGCACGCTTGCTCGGCGTGCATCATCTTGTGCCGGCAGTAGCACATGCCGATCCCGCGATGCTCGGCGGTGCGGATGACCTCGCTCGCGCGCTCATAGTCGAGCACGTGGAGCGCGTTCTCGCTCGTGAGCACGGGTTCGTGCACGAACACGCGCCCGAGCTGTGTCTCGCCGGTGACGAACAGCGCTTTGATGAACTCCTCTTCGACGTTCAGGTACTGGTGAAAGAGCTCGCCGAGGAGCCTCTGGTCCACGTCGCCGCGGGTGCGCATCATCGAGAACTCGAAGAAACCGGCCATGGGCGGTGGCAAGACGTAGGTGGTCGTGCCGTCGGGGTGCACGACGTCGAGCAGGATCGCCCGATCGGCCAGGCCCTCAAGGACCTTCTGCGTATCGAGCAGGTCGAGCTTGAGGATCTTGCTCGCCTTCTCGGCGGTGAAGGGCTTGATGGGGAGCTGCGCCACCAGGCCGGCCTCCCGCTCGCTGAACAGCAGCGCGAGTATCTGATACAGCGTGTCTGAGGGCGGAGCGCCTTGGGGGAAGCGGTTGAGCCGGTCGACCAGCTCGCTGTAGCCGGACCTGGCCGTCAGGTGCGCCATCGCCTACTCCCCCAGCTCGCGAACGGCCTTGATCGCCCACTCCGAGTCCTTGAGCAGCGCCCGACCCACGCCGATGAGATCCGCTCGGCCCTCTGCCAGCAGGCGCTCGGCGTGGCTGGGCTCGGTGACGCCGCCGGTGAGTATGACCGGCACCGAGACGGCCTCTCGGATGGGCTCCGAGAGCTCGGCGAAGTAGCCGGGCTCGTCGTGGTCGGGGCGCATGTAGCCGGTGAGGCCGCCGGTCACGTCGATGCAGTCGACGCCCGCCTGCTCGAATTCCACCGCTGCCGCGACCGCATCCTCGACCGTGGTGCCGCCCTCGGTGTAGTCCTTGGCGCCGATGCGGATGAAGACCGGGAATTCGTCCCCCACGGCGTCGCGCACCGCGCGGATCACCTGCCGATGAAGCCGCAGCCGCCCGTGGAGGTCGCCGCCGTACTCGTCGGTGCGCCTGTTGGTGAGCGGCGACAGGAACTCGTTGAGCAGGTAGCCGTGAGCCGAGTGGATCTCGACGCCGTCGAAGCCGGCGATCTTGACCCGCCGCGCCGCCGCGCCGAACTGCCAGGCCACGTCACGGATCTCCTCGGCGGTCAGCTCGCGCGGGATGCGGCCCGAGTCGGGTGGCCACTCGGTCGCGGACGGGCCGACGATGGCATGGCCCGGCAGGACCGAACCGGCACCGGCGTGGTTGATCTGGACGACGGACTTCACGCCGTTGGCGCGGAAGACCTCGGCAAGGCGGCGCAGACCGTCGAGCATCCGGTCGTCGGCGATCGACGGCTGGCCCACGCGGTTGCGGCCCTGCTCCATGATGAAGCAGTGCTCCGTGATCACGAGCCCCAGGGCGCCGCCGCGCGTCTTCTCGTCGTAATACGCGAGAAGGTCGTCGGTGATGGCACCGTCGGGATGCGCTTTGGAGGTCGCCATCGGCGGCATGACGAGCCGGTTGCTCAGCTCAAGCGATCCAATGGTCAACGGCTCGAGTGCGTACGCCATGAACGTGTCCTTTCGGCTGGTCAGTCCAAGCATCTCACTTTGTGCGGCGATGGGAACAGGGATTGTGAGCAAGTCCCTATCACAGGTACCCGTACGGTCGAGCGCCGCACCGCCGACTGCTGACATCATCTGGATTGGCACGTGGTCTGCTATGCTATCGCGATAGTTACCGATATATCGCGTCACTCGAAAGGAATCGCCATGCATCAGCACCCCCACGGACGCGACTGCGCCGCCGGCGCTCGCGCCCACCACGCCGGCTTCGGCCGTCACGGATTCAAGCACGGTTTCATGGGCGGCCACCCCGGCTTCGGCCCCGGTCGCGCTCGCCGCGGCGATGTTCGCACCGCCGTCCTGCGCCTGCTCGCCGAGCAGCCCATGCACGGTTACCAGATCATCCAGGAACTCGGCGAGCGCAGCGGTGGGGCCTGGAGCCCCAGTGCCGGCTCGGTCTACCCCACCCTGCAGCTGCTCGCGGACGAAGGCCTCGTCACCGCAGAGGAGACCAGCGGCAAGAAGGTCTTCTCCCTCACCGAGGCCGGCACCGAGGCAGTCGCCGCGCTGGCCGATCAGCCCGCGCCCTGGGAAGAGGCTGCTGTGGGCGACGCGGCCGCCAGCGACTACCGCGAGGCTGCCGGCAAGCTCATGCAGGCGGTCTTCCAGATCGGCAAGTCGGGCACCAAGGAGCAGCGCGAAGCGTCGCTCGAGGTGCTGAACGACGCCCGCAAGAAGCTCTACGCGATCCTCGCCGAGGATTAGGCGAACATCCCTGTTGCCGCCCGGCGCCCCCGAGGCGCCGGGCAACGGAGGTTGCATGAAGGCGTCTCAGCTACGCGCGCGGTACCGCCGGATCGTGTTCTTTTTCGGACGTGAGACCGCGAGCTTCATCTGGTGGGAGATCGTGTTGCCGCGTCTCGGCATGCGCGCGTGGTCCAACAGCACGCGCGCCCAGCGCAGCCGCCGCAGCGCCGTGCGCTTCCGGGCGCTCGCCATCCGCATGGGCGGCCTGATGATCAAGGTCGGCCAGTTCCTCTCGGCACGCCTCGATATCCTCCCTCCTGAGATCACCGACGAGCTCTCCGGCCTCCAAGACGAGGTGCCTGCCGAGAAGTTCTCGGCGATCCGCGAGTTGGCTGCAGCAGAGCTCGGGGCGCCACTCGCCGAGCACTACGCGTCGTTCGACCCCGAGCCGCTTGCGGCCGCCTCGCTGGGCCAGGCCCATCGCGCATGCCTGCGCGAGAGCGATGCCGCCGAGGCCGGGTTCTCGGAAGTCGTCGTGAAGGTGCAGAGGCCCTACATCGACCAGATCGTCGAAGTCGACCTCGCCGCTCTGCGCCGCGTGGGTGCCTGGCTCCAGCGCTATCGGCCCGTCGCGAAGCGCGCCAACGTGCCCGCGCTCGTCGAGGAGTTCGCCGTCACGACGCGCGCCGAAATCGACTATCTGGCCGAGGGCAGCAACGCCGAGAAGTTCGCCGTCAACTTCGCCGACATGCCCAACGTAAGCGTACCGGTCGTGGTCTGGCCGCTCACGACGCGGCGCGTGCTGACGCTCGAGGACGTCTCGGCGATCCGGCTCGGTGACTACGACGCGATAACTGCGGCCGGCATCGACCGGCTCGACGTCGCCAACGTGCTCGTGCAGACCTACATGCAGCAGATCTTCGAGGACGGCCTGTTCCACGCCGACCCTCACCCCGGCAACCTGTTCGTCACGCCCACCGGAGGCGTCGACGCCAACGGGGCAGCCGAGTGGAAGCTGACCTTCATCGACTTCGGCATGGTGGGACGCGTTCCCGAGAATCTGCGCGCCGGCCTTCGCGAGGCGCTCGTGGCGATAGGGCTCCAGGACGGCGCCCGGTTGGTCGCGGCGTTCAAGACGCTCGACGTGCTGCTGCCCAGCGCCGACCTCAAGCTCATCGAGATGGCGTCGATGCAGCTGTTCGAACGCTTCGGCGGGATGAGCATGGGCGACCTGCGCGGCATCGACCACGACGAGATGATGAGCTTCGGCCTCCAGTTCCGCGAGCTCATGCTCGACCTGCCGTTCCAGCTTCCGGAGAATCTGCTGCTCCTGGGCAGGACCATCGCGATCCTGTCGGGAATGTGCACGGGACTCGATCCCGAGTTCAACCTCTGGACCGCGCTCGCGCCGTACGCCAGCAAGCTCGTGTCCGAGGAAGAAGGCGGCGGCTGGGTGCAGACGCTGCTCACGGAGGGCGGCAAGCTCCTGCAGACGCTCGTGGCGCTGCCGGCCCGGGCCGACCGGGTGCTGACGCTCGTCGAGCGCGGAGAGCTCAACGTACAGACGCCGCTGCTCGACTTGCGAGTGCGGCGGGTCGAACGGGCGGTGAACCGTGTGGGCACGACTATCGTCTTCGCGGCGCTGCTCCTCGGCGGTGCGCTGCTGCGCGACACGGACCCGGCGCTCGGCCAGGTGCTGATGTGGGCGTCGCTGTTGCCGCTCGTCATGGTGATGCTCGGTGGCCGAGGAGGTCACCCGGGCGGGCGGTAGGCGAATGCGGGGCGAGTACCCGGCTGGGACCCCTTGCATTCGGCGCGCGAGGCCCGTAGCATCTGCGAGACTCGAAGGGGAGTAGCCGGCCCGCGCCAAGCGGGTGACGCATCCGTCACTACGGGCCCATCGGCCTCGGATGCGACTTAAACGGCGAGACCTTCGGCACTGTCAGTGCCGGAGGTGCGCTCACCCGCGAACCTCCGCATGCAAAGAGAGGTTCGCCTGTGACGACCGGTCTTACGCCCTGGCTCCTGTTCTCCGCCCTCATCGTCGCGCTACTGTTGCTCGACTTGTTCGTCGCGCACCGCGAGGACAAAGAGGTCTCCGTTCGCTCGGCCATCTGGTGGTCTGCGGGCTGGATTTCACTCGCACTCGGCTTCGGCGGCGTGCTGTGGCTCACGCGCGGCGCCGAGATCGCGCAGCAGTTCCTCGCCGGCTTTGTGATCGAGAAGTCGCTTTCCGTGGACAACCTGTTCGTCTTCGTCGTCGTGTTCTCGGCGCTCGGCATCGCGGCGAAGTACCAGCACAAGGTGCTGTTCTGGGGCATCCTCGGCGCGATCGTGTTCCGCCTGGTGTTCATCTTCGGCGGCATCGCGCTGCTCGAGCAGTTCCACTGGCTCATCTACGTGTTCGGCGCCTTCCTCATCTACACGGCGTTCAAGATGTGGCGCAGCGACGAGTCGAACTCCGACCCTCGCAACAACCCGCTCGTCCGGCTGGCCGAGAAGCACCTACCCATCGACTGCGGCTACCAGGGCGGCAAGTTCTGGTACCGCGAGCGCGGCAAGCTTGTCTTCACCGGCCTGGCGCTGGCGCTCGTGGCGGTCGAATCGGCCGACCTCGTGTTCGCCGTCGACTCAGTGCCTGCCGTGCTCGCAGTGTCGCGCGACCCATTCATCGTGTTCACCTCGAACGTCTTCGCGATCCTTGGCCTGCGCTCGCTCTACTTCGCGCTCGCCGGCTGCATCGAGCGGTTCCACTACCTGCATTACGGCTTGGCCATCGTGCTCGGGTTCGTAGGCGCGAAGATGCTGCTCGCCGACATCTTCCACGTGCCCATCCCGCTCTCGATCGCCTTCATCCTTACGATGGTCGTGGGCTCGATGGTGTACTCCGCATGGAAGACGCGGGGCGCGTGTCAGGTGCCGACCGAGTTGGCGACGTCGAAGGGAGAGTGACGAAGAACGGACGCTCGTGCGACCGCGCCTTCCCGCAACGCGCCGAGGAGACTCAGCGCGTTCGAGGACTTCGGCGCGGTAGCACTGGGGAGTGAGGGCCACCTCCCCTCGCTAGCAGCCCCGCGTCGCCCGAATCGTGCGCTGCGCCGTCTCCAGCGCGTCGATGGCGGCCCGGCGCTGGTCTTCGGTGCCCGAGTGCTCCACCTCGAGCACGGCGTCGAGCAGGCTCCATGACGCCTCGCGCAGGGTGGCGGTGCGCTGCTCCTCGGCGACGCTTGTGACGCGCTTCTCGGTGGCGCGTGGCGCGTGGATGCGGTAACCGAGGCCCCGCACGGTCTCGATGCAGTCGCTCGCTCCGGCCTCGGCGAGCTTGTGCCGAAGGCGCGAGACGAGAACGGTGACCGACTCGGGCGAATACTCGGCGTCTTCATTGTCGGTGGCGAGCTGCTCGGGCGAGTAGACCCAGCCCGGGCGCTCGACGAGCTTCATCACGATCTCGAACTCGCGGAAAGTGAGGTCGACCTCGTGCCCGTCGACCACGACGATGTGCTCGTGCGGCCGAATGACCAGCCCGCAGGCGGTTATCTCATCGACGCCCACGTCACCACCTCGCTCTCACATTCTTCTAGTACCCCGATGTTCGAGAACCGTTCGTGCGCCGTTAGGACGCCGAGGGCATACGAGAGGGTAAGGCGGTTGTGGAAGGAGGTGCGATCATGAAATCCACATCGCTGCTCATGCGCAAGCTGGCGTGGAGCGGAGTAGTCGCCCTCGTCCTCGCCTCGGTACTTGTGGTGGCCGCGCCGGTCGCCGCTGCACCCAACTACGAGACGCATGCGTACTACAGCGTCGTGAAGGATGAGCCGTCAGCGCCGTTCACCGCGGCCGATGAGTTCAAGCGCACGTCGCTGATCGCGTACTACAGCGTTGTCAGGGACGAGCCGTCAGCCCCGTTTACCGATAGTGAGCTGATGAAGCGCACGTCGCTGGTCCCGTACTACAGCGTTGTCCACTAACTAACGAGTGTCTTCTCCGCTGAGCGGCGAGGTCAGTTCCTCAGGAACTTGGCCGAGTCGCTCGGCGGCAGATTCTCGCCCCAGTCGATTCGGCCGTTGTCGCGCCAGTCGATGACGTGCCACACCTCGTGCTCGAGGATCTCGTCTACCGAGTACACGTGATTGCGGTCGATCACGATGACGCCGCGCGTGTAGTAGGCGATCGCCTGCTCGCCGTTGGGGGTCGCGCCGATCGAGACGGTGACACCATCGAGGAGGCGGTAGCGTGCGGCCAGGCGCGCGAGGATCTTCTCGGCTTCGCGCGCGTCGCGGGCTGAGTCGGATGCAGCGGCGCTGGCGGCCGGAGCCGTCGCACCTGCAGGGGTGGCCAGCGGGGCCGACGCGCCGGCAGGCGCGGGCACGCGGCTCGCGACCAGCAGCGCGAACATCACGGTGAGCATCGCTGTGCGCAGGTACTTCATAGCGCGATGTCAGCGAGGAACGTGCCGAGCAGTCGGCGACAGAGCACGACAGGGGCCGCCGAGGATCTGCGGGTGTTCTCGGTACATCTTCGACCTCCGATGAATCTGCTGCGAGAGCCAGCGTGGTGGTAGTCCATACCCACGTCATCGCCATCGCGTTCTCCCCTCTCTGGATGCGTTTACCGCCCTCCGCACCGCGGGTATCTGCAACCGTTTCGCGCGGTACCGCAGCGATGGAGGAGGAGTTATGGGGGACACAAGGGCAAGATTGCTGCTCGCACTGGCGCTCTGTATGGCGGTGGCGCTGGCAGTGCCGGGCACAGCGCTCGGAACGGTCACGATCAGCGATCAAACGCTGTCGACCAGTCCGCAGCGGGGTTCCGGGCCACCCATTCTTTCGGGCGGACGCGTCGCGTTCGATGGCACCGTCCACCTGGATCCGACTGACGTCCGCGCGACGCTGGACGTCTGGGACATCGGCGCGGACGCATCGGTTTGGGCGTTCACCCAAGGGGCCGTCGGGCTCAACGACTTCGAAGGAGACTGGGTCGCTTATCGCACGGGGAGCTACGGCGAGAAGGCCTATGTCTACAACGTGGCGACCGGCACGCAGCGGACCGTCGTCGACACGATGGACGGGCTCTTCGTCGGGCCGGTCGACATCCAAGGGCAAGTTGCCTACTGGCTAGTGGGCGAAGGCCCGTCGAAGACGCTCATGCGCATGGATCTGGCGACCGGCAATGTCACGGAAGTCGCCCCGCTCACGCGAGCCATCGGCATGACCATTACCGGAACGAAGGTGGTCTACACCCGGACCTTCACGGCCGACTGGGACATCTGGACCTACGACATGGCATCGAACGAGACGACGTTCTTCGCGGTCGGCCCGGGCATGCAGTCGGTGGTCGACAGCAAGGACGGCGAGGTGCT